>JAUVXR010000015.1 GCA_030603495.1 bacterium
CAGGCATATTCATGGTTCGAGTGGGCGATGAGGTCAAACGGAGGCCGGTAGACCGGGGACAAAGAGCCGTTACCCCAGGGAGTACGGCCTGTTTCCGCCTTCGTTCGTGGTCACCTCGCCGCTGGCAGGATGCAATCTGAAATGCGTGGGCTGCTACGGCGGTGCCTACGGCGAGAAAGACCCGAGGAGCAAGTACAATGGAGATCTGCCTGATTAACCCAGAAGCCTCCCTATATCGCAATCCCTCTAAGCACTTGCCTAAGCCTCTGTTCCCCCCACTGGGCTTGATGACGGTGGCTGCGCTCACTCCCGAAAAACACAATGTTACCATCATTGACGAGAGTGCCGGGTCAGTGGATTTCAGCATCCATCCGGACCTGATCGGCCTGACTGCGATGACCGCTGGTGCGCCCCGCGCGTATCAGATAGCCGATCGTTTCAGCGCGCAGGGCGTGCCCACAGTCATGGGAGGCATGCATGCGTCGGCGCTGCCCCAGGAAGCGCTGCAGCACGTTGATGCCGTAGTCGTCGGCGAGGCAGAGGAACTGTGGCCTCAGGTGCTGGCCGATTTTGAGCAAGGGCAGCTCCAGCCAGTTTACCGCCACGAGTACTATCCCGACGCCACCACGATTCCACCGGCTCGACGCGACGTGGTGGACATCAACAAGTACATAGCCAAGTATACTCTCCAGGCCACTCGCGGGTGCCCCTTTGCATGCTCTTTCTGCACGGTCTCAAACTTCTTTGGACGCACCTATCGAACCCGACCCGTGGAAAACGTCGTGGCCGAAGCAGCGGCTCTGAGGGGTAAGCCCCTGATTCTAGTAGACGATAACATAATGGGCTGCCCGGGATATGCTGAAATGCTTTTTGAGAGGCTAGCCGATCTCAAAACCACCTTCCTGACCCAGGCCTCCACTACCATGCTCAAAAGGCCCGAACTGATCACTAAGGCAGCAAAGGCTGGTTGCCGAGCCTTGTTTGTCGGCATGGAGAGTATCTTCCCGGAGCAGCTCGCCAAAATCGGCAAGAAATTCAACGTGGTGGACAAATACAAAGAGCTGGTACAGCGGCTACACGACAACGGCATCGCGGTAATTGGCAGTTTTATGTTCGGGCTCGATGGCGATGACCCGGATGTCTTTGAGCGCACGGCTGAATTCGCCGAGGCCGCCCAGATTGACATCGGCCAGTTTTCCATCCTCACGCCGTTACCTGGCACCAAGTTCTACGAACAAATGCACAGAGAAAGAAGGTTATTTGAGCGCGACTGGAGTAAGTATGGTGGGTCGCATGTTACTTTCCGGCCGCAAGGCATGAGCATAGAAAAGCTTGAAGCGGGCTTCGAGTGGATCTACCAGCATTTCTACTCTTGGCACAGCATAGTCAAGCGAACTGCCCGCCGTTTGGAGCCCATAGTCTGGCTAATAAACGGGATTTACCACAAGCGGGTGCACAACTGGGCAGTCGAGATACAGCATTAGTTGGCCCTTGATGAATAAACGATCCCAGCAACTGCCAGAGACGTCTCTTCCTCCAACCTCCGCCGCCAGCAAATGCTCTCCGTGGCTCGCGATCACCTTGCTCCTCATTGTCTTTGTGGGGCTGCGCCTGCCGCTGCCCCAGATCCGGCCGATGTGGGCCGACGAGGCTTACTCGGTAGCGATGGCCCAGCAATCAATAGCCCAGATCTGGCGGATCTCCTTCGAAGTCGACGCTCACCCCCCGGGTTACTACGTTCTGCTGCACCTGTGGCGGGCAGTCTTTGGCGACTCACTGTTGTCCATCCGGATTCTGTCGCACTTAGTGATCGCAGTGGCGATCATAATCGCCTTCTTCGCCATGCGGCGGCTGGTCAGCGAAAGGACCGCCTGGGTCACGGCCTGTCTGATGACGGTCAGCCCCTTTGTCTGCCGACTCGACGAGGCCCGCAACTACTCAATGACGTTCCTGTTTGGGGCTTTGGCCTTGCTGGTCCTAGCATACGCCCACCGCCGGCGGGACTGGACAGCCTGGCTGGGGGCAGCGCTGGTGGTCATCGGCGGTCTGTACTGTAGCTATAGCGGTCTCCAGGTTGGGCTGGGACTGGGCCTAGCTATGCTGTGGCTGTTTCGGCGCCATTTGCGCCAGTTGGCGCTGGGCCTGCTAGTCTTCCTCGCGCTGATCGCCGTGGCATTCCCCCCAATAGTCGGGGGTATCAAGTCGGCCCAAATCTGGGCCGCATATCGCTACCACCCTGACCCCTGGCCGCACCTGATTCAGTGGGGAATTCGCCGCTCGGTCCAAAGTGGCAGCGGCGTGCTGGTCGGCTTTCATCACCACATCTGGATGGAGCTAGTCGCTCTGATTGCCTTGCTCGCGGTGGCGGGCATCATCATCAGCGCGGCTCGACGCGGCGTCCGGATTGACGGCCGCAGGTTGGGCCAGTATGCCCTGCTCCTGACAATGGTAGCCTTTCCGGGGTGGCTGCTGTGGTCGGGCGCCAGCATCGCCAACCGCACGCTGCTGATGACCAGTGCCTATTACACCTCGGTGGTGCCCGCGCTTTATGCCCTGGTTGCACTGGCGCTGGCGCACGGGCGGCGGCGGGCCGGGTGGGCCCTGGCGGTGGCGGCCCTGACGGTGGCGATGGTAGCTGGCCACGGGCTGCGCTACTACAACGCCGCTCACCAAGTTGATTGGGCTGAAATAATGGGTTTCATCGGCGAGCGCGAGCAGCCCGGCGACGTGATAGCTATCGCACCGCCCTACGTACACCTACAGGGGCTGTACCACCACCGGGGTCCGGGTACAGTAACCGGCGTGCCTGCTGACTTCGATATCACCCGGCATCGCGCCCTGTCCCCGGAGGTCACGCTGGCCCCCGACAAGCTGCCTGGATTGATCCAGCGACTCAGCCGATTCGACCGAGTGTGGCTGATTGAGACCCGCGTCCAACGCTACGATCCCGACCGGATGACATATAGCGCCCTCCAGCAAGCTGGCAGCCAGGTTGACCTGGGCCTGCAAGAAGCACCCGGCCATCTCCACGGCGTGGTAAGCCTGTTTGATATGCAGACTAACGCAGCAAGCGATAAGCGCTAAAGGATGACTATATGACCAAAGAGATGGGCAACGTAACCGTGAAGTCGGGGGAGACGATGCAAATCATGCGGGTAGACGCGCCCGATCCAGAGTGGAAGCAGCCCATACTGGACTTCCTCCAGCATAAGGGCGAGCCGTGGGTGGAGGCCAACAGGCTAATACTCGGGCAGCAGCTCGAGGGCATCCAAAGCTACTTCTACCTGGCGATGTCGGGCAAGGAAATCGTCGGCAACATAATGACCATCGAGGCGGTCGAAGCCAGCGTCGGCATTCTGGGCCACGTCTTCACTGCTGTGGAACACCGACGCAAGGGCATCTGCTCAGCGATTATGGAGGTGCTCACCCGGGACTTCGTGGAGCGCGGCGGTCGAGGAATGACACTGGGCGCCAGCTACGACGGCCCGGCGTACCATATTTACTACAGCTTCGGCTTTCGGCCAGTGCAGGAGACGGGGCACATGATATGGGAAGCCGAAGCCGGTCTTCTGGCGCACTACTTCTCACCGGAGGCTACGACGGTCCGAGACGTGTGCTGGGTGGACACGATCCAAATGACGCTGGACCAGTCTCTGGAAGGCGTGTAGTGTCATTGCTACCTGGGCCTGCTGGACGGGGAAATTGGCGGAAATTTTGCCAGCACCGAGACTACCGAAGTGGGCGTCAGCATTCTCGGCCATGTCTACCCCCATCCTGCTCACCGGCGCCGGATGACCATGAACCACGGCGGCCAATCATCCCTGGTTTTGCCCATGCCCGGGGGGGAGCGTGTCTGCCGTAGGCCCAATAGCTGTCGTACTTCTCAATTCGAGGCAGAATCTTCGTCAGAAGCGTTCTAATCTCGGGTATTCCTATCCAAATGATCCACAGCAGGAGGTATTGGTACAGGAAAGACAGAATGCAAAACGTGGCCACGAAGGATGTAGGAAGTTCCACACCAATAAGAAGGAATGGTGAGTATGAAATGATCACGCCCAAGGTAGGATTCATTGTGTACGGAGTACATAAGGACGGCCTGCGGGATCCGATGGGGACACCTTTCATTGATGATGAACTCATTGCCAACGCGAAGCAGGCCCTTCAGCATGCCGGATTGGAGCTCGTCGAACACGGTTTGATCATCGCGTCCAAACAGGAAGCCAGAGAATGTCTCGGCAAGTTCAAGAAGATGGACGAGGTGGACGCGGTGATATTGTTTTCAGGCACCTGGGTGTGGGCCGCTCACATGATCGCTGCCATACGCGATTTCGCATTTACCGGTAAAGGCATAGTGATATGGACCCACCCGGGATCACAGGGCTGGCGTCCGGTCGGTGGGCTGGTGATGCACGGAGCGCTCAAGGAGGTGGGTATAGCACATCGTTCCGTTTATGGCCAATACGACGACTCCGGAGACATCAGACGTATCGTGTCATACTGCCGGGCAGCCAACCTGACGAACAGGCTCAACATGAGCACGATAGGCACGTTCGGGGGCCGGGGCATGGGCCAAACCTGCGGTGTGGCCGACCCATCGCAATGGATGAGAATCTTCGGAGTGGATATTGACTCGCGCGACACAGCCGAATTGCTCCAGACGGCACGCAATATCTCGGACAAGGAGGTCGAGAAGGCTTGTACCGAGATCCAGCCCCTGTTCAGCGAGCCCATACCCGAAGGCGAAACGGCGGCCCGCTCGATTCGGCTGTATCTTGCCATTAAGAAGATTCTGCGCAAAGAGAACTGGGATTTCTATACCATTCAATCCTTCCCGGGGTTGGGGGATGATTACAGCGCAACATGTTTCGCGCAGAGCATGATGCTTGACGACCGCGTAGCCACTTCGACGCTTGGCGATTTCAACACGCTCCTAACCGTGAAGCTACTCACGGACCTGAGTGCAGAGCCAGTGTACTACGGCGATCTCCAGCATGTCGACAGATCAAACAATGAAATCAAGATCATTGGGGACGGTGCCTGCCCACCTTCCCTGGCCGGTGCTGTCGGCCCGGCCAAGTTTGCCGAGCATGGCATCCCAACTGAGGGAGAAGCCGGCGGCCTATCGGTAGACCTGGTCTGCAAGCCTGGGAAAGGAGTGCTAGCCCGGCTGGCACGTAACAACGGGGAATTCGAAATGATTCTCGCACGGTGTTCCGTCTTCGAACCCGCTGCTGATCAGATCAAGGCACGACGAGAAGAGTGCGGCATTCCCTTCTGGCCTCACGCATTTGTGACGGCGCACTGTGACATTGAGCGGCTCATTGAAGAATACAGCAACGAGTATGCCATACTGGGCTATGGCGAGCATCTGTACGAGGACTTATTGGCGTTCTGCGAGCTGACGGGGATCAAGCTCATCGCATTGTAAGCACAGCCTGCCACACAAAAAGGCCATCGGCAGTCCGATCTCAGAGAACTTGATCTGGTCCTGCTGAAGTACTCGCCAGCAGCGACTAAACGCTATCCAAACAAGGAGTACTGCTTGATGCCGACGGTAGAGAGTGAAATTATCATTGAGCGTCCGGCGGCTGAGGTCTATGCGCTGGCCCAGGACATCGAGCGCTTCCCCGAGTTCATGGCCGATGTCCAGAGCGTGGAGATTCTGGAAGACGACCTGCCCCGCCGGGTCAGCCGCTGGATCGGCGTAATCAAGGAGTTCAATCGCACCATCGAGTGGACAGAAGAAGACTACTGGGACGACGACGCCCACCTGTGCACCTTCGCGCAACTGGAGGGCGACTTCAGCGAGTACCGAGGGCGCTGGGAGTTCAGCGAAGTGCCCGAAGGGACGAGGGTTCACATCGAGGTTGAGTACGAATATAACATTCCGCTGATCGGGGCGCTCATCAAGAACCTGCTTCGTAAGAAGATGCAGCAGAATATTGACGCAATGCTGGCTGCGCTGAAGCAGAAGGCAGAACAAGGCTAGACAGCGGTTCCGCTCATCACGGCCGGGGCCCTGAGCACAAAAGGAAGCGGCTGGCTCCGAAATAGTCGGGGCCAGCCGCTTGTTTATGTCTAAGCTATGTGCGAGGACCGTCTACACGCCGCCCTCGATGATATTGCGGGCGATCTGTTCGCTGTCAATCTCGAGGGTACCCTCGACGATCTTCCGCTTGGCTTCAGCCACCTTTTCCTGGCGCACTTCGGGCACCTCGCCGAGGGCCTGCTGGGCACGCTGGACCTCTGCCGCACCCTGACTGAGAGTGGCCTGGTCGGCCTGCGCGGGGCCGACAGGCTGTCCGGCGGTTGCACCGGCTGGCTCGACCCGCTCACTTTCTATACTCTCCACCGTCTTGCGAGCCACTTCTGATAACCTTTTCGGATCAATTCTCATCTTTGTACTCCAGTCTTGCCCCACCAAATGTTATTTCGTGTTAATCTATCGGCGGTTTGTGACAAAACTTTAACAAATTATGTAGATTTATTGATTAACCTTTGTTTTAGGCACACCAATACGAGGAATAAGTTCGTCGCTTGCTACTCAATTCCTCCTCCTCAGCTCTAAACAACAGGAAAATTTCCAGCGCCAGCATCCCGCAATGTCGAGGGCGAAAAGCTATATCTCGACACTGATATGCAAGGCACTGCGCACGCTGAGTTCGTTCGGAGGGTACCCGAGGGGCTATTTCTGCATCGAGGCCTTGATCTTGCGCACTTCTTCTGGGGGAAGCGAGCCCGTCAGCACAAAGCAGTAGTCTCCTACCAGCCAGCTCTCGCTTCGCTTGCCGTGCCTGGGGTGGACTTTCAACGCACGTGGCCCCTGGAACAGGGAGAACCGGTCCACGCCGTTGGAGAACGGCAGCCACAGGACCAGGTGTTTTTTGATCCGCGGCACTGCCACGCGACTGCGCTCGAGTTCGAAGCCTACCGGCAAGTAGGGAGGCAGCTTGGCCGCGAAACCGGCCTGCCGCTCGGCCTCGGCCAGCGCTATGCGGGGTAGCTCCTCCGGCAAGCGCACGATCTTACAGTCAGGCGGAGGACTGAACGAAAACATGTGCGGGGCGAACTGCGGGCTGTAGTTGATGGTGGTGAAGTAGGCAGAGTAGGCGATGTTGCCACGCAGGTCAAAGCGCTGTACTTTGAGCTGGACGAACTTCTCGCCGTCCACCCACAGCTTGCGCACCGGTTGGCCAGCGCGGTTAGTCAACTCAATGATGTGAGCGGTCCGACTGGCGATGTGTCCGTCGCCGAGGTACTTGGCATTCAACGGCGGCCGCTGAGGGCCTGGCCGGTTGTCCGCCCCAGGCTCTGGCCCCCAGCGCCTGGGAGGACGGACGTGGCCGATTATTACCTTGTTGGCCTGCGGGTAGTACTCCCAGCGCGTCTTGCCGTCGCATACCTCGAGCCGCCCTTTGCGGTCCGGAGGTTCAAGCACCACCACTCGCGTGCGGCCGGTCCGATCCCGGGATACCTTCTGACGAAAGCCGGCCACCTTCTGCCCATCGCGAAAGACCACAACATCGCGGAAGCCCTCGTGGGGCACCTCCCGGGCGGCCTCCATGCTGCGCCTCACTACGCGCCAGGCCCAGTCGCCGTCTGCCCAGGCCAGCGAGGCCAGGCCGGCTACCACAACCAGGCCAAATAGCGTGGCCCACCGGAGAACCGATGCCGATGTATTGCCCCGAAATTGGTACATCACCAATGGCTCCTACCACTCATCCGGCGAGTACGAGACGAGATTCATTCCTGGGTCATCAGTCACGGCAAAGCTCTCGCTATACCGCCGATGCCACAGTTCCATCTCGTCCATTACCGGCAAGGTCACTTCGCCAGCGGTGCCGTTGTGCGCAATCACCGCCCCATTTGTCGGCGGACCGACAGTACCTCGCGGCGTACCAACGAATAGGCCAACGGCCAGGACAATTGCGAGAGCCGATGCTGTACCCCATGCCAATCGCGGCGAGATCGCCGGGGCCGCCGCTCGCTCTACACCGAAGACGCGCGCCAGCCAGGCGACCTTGGGCTTGCGCCGGCGGGCCTGTACCCGGCTCTTGACCATAGCCGTGAAGTCCTCAGGAACTTGTGAAGCAGGCAACGCCCGCAGCGAATCGGCAAGCGCCGCCATCTGCCGGGCGTACCGGGCACATTCCGGGCACTGCCGTAGGTGCTGCTCGACGGACCGCTGTAGCCGCTCCGACCGCTGCTCGGCTGGAACGACGACGATTATATTGCGCAGCTTCGCGCACCGCATCTGTGGCACACTCCTTGGTGCATTGTCATCCTACCTGCCAGCTTCACTCCGTCCTCAAATCCTCAATGTCTATCCTGCTTGCCAGTATCTGCCGCAACTGATTGCGCGCGTTGAACAAGCGACTCTTCACCGTCCCTACCGGACAACCCAGAACATCAGCAATCTCCCGGTAACTCAGCCCCTCGATATCGAACAAGCTAATGACCATTCTAAGCTTGGGCGACAGCTCAGTGAGCGCTTCAGCAACAATCTCTTGCAGCTCAGTGCTTTCTACCTGGCCGTCCGGCCCGCGCTCCCCAGTAGGCAGTTCTCGCTCGAGTTGTCCATCATCAGTTGCCACCGGTCTGTCCAGCGAGAAGGCGCCCACATCGCGCCGGTTGCGCGCCCGCGCCGCGTCAATTGCCAAGTTACTGGCGATCCGATACAGCCATGTCTGGAAGCTCGCCGCGCCCCGGAATCCCATTAGATTCTCATAAGCGCGAATGAAGACCTCCTGGGCAACGTCCTCCGCTTCGGTTGGGTCGTGCAGCATCCGAGATACGTAGTTATAGATCTTGCCTTTATACTCGTCAACCAGTATCCCGAAGGCCTCATCGTCGCCCTGTTTCGCCAGTTCCACCAGCGCCGGAACGTCTCCGGCTCTGGCTGCACCCTCGGACATAGTCGTAGACGTATCTCCATCAGCAAGGTTCACTTACCGCTCCCCGGCTCCCTTATCAACTCTGGCTTTCGTCTGGGGCCTGGTTGGAACCCACAAAGATGCGCCGCTCGAAGTACGGATGATACCGTGACCAGCGATCCGACTGGTCCTGGTATTGGTCAATGATGCTCTGGAAGCCCTGCACACGCGCATCCAGGTTGTCGGCATAGTGCAGCGCGCAGGCCTCCGGCGTCGCCGGCACGACCGGCGCACCCCATTCCCGCTGGCCGTGGTGGCTGAGCAGCGCGTGGCACAGTAGATCGGCCAGGCCCAGGGGGAACTGGGGCACCTGAGCAATCTTATCAGTAACCAGCCGGTCGGTCAACACCACATGCCCCACGAAGCCACCCACGTCGCTGTACTCGTAGGCCAGCTCACCTTCAAGTTCGTACACCTTGCCCAGATCGTGCAGCAGACCCGCCGCAATCAGCATATCCCGATCCAACTGCAGATGCAGCTCCTGAGCCTTCTTCACCAGCTCCACCACGTTGAGCGTATGCTCGAGCAGCCCGCCGCGATAGGCGTGGTGAAGACTCTTACCGCCGGGGGCCGTGGCAAAGCGGGCCAGCAGCTCCTCATCGCCGAAGATCTCTTCGAGCAACGCGCGCAAGTGTTCGTTGTCAACCTCGGCGATATTCGCGTGGAGCTGCTCCAGCATCTCCTCTTCGCTGCGCTGGCTGGACGGCACGAAGTCGTCGGGATCATACTCATCGGGCGAGCAGGGCTTCAGCGTCCGCACAATGATCTGCGGCTGGCCCTGGTACTCCTCCACATGCCCCTTGACCGCTACCACCTGCCCGACCTGCAGCTTGGCGGCCGCCGGCTCGGCGTTGTCCCACATCCGGGCGGTGATCTGCCCACTGCGGTCGCCCAGCACGAGGTTGAGATACTTGCCAGACTTGTTGCGAAACGGCGCCAGGTTCATCTCCTTGATCACAAACGGCGCAGCGATGTCATCGCCGACGTTCAGGTCGCTCACTAGTGGTTTGGCCATTGAACCTCTATCCCCCCAAGTTTCGGTACGACAGGCGTCCCGCCTGTCGAGCGTTCATTTGGTGCGAGAGGCAGCTCGCCTCTCCTAGCTTCGTTCGGTACGACAGGCGTCTCGCCTGTCGGCACTCCGTCAACTCTTTACCTCTCTTCTAGTCCCTCGCACCACAGGTACTGATATTGGAAACCATCCTCCACTAGCCCCGCTCTGACCGGATTGTTAAGCATATAACGCAGTTTCTCTTCGAACTCACCCTGGTCGCGAACGATGCGATCAAAACTCTCCTCAGCCCAGAGCGATCCCACTGCGCCGCGTCTCTGGTTTATGGCATGGGCCGTATAGCTCTTGATACTATGCAGTATTTCCGCTAGCGAGTAGTATTGTCGCGGTAGGACAGGCGTCTCGTCTGCCCGGCTTGGAGTAGGCAATGGCTGGGCGAGTATATGCACATGATCGGGCATCACCACAACACCGCGAACACGCCATTTACTCCTATCCCAGTAAAGACAACTGGAAAGAACTATCTGCCGTTCGTCTTCAGTCAACTGACCTTGCTGCAGCCGGAAGGTGATGGAGTATGTTCCGCCTGCCTGCTCCCAGTGCGGCAAGTGTCTTCGTCGGCGCCGCAGTTGCGGTGTCACAGGCGGCACAGTAGACTCTTCGCGCGCCGCACTGCTATTACCGGCAACTTCCTCGTGGACAGGCGAGACGCCTGTCCTACCGTCACTTTCCTTTGGCACTATCGCCTCACAGAGACAGAGTGCTCCGGTTACTCAATCGGCCAGCCCAGGATGATCTGATCAAATCTCCTGCATGAGCTGCCGCGTCTCGCGCAGGCTTTCATGCGCTGACTCAAGGGCACAAGCTGCTATCCTATTCGCGACGGGCCGTGGAAAATCCTGCTTGAGTACCACAGAGCCGAGGTTCCTGACACCGGTGGGACGGGCTTGACAAAGTTTCGCCCCCATTATACAATCATAGCTGTACCCGCTGTACCCAAAGTTGCAGCAAACTTCGCAGCTACGGAAGGTGAGAGCAATGCCACCAGCTTCGCCACTTCGCAGTCCCACTACACCGACCATTTGCCTGGCGCTTGCCGTATGGCTCATCACTGCTCCTGTCGCACCGCTGGTTGCTCAGGAACCAGTCAACGCCGAACAGGTCGAAGAGATGCTGGCCGCCGGCGAGAGCCTGGTCGGAAGGGACTTTGCCCAAGCCCAACTGGCCGGGTTCGAGTTCAAGCAAATCAGTCTCGACTCAACCAAGTGGACCGAGGCCGATCTGCGCGGTGCCGAGTTTCTGGGTGTTGACCTGCGTGGGGCCGAGATCACCAACACCAACGCCCGCGGCGCGAGCTTCTGTGGCTGTGATCTGTCGGGCGCGGTTCTGCGCAACAGCGACCTGTCAGGCGCGTCGTTCCAGAACATGCTGCTATGGGGCACTCTTCTGGATAACGTCCGGCTGGGCGGTGCGCACTTCGAGGGCATCCGCCTCTCCCCCAGCAGCGCAGATCACCTGTCGGCGCTGGCCGTAGCGTTGCAGACGATTACGGCCCGGGCAGCCGAGGACGGCGTAACCAGTCATCCGCTGACGGCACCCCAGTTCGTGGCCGGCCTGAGCGGCGATGCCTTCGCCTTCGTCTACGACCCAGCAGACCCGGGGGCATGGCCGGGGCAGCCGTTTAGCCAGAATCCCATCGTTGCTGCCCCCGAGGTGCTTGGCTGCGAAGTGGCGGTGAACCTACGGCTCAGCCGGGCCGTTGCCTTCAATAAGCTTCGCGAGGCGCTGGATGCGGGCAATGTCTGTCTGTTGCCGTTGCACATACCGGTGCCGGGCAGCAGCGGCAGTGGCCTGCAGGAACCGCTGTGGGCGGCAGCCACGGAGTTCATCGTTGTGGACGACGTGGTGCTCTGCCGTCTGACAGTCCCACCGTTCGGCGAGATGGAGCTGCCAGCGGAGGACCTCGACGCCAGGTGGCAGGGCGCACGGGCGACGCTCGAGCCGGTGGGCGCCGCAGTAGGCGAGGTCAAATACCCACTGATTGTCATCGGGCCACCGGCCAAGGCTCTGTCGCTTCAGCAGACCGCGCTGTGGGCGATGGCCAACGCGGTGGAGATCCTAACGGCGACCAATGCCGAATCAGAGACTACGCTCTGCCCCGGCCTGGGGGGCATCCAGTACCTGACCCAGGAGCTGGCAGCGGCAGAGGCCCAAGATGATGGTGTCCGACTGGCGGCGCTGGCGGCGTGGGAAGAGCTACCACGCCTCAGCTATATCGGCGCGCGCCGGGCCGCCGCTGATTTCCTCCGCCGGGTGAGCAGTAGCTTCCCCGCTGCTGAGGCCGATATTATTGCCGAGTCAGCGGTGCTGCTACGCAGCGAGGCAGCCATGCTGGAAACGCAATGGCAACCGTTCGCACGGGACAAGTTGGCCGCGCTGACACTCACGGAAGCCGTGCGGGAGAATATCCAGGTGCTGGCCGAGGTCCACGCGGTCGAGCAGCAGGTGCTCACCAACCTGGAGGCTGTGCTTAAGGGCATACGCTAGCGACCGCGCCAGGCGACAAAGGCGCTATTCCAGGGTTAGGAAAGCGTCGGGCAACTGCTCGAGCAGGTCGGAGGCAATAAGACTGCGTTCCCCACAAGATTCGGCGGCTAGGTCACCAGCCAGACCGTGGTAGAAAACACCGCTGACCGCCGCGTCGAGGCCATCGGCTTCGCCGGCCAGCAGTGCCGCGATGACGCCAGTGAGCACGTCCCCAACCCCGCCGGAAGCCATGCCCGGATTGCCCGTGGGATTGACCCAGAGCTGGCCGTCCGGTGCTGCTGTCACCGTCCCCGCCCCTTTGAGCACCGTGACACACCCAAGATCTTCAGCGGCTTGCCGGGCCACACCCACACGGTCTGCCTGGATATCGGGCACCGGCAGACCAATCAGGCGGGACAGTTCGCCCGGATGCGGGGTGATGACGGTCGGAGCCGAGCGACCGGTGAGCATCTCTGTCGCGCCCACGCAGGCATTCAACCCGTCGGCATCAACCACGAGGGGCAGCGGAATCTGTTCGATCAAGTCCCGGAGCAACTGCCGCGTCTCTGTTGCCTGCGAGAGGCCGGGGCCCAGCGCCACTGCGTCGCAGTTCTCAGCGAATGCCAGAATCCCCTCTGCCGCCGCCGATGCCAGGCTGCGCTGCGGGGTCTCAGGCAGCGGCAGCGTCATCACCTCGGTGCACTTGACCTCGAGGATATCGTTGATGCTTTCAGGTACGGCCAGGGTAACCAGGCCAGCACCGGCGCGCATGGCAGCCAGGCCAGCCAGCGCCGCCGCCCCGCTCATGCCCGCCGAGCCGGCCACGATCAGCAGCCGCCCGGCCTCGCCCTTGTGCATCTCCGGCCGCCGGTACGGCAGCATTAACCAAGCGTCCATCGCCTCGGTCAGGTTAGTGGTAAGTGCCTGGTCAGTCAGCAGGTCCCACGGCAGCGAGATGTCCACAACCTCGATCTCCCCGCAGCAATCCCGGCCCGGGTAGCAGTAGTGGCCGACTTTGGGCAGGCCGAACGTCAGCGTCCGGTCGGCACGAACCGCCTCCCCCAGCACTGCGCCGCTATCGCTGCTGACTCCTGAGGGCATATCCACGGCCAGCACCGAAGCCGGCGACTCATTTATGGCTTCGATCGCCGCCCGCGCTATCCCCTCAACCTCACCGCTAAGGCCTGTGCCCAGGATCGCGTCAATAATCAGGTCGGCCGAATCGAGCGCGGCTTCTAGCTCCTCAGGCTCAGGATTCTCGACAATCGGCAGGCCCATCTGTTGGGCGATCCGGCAGTTGGTAGCCGCATCGCCGGTCAGATCGTCGCTCGAAGCCAGCAGATAGACGTCAACGTCCCAGCCCCGGTTAGCCAGGTGCCGAGTCGCTACAAACCCGTCGCCACCGTTATTGCCCCGACCACAAACCACTGCCGCGCGGGCAAAAGCGTCAATCTCGCCGAGCATCTCGTCGGCAGCATCAGCTACTGCTCGACCAGCATTCTCCATCAGCACTACACCGGGAATGCCACGCTCTTCGATAGCCTGGCGATCAATGCTGCGCATCTGTTCACTGGTAACCAGCTTCATAATGGTTTGCACCCCAGTTCGGCTGCGAGGAGGATAATGCCGCACAAGCGGTCAATATTCAACTATTCATAGTTTCACTGCCTCTGGCGCTAATACCTCCAGAGCGGCAGCGCCCAGCTAACGAATATGTCTGAAGAGATCAGCACAACTTCGTCCTTGGCGAATGACAAGAAACTGCCTCCCGCCCAGGCTCGCTTCAGGGGACGTGACTGGGCCATCGCCGGCGTGCTCGTGGTCTTGACAGTAGCGACCCGGCTGCCGTTCGTCCCCCCGCTGATAGCCCACTCCGACGGGGCGGAGTATGCCTTTGCGTTGGAGAAGTTCGATATGGCCCGGGGCTACCCCCATGCGCCCGGCTACCCCTATTTCATCCTCTGCGCCAAGCCGCTCTACACGCTGACCGGCGACGCCAACCTTAGCCTGGTGGCCGTGGCCATTGCCTTCAGTGCGCTGGCCTGCGGCGCGCTGTATCTGCTGGGCACAGCGCTGTTCGGGCCGTGGGTTGGGCTGGCGGCGGCGTTGCTATTGATGACCGATAGTAACTTCTGGCGTTTCGGCGTGTCCTGGATGTCGTATCCTGCGGGGGTCTTCTGGGGGAGCGTGGTGGCGCTGACCGCCTATCGTGCCCGGACGCTTTCGTCGCGCTGGACCATCGTCTCGGCACTGGCAATAGGCATTGCGGGCGGCTTCCGTCAGCAGATATTGAGCTTCTTCACGCCGATGTGGCTGTGGTTCTCGCGGCGGGTCGGCTGCGCCAGGCTGGTACTGGGAATGGTCCTCATCGCTATCTTGACTGTGGTTTGGATCGGGTGGGTCTCGTCGTGGACCGGCGGATACTCCGTTTATCAAGCCAGCAGCCAGGAGCAGTGGACTGAGGTCATCTACGACTCTTCAGTATTTGCCGTCGCCTCCCAGGGACCGGCGGCACTGGTGGAGCGTCTCACTCACCGCCTCGGGGTTTGGTCGGAGCTCCTGTTCGGTGGTCGCTCACATCTGTCGGTATTGGCGTGGCTGCTGCCGCTGCTGTACGCCCTGGGGCGGGTACTGCGTCCGCAGCTTATCCGTTCCGACGACCGTATCCAACTGCTGATATTGTGGCTGCTGCCCATAATGGCCTTCCACCTACTGGTCAACATGGACACTCGTAGCTACGTGTTGATCTACATGCCCGCCCTGTGCTTGCTTGCCGGACTAGGCATATACCTGTTATGCGCCGACTTGAGCAGTAGCAGGGCACGGGCGCTGCCCGTTTGCATGGCGGTAGTGGTAGCTCTGGGCATTATACTGAATATCGGTGTGTTTGCCCTACGCACCCACCCCGAAAGTGCCCGATATGCCCGACAGGTTCAGTCAGTAATCGGCTATGTCCAGGCACAGTATCGGCCCGCCGAAGCGGCCATCGTCCAATCGGACCTGCGGATGTTCTATCATGCCGTACACTACTATCTGCCCGAGTATGCGGGGTATCTGTTGCAGCAGACGATGTCGCCGCCGCGGCCCAGCCTGGCCTTTGCCAGCCCCGTGCGATTGGACGATAGCGTAACCAGCGTAGTCTTTCTCAATCCCGATGCTCGGGTACAACCCGAGCCAGAGCTGGTCAAACTGCCCAGCAGCGCCGTCATTCAAATCCTGCACCTGGGGCCTGAACAGCGCTATATGTATTTCGGTCCCGAGGGTGTTTGGTTCTCGACCGAGGCCCCCCTGAGGTGATCTTAGTAGTGAAAGGTTGAGCAACCGGGCATGGCCCCCCGCGTTTCCATCGCCTTCCCAATGTATAACGAAGAGGAGAATATCCGGGCAGCGGTGGAGACGGCTGCCCGCGTCCTCGAGCCACTGGCTGCCGGGAATTACGAGATCATCATTGTCAACGATGCCAGTACCGATCGCACCGGCGAGATAGCCGAGGAGTTAGCGGCGGATGATGGGCGCATTCGCCCCTTTCATCACAAAACCAACCGGACACTAGGAGGAGCCGTAAGGACGGGCCTGGCTAACAGCGCCGGGGAGCTGGTACTTTACACCGACGCCGACCTGCCCTGCGACCTGGCTTACCTCAGCGATGCCATTCCGTTGCTCGACCAAGCCGATGTGGTTATCGGATACCGAACCAACCGGCGCGAAGGGTTCAAGCGCTGGCTATACAGCAAGGTCTACAACTTGCTGACGCGACGGCTCTTGGGCCTGAATGTCAGAGACGTCAACTTCGCCTTCAAGCTATTCAAGCGCGAGGTCGTCGAGGCGATGGAGTTGCATGCGGAGGGCTCATTCATTGACGCCGAGATGCTCAGCGAAGCGCGGCGCCACGGCTTTCGCATCGCCGAGATGCCGGTGGTCTACCAGGCTCGGCAGGCTGGCCAGTCCACCTTGGCCCGGCCCCGGGTGATTATCAAAATCTTCCGGGAGATGTACCAACACTGGCGGCGACGTTCAACCAACCCGGGCATACAATAGCTACCAACCATCACAAGATACGGAGTCATTCGCATGAAGCTAAAGATTCTGGGTAGTGCCGCGGCCGAAGGCGTTCCTGCGTTGTTTTGTGTGTGCCCAGTCTGCCAGGCAGCCCGCGAAAACGGTGGCCGTGACATTCGGCGGCCTGACCCACAATGAGCTGGTAGCCCAACTGGGGCACGCCGGCATTGAGATAGGTTATGACGGGATGGAGATTGAGATCTGATCAGTACGAGGTACGACGGGTGTGTCGCCTGTCGCTTGTGGACAGGCGGGACGCCTGTCCTACCGAAAGACCAACGAGGCGAGGTAATACCCATGTACACAGTCAATGCCCAAGAGGCAGACCGTGACACGGTGACGGCCGAAGGCGCGAAGGACACTGACGTCCAGTGGCTGCTCACTGAGTCAGACGGCGCACCGAATTTTGCGCTGCGGCGGTTTGTCATCGCTCCGGGCGGATATACCCCCCGGCACACGCACGACTGGGAGCACGAGGTCTATGTCCTACACGGCGAAGGCGTCCTGGTCGCCGAGCAGGGGCAGATTCCCCTGCAGGCTGACCAGGCTATCCTCGTTGCACCCGGCGAAAGTCACCAGTTCTGCTGCACCGGCCCGGACAGCCTGGAGATGCTGTGCATCGTGCCCAACGGGCCAGCAACCGCAGGTCATTAACTCAAAGTCAAAACGAGAGCAGAATGTACCTGTCCATAGTCATTCCGGCCTACAATGAGGAACAGCGCATCACGCCGACGCTCGATTCGGTGGCCGTCTTTGCCCGCCAGGTGGATTTTCCCGTCGAAGTGCTGGTGGTAGACGACGGGAGCACCGACGGGACTGCAGCGCTTATTGAGGCGAGGAGCCGGGAAGACGATCTCTTCGGGCTAATCAGTTACCGGCCCAACCGGGGCAAGGGCTACGCCGTGCACGCGGGCATGTTGGCCGCCACGGGCGAATACCGCCTCTTTATGGACGCCGACGGCAGCATGGCAGTCGAGCAGGCCCTCGATTTTCTCGAAGCTCTCCAACAGAACGATGCCCAGGTAGCCATCGCCTCGCGCTACCACGAAGACAGCCGGCGGACAGGGGAGGAATCCTGGCTGCGAGGTGCTATCAGCCGCCTGGGCAGGGTGTTGATTGGGCTGACAGTATTGCCCGGCATCACTGACAGTCAGTGTGGGTTCAAGCTTTTTACCAGCGAGGCCGCGGCAACGCTGTTTTCGAATCTGACAGTACGCCGATGGGGGTTCGACGTGGAGATCCTGGCGCGAGCGCGGGCGTTAGACATGAAGATAGTGGAGGTTCCCGTCGAGTGGCGGCATGTGGCCGGCACTACGCTGGCTCCGTGGCGCGCGGTGCCCTCGGTGCTGGGGACCACGATCCAGGTCGCCTGGCGCTACCATACTGGCCGTTACCGCACAACGACCGAGAGCAGGTAAGAATGTCAATTGTCATTGATATACACAACCATATCTTTCCCGACAAAGTGGTAGACAAGGCGATGGCGGCGCTGGCAGCGGCGTACGGTGCGCAACCGCTCACGCGGCCGACCGTAACCGGGCTACTGGAGCACATGGATGCTACCGGCGTGGATGCCGCCGTCATCTGTCCGGTCGCGACACGCCCTGACCAGGTCGCCTCCATCAACCGTTGGGCCGCCGGACTGGCTAGTGAGCGGCTGATTCCCTTCGGGGCTCTTCATCCTGCTGACCCTGACTGTGATGAGCAGATACAGTTTCTGCTCGGCGAAGGCATCCGCGGTGTCAAGCTCCAACCCCATTTCCAGGAGTTTGAGCTGCTGGCGCCGGCTGCGCTGAAGATGCTGGAGAAGCTGGCCGGGCGGCTAATTGTCCTCCTGCACGCAGGCCAGGAGATCAAGCCTATCGAAAGCGTAGACCCCACACCGCAGCGGCTGCTCGAGTTGCATCAGACGCTGCCGGAGCTTCAGCTCATCCTCGCCCACCTGGGTGGCTACCAGATGTGGGACCAAGTCGAGGAGTTCGTGGTCGGCCAGGACCTCTACATGGACATCTCCTACGTCTTCAACAATACCAGCGACGAGCAGATTGCGCGGATTATCTGCGCTCACGGCCCTGAGCGGATTCTGTTCGGCTCCGACTTCCCCTGGCAATCCGCAACCGAGGGGCTTGCAGGACTTGAGCGTCTGGACCTTACTGCCCAGGAACGCGAAGCCATTCTGAGCGCCAATGTCGCCAGATTATTGAAATTCTAACTAACACGCGAGGTACTGACCAGCAGTGACATCCAAGCAACGAGTGATAACCACCCTGCAATTCCAAGAACCCGACCAAGTTCCCCTAGCCGAATACCACAAGCTGGCTGATTACTGACTTAGGGAGACTTGAGGCTCCGCGGCGGCTACTCCCGCTTGGTCAGCCAGCGCATACCTGGCCAGATGAACCGCCACCTGGTCCTGAATCGCTCGCGCTTTTTTCAGCGAGCAGGAGTATCCACTCATCATCAGCGTAAATGCCAGGGTCGGCGAGCCCTCTACGTAGACGTATCCCGCCAGACAGCTAACCTTCTTGAGTGTGCCGGTCTTGGCATAGATGCGGCCTTCAGCGACAGTCCCGCACATCCGTCCACTCAACGTGCCGCGCACTCCCGCCACGGGCAGGGAGTCAGCCAGAGCCTCCAACTCATGCTCATCCCGCGCTATCTCCACGAGCACACCAGTGAGCAAGGCAGGTGTGAGCTTGTTGTGGTGGGACCGGCCACTGCCCTCGATAAGCCTCAGAGCTGAGGTGTCCAGGCCACATTCGTGCCAAAGCTCGGCCACGAAGCTGTGGTCGGGATCGTGGGGATTGCCGAAGCTGCTGAGCAGGCTGCTCAAGAGCAGCGAGGCTCGACGATTGTCCGAGTGCATGTTTACAGCGCGAAGGTAGTCCCGTAAGGCCACCGACTGGCGCCAATAGACCAGGTGCCCGCCCGGCGGCACTGCGCCTTGTGAAACCCCATGCTCGACCCAAATGCCCTTGCCGCCCAGAGCTTGGTGCAGCGCGTGAGCCGCTTTGAGCCCCTTGTCTTGTTCGCTGGCCGCCATTGCACCCGCACCGACTATCCCACCACCCACCCAGCGGATGCCCTGGCTCCGGAGCTGTCGGGCGATGTCGGTGTAGGTGGCCGCGTTCGCCGCAGGATCGGCTGTACCTGCAATGATCAGGTCTCCAGATATTTGGCCCCACTCGGTCGGCGCCGCCGGAGTCCAGACCGAGGTATGATAGACGAAGTCGGGCCCCAGCAGCCGCACCGCGCTGGCTGTGACCAGCAATTTAATCGTCGAAGCAGGGATGAACGACTGGTGAGGGTTGAGGCTGTAGAGCACCTCCCCATCGGGCAGCGAGACCACGCACGCCCCCACCTGCGCTCCGTGCAAGGCAGGGTGCGCCATCAAGTCCGCCAGCTTCTGGCGCAACTGCGCTGCTGCGTCGTGTGGGTCAGTGGGCGCCGCCAGCGTGCAGATGCTCAGGAGTACAAGCAGCCCACCGATCAGAATGCCCCATAAATGCTTTCGGGATCTCGTAATCATAATACCAGGATAAACCGGCCGCAGAATCCTTCTAGGTGAACTGAGGGCAGGTGTCTCCCTCAACTGCGGCGAAAGATTGTTTTGTCAATTACTTGTGCTATGTTTATACTAATCAAGGCACTTAGTCAACTAATGCCAGCCGATCAAAGAGGAGCGCGATAGCGACGGCAAAGCGTCTGACGGATAGCCCAACCAGCCGATACTTCTATCCATGGCCGATATGCCTGGTGACCACCATCGGCGCGGAGGGCAGACCCAACATCATTACCATCGGCGCCAGTTCGATCTGTTCGTCGAACCCACCGATAGTGGGTGTGGCTATCGGCCGGGCGCAGTATTCGCTCGAACTCATCAAAGAGACCGGTGACTTCGGCGTCAACCTGCCCTCGGCCGACCAGATGAAGCAGACCGATATCTGCGGCACCCGCTCGGGCCAGACCGTTGACAAATTCAGCGCCTGTGGTTTTACCGTTCAGCCCGGCAGCCAGATCCGCACGCCGCTAATTGAGGAGTGCCCGGTGAGCATGGAGTGCGAATTGGTCCAGAGCGTACCGCTGGGTAATCACGAGTGGGTAATGGGCAAGATCGTGGCGGTACACGTTGACGAAGAGATTCTGGACGAGGCCGGCAATCTCGATAGCGGCAAAGCCCAGCCGCTGCTGGGCGTATGGGGGGAGTACTGGACCCTTGGCGAGAAGCTGGGCGACTGGCACTACACACGGAGCTAGAGGCAGTGAATTGTCAGGCCCGGCCGGGGTCTCGCTTCTCAGGCCCCCCGGACCGGTGAGAAAACTGGCAGAGCGACTACTACGATGACCACGATACCTAGCAAACAAGGCCTGCAGGTTCTAGGAATCATCCCGGCGCGGGGCGGGTCGAAGTCAATACCGCGCAAGAACGTGGTGCCTCTGGCCGGCAAGCCGCTGATTGTCTGGACGATCGAGGCTGCCCAGCGGGCCGAGCTGCTCGACCGAATCGTCGTTTCTACCGACGACGAGGAGATCGCTCAGGTCTCCCGCGAGGCCGGTGCGGAGATTATCGAGCGCCCGACGGAAATCGCCACCGACACCTCCCAGACCGAACCGGCGCTACTGCATACACTGGACCACCTGGAGAGTAGCGAAGGGTACGTGCCGGATGCCGTGGCGCTGCTGCAATGTACCTCGCCGCTGCGGGGCAGCGACATCATTGACGCGGCTATCACCAAGCTGGCGGAAACAGGCTGCGATGTGGTGATGACCGTCGCGCCGCTGCAGCACTGGGACAAGTGCGGGGAACTCCACGACGGTGACATCTGGGTGCCCGAATACGACTACGTCAGCCGGCAGTTCACCCAGGAAGTGGCCGACAAATACTCGGAGAACGGTGCGCTGTATGTCACTCGCACTCACATCCTGCGCGAGCATAAGAACCGGTTGGGTGGCGAGGTACGGGTAATGGTAATGGATTCGATGCACTCGATTGACATTGACACCAGCGAGGACCTCACTTTGGCTGAAGAGATTATGATGGCCCTGGGGATCGTCAAGAGCAGGTAAGGAAGCGACATTATGTCTGAACGCATAACGCACATTCAAATCGGCAGCCGCCGCGTTGGCCCGGACGAGCCCGTTTACATCATCGCCGAGGCCGGCATCAACCACAATGGCAACCCGCAGATTGCCCGCCAACTGATTGCCGCTGCCGCCGACGCCGGCGCTGACGCCATCAAGTTCCAGAAGCGCGACCTGCGCCTGCAGTACTCCCCGGAGTTGCTGGAGGACCTGACCGAGGCCGATAAGGAGCTCCAGTTCCTGATCCCCTTCCTGGAGGAAGCGGAGTTGTCTGATGAGATCTTCCGCCGCTTGGCCGAATACGCACGCGCCTGTGGCCTGGAGTTCTTGTGTACGCCGTGGGATGAAGCCAGCGTGGATTTTCTGGAATCGCTCGAGGTGCCAGCGTACAAGATAGCCTCGCCCGACCTGACTAATATCTTTCTACTTGAACACCTCGCCGCAACCGGTAAGCCGCTGATCCTGTCCACCGGCATGTCGCGCTGGGAGGAGATCGAGCATACCGTCAACTTCCTGCGCCAGCGCGGCGTGCAGTTTGCCCTGTTGCACTGTCAGTCCACCTACCCAGCGCCGTTCAAGGACGTCAACCTGCGCTTTATGCGGCGTCTGGCCGAACTGGGCGTACCCATTGGTTACTCCGGCCACGAGCGGGGTATCGCCGTCTCCACGGTAGCCGCCGCACTGGGGGCCTGCATCATCGAGCGGCACATTACACTCGACCGGAGCATGCCCGGGCCCGATCACGCCGCCAGCCTCGAGCCCCAGGGCCTCGGGAAACAGGTCCGCGATATTCGCAACATGGAAGCAGCCCTCGGCGGCCCCGACCGGCCCTTGTCTCGGGGCGAAATAGTCAACCGCCATGCCCTGCGCAAGAGCCTAGTCGCCGCCCAGGACATCCCCGGCGGCGCCGAGATCACCCGCGAGATGCTCACCGCGCTGGGGCCGGGCAGTGGCATCAGCCCACAGCGTTACCCCGAACTCGTCGGCCACAGCGTGCCGCGCGAGATCAGAAAGGGCGAGCAGTTCCGCGAGTCGGATATAACCGGGGTGACACCGCAACAGGTCTCCGCCGTCTTCCCCCGGCGCTGGGGCCCAGTGGTGCGCTACCGCGATGCGGCAGCGCTGGCCCAGTGGCAGCCCGATGTAATGGAGTTTCACCTCACCGACCAGGACCTGGAGCACTTCCCTGAGGACTTGGGCCAGTTCGAGCCGGAGCTTATCGTCCACGCCCCGGAGTATCGCCACGGCCAGCTCCTCGACCTGTGCAGCACAGATGAGTTGGCACGCCAGGCGGGGATAGAGCTTATTGCCGATACTTGCGAAGTGGCCCGACGGCTGGCGGAGCACTTCCCTAATCAGACCGGCCCAGTCAAGATAGTTGCCCACACCGGGGGGATGAGCTTCGACGGCTTCCTCGATGACAACATCGCACTGTACGACAATCTGGCACAGGCAATGGAACTGCTCCGCCACGAGGAAGGCGTCGAGCTGTTGTTGGAGAACCTACCGCCGTTTCCGTGGTATTTCGGCGGCCAGTGGTACGGCAACGTCTTTATGGACCCGCAGGAGATTGCCGACTTCTGCCAGGCGCACGGCGGGCGCATCTGTTTCGACCTCTCACACGCCACGCTCTGGTGCAATCATGTCGGTGGCGTCATCACCGAGTATATCCAGACGGTTAAACCCTGGATCACCCACCTGCATATTGCTGACAGCTCCGGCGTTGATGGGGAGGCGCTCCAGATCGGCGAGGGTGAAACCGATTTCGTGGCGGTGATGGCGGAACTGGCCGACGTAGACGCCGCCCTCATCCCCGAAGTATGGCTGGGCCACCAACAGGATGGCGAGTCGTTCCTGGTCGCCCTCCAGCGGCTGGTGGAGGCGATCTCCTGACAGTATCACAAGCCTGGAGTACAGTGGCACCAGCTCCAAGCCGGTGCTCGCTGGCGGTTAGCCCACCTCAATCTTATCCCCGGGCACATACGGGCACTTGATGAAGATGATGCGGGTGTCGCCGTCGGTATCGTTGACAATATTGTGCGCTTCACCCGGCTCCAGGCGGAAGACGTCGCCCGCGGTGACCCGATGCTCCTGCTCGTCCACCACCATCAGCGGCGTGCCACTCTCGAAGTAGAAGGTCTCCTCGACTTCGGCATGCTTGTGGGCGCCCAACTCCTGGCCAGGTTGGAAGACAATCACACCCCACTCGAACCTGGGCCCACGCAGGAAGTACTTGGGCCCGTGGTCACCAAACCGAAACTCGCAGTCAGACTCGTTAACCGTTTCCATAGCAACCTCCCTGGGTAAGAATCTCGCGGCACGAGCATTGTCCCGACTAACATTATCCCGCTGCGCGAGGACATCTTTGCCCCGACCCTCACCACCGTAGGAGCGACATTCCTGTCGCGACGACTATCAGGGCATCCCTCGACTAGCTCAGGGCGTACTGAACGTTGCCGCCACAGCCGAAACAATCGCGACAAGAATGTCGCTCCTACCCCTGCTTGGCCTGTTGAATCCCCGAGGTAGCACAACTTCGCGGGGTCTCCGCATAAGCCCTTAATGGTTTGTACCTCATAGTATCTGCCGCAGGAAGTGCCCCAGGTCCGGCTCAGTCACCTCGCGGGGATTGTGCTGGCTCGAGCTGGACGAGATAGTAGGCTCAATCATCCCCTCCAGGTCGGCCTCGGTAACGTCCAGTTCCGACAGCGTCTTGCCGATCTGGAGCTCCTTGGCCAGCTCGACGACCCACTGATGAAGCTGCCGGGCGGCGGCATCGTCGTCGGGTTCGCTGGTGATACCTAGCATCCGGGCGGCGCGGGCGTATTTCTCCTGCGCGGCGGCCACATTGAACTCGATGACGTGGGGCAGCAGCAGCCCGCAGATGCGCCCGTGCGGCTGACCGGTGGCGGCTCCGACCGGATGGGCCAGGCCATGGACCAGCCCCAGGCGCGAGCTGGCAAAAGCCATCCCTGCCAGCAGGCTGCCCAGGCTCATGGACTCCCGCGCAGCCAGGTCCGAGCCGTCGTAATAGGCAGTGCGAATGGCCGAAGCGACGTGCACGAGCGCCTCGGTGGCCAGCGCGTCAGTAACGACGTTGGCGCCCGTGGAGGTGTAAGCCTCCAGCGCCTGGGTGAAGGCATCCATGCCAGCGTATGCGGTGGTGGTGGGCGGTGCGCTCAGGGTGAGTTCCGGGTCCACGATCGCCACCTTTGGGATAACTCCGCCACCGCGAATACTGGCCTTCACGCCGCGGCCGTGGTCGCTGAGCACCGCATTGGCCGTGACTTCAGTGGCGGTACCCGAAGTGGTGGGACAGGCGATGATCGGAATAGCGGGCTCAGTGATGTCGCGGCCCTGGTGATACTCGACGACTGTGCCAGGGGCATTGCCCAGCGCTCCGATTGCCTTGCCCACGTCGAGGCTGCTGCCCCCACCCACCGCGACCACCACATCGCAGCCCGCCTCACGAAGCATCTCCCGTCCCCGCTCGACAGTGCCGAGGGACGGCTCGGGCTCAACGCCCTCAAAGACGGTCACAGCCATGCCGTGCTCGCCAAGCCCGCTGACAATTCGCTCTAGCCATCCGGACTGGCGTAGCGAGCCGCGCCCGGTGACCAGCAGCGCCCTGCTGCCGAGCTGGGCGGCCATTTCGCCCACCTGGGCGATAGTGCCGGTGCCAAAGACTATCCGCGGCATCGGCATCAGTTGAAAGCTCTTCAACGAACTGATATAGTATCACCCTCTCCACAAATGACACCGTGATAGTTCGCGCACGCGGCGCATTTGTCCTTCTGAAGCAGGCCGTTACATTGACAGGAGTCGCCCAAGCCGGTATCATTACAGGTAATTGCAGCAATACTAGCAGGCCAGTTGCACTCCGCTTCCGGGGCTGCCACGCCCCTAATCTGCGACTCCACCGTACCACCGGCTCGAAGACTCACCACTGGGAGGCACAATGAGCAACGAGAAACCTCGTTTTTGTGTGATGGGTGCCGGACACGGCGGCACGGCGATGGCTGCTCACCTGGCCCTCAAGGGCTTCCAAGTCAATCTCTACAACCGTTCCGAAGAGCGGCTCATTCCGATCAAGGAAAGAGGCAACATCGAGTTGCTCAGCCCCGGCCTGGATGACATCGAGAAGGGCGAAGGCGACATAGCAGTGGCAACCACCGATGCGGGCGAAGCGCTTGAGGGCGCTGATATAGTTATGGTGGTGGTACCGGCCACGGCTCATGCCTTCATCGCTGAGGCGTGCGCCCCTCACTTGCAAGATGGGCAGATTGTGGTGCTAAACCCGGGCCGCACTGGTGGTGCGCTGGAGTTCCGGCATATCATCCTGGAGATGGGCTGTACCGCGGACGTCCTGATTGCTGAGGCCCAGACGTTCATCTACGCCAGTCGGGCCACCCAACCAGCCCAGGTGCGCATCTTCAGCGTCAAGCATAACGTGCCGGTCGCAGCTATTCCCAGCTATCGCACCAGTGAGGTGATAGAAGCGCTGCGCGTGGCCTATCCCCAGTTCGTACCCGGTGACAATGTCCTGAAGACCAGCCTGAATAATGTAGGCGTGATCTTCCACCCTACTGTGCTGGTAATGAACGCTGGACGGGTAGAAGACACTCACGGCGACTTCCAGTACTATCTCCAGGGCATTACCCCGTCGGTGGCCGACGCGCTGGAGGAGATGGACCGGGAGCGTGTCCGCGTCGGTGATGCCCTCGGCATCGGGGTGATGTCAGCCAAGAACTGGCTGTTCATCGCCTACAGTGCAGCCGGCGACAACCTCTACGAGGCCATAGCGGCGAATCCCGGTTACAAGGGAATTATGGCACCAGCAATAGTGGTCCACCGCTACATCCTCGAGGATGTGCCCACTGGGCTGGTCCCGATGATCTCGCTGGGCGAGATGCTCGGGGTGGAGACCCCGACGATGCAAGCGGTCGCTCATCTGGCATCCTGCTTGGTGGGCAGAGACCTCTCCGCCGAGGGGCGCACGGTGGAGAAGCTCGGCCTCGAGGGCTTGACCATCCGCCAGATCCAGCGCTTGGTGATGGAAGGTGAGCCTGGTGAACCGGACTGAGCGGACGGTGGTCGCGGGGGCGCTCGGCAACTGCGTTCATGTCGCCGGCGTACTCAGCTTCCTCAATCTGGCCCGCTCTGCCGGATACGAGACGATCTTCCTGGGCCCGGCAGTGAGTGTGGAGGAGTTCGCCGCCGCAGTCGCTGAGCACGACCCCGAACTGGTGGCAGTGAGCTATCGCTTGACCCCCAGCGTAGCCAAGACGCTCATCGAGCAACTCCAGGACTTGCTTCGGCAGCGCGACCTGCTCGAGCGCCGCTTTGTCTTCGGCGGGACGGCGCCGGTTGCACAAGTGGCCCAGGCAAGTGGTCTGTTCGAGAAGGTATTCTCCGGCGGCGAAAGCCCGGACGAGGTCTTCGCTTACCTGCGCGGCGAGACCCAACAAAGGGAACCAAGAAACTGGGGTACCAGCTTGCGGGAGCGGCTGGTAGCCAGGCAGCCTTATCCCCTGCTGCGCCATCACTTCGGCCAACCGGAAGTCGCTGTAACCGTCGAAGGGGCGCAGCGGATCGCCGAAGCCGAGGTCCTCGACATCCTCTCCCTTGGACCCGACCAGAACGCGCAGGAGAGCTTTTTCCGCCCCGACGAGATGAAGCCAGAACAGTCCGGTGCCGGCGGAGTGGCCCTGCGCTCCCCTGACGACCTGCGGGCGATATACCAGGCAACTCGCTGCGGCAACTATCCACTCCTGCGCTGCTACAGCGGCACTCGCGACCTGATCAACTGGGCGGAGATGTCGGTGGAAACAATCAACAACGCCTGGGGCGCGATCCCGTTGTGCTGGTATAACACTCTCGACGCCCGCTCCGACCGGCCACCCGAGCGGTCCATCGCGGAGAACCAGGAAGCGATGGCGTGGTATGCCCAGCGCGGGATCCCGGTCGAATGCAACGAAGCGCATCACTGGAGTATGCGCGGTGCTCACGATACCCTTGCGGTCGTCGCGGCCTACCTGGGTGCGTACAACTGCAAAGTGCTCGGCGTGCGCACTTACATCTCCCAATATATGTTCAATAGTCCCGCAGCCACATCGCCCGTGATGGACTTGGCCAAGATGCTGGCGAAGATCGAACTGATAGAAGGGCTGCACGACGACGATTTCACCTCGCTGCGCCAGACCCGGGCCGGCCTGCTCAGCTTCTCCCCGGATATGGACATAGCCAAGGGGCAACTGGCAGCGGCGACCGTCGTGCAATTGGCTATTCGACCTCATATTGTACATGTGGTAGGTTACTCCGAGGGCGACCATGCCGTCACGGCGCCGGAACTCATCGAAAGCTGCCAAATTGTCCACGGCGCGATCCGCAACTGCCGCACTGATATGCCCGATACGCTTTCCGATCCCATTGTCCAGGCCCGGAAGGAAGAACTACTGGCCGAGGCCAACCTCCTGCTGGAGGCCATACGCTCGCTAGCTGAAGGCGGCGCAGATCCGCTTACCGATGCTCGGGTCATTACCCGCGCGATCAAGCTCGGGCTGCTTGACGCGCCGCATCTGTGCGGCAACCCGGTCGCCGCCGGCAAGCTGGCAACTGCGCCGGTAGACGGAGCGATCCGCGCGCTGGACCTGGAAAGCGGAAAGACCTTGACAGAAGAAGAACGCATTGCGAGGCTGTTGTAAGAAAGAAGCGATAGCAATGGTCCAATCACAGCCGATTCTACAAGTTGCGCTTGACTTTGCTAATCTCAGCCAGGCGCTGCGGGTGGCCGGGGAGGCGGTGGCTGGTGGCGCACAGTGGGTGGAGGCGGGCACACCGCTGATCAAGAGTGAGGGGCTGGAGGCTGTGCGTGTACTGCGCCGCGAATTCCCCGACCACACTGTAGTTGCGGATATGAAAACAATGGACGCGGGCCGGGCGGAGGTGGAGATGGCCGCGCAGGCTGGCGCCAACGTAGTGACGGTGCTCGCTGCGGCCTCCGATTCGACGATCGCAGAGTGCGTGGGGGCCGGGCAGCGTTATGACGCGCGGATCATGGTTGACCTTTGCGAAATCGCCGAACCGGCCACCCGGGCGCGCGCAGTGCAGGAGTTGGGCGCCGCAATCATTGGTGTTCACTGCCCGATTGACGTGCAGATGCGCGGAGAAGACCCGCTGGCGGTGCTACGCGAGGTGGCCGAGGCAGTGGATATCCTCGTGGCAGTGGCCGGCGGCATAAACTCGGAAACCGCACCGCTGGCTGTTGAGGCTGGCGCGGACATCGTCATTGTCGGGGGCGCGATTATCAAGGCTCCCGACGCGACCGAGGCAACGCGCACGATTCTCGAGGCAATGCGCACCGGGGAGGCGGTTGAAACCGACCTGTACAAGCGCGGCGGGCTGGAGCAGCTCCGGGAGATCTTCGGCAAGTGTAGCACCGCCAATATCTCCGATGCTATGCACCGCAAGGGCTGGCTGCCGGGGATAACGAGCATCGCTCCAGGCATGAAGGCAGTCGGCCCAGCCCTGACCGTCTGGACCTATCCAGGTGACTGGGCCAAGCCGGTCGAGGCAATTGACCAGGCCGAGCCAGGCCAAGTATTGGTGGTAGACGTCCGGGGCGAAGGTCCCGCCGTCTGGGGTGAAGAGGCCAGCAAGAGCTGCCTCCAGCGCCGCATAGCCGGCATTGTCATCAATGGTGCACTGCGTGACAGCGCTGAGATCCGCGAACTGGGCTTTCCGGCGTTCTCGAAGCTGATTGGGCCCGCAGCGGGTGACCCTAAGGGCATGGGCATGATTGGCGTGCCGTTGAAGATAGATGAGACGGTCGTGCGCACCGGTGACTGGATCATCGCTGATGACGACGGCGTGGTGGTCGTGCCCCAGGAACACGCTGTGGAGATCGCCAACCGTGCGCTGGCGGTGGTCGAACGCGAAAGCCGAGAGAAGGCGGAAATTGACGCGGGCAGTACGCTGGGCCAGGTCGTCGAGCTGAAACGCTGGGAGCAGCAGCGCGGCGAGACCCCCAGTACGAACGAGTAATCAGCACAACCCAATACTGATGCCAGATTCCCGTCACAGCGACACTCGGTCCCCACAACCAGATAAACCTCGTGTGATTATCGTCGGCCCGGGGGCGATGGGCTGTCTGCATGCTGGGCTGCTAGGGCAGACGCCGCATCTGCAAGTCAGTCTGCTTGACCACCGCGCGGACCGGGCCAAGCTTATCCACCAGCAGGGCAGCATCATCGAAGCGCCCACCGGCACCTACACTGTGCCGGTCCCCTGCAGCGCCGACCCCTACGAATTTCGCCCAGCCGACCTGATGATCATCTTCACCAAAGCGTACGACACGGCGGCCGCGGCGCAACATGCGGCGCCGCTGGCCGGTGAGGACACAGCGGTCTTGACGCTGCAAAACGGCCTGGGCAACTACGAGGTGCTCCAGGAGTACTTTCCAGAGGAGCAGGTCCTGGCAGGGACGACCGCTAGCGGCGCGACGCTGCTGGCGCCTGGACGAGTGCGCCAAGCCGGGCTGAGCGAGATCATCTTGGGCAGTCCGGCGGACAACCAGCCACTGGCGCAGCGCGTCGCTGAGCTTCTTCAAAGCGCAGGGTTAGCGGCGCGAGTGACCGAGGACGTAGACGCACTGCTGTGGCGCAAGGTGCTGATCAACTGCGCGATCAACCCGCTCACTGCGCTTACACGGCGGCGCAACGGCGAATTGCTGGAGAGCGCGGTGCTGCGCGAGCTGCTTGAGAGGGTAGCCGAGGAGGTCTACGAGGTGGGCAAGGCCGCCGGGGTTGAGTGGGGCGACTTCGCGCCGGGGCAGGAAGTCAAGAAGGTCTGCCAGGCTACGGCAGCCAATCAGTCCTCGATGCTCCAGGATGTGCTCGGAGGCCGGCGGACGGAGGTTGATTACATCACCGGCGCTGTCAGTCGTACGGCGCAAGAAGTGGGGGCGCAGGCGCCACTTTGCCAGTGCCTGACGGCGCTGGTCAAGGGGCTAGCCGTGCGCTACGGATAACAACACGGAATATGGTAGGACAGGCGTCTCGCCTGTCCCAGCTACCGTTTACCCGATGCAGGTGATTCACAAGGTCACACAGGCAGGAGGCCTGTGCCACTAGAAGCCCGACAGGCGGGACGCCTGTCGTACCGAGATCTTCAAGGAGACGAACAGCGTGATCATCATCGGCGAACTGATTAACGGGACCAGAAGCAAGGTGAAAGAGGCAATAGCCGGTCGCGACGCCGACTGCATCGCTGGCCTGGCGGTCAAGCAAGCCGAGGCCGGCGCAGACTTCATTGACTGTAATCCCGGCACGGTCGGCGAGCAGGAAGCCAAGGATATGCAGTGGCTGGTGGAAACGATTCAGGCGGCCACTGATAAGCCGATCAGCTTCGATTCGCCCAATCCCCAGGCCGTCCAGCGCGGGCTGGAGATGTACACCGGCGAGGCGATGCCGATGATAAACTCAGTCACGGCGGAGCCGGGTAGCGTCGAGAAGATGCTGCCGATTGTCCTGGAGGCGAAGGTCAACGTAGTGGCACTGGCCCTGGGCGAGGCGGGCATGCCCACACAGGGGGGCCAGCGCGAAGAAGTCGCCAGGCAGCTTATTGACAGGCTGGTAGATGGCGGAATCGCAGCGAGCCAGATCTTCGTGGACCCGATTATTTCACCCTTGAGCACCTCGCCCGAGGCCTGCCTGCATATATTGCAGGCCATCGGCGCGATTCGCGAGTACTGCCCGGAGTGTCACATCACCTGCGGGCTGAGCAATATCTCGTTTGGGCTGCCCAATCGCCGCCTGATGAACCGGGCCTTCATCGGCCTGGCGATGCAGGCGGGGATGGACTCGGCGGTAGTAGACCCGCTGGACCAGAAGATCATGGCTCACATTGTCGTCATCGAGGCGCTATTGGGGCAGGACGAGTTCTGCATGAACTATATCCAGGCCCACCGCGCCGGAAAGCTGGACGTGTAGCCCATACTCCATTCCAGACCTACAGGGAGATAGAGATGAACGTCCGAGAGTATGCCGCGGAACTGCTAAAACAGATCGAGGCCATTCCGGTAGTTGATTCCCACGAACATTTGGTCCCCGAAGCAGAGCATATTGACAGCAACATTGACGTACTCAGTCTGATAGATCACTATACAAGCGACGATCTGCGTGCGGTCGGCTGTCCGCCGGAAGTCGCGGAGAAGATTGTTGACCCCAAGGGAGAGATCGCTCCACGCTGGGAATTACTGGAGCCTTATTGGCCGAAAATCCGTAACGGCTCATACGCGCGAATGTGGACGCGGACCCTCAAAGACCTGTTCGATTGCCAAGAGGTGTCGGCCGCAGCGCTGGCTGAGGCCACTGAAAAGATGAGGCAGGCCAACCAGCCCGGCTGGTATAAGCAGGTACTTAAGGACCGGTGCAACATTTCCGTCTGTATCTTGGACCAAGGTTCTCTCACTGACTGTGACTGTGAACTATTCGTTCCGGTTATCCACGCCACCCAGTTCATCGAAGCCCGCACCAAACAGCAAGTCGAAGAGCTATCGGCAACCACCGACCATCCCTTGCATTGCCTTGACGACCTGGTCAGTGCCGCTCAGGGCTACATCAGTCATGTGCGCGCTGAGGGCGCAGTGGCCCTGAAAGTCGCTGTAGCCTACCAGCGCACTCTCCAATTTGACAAGGTGACTCGTGCGGATGCTGAGCGGCTCTTCAATCGCATCTTTGACCACCTGGGCGAGGGGCTATCGTGGGCGGAGGCCAAGCCGCTGCAGGACTACATACTGCACAAGTGCGTCCAGGCAGCGATGGAAAATGACATGACCATCATCTTCCACACCGGACTACAGGCCGGCGGACAGAATATCGTGACCAATACTGATCCCACACTGCTCACCAATCTCTTCCTGGAGTACAAACAGGCCCGGTTTGACCTGTTCCACGCCGGTTATCCCTACACCCGCGAGTGTGGCGTGCTGGCCAAGTACTTTCCCAATGTCTGGGCGGACCTGGCCTGGGTGCATATCATTTCGGCCGCGGGCACCCGCCAGATTCTGGCCGACTGGCTGGACCTAGTGCCCGCCAATAAGATCATCGGCTTCGGTGGCGACGTGCGCCATGTGGAATTGGTCTATGGCCATCTCTACGAGGCCCGGCGGAACATTGCCGAGGTCTTAGCGGAACGGGTGGCGCGCGGAGATGACACAGAAGAAGAAGCGTTGCGCATCGCCCAGTTCCTGCTTCACGACAGCCCCGTCGAAGCCTTCAAGCTGTCGGTATGAGGTATGATGCACTGGTTTACTGAGCACACACACAGTTTGGCGCTGCGGGGTACAGTAGTGTTCCTGCTGGTGTTGGCCTTCGCTGGCTCCTCGGTTGCCGCCCAGTGGAGCGGCTGCTATATCGGCGCCTACATCGAGCAAGACCCGATCGTGGCCGGAGATATTGAGCTATTCGAGCGGCTCGTCGGCAAGAAGCACACCAGCTATATGTGCTACCTGGGCTATGGCGAGCCGTTTCCCGCTCAATGGGCGACGAAGGTAATCGAACATGGCGCGTTACCACAGATTGCCTGGGAGCCGAATGATGGGCTGGAGGAGGTCCGCGACGACGCTTACCTGCACGGCTGGGCGGAGGCGGCGGCACAAGCCGAAGGACCGATCCTCCTACGCTTCGCCTCGGAGATGAACGGGACGTGGATGCCCTATTCGGGGAACCCCGATGAATACGTGCGCAAGTGGAGGCTGGTCTACAGTGTGCTCAAGCAGACTGCGCCAAACGTGATAATGGTCTGGTGTCCGTTTGCCACGCCACGGCGGACGATCCCGCTCTACTACCCGGGGGATGACTACGTTGACTGGGTCGGCGTCAATATCTATGCTGTGCTGTACAACGATGGCGACATCAACCAGCCAGCTCCCGACGACCAACTGGACAGCCTGCGTTACATCAGCAGTCTCTACGGCACGCGCAAGCCGATCGCCATCTGCGAGTACAGTGCCACCCATTTCTGTGCCGCTTCCCAGCGGCGCTCCAGCGACTTCGCCGTGCGCAAGATGGGGGAGATGTACGAGACGGTGCGCGAGCAGTTTCCCAACGTGGTACTGCTCAACTGGTTCTCGGTAGACGCCGCCAGCGACGGGCTGGCTGACAACGACTACGCCGTGACGACCGACCATCTGGTGCTCCAGACCTATCGCGAGCTGGTCGGCGGCGAATACTTCCTGGCGCAGCTCTCGCCGTTAGGGCTGCCCCGGTCACAGATATCCGAGACTGCCGCGCCGATGGCTCTATCCGGCAGGCCGTTGGCCAGTACCGATCAGGTGGCGATTATACTTAAGGGCAGCCGGGCGGAGGCAGTGACTGGTCGAGTGGTCCTGGAGGCTTTGGTCGGCTCCGGGCTTGATGCCTATCTGGTCGAATTCTACGTGGACGGGCGATTCAAGGCTCTGACCAACGTTGCCCCATACCGCGCCTCGTGGAACGCCGATCGTTACGAGCCCGGCGTCCATACCATCCGGGTGGTCGTACGCGACCGGGCAGATCAGGAGATCGCTTCCCAGGAAGCCACAGTCATAGTATCGCGGCCACAACAGGACTAGCGGCTGCCGAGGCAACAGCAATCGAACCGCTTGCACACCACAGAAAGGGAGCCAGGCACTATGCCTGGCTCCCCACATCTTTGCTGGCCTGTCGGCTTCAGCGATTACTGCAATCGCGCAATGGCTGCTTCGGCCTCAGATTGCCGCTCCGGGTCGGCGGTGAGCTCGAGTACCTTCTCAAACTCACGGATAGCCTCAGCCTTCCTTCGCAGGTCGGCGAGCGTCCAGGCCAGGCCCCAGTGCGCGTCTTCGCTATCAGGCTCTTCCAGCAGCGCTGCCTGGAACTTCAGCTCAGCCTGTTCCAGTCGGCCAGCCCGCTTGGCGGCCATCGCCTCTGCGACCAGGTCGGCGGTGCCAGCCATCGGCAGCGGCAGGCCCTCTTCCTCACCGGGCATCGGAGGAAGTTCCTCCTCGCCACCCGGGAACATTGCCTCGCCCTCCTCCGGCACCTCGGCGATTTCCCCCTCAGGCCTCTGGCCGGTATCCGGCACCTTCTTCTCGCCGCAGCCCAGTGATATACCCAGTAATAGGGCCACGACCAGCATGACCATCAGCACTCTGTAAGCTCTCATTGGTTCCCCACTCCCTTCGTTTTAGTGGCATAGACCAATACTGTAGGTGGCTGTTCGCCAGATATATCCAGAATCCCTTCCCGGCCGCCGACGACCTCCGGGCGGGGTGGTGACAACGTGCTTACTAAGTTCCGTAGGGCTATCCCCCTGGGGCAGCCTCAGCCGTAGCCTCTGAGCCAGACGGGAACTCGATGAGCCACTCGACTCTGGCCATCTTGATTATCGCACTGCGCATCTCAGCGGAAGCTTGGGCCAGTCTGGCCCGGTAGATTCCCTCGGTCAGCTCTTCCTGGATCTCCTCAAAGGGCGGGGTCCCGCCTTTCTGGTGGGCCTCGCGGCGGAGTATGTCCCAGCCCATGGGGGTCTGGAAGACGGGGCTGATTTCCCCATCAGCCTTGAGCTTGAAGGCCTGCTCCCGAATCGGCTCCCAAGCCGGGTTAGGTAGCTCACCTTGGCCAATCAACGGCAGCAGGCCAGCGTTGGTGCGGCCGTAGGGATCAATGGAGTACTTCTCGGCAGCATCTGCAAAGGTGATCTTCTGGGCCATTATCTCCTGGCGAATCTGCTCAGCTTCCTCCTGCGTCGTTACGGTAATATGGCTGACGCGCACCGCTTCGGAGCGTTCGAGCTCCTTGGGGTGGCTTTCGTAGAACTGCGCTACCTCTTGCTCGGTTACCTTAACGTCACCTTTCACCATCGCCTCAAGCAAGAGCTGCAGATCGATTTCTTCGCGGAAAGTCTCGGGATTCAAGTTGCGTTGGTTCAGCCACACAGCAAAAACCTGTGCCTCCGAAAGCTGGGAGGCCGGAGCCGAGGCGATGATTTCGCGCTGCACCTGCTGGTATCGGGCCTCGAGCTCATCTGGGGTAACCGACAGGCCCCGTTCTCTGGCCTGCTGGCGGATAGCCAGGGCTTCGATCATCGCCTCCAACACTGGATAACCGTGCCGAGTCATCAACTCATCGACTAGCGCCGCTTCGGTGATGATCTCGCCATTCACCTTGGCGGAGGGCTTATCCTGGGCCCCAACTGGATCCGTGTGAAGTAGTCCCACTATTGCGAGCAGGACCACAATAAGAAGATGCTTGCTGCTTGGCATAGCAGTATTCCGCCTCTTGTTTAGTATGCTACCTTGGTTGGCACCGGGGACGGCTCGGCCACCTGCTTAGAGTTGGGCTGATGGGTCGGGTAATCTACATAGGCCCGCCCGTTGGCGATCTGTACGGCCGTGCCCAAGTCGGCCGACATCTGTTGGAATCGTTCCAATATCCGGGTTCGCCGCTCCCCAGCGGCATACTCCGGCCCCAGCCGTGACCGCGGGATCCATACCGGCGTCATCTCCACCCGCCAGCCCCGGCCCTGCGTGTAGTACAGATCAAAGATCCCGCTCTCCATTCGCTCGCCGCTGCGCTGGTCAAAGATGAAGTTGCCCATGCTGTACATGATGAGCTTCTTCTGGTATATCTCTACACCCTCCAGCACGTGCGGATGATGCCCCAGCACCAGGTCAGCGCCCGCCTCGATGCTGGCGTGGGCGACCTCCATCTGCCGGGCGGTGGGCCTGCGCCGATACTCTTGGCCCCAGTGATATGAGACAATCAAGATGTTGCAATTGTTCTCCGCTTCGGTAATCTGAGCGCGTAATCTACTCAGTTCCCGATCAACTTTCGAATAGCTGCCGTGGGTGAAGCTCAGATCAGTGTAGGCCATAAAGCCGACCCTGATATCCTGGACTGCGAAGAAAGTCGGCTCGGAGCCGTGCTCTCTTTGGCGGGCCGCGCCTACATAGGCAATGCCGGCCTGCGTAAGATGATCCAGGGTTTGCAGCAAGGCAGCAGCGCCGGAGTTGAGCGTGTGATTGTTGGCAAGGGATAAAATGTCGAACCCACCCAGCACCAGCACCTTCACCGTCTTGGGGTCGGCCCGGAATACGCACGCACCGCTGGGCTGGTGCGGGCCGACGGTAGACAGCGGGCACTCCAGGTTACCAAAGGTGATATCAGCCTGGCGGAGCTGTTCGGCCACCTGCTCAATAATGCCGGCGCAGCCGTTCGCGTTGATCTTCTGGCCAACCGACCGATCCAGCATGATGTCGCCTACAGCAACCATGTGCAGCTTCTTGGGCGGCGGCGGCACCGGCTCCGGTACAGACGCAAGCCTCGCTGCAGCAATTGACGGCGCCTGCGGCCCGGCCCGGCAGCCTGCCAGCGCACCCACTAGCCCAATGATCACCACAAGCAGGCAAATTCGGCAAAGCTTGTCCATCAACTCGCGGCTCTCGTTCCGACTGCTGGCTACCTCTGTATGATAGCCCAGAACACCTGCGACAGTCAAATGATTCTCTGCCATGGCTCGGCATGGGGCTGGCAGGCCCTCTCTTTACAGCGATGCTTGCCTACGGTATCATTAGGACAGTATCGGCCTTTCTCATAACTCTTCCTAACTCACAGGCTTAGTATGCCCCGAGTGCTGCTGATCGGCGTTGACGGACTGAGCCCGGACCTGGTCCGGGAATGGGCAGAGGCTGGCTACCTCCCCCATCTGCGCGAGATGCTGGCCGAGGGCGTTGGCGGTCCGCTACGCTCCACGCCGGAGTTTTCCAGCCCCCAGGCCTGGCCCAGCCTGATGACTGGCACCAACCCCGCTAAGCACGGCATATTCAGCTTCCTGCAGCGCGTGCCCGGCAGCTACGACGTAGCCCATGTCACCTCAAACGACATCCAGGTGGCCACCATCTTTGCGATGTTGAGCAAGGCGGGTGCACGCGTGGCGTGCCTGAATATGCCCTGCACTTATCCAATGGGGCCACTTAACGGCCTGGGGGTGGCCGGCTGGCTGTGCCCGTCGCTCCGCCACAGAGGCGCAACGTGGCCGCCCAAACTGGCTGATGAGCTGCGGCGGCGGTTTGGCTCGTATCCCTTCCATGCTGAGGTCAAGCGCCACGTCCTCCGCGGACGCTACCAGCTGGCGATTGAAGCGGCGCTGGCTGGCTTGCGCAAGAAATCAGAAATCGGCAAGTATCTCTACCGGCAGGGAAGCTGGGACCTGTTCGCCATCGCTTTCGTGGAAACCGATGCCATCCAGCACTATTTCTGGCACCTATGCGACCCGGGCCACCCAGACTACGACGCGGAGCTGGTCAATCGGTGGGGCAATCCGGTCTTGCAGGCCTACCAGCTAATAGATGATGTCATCGGGCAGTGGCAAGAGCTGGTCGGCGACGATACTGTCATCATCATCGCTTCCGACCACGGCGCAGGCATCTACAACCGCGGGCGCACGTACCTTCCCAATCTACTGCGCGAAGTGGGCCTGACGGTGGACAGGCCGGCTGCTTTCCGGCAGCTTCGCGCAATTGGCGGCGCAGGCCGGCAGAAGCTGGGCGAGGTGTTGCACCACCTGCTCCCCAAGCGCCTCAAGATGCGTCTGTATAACACCCGCTTCGGACGAAGAGCAGTTGAGTCGTTCTTCTCCCGACAACTTACAGACGCGATTGACTGGCAACGGACCCGAGCATATTGTTACTATTGGGAGACCGCACCCTGGGTTAACGTGCGCGGCCGGGAGCCGGAGGGGATTGTCGCAGCCGGGAAGGAATACGAAGATATGCGGGCGCAGCTTATTGATCTGATATCTTTGGCTGAAGACGCAGCCACGGGACAGCCCGCCGCCGACCGAGTCTACCTGCGGGAAGAGCTGTATAACGGCCCATACCTGGAGGTAATACCCGATGTCGGGATATGGTGGAATCAGCAGATCACACTGGAGGGCCCGTTAGTTGCCAACTTCGGCGGCCGGCGCGTTGAGGTCAAGCCGGCGATCGCGGTGCCCGGCATCACCGGCGGTCATGCACCGGAGGGCACACTGGTGATGTGGGGGCCGAGCGTGGGCAGCGGTGCACCGGTCACGGGTGCGCGGATTGAGGATATCACTGCCACCATATTGCGCCTGCTGGGCCAGCCCGTACCTCACGATATGGACGGAGTCCCGCTGGAATGCTGTTTTGAAAGCAATTTCGCGAAGGCCGAACGGGCAGCCGCGGCACAGGGGGCAAATACTGTCCCGCCAGCTTCGCCGTACACCGCGGAAGAAGAAGAGATAATCATCGAGCGCTTGCGCAATCTGGGCTATATGTAGCACCCCCGGGAGGAGCATTAAGTTGGCGTTTAACGAGGAGATAGTTGTTGGTCGCGAAGATATTACGCTTGAGCCGGAACGGGCAGTGCTAGTCGGCATCGAGGAACTCTCTGGCGCTGGTGAGGCCTCGATGCAGGAGCTGCTCCAACTGGTGCGGGCAGCGGGCGCCTCCGTGGTGGATGTGGTGATGCAGACGCGCAGGAAACCGGACCCGACCACCTTCGTGGGCAAGGGCAAGCTGGCGGAGATCAAGGAAAATGTAGCAGCCAACGAAGCGGACATAGTGGTCTTCAATGCGACGCTCAAGCCGGCGCAGATCAACAACATCCTCGACGTGCTCGACGGGTGCAAGGTCCTCGACCGCGTTGAGCTTATCCTGGACGTCTTTTCGCGGCACGCCCGTAGTCGGGAGGGCAAGCTCCAGGTGGAATTGGCGCTGCTCACCTACCTCCTGCCGCGGCTGGTTGGCCGGGGTAAGATGATGTCCCGAATCGGCGGTGGTCGCGTGCTGGGTATAGGTGTGCGCGGCCCGGGCAAGACTAAGCTGGAGATGGACCGGCTGCGGCTGCGCCAACGCATCGCCCGCTTGCACCACCAGCTGGAAGAACTGCGCAGCCGCCGGGACACCGAGCGGGCGGCGCGCCGCCAGTCGGGGCTGCCGCTTATCAGCATCGTTGGTTACACTAATGCGGGCAAGTCCAGTCTCCTGAACGCCCTGGCCGGCGCCGAAGAGGTCGCAGCCCACGACCGGCTCTTCGAGACGCTGGATCCAACCGTCCGCCGGGTTGATCTCGGCGACGGCGTCAGCGTCCTGGTCAGTGACACCGTAGGCTTTCTGCGCAATCTGCCGCCCAATCTGATTGCCGCATTTCGCTCGACGCTCGAAGAAGCCGTCCAGGCCGACATCCTGGTCGAGGTCATTGACGCAAGCGCCCCGGCAGCGCTGGGGCAACATCATACAAGCCAGGAAATCCTGGGCGGCCTCGAAGCGCTGGACAAGCCGTACATAGCTGCCCTTAACAAGTGGGACCTGGTCTCCAATCCGGAGGCCACCTGGGGGCAGCTTAAGCGACTGCCCAATGCTGTTCGCCTCTCGGCCACGGACGGCTACGGCCTGGACGAACTCAAGGCCCGCCTGCGGGAGTTGGTCAGACGGCACCGCACCTCAGCGACCATCCGGCTGCCCTACGACCGCCTGGAACTGCTGGATCTGGTCCACCAGCGCGGGCGCGTGCTTAGCGAGGAATACCAGCCCGAATACGTGGAGGCGCAAGTGGAGGTGGACACAGAGATCCTCGGCAAGCTGGCACCGTTCACCGTCAACCAGACCTGAACAAGGCACACACAGGACACGTACATACTAATGCTCAGGCACTGCGGGCTGGTTCCACCGCTTGCTGCAGCGCAGGCAGGCGGCCCCATCAGGGCCGCACCCAGACTACCTCCCCGACCGGATCCTGGTTCTCTTTCCCCCTCCTGTGGCAGCAAGCACCCGGCAAAGTGATCTGGTCAGGAAGGTGCTGCTACCCCTCGCGGACAATATATACCCATCATCTAGAATCATCCACCGATAACAGGAGTGATGAGTGTTGGATATTAGCAAGTTCGAGGTGCCCGCAGATCAATTGCACTGGCTCTGTGATCCTGCCACGCTGAGCTTCGAGACCACGGCAGACCTGGAACCGATGGCTGAACCTATCGGGCAGCAGCGCGCGATGGCGGCGGTTGATTTCGGGGCACAGATCCCTAGTGACGGCTATAACATTTTCGTGCTGGGGCCGGTGGGGGCAGGCCGCTCGACGATGACACGCCAGGCTCTGGAGGCCCTTGCCGCCCAGCAGTCCACACCCAGCGATTGGTGCTACGCCCACAACTTCGCCGACCCCCGCTCGCCGGTCACCATTGAGATGGCTGCCGGCGACGGCCGGCGTCTGGCCGAGGACGTTGATGAACTGATCGAGGACGTAACCCAGGCAATTGAGACCGCCTTTGAAAGCGAAGAATACCAGGAGCAGCGCGACGAGCTACTGAAGGACTTCCGGGAGGAGCGCAACCGGGAGATGCGCCAGTTTGAGCAGGAGGCGGAGGGGGCAGGTTTCACCATCGGCCGCGGGCCAGGTGGTCTAGTCGTAGCACCGGCCACCGAGGGCGAGGTTATGAGTGCCCAGGAATACGAAGAGCTGAGTGAAGAAGACCGCAAGGCCCTGGACGAGAAGCGCGAGGAGCTGCAAGACAAGCTAGTTGACTTGATGCAAGACCTGCGCCGCCGGGAGAAGGAGGCGCGCAAGACGCTGCGGGAGCTAGACCGCCAGACGATTCAATTCGCTACCAGCCACTTGATTGATGAACTCAGCGAAAAATACAAGAAGTACGAAGCGGCGGTCGAGCACTTCGAGCAGATGAAGCAGGACCTGGTGGAGAATGTCGCCCGCTTCCGGGACGGTGAAGAGCACACGCCCCCGTTCCCCATACCTGATGCTTTCATGACCGGCGAACGCATCCCCTACGACCGTTACCGGATTAACGCCCTGATCGGGCGGGACGATGCCGATGGCGCACCGGTCATTTTCGAGATGAACCCAACCATTGACAACCTCACCGGCGAGATCGAATACCAGACCCGAATGGGAGCGCTGATTACTGATCTTACGATGATCAAGCCGGGAGCGCTGCACAAGGCCAACGGCGGTTACCTGCTGCTGGAAGCGGAGGCGGTGCTGCGCCGGCCCTACGCCTGGGAAGCGCTGAAGCGTTGCCTGAAGAGCAGCCAGGTGCGCGTTGAGTCCATCCAGGACCAACTCCGGCTTATCTCCACAGTCAGCCTCGAGCCGCAGCCGATCCCGCTCAAGCTTAAAGTGGTATTGATCGGCACGCCACTAATCTACTACTTGCTCCATACTTATGACGACGAGTTCGGCAAGCTGTTCAAGGTCAAAGCCGACTTCAATGTTATGATGGACCGCACTAAGGAGGCGACCGGGGAGTACGCCCGGTTCATCGCTGCCAAGTGTCAAGAAGAGGCTCTGCTGCCTTTCTCAGCCGCAGCCGTGGCCAAGGTGGTTGAGTATGGCGTGCGCACCGCGGCAGATCAGGAGAAGCTCACCACCTGCTTCGGTCCGGTAGTTGACCTGGTACGCGAGGCCAGCTACTGGGCGGAGCGCACCGACAGCCCGGAGGTAGTAGGGCCGGACGACGTCGAGTACGCCATTGAACAGCACATCTGGCGCTCGAACCGGATCGAAGAGCGCCTGCTGGAGATGATCGAGCAGGGCACACTGATGATTGACACCGACGGCGCCGCCGTCGGCCAGATAAACGGCCTGCATATTATCCCGTTGGGCGACTACACAATTGGTATGCCTAGCCGGATTACAGCACGCAGCTTTATGGGCAGCGCCGGAGTTGTCAACATCGAGCGGGAAGCCAAGCTCTCCGGTCCCATCCACGACAAGGGCGTACTCATCCTCAGCGGCTATTTGGGTCAGAAGTATGCCACGGAGCAGCCGCTGTCCTGCGCAGCCAGCGTCAGCTTCGAGCAGAGCTATACTCAAGTCGAAGGCGACAGTGCTTCGTGCGCCGAGCTTATGGCCTTGCTTTCCAGCCTAGGCGGTATTCCGCTGCGCCAGGACATCGCGGTGACCGGCTCAGTCAACCAGCACGGCACGGTTCAACCCATCGGTGGGGTCAGCCGCAAGGTCGAAGGCTTTTACTACGCCTGCAAGGTCAAGGGCCTGACCGGCCGGCAGGGCGTGGTGCTCCCGGCCAGCAACATCCGCAATCTCATGCTGCGCGAGGAGGTTGTTGAGGCAGTCGCAGAGGGCCAATTCCACGTCTGGGCCGTCCAGACTATTGACGAGGCGATCGAGACCCTGACCGATCTGCCCGCCGGGGAGCCCGACGCGGAGGGCAACTACCCGGAGGGCACCGTCCACTACGCCGTGCAAGCTCGGCTGGGCGAGATGGCCGAGACTCTCAAGCAGTACGGGCGTCCCTCCAAAGGCGACAGTAGCTCAACGGCGGACTGAGAAGATGGCCCAGCGGCGGATGGGGACATCAGGCTCGAGTTACCAGCAACTGGCAGACAGCATCAACGAACTGATAGGGGACCGCCGGGAGTGTCCCTGCGGGCGGATCCACGAAACCCCTACGCGCCAGGTGTTGATCGAGGCGGGCACTATCGAGCAGCTCCCGGACGTACTGGCGAAACAGGGCCTGGCGGGTGCGGGGCTGCTCGTCGCCGACGATAATACCTACCAGGCGGCCGGCGAAAAAAGTAGCCAGGTAATCCGAGGCTCAGGCCGGGAGTTGGATACGTTGATTATTCGGCCCGAGCCGGGGCAGGCAGAGGTGCAGGCCACTGATGGGCCGGTCGAGCTGGTGCAACGGCAGGCGACCGGTGCAGACTACCTGCTTGCCGTCGGTAGCGGCACAATAAACGACATCTGCAAGCTCGCTGCCACCCGGCTGGATATCCCCTATGTATCCGTCGCCACTGCACCCTCTATGACCGGCTACACCTCGGGCATCGCCGCGCCGTTGACCGGTGCTATCAAGAATACCATTGATGCCCGACCGCCGGTCGCGGTCGTTGCTGATCTTAATGTACTATCCGCTGCGCCTGCACCAATGCGAGCTGCTGGCGTCGGGGACTTGGTCTCCCGCTCACTGAGCAGCACCGACTGGAAGCTGGCTGCGCTGCTGAGGGGTGATTATTTTTGCCCCTATATCGCCACAATGGTGGACGAGGCCGACCGACACTGCCGCGCAGTGGCCCCGGAGATCAAGCTAGGCCAGCCCCAGGCGGTGGCTGTGCTGACCGCCGGACTAATCCTGGCGGGAGTGGGCATGAAGATGGCGGGGACCTCCGCCCCTGGTTCCGGCGGCGGCCATCTGATGTCACACTATTGGGATATGACCGCGCCGGCGCGTCATCGCCAACGCAGCCTCCACGGATTTCAGGTCGCACTGGGTGATCTGATCTGCGCCGCGCTCTACGAGCGGATGTGGCCGCAGATAGCTGAGCTGGACCTTGAGGAGATAGTGGCCAAGCGAATGCCGGCTGATGACTTCGCGCGCGAGACCTACGAGCACTACGCGCCGTTGATCGGCTCCGAACCCGCCGAGGAAGTAGCCCGGTTTGCCGTGGCCAAGCACGCCGAGGGGGAGGAGCTGCGTCGCCAACTGGAGCTCGTCACCGCTGATCCGCGAGCCTTCTGGACCCAACTGGCGCCGTTGTTTACATCCTCTGAGGAACTCAAGCGGACACTCCAGGAATCTGGTGCTCCGCTGACCGCAGCCGAACTGGGCATCAGTGAAGCGGAGTTGCTCGACGGCTACCGTTTTGCCCGCCGCTTCCGGGACCGTTACACGGTGCTGGACCTAGCCTACGACCTGGGCCTCCTCGATGAACTGCGCGACGAGGTGCTGGCCACAGCGGAGTAGCCGGATAGCCACCACTCGAGAAGCTACCACCAACCAAGCCCGGGACGCGGCCCGTCAGTGACGTGCTGGTTGGAGAAGGGGCGATAGCGCCGGCTCTCGGATATCTCGTCAATGCGCACCAGGTCCTCAGCGTCTATCTCGATGTCCAGCGTATCCCAGACCTGCTCGTAGTGCTCGGCGCGGCTGCCCCCGATCAGTGGGGTGGTCGCGTAGGGCTTGGATAGTATCCATGCGTAGGCCAGTTCATTTAGCCTGATGCCATACTTATCGGCAATCTTCGCCAGCTCATCCAGAATGTCGAAGGCCTCGTCGTTCAGTTCCCCCTCTTTCGATTTCATGCGCTCAAACCGTGCGCCTTTGGGCATCGGCTCGCCGCGCTTGTAAATGCCCGTCAGTATCCCGCCACACAGCGGCCCATAGGCCATTATCGCGATGTTGAAACGCTCGCAGAACGGTACGGTTTCATTCTCGATCACCCGGTCGAGGATATTGTAACGGCACTGGAGGGCGACCACCGGCTCCCAGTTGTGCAGCGCGCTGACTCCGAGCATGTGCGCCACTTGCCAGGCATAGTGATTAGCCACACCGATGTATCGCACCTTGCCCTGCTTCACCAGTGTATCCAGCGCACCCAGGGTTTCTTCGACCGGCGTTTTGGGGTCAGGATGGTGCAGGAGGTAGAGGTCAATGTAATCGGTCTGGAGCCGGCGGAGGCTGTCTTCTGCTGCCTGGATGATGTGCACGCGCGAGCAGCCGCCGGTATTGGGTCCCTGGCCCATCTTCACCCAGAATTTCGTGGCAATTACGGCCTGGTCACGCCGGTCATTAAGAGCACGGCCCAGGACCTCCTCGGCGTACCCTTTGCCGTAAGCGTCGGCACAGTCAATGAAGTTTATGCCCCGGTCCAGGGCCTGGTGGACGACCCGGATCGCCTCGTCCTCCTCGACCCGGTTGGGCAGATCCATAAAGCCCAGACAAAGTCGCGAAACCTGCATTCCCGCGTTGCCAAAGCTGACATACTCCATGATCATTTCTCTCCTTTTGGAGCATCACCCCGAGCGTGGGGTGAATCCCTCTATTTGCTCAGAGCGGCGTGGCTTTCTTTGAGCTGCTCGATTACACTGATGTTTTGGGGACATTTCTCCTCGCACTCGGCACACTCAACACAGGCGGAAGCGTCCATCTTGCCATCTTTGTTGTCGGGCCCCAGTCTCCGATAGAGTTGTTTCGCATGTGCGGTCAGGCCCCACACCCTGTGGTGGTTCATCGCTGCGAAGATATCCGGAATCGCCACACCTTGTGGGCAAGGAATGCAGTAGTTGCAGCCGGTGCAATAGAGTTCTGCCAGGCGCTTGTTTTCTTCGAGGGTGCTCTGAATGGCTTGCATCTCTTCGTTGGAAAGTGGCGCTTCTCGGGAGGCAACAGCACAATTCTCTTCCACCTGCGCGCGGGTGTTCATGCCGGAGAGAGCAATCGTGACGTTAGGGTTCGCCAGCACGAATCGCAGTGCGAGCTCCGGCGTGCTGGTGACTCCTGGAACCATTGACTCGACGCGCTCGGAAGCCATGCCTAAACGCCCTCCGGCCACCGGACCCATGATCTCGACGCCCATCCCAGATTCGTGGGCATGAGCGATAACTTCCTCATTAGCCCGATCCAAGAGATTATACTGAAGCAGCATGCCTTCAAAAACGCCGGTATCGATGAGCTTGATCATGTTTTCTGGACTATCATGACAGGAGAAGGCCAAGTGGCCGATAATGCCCTGGTCACGCGCCTTTAATGCTTCTTTGTGCAGTTTCGGCTCGTAGACACGAGTGTAGACATCCCACGATAGACCGTGAACGACCTTGTAGAAGTCTATGTAATCGGTCTGGAGGCGTGCCAGTTGGGTTTCAAGCCGCTGCCACCATCCGTCCACTGTCTCGTCGTGCAACGGGTTTTTGGTGGCGATATAGACCTCGTCTCGCCGTCCCTTGATTGCCTGGCCGACGAGCTCTTCGCTGTGGCCACCGCCGTAGCCGTAGGCCGAGTCAATCAAGTTGCCCCCCAGGTCCAGGTAGCGGCGCATGCACTCTACAGCATAGTCATCGTCGTCAGGCAGGCGCATCGCCCCAAAACCCAGGGCCGATACCATTTTGCCGGTACTACCGTACTCGCGATATTGCATGGGATTTCGCTCCTATTGCTGAGTGTAAAGACTTGGGCGTGCGCAGATCAGTAGTAACCGTCGGGGATCTTCCCGGCCTTGACCTCGACTTCTTTCTGCTCGCCACCCCGCTGTATGGTCAGCGATATCGTATCACCAATCTTGTGGCTGCGCACCTTTGCCTGCAAGTCGTCCGGGCTGGCCACTGTCTGGCCATCAATCTTCAGTATCACGTCGCCCGGCTCGATACCGACGCGCGCGCTGGGGCCGCCCTTGGCCAAGCCCCAGACCACTACACCATCATCAGTATGTAGCCCCAAGAATTGAGCCAGTCCCGGGCTGTTGGGGCGCATCTGCACGATTCCGACCCACGGCCCCCGATTGACCAGGAAATACATCATCTCCTTGGCCTGGTTGACGGGTATGGCAAAGCCGATGCCCAGATTCGTCCTCGTGGGGCTGAAGATGGCGAAGTTGATGCCGATGACGTTGCCGCCGACGTCCACCAGCGGCCCGCCACTGTTGCCGCTATTGATGGCGGCATCCGTCTGAATAACGTAACGGTTTTTGCCGTTGATCTCCCGCCAGCCCTGGGCACTGACGATACCCTCGGTCACCGTGTTCTCAAACCCAAAAGGATTGCCCACCGCGATCACCCGCTGCCCTATACTCACTTCCTCCGAATTCCCCAAGGGTAGGACGACAAGGCTATCGGGCGGAGCTACTGGCCTGATTACCGCGAGATCGTGCTCGGGGTCAGCGCCCAGCGGCTCCGCCTCAAACTCTTTGCCGTCCACCGTCTTGACAACCAGCCGGTCCGCACCCCCAATGACGTGGGTATTGGTGAGAATCAGCTTTTCGCCGTTGTGCTCAAAGACGAAGCCCGAGCCGATGCCCTGCTGCTCCCGAGGTGTCCCACCGAAGAAGAGATCGAAGGGATTGGGTTCAACCACACGGGTGGAGACGATCTTCACCACACCTGGGTTGACCCGCTTGACGGCTGCGATCACCGCATCTTCACTGGTGACGACCTTGATGGGCTGGGGCCTTATCGTTACCGTGCCTCCACCGCCGTAATCCGGCGGAGGCAGCGATTTGATGTAGATATAGGCGCCCAGCCCGCCGCCAGCCAAGCCGAAGATCAGAGCCAGCAGTATCACAAATACAGGGCTGGGCCCTCGGGTAGTTCGCACAGCGTTCCCCTCACTCGCCCGACATAGATTTGAGCGCGTTAACCTGCTCGATGGCCGTCAGCGCCGCCTCGAAGCCGCGGTTAGGCAGCTTGGTGCCGGCCCGCTCGATGGCCTGTTCGATGGTATCAGCGGTGAGCACACCAAAGATGACCGGCACTTCGGTCTGCATACCCGCCCGAGCGATTCCCTTAGCACACTCGGCAGCTACGAAGTCGAAATGGGAGGTAGCGCCGCGGATAACTGCTCCCACCGCAATGACGGCATCGTACTGGCCGGATTGCGCCATCTTCAGGCAGGCCAGGGGCATCTCGAACGACCCGGGCACGTAGAGGATGGTGATGTCGCCGTCGGCCGCTCCGTGCCGGACCAGGCCGTCCAGGACACCCTCCAGCAACCGCTGGGTGATGAAGCTGTTATAACGACTGATGACCACTCCGAACTTCAGACCGGTCGCGTCCAGCTTACCCTCAATTATCTTAGCCATAGTGGACTCTCCTTTGTCCGGGCCACATCAGCAATCGTCTTCCCCAGAGCCGATGAGATGGCCCATCTTCTCCCTCTTGGTCTGGAGATATTTCTCGTTATACTCAGTTGGGTGGGATTCCAGCGGGACGCGCTCGACGACCTTCAGGCCGTAGCCCTCCATTGCGGCATACTTCTGCGGATTGTTCGTCATCAGTCGCATCTCGGTAATGCCCAGGTCGGCCAGTACCTGCGCTCCAATGCCATAGTCACGCATATCCGCGGGGAAGCCTAATGCCTCATTCGCCTCCACCGTGTCGTAGCCTTCCTCCTGGAGGTGGTAGGCCTTGATCTTGTTGGCCAGGCCGATGCCGCGGCCTTCGTGGCTGGCGACATAGACCACCACGCCGCAGCCTTCGTCTTCAATCTTCCCGAGCGCCGCCGCTAGCTGCCAGCCGCAGTCACAACGCAGCGAACCCAGTACGTCACCGGTCACACAGCCGGAATGAACCCGCACCAACGGCGCCCGACTGCACTTTTTCAGATCGCCCTTTATTACCGCCAGGTAGTCGGTGCTGTCCAGTAATGAGGTATAGATGACAACGCGGAAATTGCCGTGCTCACTGGGCAGCTCGGCCTCCGCCTTCCTCTCAATAAGCTTTTCGGTCCGTCGGCGATATTCAATCAGATCAACAATCGTAACCAGCCCGATGCCGTGGACTCGACTGAACTGGGCGAGTTGGGTCATATCTGCCGCCTGCCCCTGCTCGTCCAGGATCGTGCAGACAATGCCCGCCGGATAGAGGCCAGCGAGAATCGCCAGGTCTACTGCTGCCTCGGTATGCCCGGTGCGCCGGAGCACGCCGCCGTCAACCGCTCGCATCGGGGAGATGTGCCCCGGCCTGATCAGATCGCCAGGCTGGGTATCAGCATCGAGCAATGCCCGAATCGTCGTCGTCCGATCGGCAGCCGAATCACCCGTGCTCACGCCCCGTTTAGCATCAACTGACACCGTGAAGGCCGCGCGGCCGCTGTTGATGGACTCGGGGACCATCGGCGGCAGGTTGAGCTGCTCCAGGCGCTCGGCCGTCATCGCCACACCCATCAGTCCGCGGGCCTGCTGCATCATAAAGTTGACGTGCTCGGGCGTGGCGTGCTGCGCGGCCAGAACCAGGTCACCGGTGCCGTTGGCGTCGGCCTGGTCAACCACGACCACAAACCGTCCGTCCCTTATCTGCTGTATCGCTTCTTCAATATCGGTCATCTTCATCACTGACGCAAGGCTAGCAGAAGCCGTGCTCGGTCAGGAACTCTTTCGTAATTGTGCTTTCGGGAGCTTCGTCGGTCGCGTGCAGCATATTGTAGACGTATTTGGCGAGGATATCAACCTCAATATTGACCTGGGAGCCTGTCGAAAGCTGCGCCAGGTTGGTATGCTCAAGGGTATAAGGAATCATGGCTACCGAAAATGTTTCCTCGGTGACCTCGGTGACCGTCAAGCTGATTCCGTCAACCGCGATACTGCCCTTCTCCGCCACGAACGGGCGGATTTCAGTGGGCAGCGAGAAGGTGACATAGATTGTCTCCGCCGGGCCGGTACGGCTCACAAGGTGGCTGACGCAATCCACATGCCCCTGCACGAAGTGGCCGCCCAGGCGTTGGCCGGCGGCTAGCGCCTGCTCCAGGTTAACCCGCGTGCCCGTCCGCCATTGTGCCGCCGTGCTGCGCTGGACGGTCTCGGTACCAACATGGAACTCCAGGTCACTGCCGGCTATCTCCTCGACAGTCAGGCAGACCCCATTGATGGCCATGCTGTCGCCCGGTGCGCACCCCGGGCCGATCTCCGGCGCTGCAACGACGAGCCCCAGGCCGCTGCCGACCGCCGAGACGCGAACTACTCGCCCGACTTCTTCGATCAGTCCGGTGAACATAGGTATGCCGTCACCAGTATATCCTCGCCCACTCGCTCGACTTGCTCAACGCAAACGCTACGGGCCACGCCAATCTCTTCGATATCGAGTCCGACCACGGCACTGAGCGCGTCCTGGTCGCCGATGATCTTGGGCGCATAGAAGAGCAGGAGCTTGTCTACCAGGTTCTGCTCCAGCAGCCCTCCTACCAACCGTGCCCCGCCCTCGACCAAGACTGACATTATATCGCGCGAGCCCAGCTCTGCCATCAATTCCGCCAGGTCAAGCTTGCCAGCCTTCTCGGGCAGCGCCAGAATCCCTGCCCCCGCCTTTTCCAGTTCCGCTACTCGTGCCTGCACATCATCCTTGAGTATCTCCCGCTCGGAGACAGCAATCATACAGGACGCCGCACTAGATTCGGTTACAACCTTCGCCCCGGGCGGAGTGTCGGCGCAGGTATCTACCACCACCCGCAGCGCATCGCGGGCATCGAGTTTATCCAGGCGCGTAGTCAATGCTGGGTCATCCGCCAACACCGTACCACAGCCCACCATCACCGCGTCGCTGCGATCGCGCAGCGTGTGCACTAGCTGCCGCGCCTCTTCACCCGTTATCCACTTCGAATCGCCGGTGCGCGTGGCAATCTTGCCATCCAGCGTGCAGGCCAGTTTGACCGTCACGAAAGGCCGGCCGGTCGGCTTGTGCTTGAAGTACGCCTCATTAAGCTGGCGAGCTTCCTGCTCGAGCGGACCACAAAGAGTCTCGATGCCGCCGGCATGGAGCACCTCGTCTGCGCGACCGGCGTTAGCCGAATCGCAATCACGACAGGCATAGATAACGCGGCTTATTCCGGCAGCAATTATTGCCTGGGTACACGGCGGCGTGCGCCCGACAGTCGAGCAGGGCTCGAGGCTCACATAGAGCGCCGCGCCTGCGGCCTGCTTGCCGGCATCGTGTAGCGCTACGACCTCAGCGTGGGGCTGCCCCGCCGCCCGGTGAAAGCCCTCGCCGACAATCTCATCACCGGCAACAACGATCGCACCCACTGCCGGATTGGGCGAGGTCCGGCCCAGCCCCCGAGCCGCCAATTCCAGGGCTCGGCGCATATATTTCAGGTCACGGCGTTCGGTGGTCACGACCGGCTCTCGGGCCCCGGCTCGGCCTCTTCTCCGGACTGTGCTGCTTCGGTAAGCTTGGCAACCTCCCGACGCAGCTCTGCCATCCGCTGGTACAGCTCAGCCCGGGCAAGGTGGTGCGTGGCCCGCACCTGGCGCAGATCCACCACCGCCAGAATCATCACCACCACAGCCAGTAGCACCAGCACGAGCCCGAATACCACCACCGCGAATGGCTCGGGGTTTTTCTGGAAATAGACCATCCCCCCCAAGCTCAGTCCGACTATAGCCAGCAGCAGCACCGCCATAATCAAGCGCAGAACTAACTGCCGCCCGGAGATGATGCTTTGCCCACGGAAGTACTTGCTCAGCTCCACGAGTACCGCAATAACGATGCCGAGCGCCGCTATGGCCAGTAAGACAACCACTGTCGGATTCATAACCGCCTCCGCTTCCATATTACCACAACAGGAAGACACAATCAAGCCAGCCACGCCCCCGTGAGTGACTTGACAGTCTATTGCCAATGTACTATACTCAACCCAAATTGAATAAGACAGCTTGCGTTTGACGGTCCAGTTGGGCCGCTAGCAGGAAGACGGTGTGAAGCCGTCACTGCCCCGCAACTGTAACCGGGGACGAAGCCCGCAGGTAGCCACCGGGACTGACACAGTCTTGGGAAGGCGCGGGAAGTAGGACGATCCGGGAGTCAGGATACTGCTGCGCAAGCTAATGTCAGTTTCATCTCCTCGTGGGAGGGGGGTGACTGTTTTTGATTTCCTAAGCCACCGCCGCTTTCCGGAGCGGTGGTTTTTTGTTGCCGCATCCGGCTGGCGGTGCAGCCAGCCGCAACAACTGAATACGCACCCCACACCTAAACAATAATGGAGGACTCATAATGCCCCGACACACCCACAACCAGCGTGGTTTCACCTTGATCGAACTGCTCGTGGTCATCGCGATCATCGCGATTCTGGCCGCGATTATGTTTCCCGTCTTCGCCCGAGCTAAAGCCAAGGCTCTTCAGACCACATGCCTGTCAAACGTCAGGCAGCTAGCGCTGGCCTTCCAGATGTATGCCAGTGACCACGACGAGACTATGCCCCTGGCCTGCTACTACACCGGCGACTGGGGAGGAGAATACGAGGAGCATGCCTGGGACTTTCACTGCTATTGGGAGTGGGATGGTTCAGCGTCCAAGCTCATCTCTTACGAACTGGGCCTGATCGGGCCGCACACTAGGAACGAACAGATCAGCATCTGCCCGATCTTTGACGCCCCCAGCGGCCAGCGGCCTGCCAGCGGCTATGCCTATAACACCAGCTACCTCGGCGGGCTACCGCCTGCGCTTACCACGAAGATCAGGCAGCCGTCCCGCACGGTACTGCTGTGCGACAGCGCCATCTGGATAAGCGGCAGCGGAACCAGCCAGAATAACTTCCTACGTTCGCCGGGCGATCCCTTCCGAGTCACGTGGAAAACCGGTCCCAACGTCCATTTCCGCCATAATGGGACGGCCAATGTAGCGTATTGCGATGGCCACGCCAAAGCAGCTACCCAGAAGTTCAATGTCAGCCCTAATGACGACTCGCTGGCTGACCTGTCGGAAGGCGAGAGCGCCTACAACCTGGAGTGACCGCCGTATGGGGACGCCGAACCAGAGACCAATTCCGAATCTGACGGTATCAGGCAGGCCACTGGCGCTGGCAATCGCCACGCTGGTGCTGGCGATCCTCAGTGGCTGCCGAGGTGGCCAGCAAGCCGGCCCGTCACCTTCGGGTCCCAAGATGGACCCGGTGGCAAGCGACTGGCCGCGAACGTTCACCGATGACCTGGGCAATACGATCACCTTCGAGGAGCCGCCGCAGCGCATCATCAGCCTGTCGCCGAATCTGACAGAGATCATCTTCCTGGTTGGAGCCGAGGAGCAGCTTGTAGGGCGCACCGATTTCTGCGACTACCCACCGCAGGCACTGGCGAAGCCCAGCATCGGTGGGATCGTCAACCCCAGCCTGGAGAAGCTGGTTAGCCTCGAGCCAGACTTGGTGTTGATAGCACGAGGCGTTGACGCCGCGTTCCTGGACCGGCTACGCAAAATGGAGATATGCTTCTTGGGATACGATCCGCAGACCCTGGATGACGTCATTGCCCTGATACAGCGCCTTGGCCAACTCACCGGGCACGATCAGCAAGGGGCCGAAGCATCGGATAAGCTGGCGCAGCGCAAAGCACAGGTCGAGGCAGACAGCCGCCCGCGGGCCGACATTCAGTTGCGGGTGCTCTTTGTCCTATCGCGCGAGCCACTGTTCGTCGCGGGCACTACCAGTTTCGTTGACAATATCCTCCGCACTTGCGGCGCCCGCAACGCCATCGCCGGCGTGCCCCACGTTGACCAGCGCCGCCCCTGGCCGCAGATCTCCCGAGAGACTGTCGTCGCCGCCGACCCGCAGTTGATTGTCTTTGCTGACACGCACGGCGCAGACAGCAGTAGTACCTCCGCCGACACTCTCACGCAGCTGCGAGCGACGCCGGGGTGGCGAGGGGTAGCCGCAGTCCTCACGGGCCAAGTTTATACTATCAGCGACGACTTGATTACCATCCCCGGCCCCCGGCTGATCGAGGGGCTTGAACAGATTAGCCAACTTGTCCACGAGGCTGCGGGGCAATATACGGTTCAACCGGAAGAACGGCAAAGTAGAGTAGGGAACGTCTCTGAGTCCAAGAGGTAGAGTCCACTGCTATGAGCAAGGTCATCGCATCCTGGAGTGGCGGCAAAGACAGTTGCTTCGCCTGCTATGCGGCGATTTCTCAGGGCCACAATGTGACCCACCTTGTGAATTTCATCTCGCAAGAGTACCACAGAGTACGCTTTCACGGCACGGAAGCCAAGCTGATTCAACTCCAATCCCAGGCAACGGGCATACCCCTCCTCCAGAATCCGACTCCCGACGACGGATATGAGCAGGCGTTTAAGAAAGCCGTGCGAAGCCTACTTGGTGACGGCGCAGAGGCTATGATCTTTGGCGACATATTCCTGGAAGAGCACAAGGAGTGGACGGAAAGAGTTTGCCGGGAGCTGGGGATTCGCGCAATCGAACCCCTTTGGGGAAGGGCCCCTGAAGATGTTCTCAGCGAGTTTCTAGACGCGGGCTTTGAGGCGACAATAGTCAGCGCCAAGTCCGACCTGTTCGATGAAGAGTGGGTGGGTCGGACACTCGGCGGAGAATTCTTGAGATACCTCAAGGAAAACGATATCGAGCCCTGCGGCGAAAACGGCGAATACCATACCTTCGTGACCGATGGACCTCTGTTTGAACAGAGGATAGAGATTTCTGAATCCCGAAAGGTTCTGCGGGAAGGTTACTGGCTGTTGGATACTCGCCAGTACCAGCTAGTCGGAAAAGATGCTCTTTCTGGGAAATCGTGATGGTGGGCGAGAAACAACTATTGACAGCCGAAGGGGTAGTCTGTGGTTATGACGGCCGTGAGGTGCTGCACAGTGTAACCATGGGCGCGGCTCGTGGAGAGTTCGTGGGGTTAATCGGCCCGAACGGCTCGGGGAAGAGCACCTTGCTGCGGGCGCTGACCGGCATACTGCCCTTGAGCGCAGGCCTGGTGCTGCTGGAGGGGCGAGCACTGGACAGCTATTCCCGCCGGCAGATCGCCCAGAAGATCGCTGTCGTTCCGCAAGTCACGGGCCACATCTTCTCGTTCAGCGTCGAAGACTACGTGCTGATGGGGCGCACGCCTCACCTGGGCCGCCTCCAGGGGCACCACGCCAGTGATCTGCACGTTGCCTGGGAGGCAATGGCGCTGGCCGATATCACCGACCTCGCCAGCCGTCCCGTCACCGAGCTGTCCGGCGGGGAGCTGCAACGGGCTACTATCGCGCGCGCTTTTGCCCAACAAACCGACATCCTGCTCTTAGATGAGCCTACGGCATTCCTAGACATCAATCACCAGCATGACATCTTCGAGCTACTCGCCCGCTTCAACCGCGAGCAGGGCAAGACCATCGTCTGCGTCTCCCATGATTTGAACCTCGCCGCGCAGTACTGCCAGCGGCTAGTGGTCCTTTCCGAGGGCTGTGTGCACACTGAAGGCCCCCCGGAAGCAGTAGTGACCGAGCAGATGATCGAGCGAGTCTACCATGCCGAGGTGGCAGTGGACATCGGGCCGGGCGGTGCCCCACGCGTCAGCCTGATGCCCGGCGGGTCATCGCCGCGGGGTGAGCAGCGATGAGCCGACGGCATATCGCGGTAGCCGTGGGACTGCTAGTGCTGCTGATTGCCACGGTGGCTATCTCGCTGGCGACCGGCCCCTCTGCCTTGTCCCCCGCGAAGGCAGGGCGCATATTGGTCGGCGCTGTCCCCGGTCTGGGCAGCCTGGCGCCGCCAGCCAGTGCCACCGAACGCGCCATTGTGCTCGACATTCGCTTGCCGCGTTTGATCCTGGCCCTGCTGGTGGGCGCGTCACTGGCCGTGGCCGGAACAGTGATGCAGAGCTTCTTTCAGAACCCAATGGCGGCACCGTCAATCCTAGGCGTCTCCGCCGGCGCAATGCTGGGCGCGACCGCTGCCATTATGCTGGGATTCGATATCGGGTTCTGGGGCCTCAGCGCCGTGCCCGCAGCCGCCTTCGTCGGCGCGCTGGCTGTCTCTGCGGCGGTATACCTGCTCTCGCGGCGGGGCGGAAGGACACCAGTTACGCTACTACTGCTCACCGGCATCGCGCTGGGCGCGCTGGCCTCGGCCATCTCCTCGTTCATTCTCATCCGCGGCCAGCAAGGCGACCTGGATATGGTCATCATCTGGATGATGGGGAGCGTCGCCAATCGCGGCTGGCCCGAGGTGCAGATGATTCTGCCCTATGTGCTCGCGGGCTCAGCCATCGTCTACCTCTACTCGCGCGACCTCAACGTCCTGCTGATGGGCGACGAACAGGCCTACTATCTGGGCGTGCCGGTGGAGCGCGTCAAGCTGATCCTGCTCATCCTGGCGTCGCTGCTAGCCGCGGCTGCAGTGGCGGTCACCGGAGCTATCGGCTTCATCGGCCTGATTGTACCGCATCTGATGCGCCTGCTGATCGGGCCCAACCATCGCATACTCCTACCCGCGTGCTTCCTCGCCGGTGGGGTAGTGCTGGGCCTCTCAGACATCGTAGCTAACCTGGCGGGAGAGATCCCGATCGGCATCGTCACGTCGCTGTTGGGCGCGCCGTTCTTCCTCTACCTGCTCCACCGCACCCGCGACTACGAGTTCTAACCAATCCCCCCGAAACAGCAAGAGGAATCTCCCCTCGGGTTGGCGAACACGACGTTGCAGTCGGTTCGTATCTCCGCTCGCCGCATGTGCTGGCTCACACTATTCGTGGCCGGCGTTAGCTATACACAGAAGGGATTGCTTCACGATGCGCAAGATCCAGAGAGCCTTGATCAGTGTCTCCGACAAATCCGGAGTCGTCGAGTTTGCTCAACAGCTTCACGAGATGGGTGTCTCGATTCTCTCCACCGGTGGCACTATGCGCGCCTTGCAAGACGGGGGCGTGCCGGTGACAGCAGTGGAGGACTACACCGGCTTCCCGGAGATGATGGAAGGAAGAGTAAAGACGCTGCACCCCAAGATTCACGGCGCGCTGCTGGCCAATCGGGATATACCCGAGCACCTCGAGGAGGCCGAAGCGCACGACATCGAGCTGATTGACCTGGTGGTGGTCAATCTCTACCCGTTCCGCGAGACCATTGCCAAGGCCGATGTGACGCTGGAAGAGGCCGTCGAGAACATTGACATCGGCGGGCCGACGATGCTGCGCTCGGCGGCTAAGAACTTCGCTAGTGTGGCGGTGGTCTGCAATCCGGAGCGCTACGGCGAGATTATCGCGGAGATGCAGGCCCACGACGGCGCTGTGTCTGACGAAACTCGCCGGCAGCTCGCCCTGGAAGTCTTTGCTCACACCGGACAGTACGACGCGGCTATTGCCGAGTATCTTTCCCGGCAGTTCGCCGGCGAAGAGAGCGAGTTCCCCCGCTACTTCGCGCCGTGGTATATCAAGCAGGGCGGCGATTTACGTTACGGGGAGAACTCTCACCAGCAGGCCGCGCTGTACGCCCAGGCTGATGCCGCCGAACCGGGCCTAGCCCAGGCTCAGAAGATTCACGGCGAGCGGGAGCTGTCGTTCAACAATTACCTGGACCTTACCGCCGCGCTCACTGCCGCCCGCGACTTCCCCGAGCCGACCGCGGTAATCATCAAGCACCTCAACCCCTGCGGACTGGCCAGTGCCCCAACTTTAGCGCAGGCCTTTCAGGACGCCTGGGCCGCTGACCCGATCTCGGCGTTCGGCTCAGTGATAGGCTTCAACCGTGTCATTGACGCCGAGACTGCCGAGATGATCGGGAACAAGGGGTTCCTCGACCAGGTCATCGCCCCGCGCTACCGCGAGGAGTCCGGTGATGAGGAGTCGCTGATTATCAGCGCCTTCGCCGAGGCCATCGTGGCTCCTGGCTACGAACCCGAGGCCCTCGAGCTTCTGCGCCGGCACAAGAACCTGCGCATTATGCAGATCGACCAGTTCGAGGCGCCCGCGCAGCCCGGTTTCGACCTGAAGAAGATCCCAGGCGGGCTGGTCGTCCAGGACGAGGACGTCCAGTTCGTCGCTCCCGACAGTATCCAGGTAGTAACGGAAAAGCAGCCCACGCCCGAGCAGCTCGAGTCGCTGCTGTTCGCCGACAGGGTCGCTAAGCACGTCAAGAGCAACGCGATCGTGCTGGTGCAGGGCACCCGGCTGGTCGGCTGTGGCGCCGGGCAGATGAGCCGGATTGACTCGTGCCTGATCGCCGCTCGCAAGGCCGGTAACCGCGCCGCAGGGGCGGTACTGGCCTCCGATGCGATGTTCCCGGCCCGCGATGGCCTGGACGCAGCGGCAGCGACTGGCGCGATTGCGATCATCCAGCCGGGCGGCTCCCGCGCTGACGAGGAAGTCATCGCCGCCGCCAACGAACACGGGCTGGTGATGGTCTTCACCGGTATGCGGCACTTCTGGCACTGAGTCGCGCGTACTGTCAGCGCGGGGTTGACAGCAATGACAAGGAGGGGTCTGGATGGAGGAACCAAAGAAGATCGATGCAACCATTTTGTTCGCAGATATTGTCGACTCCCTGCAACTAGCGAACTACCTAGGAGTGGATAGGTACGAAGAGGTATTGCGGGAGTGGTACGACATCACAAAGCACGTCATTGAAAACTGCGAACGCCTGGCGCTAAGCCCTATTATGCTCGGCGACGTGTCAATTAGGGGTGATGAGCTTTGCGTGTTCTTTCGCAGTGGCAGTACCCAGGCCGACATTCGGGCTGCGATGACAGTGGCAGTGGAGACGAAGGTAGGGTGGTTGCTTTCTGAAACCAACAGGCAACGGTCTGACGAAGGAAAGCCTCCACTGGAAATCGGAGTGGGAATCCACACTGGCTTGGTGGTCGAGGCACACCGCCCGGAAGTCAGAGCTAACGTCACAGTCATCGGACCAGATGGGCAACAGGTTAAATCTGGCAAGGGCGGGTCTCTCCTGTTGCCGGCACGTGCGGGACTAGAGGGCTTCCCCATAAGCATTGCCAAGCGGATCGAGGACTGTGCGCGAGAGGGGCGCTTCTCCAAGATAATAGTTAGTCACACGACTCACAAATACCTCGGAGAGACAGGCTTGGGTGTCGAGTGCGATTATGTGGGCAAGGAGCAGCTTCGGGGGGTCTCGCAGCATTGGGCCGTTTACGAGGTGAAGGGTTGTGAATCTTGGCACATGTTCCAGGCTGCGCGGGATGACGCAACTGTCGCTCGGCTGGAGACCTGTGTCAACGCCGATCCCGACAACGTGTGGTTGTTGGGGATACTTATGCAGGTACACAGACACCGGAACGAAGCCAAAAGGTGCATGGCGACGGCTGACAGAGCGATACGGGTGGATGATACTAACGCATACGCACACTTCTATCGTGGTATGGCGCTCGGTATGCTTCAACGGCCAAAGGAGGCACTCCAGGACTTCGACAAGGCTCTTCGTCTCGGCTCACATCACATAATGGTCCGCGTCTACAAGGCTTCTGCCCTGATACAACTTGGCCAATTAGGTGAGGCCCAAGTGGAATGTGTGGATGTGCTGAAAATGGCCCCCTACCATCCCTCCGCTCACTATAATATTGCGTGTGTCCATGCTCGCAGGGGCGATACCACAAAAGCAGTGTACCACCTTGATCAGGCAGCAGGCTTCGGGGGTCCGCATATTGTCAAGATGGCGCAAGAGGACGACGATTTTGCAGGGATGACAGGCAATCCGTCGTTCGCAAACCTTGTGGCGCGCTGGGACACAGGTGCGCAGACAAACGCTGGGAACGAATCAGGGTGACCGGGTCCACGAGCCAAGGAGAAGGCGCTGCATGGTGAATTCACATGAGCAACTTAAGGACGGCGTGGTACTTGCCGAGATCGGCAGCCACAGCAACGGACCGTGGTGTGCCAAGCACGGTGCCGGGTCGGCGCTGGTGGTGCTCGGCACGTTCATTGTTGACGCCCGCGACGACGTGCCATATAACCCCGACTTTGTATTCAAACCTGGCCGCGAAAACTATGGTGACTATCTGAACGAGCACGTGGCCGCCGCTCGGGACAGCGGGGCTGCAGTCGGCGTAAGTGTAGCTAGCGTCAATCTGGATGATACTATTGACTTCTTGCTGGCCGCTGAAGAGGCGGGGGCGGACTACATCTCAGAATGCTTGCATTCAACTATGGACATGTTTGTCAGCCGGGGCCTGAGCTCGGCCCTGCTGCGGCAAGAGAACTGGCCTGCGCTGCGCGAGTGGATCAGCGTACTCCTCGATGCCACCAGCCTCCCCTTCATCGCAAAGATCGGTGTGCACGACACGCCGAATACCGAGCAAGCTGTTGAGGTGATGGCGGAGGCGGGAGTTAAGATCATCCACGCGAACCTTCATGACGCACTCAGCGACGAGGGCTTGCAGGCCCTTAGCCGGCTCAAAAGCTCCGGCCTGTTTCTCATCATCGGCGGCGGAATCAAGACGGCCGAGCAAGCGGGCCGCGTCATCGCAGCCGGCGCGGATGCGGTGGCCGTGGGCACAGCAGCCATGCAAGACCCTGGTCTGTGTGGGCGACTGCAAGCAGCACTGCACGACTGAGGTGCGACAGCCGCAAGCAGTATGCGAATGGTCGCCACTCCAATCAAGGCGAAAAGGCCACTGTCGGGAAGGTCGAAGCATAGTTTTCAGCGAAGGGTTGCCAGGTTCTACTAGAGAGTTCGTCCCCGGGTAACCAATAACTGCCTAGTTGAAAGAAGTGAGGACTACGCCGATGAATCGGAGCTTACGCCAAGCCGACGCCCAGGTCTACAGGATCATGCAAAACGAGCTGGAGCGCCAGAAGATGACGCTCATGCTCATCCCCTCGGAGAACTATGCCAGTCGCGCAGTGATGGCGGCGATGGGATCAGTCTTCACCAACAAGTATGCCGAGGGCTATCCGTACAACCGCTACTACCACGGCTGCGAGTTCTACGACGAACTCGAGCAACTCGCCATTGACCGAGCCACAGAGCTGTTCGGCGTAGAGCACGCCAACGTCCAACTCCACACCGGCTCCCAGGCCAATATGGCTGCCTACTACGCCCTGCTCAAGCCTGGTGACAAGATAATGGCGCTGACCGTGGCCACGGGGGGCCATCTTACCCACGGCTCGCCGATTACCTTCAGCGGCCAGTTCTACGAGTCCCATTTCTACGGTCTCGATCCCGAAACCGACCGGCTCAACTATGATTTGATCCTGGAGCAGGTCAAGGAGGTCCAGCCGCAGCTCATCATCGCGGGATACAGTGCCTATCCGCGCATTGTTGATTTCAAGAGGTTCCGCGAGATCGCCGACGAGGTGGGCGCCTACCTGATGGCCGACATCGCCCACATCTGCGGGCTGGTCGCCGCCGAGGCCCATCCGACGCCGGTGCCGTACGCCGACGTGGTCACCTCCACCACCCACAAGACGCTGCGCGGACCGCGCGGTGCGCTTATCCTGTGTAACGAGCAATACGCCGAGCAGATTGATCGCGCGGTTTTTCCCGGTATCCAGGCGGGACCGCTGATGCAGATCATTGCCGCCAAGGCGGTCTGCTTCAAAGAAGCCCAGGAGTTCGGCTTCCGCGAGTATCAGCGCCAGATCATCCGCAACTGCCAGGCCTTGGGCCAGGCCCTGCTGGCAGAAGGCTTCACTCTGGTGACCGGCGGCACCGACAACCACTTGCTGCTGGTTGATCTGCGCAACAAGCATATCTCTGGCCGGGAAGCCGCCGATCTGATGGAGGCGGCGGGCATGGTGGTCAATAAGAACCTGATTCCCGGGGATCCGGGCCCAGCCACCGAGACCAGCGGCATCCGCCCGGGCACTCCCGGACTGACCAGCCGGGGAATGAAGGAGCCAGAGATGAAGATGGTGGGGCAGTGGATAGCGCGGGTTATCCACGAAGGCCGCAATAATCCGGAAGTTCTCGAAGAAGTGCGTGCCCAGGTGCAGGAGCTATGCGAGGCCTTCCCGATCTACGAGGATCTGTGACGAAAGGACAGTGAATACAATGCGGGTAATGGCAGTAGGTGCGCATCCTGATGACATTGAGTTTCTGTGTGCGGGGACGCTGGCCAAGTATGTCGAGCGTGGTGATCAGGTCTTTAATGTGGTCTGCACCAACGGCAATATGGGCAGCATCGTAATTCCCCCCGATGAGCTGGCCGAAATGCGTACCAATGAAGCCAGAAAAGCCGCCGAGACTATCGGGGCGGAGTTTCTGATGATTGGCGAAGAGGACGAGTGGCTCTTTCACGACAAGCGCACCCGCACCCTGATGATTGATGCCATTCGCTGGGCCGACCCTGATGTGATCATCACTCACTCGCCCGACGACTACCATCCCGATCATCGCAACGCCTCCGATATGGTGTTCGCCGCCAGCTTCTTGTCTACGGTTCCACACATCGAGACGGAACATCCTGCCCAGAAAGGCATTGCGGCGATCTTGTATATGGACACCGTTGCGGCGACCAACTTCATCCCCGAGCTGTACGTGGACATCACCGACACTTTCGACAAGAAGCGCCAAGCGCTGCTGTGCCATCAGAGTCAGGTGCAGTGGATGATGGATCACGACAATATGGACGTGGCCGAGTTCATTGATGTGATCGCCCGCACCCGGGGTCACCAGTGTGGTGTCAAGTATGCCGAGGGCTTCCGGGTAGCCAAGCTCTGGCCGCGCCTCCGCACCGAACGAGTATTGCCGTGACGTATCGGGCGGTGATCTTGCACTCCGGGCTGTCGCCCTTGGTATGATGACATGACCCCACGCGAACGCATCTTGGCGGCAATTGAATTCACCGGGCCAGACCGCTGCCCGATCCATCACTATGCCTTTCCAGGTGCGATCTGGCGTCACGGCCAGCGGCTGCTCGACCTGGCCGACAAGTATCCCGACGACTTCGGCAATGAGCACATCCAGAGTAATACCATCCCCCCTCCCGAAGGGAATGAGGACGCCGAGGACGTCGTGGAGTGGCAGGACGCGCGGGGCGGGGTGTGGCGGCGAGTGTTGGTACCCATCGCAAGACGATATCAGGATAGCAGTCTGCGCAAGTACTTGCGGGCCGATGGGGCTTTCGCCTGTCCCGAAGTCTACCAGTACCTGGAGCAGGAAGGGTTTCAGTACGCCATTCGGCTGCCGGCGAACCCGGTACTGCAACGCCAGATAGAACCGCTGGTGACTCGGCCAGCGGGCTGGGGGCAGGGCCAGACGATAGTGCAGTATTATGATTTGTCCTACCAGGCGGTCAGCTGGCAACGGCCCCGGCGGGTGATTGCCAAAGTGCAGTGGCATCGGACCCGGCTGCTGCCTGAGGCGAGCTTTGTGGTGACAAACCTTGGCGCCACACCGCAAACGGTAGTGGAGTTCTACAATCACCGAGGCACTGCCGAGCAATGGATCAAAGAGGGGAAGTACGCTCTGCACTGGACCCGCCTATCCTGTCATCGGTTCGTAGCCAATCAAGTACGCTTGGCGCTGTTTGTCTTGGCCTACAACCTGGGCAACTTCCTGCGGCGGTTAGTGCTGCCGGAGAGTGTACGCCACTGGTCGTTACGCAGTATCCAGGTCAAGCTGATCAAGATCGGGGCCAAGGTAGTTCACCATGCCCGACAAGTAATCTTTCAGATGGCCGAGATAGCGGTGCCTAAAGAGCTCTTCGAACAGATTCTGGAACGAATCTGGGCTTTAGCGCCTGGCAGCGGGTGACAGTGTAGTCGACGTCCGAATTATTGACAGTTAGTGTCTGGCCCAGGCAGCAGTGTGCCTCCTAGCTGCTCAAGCGCTCTCAGAGTTGCTTAATTGCTCACCAGTAAGCTCGGGCAAGGCTATGAATTCTTGATTCTTGCGTTTACGTCGCCAGCACGAGAAGGAATTGACCACGGATCCGAAGAACGTATCAGTCGAGTACAGGCAAATGGGAAATCCCGACCAAGCAGGCTGGTTGATATGCCGGTTGGTATGCTGGCAGAACCTGCTACCTATGGTTGGGAAATCGAAGAAAACGTCATTCTTTGAGGTGCGAAGCCATGACAGGATGCCAGCGGCTTCTGAGAGCCCTACAGTGCCAGCCGGTCGATGAATTGCCCGTGGTGCTCAAGGGACTGGAGCCCTGTAGCCCCATGCGGGTCTACCGTGACGCGAGCTGGGATCGCCTATTTCAGCGCTATGTCGAGACAGGCGATAGTCTAGCTATAATAGCGCCGACGACGGTGTCCTGCAAGGAGGGGCCTGTACGGCGCCGGTCACGTTGTCTGGTCCGCACCGACGAGCACGAGGACTGGGAAACGATATTCGAAACGCCAGCCGGCCAGCTAACCGAGGTCCGTCGGAATCTGTATCTGACCGAAGCGATACTCAAGCATGCGGTAGACTCGCCGGCGGATCTGCCCGCAGCGCGCTGGATTCTTTCCGAGCCGGTCGAGGTTGATGAGGATGCCACGCGCCGCCAATTTGATGACCTATCGCGGTGGCAGCACACGCTGCCTCTGCTGTGCGTCCAGGAACCCATCGATTGTGTTGTAGAGCTGATGGGGCCCCAACGATTCGCTCTTTTCCTCATAGAAGCGGCGGACGAACTGGCGGCGCTGGTCGAAATCGCTGCCGAATCGGTTATGAGGAAGCTCGAAGGTGCGTTACGGACGGGAATTCGACCAGCGATCTGGGTTGACGGAGCTGAGTGGGTCACGCCGCCGTATGCGAGGCCTGATCGCTTCCGAGAACTCGTTTTTCCTTGCTTACGGCAGATAGTGGAAATCGCTCATCGATTTGGCTGCCCGGTGCTGAGTCATTGTCACGGTCGAATTGCCGGAGTACTTGATCAGTTCCTCGAGGCCAGCATCGACGCGATCCATCCCTTCGAAGCGCCACCTATGGGCGATATTACGCCAAGACAACTGAAGGCTCGTACTGGCCGGCGGCTTTGCTACGTAGGTAATATCCAACTGGACGATATATTGCGAGCCCGGCGCGGAGAGATTCAACGACAGGTCGAAGAACTCTTAGCGGTCTTCTCGGACTGGCCAGAAGGCGGGTTCGTTCTATCTGTAACCGCCACACCGACATGCCGCGAAGCTCCCGCCCAGGCGGTAGAGAACTATCTATATTTGCTCGAATGTAAGAACTCATATGGATGATAGCCTTATGAACAGTTCGGACACAAGTATAAGGCAAATCGAGGTGTCCTTCGAGCCGTTCGTCGCACGCACGCCGCTTAAGTTTGGTGGGGCCGTGGTGGACATGAACCGCTTTTGCCGGGTTAAGGCAACAGTGGCGAATGGCGCGGGGAACGTTGCCGAGGGCTGGGGCGGAATATTCATGGGAGATTCGTGGGCCTGGCCGACCTTTGACATAATTCATGAAGGCAAGGAAGCGGCGATGATGGAGGTGGCACGACGATATGCCGACATGGTGGTCGCTTACCAAGAGCCAGCCCACCCGATCGACATCTTCTTCGATCTGAAGGACGATCTGCGCAGGATGAATGAGTTATTCTGTGCCGAGGCCGGTCTCGTACCGCCGCAGCCGTTTCTCGGTGCGTTAGTGTGCGCCTCGCCGGTGGACGCTGCGTTGCACGATGCCTTCGGCAACGTTAATGGCATTGACAGTTACGACGGCTACGGGTGAGATTTCATGAGCGACCTGAGCAAGTACCTGGGGCCGGAATTCAAGGGCAGATATGTGGAAGACTACATCCGCAGCGAGTATCTGCCGCAAATCCCCATCTTTCATCTGGTCGGCGGGCTGGATAAACTCACCGAGGCGGAGAAAGACGACTCTGACCCCGACGACGGCAAGCCGGTCAGCCTGGATGAGTGGATCCGCGCCGAGGGAATGTACTGCCTGAAGGTAAAGCTGCGTGGTAACGACCTGGACTGGGATGTAGACCGAATGCTCGCTGTGTACAAGATTGGATGCCAAGAGCTATCCAAACTTCATATCGAAGAGATGCACTTGACCGCCGACACCAACGAGCAGTGCGAAACCCCGGAATACATCATCGAGATGCTCCACAGGATAAGGGAACAATCGGAGGACTGCTGCGAGCGGATCCTCTACATCGAGCAGCCCACCGAGCGCGACCTGACCGCGCACCGCTACGACATGCGCGAGTTGTCCCAGCTCAAGCCGGTGATCGTGGACGAGAGCCTCACCGACCTGGAGAGCTTCGAGCTGGCGATGGAGCTAGGCTGGTCGGGCGTAGCGCTCAAGACCTGCAAAGGCCACTCGTCGGATATGGTCTTCGCAGCCAAAGCCCAGGAGATAGGCATCCCCTATGCGCTCCAGGACCTGACCAACCCCAGTCTGTCGCTGATCCACTCGGTGGGCATGGGCGCACGCCTGTACACGATAATGGGTGTGGAGGCCAACAGCCGCCAGTTCTTCCCGGATGCCACCACCGAAGCCGAGCAGCGCGTGCATTCGGGCATCTTCAACGTCCGCCGAGGCGTGGCGGATACCTCATAAGGGACCATCGAATGAGCGATGGCTATCCAATTTCAAATGGGCAATTCCGGACAAGGTGAGTAGTCACCAGAAATGTGATAGTGGCTTCTATTCTTGTGGGGAGGTGTAGAACATGCAGACAGGCCTTTTGGCTGGTGTTGATTATGCAGTAATCGTTGTCTATCTATTGGGAATGGTTGGGCTCGGGTTTTGGTTCTCCAAGCGTCAGAAAACCTCGACGGACTACTTCCTGGCGGGACGCAAGATGGGCTGGCTTGTTTTGGGGCCGTCGGTATTGATATCACTGACCAGCGGTATTTCGATGCTAGGCGAACCCGGCTACGCATACGGCCACGATCTGCAGTTTCCCCCTGCAGGTGCGATGGTGATTATTCCAATTACCTTGGTGGTCGTCTACGTGATTATGCCGATACTTTCTCCCCTGTCACTTACCACCGCCTACACGTACTTGGAGTACCGTTTTGGCTTAAGCGTACGGCTCCTGGGTAGTAGCCTATTCATCCTGCAGCGCGGCGGCTGGTTGGCAACAGCCATCTTTGCTCCCTCGGTAGCGCTGGCCGCGGCGAGCATTGCCCAAGCTGTGCCCCTTTCCTCAGTAAGTCCGGCCGTTCCCCGCGCCCTGCCAATAATCGGGGCTCGAACCAAGCTGTGCCAAAGTGCCGTGTGCGCTGTCGAGGCGCAGGTACCTGCTCA
>JAUVXR010000058.1 GCA_030603495.1 bacterium
ATGGCGCGAACCCCGTGCTCAATACCACGAGTATAGGCCACATAGCAGCCCCGCACCGTATCCCAAAAGACCAGGTTCTGCGAGTCGAAAGGGGCAGGACCGGTGATTACGGGCCCCTCGCCCAACCGCGACCAGTGAATCGCGTCGGGCGACTTGAAGCCGATTGGCGGACCCACCCCGCTCAGGGCTTTGTACTTCTCCTCGGGTTTGCAGGCGGGATTGGTGTCCTTGAAGGGTGTGAAGTTATGCCCATACGGGAGCATGATATTGTTCTGTTTCGATCCGCCAAACTCCACCAGTCCCAGCTCAGGCTTGCTCCAGTGAATGCCGTCCGTGCTTTCGGCGTAGCAAACGAACTCTGTGTGAGTAGTCTTGAACTCCCCTTCTACCACCTCTAAATCCGCACCCCGATAGTACATACGATATAGGTCCCCGTCCTGAAAGACCGTGACGTAGGTAGAAACGTTGCCCTCCCACGGCTCGTCGTGAACGATGGCTACCTCGCGCGGGCTGGGATGATGCAGCACCAGCTCTGCGTCGCTCATCTCCTGGATTAGGTAGTCGTCGACAAACAACTCCAGCCGTGAGCCGAGCGCAATCGGCTCGGCGGCCACTGCCAGCATGCCTGCAACACTAAGCAAGACTACGGCAAGCAAAGACGGACGTATCATGGCAATTCTCCTTTCATCTGGGATTTTCTAGTTGCCTGTGCTTGATTGGAGACTGTTGTAAAAGTCATTCTTAGAACATAGCAGAGGGGGGGCTTAATGTCAAGATGGTATTGTGCTAGAATCGCCGACAGTAGTTAAGCCGTTATTCTGAAGCAACGGTGGTGCAGCTATGCAAGGCGAACATACCAACCAAAGCAGCTGCTTTGGGTACTGTGCTCTCCTGGGATTGGTCCAATCGCTCCCGTAAAGAGTTCTGCTTGCACCGCTGATCCCAATTCCAGCAGATTCAAGACTTGACTTCTACCCCCCCGCTATAATCTATACCAGGTTTTTGCAGCAGTCTCTCGTGGTCAGTGGCCCTGATATCCTAATCGGCTAGAAGTGACGTCCCGATCGCCATTACGGCGCAGGTAATCATCACTTAAAAGGCTGCAAGGCACTTGTTTTTCGGTATACATTGCCAGCACGAGCAGGAATTTCTCACAGACGCGAAGAATATACAAAATAGCAAAAGCCAGATGGTACATCTCAGATTATAGGAGGCCTAGGAGTGTTAATGCACAATCTTCAACTGCTGTCGGAAGGCGATCGGGAAAAGATCCATACCGCAGGATTGGATGTCGTAGAGAATGTCGGGATTCGCTGCGACAACGCCGAACTCCGCCAGGATCTCAGGAAGAGAGGCTGCGAGGTTGACGATGCGTCCGGGATCGTCCGTATCCCCAGAGAGATAGTGAAGGAGTCCTACGCATCCGTGGGCCGAAAGCCGGTCCTCAACTGCGTCAACGGCAAAGAACTACACTGTTACGGCGGTAATCGTTATTACGGCTCGCTCATCTTGGACCCGATCATCGTGGACTACGAGGAGGGCAACCGGCCACCTCGCTTGAGTGATATCGAGCGCCACGCGAAGCTTGGCGACGCGCTGCCGCTGGTTGACACTATTTACAAGATGGAACACACACTCAGCGATGTGGGTGAGGCTCTGTCGGAGCTCAAGGGCCTCGAGGCATTCATGACCAACCAGACGACCAGCTATTCGGCTGCACCGAGCAATATGGAGACCGCGCGACTGTGGGTGGAAATGTCGGAGATCATGGCTGGCGGGAGCCTCAAGGACAACCCGATCCTTAGGGGCTATGTGGCCACTGTCAGCCCGCTCATTTTCCCAGACGAGGCCGGCAAGATGCTACGATACTTACTAGAGCATGGCGTCGTCTTTCGCTGCGGGCCCTGCCCGATGGCTGGCGCGACCGCGCCCTACACGCTCGCGGGGATGCTTACGCTGTGTGAGGCAGAGAATGCGTTTGCCGTGACCGCGCAGCAGACGCTTGCCCCTGGCGCACCACTTCTCTATGGCGCCGGTAACCACGCAATGGACATGGCTTCAGGGAATTTCAGTTATGCCGGGCCTGTCAAGGAGATTCTCCACCTGGCGTACAGCGAAATGGCAGAGGAATATCACAATATCCGGTGCAGCGGTGGCGGCTTTACAACCCATTCGTCGAAGTATGATTACCAGAATGCCCTCGAGGGGACAATGGGCGCGGCGTACTTGCTTCTCACGTCGCAGACGGTCATTGCAGGCATGGGCTCGAATGCGAATGCAACAGGGATGAGCGCCGAGCAGATCGTGCTCCACCATGAGTTATTGGAGCGGATTCATCGTTATATGGCGGGAATCGAGGTGACGGATGAGAAACTGGGCGTCGCGTCTATCGCAGCACAGGGCCCCGGAGGTAACTTCCTGATGGACGACCTAACACTAAAGTACATGCGTAGTGGAGAGCATTACGAGGGGGATCTGATTCCCGTCTTCGCGCCCGGCGAGGACGACAAATCGGCGCAGGAGAGAGCCCACGAGCGCGCCGAGGAGATCATCGCGAGCCACAAGCCAGCGGTGCCGGAGGACCGAGTCAAGGAGCTGCGTAGGTATGTGGAGGACAAAGAGAGAGAGATAAGAGGATAGCCCCACAGCCCCCTCTGACTTGCGTGCGGAATATGATGTGGCGCACACAGTGTTTCATTCCTCCTTGGGTGATCAATTGTGTAGATTTCCCATAAGGCGGGCTTCATAGGCAGAGGGCTGTTGGGCACTGTCTTTGTCATTTTTTCGCAACTATCCCATATTGCATAGGCATGAGGTAAGTAGTCACGATATAATTGAGGACCTTATCAAGTCCCGCCCAATAGGAGTGGAGCTAATGTCATACGCGCTACGAAGTTTGCTGGCCCTGAGCCTACTGCTTGTATTTTACTGCAGTGCCGGAGCAATGCCCGAATGGGTGACGCGGGAGGGAATCCGCGGCGGATATCGCACCACAATGGGCGAGAAAGTCGTGGCCGATATGGGGGCGGCAGGTCTAAACAGTTTCATCTGTAAGCTGGACATTTCTCAGTGGGATCCTACCACAAAAGAAGCGGAAGAGAAGTGGATCGCGGCTGCTGATACGTGCGCGGAGCATAATGTGAAGCTATTTGCGACCGGAAACTTTCTGGGTGGAAGTGCGGAGCGAGCACTCGGCTTCCGGCCGGATGGACCGAAGTATGTCAGCAGTACCATGGCGATGAATGGTACACCTTGCCCGTTGGATGAGTACTTCTGGGAACGAGTTGTGGGCGATCGGGCGCGCCTGGTTGCGCGACTATCGCTTGATCATCCTGCGCTGGTCGGTTTCCTGGTAGATTGCGAGATGTACGGCGCCGACAGCACAGGTTATTCCGGACCATGCTTGAGCGACCATTGCCTGGCACTGTTTGCGGAGGACCACAAATGGTTTCAGTCGCGACTGGCGCAATGCCCCGCACCTGGCCCCGCGCGCGGCCAATGGTTTTATCGCCGGGTCCGCAAGGAGATATACACGCAGTGGTATAAGCAGCGGATTAGCCGGATTTGCCGCCGAATCGAGCGTTCCGTTCACAATATCAATCCCAACTTTCTGTTGGGTACCTTACCACTGCGGGAGGACGCATTTAGTTATGGTATGGTCAATGGCTTTGGCACGAAGGATATGCCGTTTTTGTTGCTCTCTGAGGCGACGTACTGGGGTGGCTGGCACCCCACAGTAACTAAGTTTGCCCAAGAACTTCAGGCCCAGTATCCAGTCCGGTTCGTGGGCGGTCTCGGGACGAGGTGGATTGCTCCAATGCAGATGGGCCCCCACGCCTACTGGATGGGGACGCAGACCGGCGGATACTGGGTATACACGATGAGTGCGCTGGAGGGAAATGGCAATAAATTCTTGGTCTCGGGGACTCCAGCGGACTACTGGCACGCCCTGGCGCAAGCCAATGTCGAGATTTCCAAGAAGCGCGCCGATCCGAACTACGTGAGTTCTCTGAAGATTACTCTACCTGAAATAAAGCTTCAGGACGCCGATCGGGAGCTGCTTTGTACAGCTAATAATACGCTGAAAGCCGTATTCGCCGCACCGGGAAATCCCAGCCAGCGCAACAGTACTCTGCGGGGGCGGTATATGGTGCTGGTGGCGGTAGGCGAAGACGGCAAGTTGGAAGTTACCCTGCATAACGTGCAGTTCGGGCGGTATACCGGGGCGCTTAGTTGGCGGGTGCTTTCCCCCCAGGGGCAGACGGTTTGCAGCGGTGTTGCTGTAGCGGGCAAGTCCAGCAAAATCGCACTGGCTGGTCTTGCGCCGGGCATCTACGGGATTATTGGCGATCCTCACTTCAACGGCTGGTCAGTCAATGCCCCGAATCATGCCTGAGCAGTCGGGCTGCCCCTCCACATCTGTCAGTGGATGGCGCGTCAGTATTTCTGGGTTGCCGAAGACACCGCGAAGTTCAGCGAAACTGTGGATGCCGCGCCGCTTGGGGAGACGGCCACACTGACCGTGTACAATCCGGAGAAAACCTCGGTAGCACAAGTGACCAGCGTGGGGGCACCGAAAGGTATTGCCACCGCGCAAGTTGAGGTTCCCCAACGGTTCCGAGGCAAAGCCTGGTCGATTACTCTGACTAAGGGGTCAATTGGAATGCTGGACGACGCCTGGCTATCCTGTGGTGAGGAGTTGTCGCCCTACCTCTGCCCGGCTGCCGGCCAGATGTTGATCCCGAAGTAGGCTCAGCCTACAAATTCGGACCATAGCTCTGCGGCAAGCGAAGGCCCACGCTTCTTTTCGGGAGCTTGCATACCTGCTTCCAGTATTTCTTCCCCCAGAGTAGCACCTCTGATTGCTGCTCCTTGTCGGGATATCAACTCCTGGTGTTCTGCTTGACCACAGCTTCCGCCCCGGGGGAGGTGTCTCCACGGCGGCGTCTCTCGCCATTCCTGGAACGCTTCCTTCGCCACTGTCACTGCTTGGCCGGCCTCTTCTTCCGTCGAGAGTGGTACCTGGGCGATCACTGCAGCGGACGCCGGGTTGTGAATCTCCAGATTCTCGTCTGACGCCGACGCTATCCACTGCCTGTTTGACCTCAGCGCCTTTTGGACACGGATGGACAGTTAGCTAAGGTGTAACCTGGGGGACAGTGGTGGAGCGGCCGGAGGCGGAGCAGGGCGTAGCCCTGCGCAGACTACGGCCGGCGCTAAAGCTCCCTTCCTCGATCGGCTTGACTCACTCCTGAAGCAGATTATC
>JAUVXR010000056.1 GCA_030603495.1 bacterium
TGCAACGGCGAACGGTTCGAGCCCGGCGCCAGTACAACCTGGCGCTAGTGCGCACGACCAAGTGAGTCAGCCACAATAGAGGTCAAAGTACACCTTATTCATTGGCCCAATTTGTCCAAATAGGTCTGAGCACGTACACCCATCGACCTGGGCGAGGTGGTTCCTATCGGAGGGGTGTCGTTCAGCACCACCGCGGGAGCAGCCGATGTGGGCTGGCCGTCGGTAATGCTGATACTGGTCAGTGACGATGGCGAAAGCTTCCACTATGTGGGTGAGCTTCGTTCGCTGTCGGCCAAGTTCGGAATGCCGGAGGCTTTCGGTCTGCAAGAGCACCGGTTTCGCACTGACGATCTCAGCACCCACGGGCGATTCCTACGTTTAGCTGTTGTGGCGGGAGGCTCGTACCTATTCTGCGATGAGATCGAAGTCTACGCCGGCACCCAAGAGATGCTCGGCGTGGAGGAGGACGGGTTGATCGTAACTGACCTTGGCGCTTTCCTGGCTGAGCACCAAACCGGCATCGCCATGCAGAGCCGAATTGCCCTGGACATCGCCCGCGTGCGGGCGGCAGTTGCCGTCGCAGATCTGGAAGCCGACCGGCGCGAGGAACTGAACCAGCAGATCAGTGCCCTGCAAAGTGCTAACGAAACCATTCCCGGTGAGCCGGAGCCCGACTACCGGGCGATATTCCCGCTGAACGACAATCACGCCCGGGTGTTCGGCCTGGTGGCTGAGTTGCGGCGCGAGGAGGGCTTTCCACCGTTGTTTCTTTGGCACAACGATCGCTGGGCAGGGATAGAGCTGTGGGGTGCGCCGGACCAAGCACCAGATAGTGCCACGGACTCTCGAAGATCTACTGAGTAACGTCGAGCAGCCAAAGCAGAGCTATTGGCGTCCCCCCGACCGGTCATATGGGGACAACCGGTGCCGAATGCCGGGTCTGACGTTCTGAAGGACGGCTGAGGAGGTGGCGTGATGCCATTCCGAATTAGGGCTGAAGAGATAGGGCGCCTGAACGCCCATGAGTTCAATGAGTTCATGGGCAGGTTGCTCAGAAGCGAGGCCTGGCGTCTGGGTATCCCTGATGACCATGTTGATACAAGCTGCAATATTAACGATCCAGACGAGGGGATAGATGCGCGGATCCGAGATGACGACAACATTACTGGCGGGCCATGGATTCCTCCTGGACTGAGCGTTTGGCAATTCAAAAGCGGAGCCAGTTTAACCTTGACAGAAATCGCTGAGGAAGTAGCAAAACCCGGCCCAAAAGCAGCACTCGAACAGGGAGGATCGTACCGACTTGTTTCGAGCGCAGACAAGGTGGCCGCAGAACTAGACAAACGGCAGGGCGCGGGAACAAAGGCAGACAGTTCCAGCGGCCAAATGCAAACATAGAATACGCGAAAGGTCCGAAGGAATGATGAACGAGGAAATAGCACGATTCTTCAACACCACACCGACCTGCCACGCTGGAAACGATCCAGCCGTGGCCCCCCATATTCGGTTGCGCCTAGCCTTCCAGTCATGCTCGTACAGCCTGTAGGACTGACATAGCAGGTGGTACCACTAATGGGGGCATCTATGGAAAGCGAAGTCAAGGCATGAGACGTGCTCTTTGCGCTGGAAGCCCGGATGCCAGAAGCTTAGCATCTGGCACACTATAAAAGGAGGAAACAACATGTCCAGATCTATCATTAGTCGTGATAATATGCCTGGCCGTCGCCACGGCTGGCGCCCAGCAGAGCGGCGACGACCTCACGCGTGACGGGCCGGCCGGCATTCTCCCCGTCCAGGTCCGCCTGGTCGATGAGGAGGCGCCTAGTGGGCTGCAGCTAGTTGTGCTGGACGACACCAGGAAGCAGGAAGGCAGCTACGAGTACGAGCGTGTGATGCTTGACCTGGCGACCATAGAGGATTTCCAGGCCAAGCCACTCTTGGGCCGGTGGGGACGTCCAGCGACCGCCGTTTGGCGCGACTATGAACTGACGGAGCTTTTGCGCAAGCTCAACAGTGGCAACGGGGACGCTGCGGTCAACGAGATATACGAGCGCCTGGACTGGGCCAAGGCAGACGAAGACGGCGGACCAGTGCCTCTACCCTGGCAGGACATCATCATCGCCCTGCTCAAGCAGCTGGGCAGTACGTGGGCGGTAGTGGACTTCCCCGCCAGAAGCGAGGAGGTGCGCGTAACGCTCACCGGATGGCCTCCGGTCAAGGGCGAAACGCTGCGGCAATCCGAGCAGAGGGTCATACAAGAGGTTGTGCAGACCGGCTGTGGGGTCCAAGGCACCGTTTCGCTCGGTGATCCGGACAACCCGGCCGAAGGCGTGGAAGTATACCTAGTGCCAGCAGCAAGCGTCCCCGGACTCGGCTGCCTTGGCAAAAGGCCCGATGACCAGAAACCAAACCCGCGTGGGGGAGCCGTAGTGCTTACAGGAGACGGCTCTGGTCGGACGAGTCCGGGCGACGTTGGTAAGCTTGAGAATGCAGCCGGTGTGAGGACCGTGCTAACAAACTGGGACGGCCACTTTGAGTTTGACGGAGTCGCCGACGGTGAGTATGTGCTCGTGGCCAAGAGCCCAGCCAAGTCCAACTACTTCAGCTTGCTGTACCCGGACAACCGTTGCTTGAATCCTAAGGACAAGGACTGGGAGTCCATAGACATCCAGAGCAACGTGCGCAACCGCCGCTTGGTGAGTCGCCATGATGCACCGCTGACGCTCCAGCCTGTGGTCGACGAAAAGGTGGCGCACATGGTAGAGCAAGCGCCCGGCGTCACGGGCATCTTGGGCAAGATACTTGCCAAGTTCCTGCTCTTCCCTGGTGCCGCCGATTTCGCGGAACACCTGGCGATGGACACCGGTTATCTGGCTGGCGAGGGAGGGGCGAAGGGCGCCTACTATGGGCTGCGCATCCCGGTGGGCAAGAGCAAGGTGGATTACGGGCCCAGGGGGGCCGCCCGATCCAGTATGAAGTTGGCGGTCATGCGCGCCAATAATGGGTCCAGGTATGTCTGCTACACCAAGCTCACGCTGCTGGCAGCAGTACCTGAAGCCACTCTGCAGTTTGCCGGCCGTAAGCACGAGTCCAGGTTTGGCGTGGCCCTGGGTGTGGTGCCGGCAGCACAGGACTCGAAGGTCGTGGGCCCCTACCTGACCCTCGTGCCAAAACACAGCTTCCGGCTGATGGGCGCCTACAGTGTAGATGCGGATGACGACCAGCATCGCTGGTTCTGGGGGGCTACCCTCGACGCCAGCAAGCTGCTCAAGGACCTGATCTCTCCGGACTGACCACGGAGCAACCTGCCGATCCACGCTGCGAACAATATTCTGCGTCTCATCATTCGCGCTGTCTGGCGCGGGGACGGCAACATAGCGGGTGGTACCATTAGTAGGGGCAGCTCATAAGCGCGCCCCGCCTATGTCGGTAGGACGCACCAGAATGCTCACTTCCCGCACACAGGGCACTGCTGCCGTGCGTTAGGGTGCGGGCGGCTCCGGAATCGTGGCCAGTCCTGACTCAAGTGGAAATACTCCGGTAATGTCGTCGGGTGAAGAGATGTCCGACGCCGCTGCGATCGAGGCGCCGACCGTCCCCGGACTGGCTCCAACGGCGACATCGTAACTGACAAACAAGGTCAGTGTTCCGGGGAATGAGAAGTGCTGGTCAGTGATGTCCAGCGTTGTCGGGCTAGCCCCCATGGGAGCACTGCCAATGGAGGCGTCGTCGGTCCCCGGATCAGCAGGATTGAATACGTCATCTCCCCCGTCAACCCAGACCTCTACAGTATCAACATCGGCTGCCGTGGCTGTTCCCAACAATGTTACGTCCAGGGCCGCAATGCTGGCGAAGTTGTCGTCCAACGCGAAGTCCAGTTGGAGCATAGGAACCTGTGTAGCTCCCGGGCTGACTTCTGCCGGGGCTATCGAGGTAGCTGTGACGGTCACCGTCTCCCCCTGGCTTATGTCGGTGACGATGAGAGCCATTGGTTCCAGCATCCACTGGCCATTACCGGTGCAATGGACCGAGTTATGTGTGTTCCAGTCCAACTGAAGTATCGTATTGTACCCATCGGAGATCGTGAACTGGATCGGCAGCTTCAGCCCCGTTTGTGCACCGCTGGGCACAAAGACAGGCTCTACACTCTCGTCGTTGAATTCGATCTCGGCGCTGGCCACGATGAGTTCTAGCTTCTCGTAGTCGCCCGGCGGCAAGTCCTCCTCTAATAGTGGCCAGCTTGCCGGTAGGTTCAATACGTCAATTACAGTGTCTTCGGACATATCGAGGCGAATGGGCGGTGCGCCTACCGGTATCACCCGAATCTGTCCGATAGTGACTCTTAGGGCCACCGCTTCGGGTGGTACGCCTTGATAGCCAGCGGTGGCGACCACTGCAGCGGATGTCTGAGCAACCCCGGCCCCGGCGGCGCCGGAGTCCCCCATGTGCAGGACGAAGTTGTCACCGACAAACGGCACTCCACTGCCTCCACAGCCAGCAACTAAGCCGATCAGTGCGATAGACAAAACGGCAAGTAGCGCGGACTCCACAGGTGAACTGCTGTTCATGCTGGGTCCTCCTCTCGATGTACTCTCGGCAACCATACCGCGGCAGCATAACCTTATTGAGCGTATTTGTCAAGAATGATTGAACTATTCGCGACAGAATTGCATTCAAAAGGTCCCCCCTATGGCTGGATTGGTAGGGGGCAGCACCAACGGGGGAATGTTCGCCGCAGGGCCTGCAGGGTACACGTTTGGCCTGCCGAGGTCTACGCGGTGTCGTACGAAAGCAGAGAAAACAAGGAGGAGTTCCCACGCCGGCGGCGAACATCACTTTACGTCCCATCATTCGCGCTGTCTGGCGCGGGGACGGCAACATAACATCCGTTCCAGGTGCGTCTATAACCCTGGGAGTTATGTACACATCTTTAGGTTTGGTGAGTATATAACTCGGCTTACGGACTCACTGTCCAGCGTCTTAGGTTTTTCTGTTAGTCCACTGTGTAACATTGTAGGGCCACACTACTTGTGATAGAGTTCATTCGGGTCCCAAAGACCCTCCTGATGAGGCGGAGCATCTCACCGCTGACGCTGATCGTTAGGTGAAACTGGGGGCAAAAGACCGGTGAATAATCAGGCAAAAAACCTTCTTGGTCTTGTTCTCTTTGTGATGGTACTCGGTGCAGGTTGCGGAAGAGGCGTTGACACTGCGAACAGTTTGGCAACGGCACTCAAGCGCAATGGGATAGAGTATCAAGTGATAGAATCGGTTGATGTTGACGACTTCAGCCATGCTAAGATTGATGAAGCCATCGCTTTAAAAGGCGACAATCTCCGGCTCGAAATATTTCGTATTGAAGATGAAAAAACGTATAAACTCTTCGTGGTGTCGTGGCTTCTTCTGGGGGCAGCCGAGACAAAAGTACAACAGAGACTGCCGGGCAGACCTGACGTCTACTCAAAGAGGCCTTTCGTAATCATCATTAGAAAAGAACCCCAGAAGGGACATGTAAAAGAGGTGTTGAAAAGAATCCTTCCCGAGCAAGAAGGCTAGGTAAGCACTTAACAGCCCACTTCAGCGCCTCGACCGGGGCGTCAAATATGGTGCTGATGCACGCGTCGAGGGGCTGAAGTGCACAGTTGTCGGGTTATGGACTCACGGCCACAGGGTGGCAGACTGATAGCGCAACAACACCCGGCTCAGTTTGCTGCATGAGTCAGCTACTGTCCGGGCGCTCCGCCCCTCGCTTTGCCTGCCATTATCCGTGCCACCCTTGCATCTTGTTGATGCCAGGGCAAGCCCACGATCCCCCTGAGCATGCGCTCCGTCACAATCGGTCCGGGCAGTGGATCCCCCAGGGCGATGATGATTTCCTGGATTGCGGGCGCTGCCTCCCAAGGATGTAAAAGGCGGGACTCTGCGCTTCTCGACCGGCCTGCTGGGCGAAGAGGGATTAGATTCTCAGCAGATGCGCACCTGGGCGCTGGCCAAAGCCAAACCGCTGGACAGCGACGGCGACGG
>JAUVXR010000006.1 GCA_030603495.1 bacterium
TGGAGTTGTGCACCCTTGCGTTAGCTCGGCCAGAATTGTACAATATGGGGCGATCAAAGTAGCATAGTCGATCGGGAAGGTCCGGTCCGGTTGCTACGGCCACATGTCGGGATCAGGTGGCCAGGTGCCGGACTTATTCTACGGCTCGGTCAGGGCAAAGCCGCGAGGCCTTTAATCTGGTAAGCGAGAGCCATACCGCCCTGTATCGCAGCAACACGGTTTTGCCAAACGAGTGCTGGTAACCCCGGACATTGCGAGGTTACCAGCACAGAACACATGTCCACGTTAGCGGCGTTCAGTAAGGCATCTGTGAGACGGATTTGCCGATAAGCGCCAGAGCAATCGTGCCCATGCCGACCAGGCCCATACCGCAGGAGAAGCCGGCGGAGAAGACCGTAGCATACTGCTTCCAGCGCCGCGCACCAAACATTGGTACGAAGTAGAACTGGCTGACGAGCGCCCCCACCATTTGGGGTATGATAGAATGTGGGAGGACCCCGCCGATTCCACGCACCAGGCCGTACACCAGTAGAATAGGTAGGCGGAATGCGGACAGCACCGCGTACGTGCCTAGCGCCGCGACGAACCCTCCGGTAGCGTAGCTGAGCCGCCACGCCTTGTAGAAGACACTTTGCTCGGGGTTGATCGTGGAGGTGAGCCATAGACCCCGCTGCAAGGCGCTGAGCGGCCACATCTTCTGGGCGTAGGGATAGTACGCGGAGGGGATAGGTGCCAGGCGCCAGATGAACTGCCAGAACAGCAGACTACAGAAGATGCTAATGGGCAACATTATCAGCTCGGCTTTAATGAGGCTGACGATTCTGTTGCCGGTCAGCTCTAGCACGCGGAACCCCTGAGCGGCTGAGCCCATGTTGAACAGCGGCATCGGAGCGAACCAGATGTCAACACCCTTATAGCCGCTGAAGATGATCGTCGCCTCCCTGACCATGGGGACACCAAAGTGCTGCCCTACCAACCCGATCAGACGGGCATTAACGTACGACTCCAAGGGGCTAATCAGGAAGGCAAAAGCAAGAATGAAGACAATTGGAAACTTGGGCACCAGGATAGCGCACAGCACGACATAGCCCAACGCACCCAGACAGTAGAGGCCAATGGGCACCCAGAGCGGGAAGTCGCCCCGCCCGCGCGGCGGTTGCCAGCCCCCCCGAGTCTCCTCGCCCCGCATCCGGGCCTGCTGATCGTAGCGCCATTTCCTGTAAATCTCATAGAAGCCGATAACGGCCACGGCAACAGAGACACCGACTCCGATGCTAAAGTAGAAGTCGATATAATTATAGAACTGGGTGTTGATGGTATCCATACCCGGCCGCCATGTGTGGAGGATGCCCGCCCTGTACAGCATGGGGTTGACGATTGCCATAGCCAGCGCCGCAATGAAGCTGCCCACAGCAGCCCAGAAGGGCACAACGAAGCCATAGATGACGCTGCCCAGGTTAGTCATAAAGCCCATCGGGACAGCGGGCAGGATGCTCTCGGTGGTCCGGGTCAAGTCCACCCACGGAATCGGAATAAGCTGCACCGGCTGGGTCATTATGACCCCGGTAACAGTGGGTATACCCAGATAAATAGCGCCAAAGACCAAGCCGATCATCGCACCGATGGAGAAGGTACGCCAGCGCCAGGTTTCCTCCTTGGTGGTCGCTTCCGCCAAGGCAGTAGCGCCTTGGGCGGTAATTGCGGCGAAGGGGAAGGGCAGATTCTCGTAGTCAGAGGTGATGCGGAACACGGTATAGCCCATACCGAACCAGACCAGCCGGCCCAGCAATTGTCCGACTACCGTGAGCACGATAGGGATCGCCCAGTCGGGATGGAAGAAGGTCCGCTCGGCCAGCGCCGGAGAGTCACCCGGTGGCACCACCCACGTGGGCACGCGACTGGCAATACCCATACCCTTAGCCGCAGGCGAGCGTACGAAATACTGATTGAACATCGAGCCAGCAAAGGCGCCACCGGCTAGTGCGAGACCGCCCTGCATCGAGGCCAGCGAAGCCGCAATATAGAAGAGGATGTAGACCTCGGCGCGCGACATAGTCACAAACGAGCGCCGGGCAAGTTCGGTAAAAAGGATGATGGTCGTCCACTCGGCAGCAGGGCCGAGCGTCTCGCCAGCTACCAGTCCCAGGTAGATAGCACCAGGCATCATAATAAACCCGACGAACAACGACCCCAGAATGGCCTTAGTCCCAAACCCGTCCACGTATTCATCAGGCTGATCCATCAAGTTACGGTAGAGCTCTATTTCAGGATCTGTATGAGCCACACGACACCTCCGAGACTATGCGAGCTTGCACATTGACTATCAAGACCGCCCGCCGAGCAGATGCTCCAAGTTCCGTCTGGCGCTCACAATCTGCGAGCTACTACGCATTCATCTCAAGCCCAGACGAGGTGGCCGCCAGCATCTCTTCGGCCCGTACGCCGTACTCCTCTTTCTGGGCAACCGGGAATGTTCGCCACAACAGGTATTGCTTTCTGAGAGTGTTTATGAAGTTTCGGGTCACACGCAGCCAGGATGTGTCGTCACCGCTAGCCCGGACGATTTGAGCTTGGATTTCGAAGATCTCCTCGTCTTCAGTCGGAACGGTCTCAATAATAAGCTGCTCAGAGACCCCCAGGTCGTAGGGCGCCAGCCAGACCATTGCATTCAGCGCGTAGCCCATGCCATACTCGTAGTCCTGCTGAGAAAGACGGATATCATCCGTCGAGAACTGGCCCAAGGAGTAGTCGGTGTGAGCCGAGAAGTATTCGTGTAGGTACATATTCACGCCCAGCGCCTGGTCACCAGTAACGGTGAAGGGCAGCTTGATGTTCATCTTGTCGCCTTCGGGTTCGGGCATAACCCACCGGCGCTCGATGCCGGGCATAGCGATATCCGAAGCACGGCGAGCCGGATAGATCACCGAAGCGAGCACGGTCGCCATAATGATGAGCGTCGAGAGCACTGCCGACAGCGACGAGTAGTTGAGATTCAGTCCTGGCACCAGACCGGTCCGCACCAGTACCCGGGCCGCAACCTGCCCGATCAGGTACCCGATAATCGCGCCGAGGATAGCGTAGACGCAGGCTTCGGCAACGAACAGAGCGGCAACGTGCGTCGGAGCCAGACCCAGCGAACTGTAAATGTAGATTTCGCGGACCCGCTCGTAGACCGAGCCAAGCATGGTATTGAGCACGATGGCCGCGGCGATAAGGATGGGTATAATCAGGTCAGCCATACCCTGGAAGCCAGTGCTGCCAAAGGCACTGCATAGGTAGGTACGGCCTTTGACGCCGCCGTAGATGTTCAGGTCAATGCGCTGAACCAGCTCATCGAGGGTCTTGCTGACCTCGTCGGCGTCGTCAATACCGACGGCCACGGAGCGCAGCGTGCCACCGACATTGAGCAAGAAGCTGTAGGGCACTACCACCATCATATCGGGAGCCAGGTGGATATACTCGCGACGCTGCTCGGCCTTGGAGGGCCGCCGGGTGACGGTGCGCTCCTCCCCGAACTGCCGGTCCGAGACCATGAAATCAACTGGGGTGAGCGCTTCGCCGTCCAGATCGGTCAGGTCAGCGAACTGGGCGGAGTGAATGATACCGATGACCCGCATCTGCTTCCCGAAGATGCTCACGGACGCACTACCCACCTGCTCGGTCGTGACCTCCAGAGCGCTGGCCACACTCTCAGGCAGGATACAAACGTCTTTCTCGCCCGGTTCAAACCACCGCCCACCCGGCAGCAGCGCGCTGTCAATGCCAGTGATCTGAGTCTCCGAAGGGGTCAGACCAAGCATCGCAGTGGCATTGTAACTGTCGTCCCCACGCCGGATAGCCACAAACGACTGCTGCCCTGGCTCACCTGAGAAATACCAGGCGCGGGCCGCCACCGAATGCTCGGCGCCGAATTCATTGCTGAGGATGCGGTAGGTGGCCTCGCCCACCGGAAGCCAACTCAGATCGCGGATCATGACACCGTTATACTCGGCAAATCGGGGCAGCAACAGCTTGCTGGTGCGTGTTTGCTGCACCACCGAGGTAAAGGAAAGCACCGTGAATGTGAGCAGAACCAACGTGGCGGCCGTCAGCAAAGTGCGAGTCTTACGCCGGCGCATATTGGAGATGCCCAGGTTGAAGGCCGCCGCGGAGGCCCCCAGCCGGCCCATGTCAGCGCTGTGGATGCCAGTCTGCTGATAGCGAATCGTCTTCATCTGCTCCTCGAACTTCCGGACGATGATGCTAACCACGACGACGGTCAGAGCCAGGATGATGAAGGCGAGCAGAATGATAGCCGGGGTAAAGGTGATGGCGAAAGCAGGATGCACGAAGGCGATGACAATAAAGATCGCCAGAAAGATGCCTGCGTTGCCGGCGATTTGACCATAGATGTTGGGAGCCCCAAGGAGCAGGCGCTCGGCGAAGAAGGAGAAGGGCAGAAGCAGCGCCAGATAGAAGATGATCCCCTTGATTACGTCGTTCTCCGTGGCGCGCACCAAGGGATAGGCGCTTGACTCGTTGCTCCAGGCCGAGCGGGCATAGGTAAAGAACTTATCGTACTCGCGGGCGCGGAGATGCTGGGCGGCCGCGTCGAGCTGCTCCCGCGCCCGCAGGTGGGCCGCGGTGACCCGATCGTTCTCGATGCCGTGCTCCGCCAGCCGATTAATGCGGAAGTCATCCAAGCGCCACATATCCAGCGCTACGCGATAGGGCGTGGCATACAAAGAAGGATTATCATCCGCCAGGTATCCGATTCCTTCGCGTGCCTCAGCAGTAGAATTGATCAGGACGAACTGCAGGCCAAGTAGGCTGGCGGCCATGGTGACCTTGACCCGCATACCCGCCTGGGCAAAGACCACAGCCACCGGCTCATACGTAGAAGTCAGCTTAACTGCGGGCAGAGGCAGCGCGTATCCGTACTCGGTCGGTGCCGCTTCGGTAGCCGTGTCGTATACGTAGATCTCTGAGAGCAACTCGAAGAAGCGCTGGTCAATCATATCGTAAATCGCCATCGGCTTGCAGTGGAAGAGTACGACCGTACTCGGCTTTATCGGCTGGTTGAGTGAAAAGGTAATGGGAAAGTTGATGGCGCCGTTAACCCCCTGGTCAGGCGCCATACGAATTACACCACTACCCTGATAGTTGGTCTCGTCGTCATCATCGTCGAGCTTATAGCCTTCAATCGTAGCCTGACCGCTCACCATACGGACGTTGGGCAGCCCGATAAGCGAATAGCGCCCACCAACCTCCGTTATCTCACCGGTCGCCTCGTCAACAGCATCAGCATTGGTCATGGCGAAAGCCTGATCTCGTACGCCCATCGCGGTCTTGTAGCGGGGGCGGGCCAAGGCAATGGCGTGAGGAACCGACTTGTCCGGGAAGGTGGCCACCTGCGGGTCGAATTCCACCAGCCGTCCCTTAACCTCCACGAAGTTGTCGGTCAGCTTCAGTTCGTAGAGATCATCAGGCTCTTCAATGGAAATCAGATCGGCGAGCAGACAGCTCAGGAAGCGGGTCTGCTCGACGAGGTTCTCGATATCCACCTGGTCGGGCAAGTCAATCGGCGTGTCAACCAGCGGTCGGGAATCGTCAACAGTCGCCAGACCTAGGCCAGGGATACCGGCCAGCGAGGCAACCTCACTGGACAGGGCCAACTGCCCGGCCATATAGGTGTGCCATTCCTTGCCCTTGATCGCGTTAATCCCGTCTACGAAACGGCTTTCGGCACTAACCGACAGGGCCCGGCCGATCACTTGACTGTACTCCCGGGCCTTCTTGCCGATATCTGAGAACTTCCACTGGTCATCTTCACCGTAGTTGTAGTAGTAGGCTTTGTAGAAGATGCCGAAGGTATCGTTGTGACTTGACAGATCAACAGCAAACCACAGATAGATATCCTCTTCACTGAAATCGAGTGTGGCGGTGAGACGATTGAGAGCCTCTTTGACCCCGGCTAGCGCGGCGGTCTTCTGCTGATCAGTGGCATCGCGGCCAATGCCGCGTGCCTCGGCGATGGCTTGCTTGGTCTGGCCCGCCTCCTGTTCAATCTCGGGCTTGCGGCTGCCAAACTTCTCGATCAGCCGCTGGCGCTCGGCCAGTTCGTCCTCCGTCAACTGATACTCGACGAGCTTACCAGCGTTGGGGTCGGTCCGCTGCGCATAGCCGACCACGCGGCCGAGCAGGCGCCCCTTCTTACCGGCGTCATTAACCTTGGAGAGCAAGGCCCGCAGACCCCGAAGTTGCTCATCCAGCGGCCGGGCCTTGCGCTCCAGGCGGTACTGCCCAGCCGGCTCGGTCCATAGCCGCCGCGTCACTCTCTCAATTCCTTCGCGTGCCTCCGAGACTACTTCGAACATCCTCTTTACATGCGCGTCGCTGCGTGCCCCCCGGATGCGCTCGCGGATGAAGGCCTTCGTACCGGCCAGTCCCTCAAAATGCCCGGCGGTAGCCAAGAAGACAATGGTGCGCTTGGGCGGGTGCTGCCGGAAAGTTTTGATGATCTGGAAGAGGGCAGCGATGCTGACGGCATTCTCGGCGCCCGGTGCCAGGGTGGGCGTAATGGCAATGCTGTCGTAATAGGCCTGGATTATGACCTGCTGCTTGCTCAAGTTCGGGTCGGTGCCTTTGATGCGACCTGTAATGTTCTTGCCGACGACCTCCCGCCAAAACATGTCACACTTGACGGTCACCTCGGTGTCGGGATTAACGGCCAGCAAAGCTAGGAGAGAGTCGGCAGTCTCTTTGGGCACCCAGAAACGGGGGATATCCACGGGCATGGACAAGAACTTCTCCTCGGCTTCACCCCGCAGGGTAGTATCCGGCTCAATAAACAGGACGGCCTGCGCGCCCAGCAGGGGCGCATTGAACCAGGACCCACCGCAGTTGAAGTCAAGCAGGACCACGCTGTCGGTCACTTCTAGGCCGTTAAATGCACGCAGCTTGCCATCCTTGGCGTAGATAAGCCTGCCGCTGATGCCCTTAGGAGGGGTCTTGGGACAGCGAACGAGGTTGGGCCAGATCGGGAGTATCTCCCACTCCCGGCCGCCGGCGGCGCTCAGACTGGCAACCCGGCCGCGCTGATCGCGCTTGACCCAGGGCACCAGGACCGGAAACTCTTCGACAGCCACATCGTCCAGGCCCAGGCCGCGGAATCTGTCTTCGACCATCTTCGCAGCTACTTCACAGCCAGGATAGCCGGTCACCCGGCTGTCCACGGCAGCTAGCTCGCGGACAACCTGGGCAATCTCCTGTTGCGAAACGCCTGCTGCTACCGACTCGTAATCGGTTTCGGAGGTCAGTACGGGCTCATCCACTTGCGCCGCCACAACACCCGCGAGCACGACCAGGAAACCGATCAACGCGGCCCGCAAGAGGAAACATCCACGATGTGCCATAGTCACCCCGTATTCACCACCTGATGCAGTATTGTCAAGATTGATTGTGCTTCAACTGGGTTCGATGGGGCTGATCTCTATTCCGCGTCTTCGATTTCCGAGCCCAGAGTACCGATCTCAAGCTTAAGGTCAGCCCGGTGCTCGATCCGCTCGACCTCCCCGTCGCGGATATGCACAATGCGGTCAGAGACGTCAATCATCTTGAGGTCGTGGGTGGCCGAAATGACGGTCACGCCACTTTCCTGATTAAGCTCCTTAAGTAAGTCAATGATCTCTTTGCCGGTTTGCAGATCGAGGTTACCGGTGGGCTCGTCAGCCAAGATGATGGCGGGGGCGTTGGCCAGCGCCCGGGCAACGGCCACGCGCTGCTGCTGGCCACCGGACAGTTCATAGGGTTTATGATCGAGCCGATCGTCCAAGCCCACCAACTCCAGCAGTTCGCGACCCCGGTCCATCATTTCATCGGTGCCCATACCGGCAAAGATCATCGGCAGAGTAACGTTCTCCAGCGCCGTCATAACCGGAATGAGGTTAAAGGTCTGGAAGATGTAGCCGATCTTTCGACACCGCAGCCAGGCGAGTTCGAAGGCATCAAGTTGCGCCATGTCTACCTCTTCGATGAAGCAGCGCCCCCCGGTGGGCTTATCCAGGCCGCCAATCATGTTGAACAAAGTACTCTTGCCCGAACCCGACGGCCCCATAATGGAGAGGTACTCGCCTCGCCGTACGTCCAGATCAACATCCCGCAAGGCCGGAACTTCGACCTCACCCATAACATATATCTTGCGCAGGTCGCGGGTGCGAACGATGAACTCGTGGGTAGTGACCGAATCGTCACGAGCGATCGTCTTCATTCGCTCAGCACGTTCGTGTCCGACCTCCTCCATGACGTGACGCATATCGGCATTGCACCCGGGGCAGACAGTGATAATTCCGGTTGTTTCGATCTCTTCGCCACATTCCGGGCACTTGACTTTGGCCATATCGGTCTCCTTGTCTCCCAAGTAGGTCCAACATTCAGTGCAGCACACAACGAACTTCCCGCCAACCTTTAGCCCTATATCTCGCTCTGCAAGGCGACGGCCGGTCGCATCCGTGCAGCCCGAATCGCCGGCGCGATCGCAGCAATCAACGAAAGCACCGTGCCGATCAGTACGGCAATCACCAAGTAGAACAGCATCTGGCTCCAGTCCATCTTGGCGGCGACCGAAAAGGTGCGCTCGCGGATAGCAAAGATGCCGAGCATGGCCATATGACCGAGGAGCGCTCCCAGCAGGGAACCGAGCACGCCCAGCAAGGCTGCTTCGATAAGGAAGAGACGGACGATGAAGTTGTCCAGCGCGCCAAGGCATTTCATTGTGCCGATCTCCTGGAACCGCTCGGTGACCGACATCAGCATCGCATTGGTGATCCCCACACCGCATACCAACAGTGACATCACCACCAGCCACGCCTGCCGGCTCGCCCGAGACTTCCTTGCCTGCTCGGCGGCGGCGATCAGATCTTGGGTACTCTTCTCGTCGGCTCCCCCAACAGCCGTGGCCTGAGCCAGCTCCTCGAGGTGCGCTCGCTCGCTGCGTTCCAGGCCTTCCTGAATTACCGCACCGGTCCATACCGAACTGAGGAAGGCAATGCCCAGGACAATGCCCGAGGCCGTGATGAAAGCTCGACCCAGCCGTATAGTGACATTGCGAAGGCTGATCCGAAAGGCGTCTCCCCAAGGCAGGGTCATTTGCCTCTGGATCTTTGCGCCCTCTTCGGCACCTCCCCCCACAAGTCTCGCCAAACCCTTGACGTCTAGCATTGCCGCCTTGACCTCGCTTTTCTCGGATGCGCTCCAAGAGCGTAGAAATACGAGTTCACCGGATTATTTTCACCAAAAATAGTATCACAGGCTGGCAACTACGTCAAGGAACTCAGGCCTCTTGCCCAACCCCCGAGAAGACAGACTTGCTTCGTCATCGGCTTGTTAATTTCCCTCTTACCCGCGCTTCTGCACTCTCCAACATTGAGGGACACACCGCCTGCCGTATTGAGAATTCCGCACGGGTACGTGGTAATCCTCCTTACCTGCTGCCGCAAAGATCAGGAATCATTGTGGCCAGCCCATACAGACTCTCAAGATACGGCTGTGATATCCCGAAATAGACTAAGAGACGGCAGATATCACAGCCAGCGGAGGGTTAAGAGCAGATGAGGCCCAGGCAGGGGCTCAGGCAGACCGTCAGAGGCGTATTGATAGCACTGGCCGCCGTCACGATAACCTGGTGTACCGTCCGGAGCACTGCGGCAGAGGAGTTTACCTGCCAGATCACTGCACCACGCCCGGCCCGTGCGTTTTTCCACGGGGAGTCAATCTATCTCATCGTTACAGTGAACGGGCCGGTCCAGCAGGCAACATATGTGATTTATGACTATGAGGGACGCCGGCGCATCGCGGAGACGCTGGAGGTCGGTGAGGACGAGCCGCGCAAGCTCTCGGTACCCTTCCGTATGCCCACCGGCATTTACTACATTACCCTGGACTTTCCCAGCGGGCAACAGGTCCAGGATGCCTTTTGTGTAATCCCGCGCCCCGATGACCAGGCCGGCGACTACGGGATATTCGGCTTCCACGTCTACAACCCCAGCGAGGATGTCACCCAAGCCCTGGCGCAGGCTGGCGTGCGCCTGGTACGCGACGACATGGACTGGCCAAATTCTGAGCCAGCGCCGGGGGCGTACTCACTGGATAAGGCTGAGGCCCGAGCCGAGCTGTTCAAGAAGTACGGGATCCAGTGGATACCGATTCTGGGCTACACCCCGGCATGGGCCGGCATGAAACCGGAGAACGCCAGCGGGCGAGCGGCGATCGCCAGCCACACCTGGGCCCCGGCAGAGACAACGCACTGGGCTGGATTTGTACAGCAAATGGCTAGCTACCTCGGCTCTCAGACCGTGCACTGGCCGTCCGAGGAGATAATCCCCCGCTCCGAAGCGCTGGCATCAGAGGACCTGCCGCTGGTCAACCGCTGGGAGATCTGGAACGAGGTAGATCAGAACTTCTACTACGGCTACTGGGGCAGGTATATGGACCTGCTGCGTATTGCCTATTGCACGCTCAAGACCAGCAATCCGCGCAACCGAATATTGTACGGCGGCTCGTGCGGCCACTGGACGGAGCTGGGCCAGACCTACCACGCTAACGGCAAGTACTATTTCGACGAGCTAGCCTTTCATCCCGGGGGGTCGGACATCAGCAGTACCTTGGAGATCTATTACACTGGCTGCCCACAGATCGGTAACGGCTACGGCATCTACCGCCCGGCCAGCCACACCGAAACGTACCCCTCCCCACCAGCAGGCCTGAGCGAAGCCCAGTCAATGATCAGGCTCTATACCACGCTCAAGCAGTGGCAAGAGCAGATATTCTGCACGTTTCACGGCGGGCGGATTGTCGGCGCAGCTGACCCGAATTCTTCGGCGCTGATGTGGCAGAAGGGCGATCAGCTTGTGCCCAACGCCAAGTACGTAGCCTTTGCTGTGGCCCGCTGGTTGCTATCCAATGCTACTTATGTTGGGCCCCTGGCCCTCGGCGAGGGCGTAGAGGCCAGCCTGCTGCTCAAGGGCGGACGACCAGTAGTAGTCTGCTGGGCTGACCTAGGCGCGACGATGGATATTGACCTGGCCTCCGACGCTCACTCCTTCGACGAGATGGGTAAGATGTTCCCGATGCCGGATCGCGACGGGACTGCTGCGGTGGTGCTCACCGCCAAGCCGCTGTTCATCTACGGCGTCCACTATCGCTACCTGGCCGAGGCTATCCGCAACCAGGCGGAACTATATCTGACTACCCACCAGGGCTTCGAGACCGACCGGGCGTTTGGTTACATCAGCACGCTGGAACGCGATGGGGCATGGGCATGGGCGGAGTGGCCCCGCCATTTTCGGCGGGCCATTGACTGGGCCACCGATGTGTGCGACCGGCGCCCGCGCTTGGGCCCTCAGGCCCTGGGCATACCCCAGATGGTCACACACGGACAGCTCTACCGCACCGTGCGCAACTGCACGGACGCCGGCTATATCCACGGACCGACTCATCACGTGGTATATCGGCTGGAGTCGGTCAGCGAGTGGCTGGGCCGCGTTGCCGACGCGCGGGACCAGGTCTGGGAGGTCTACAACACCAAGGCCCGGTTCATTGATGACCTGCGCTGGCGCCTCGACGAACTGAAAGCTCGCATCAGTGCCAATGATCTGACCTATCCTCTGGCCCAGCAGTCGGCGGATCGAGCCGAGTACCAGCTCGAACAGGCGGGCAATCATCACCACAAGGGTGCATATCGGTCGGCAACCGGCCTGCACAACACCGCCGTGCTCCTGTCAAATCTGGAAGAGCCAGTATTACTGAAGGTCTTCGCCGTGGCCGACTTCGTTACCGGCACACAACTAGTCAAAGCTGTGGCGCTTGCCCCCGAACAGGAGCACAATCTACGGGTCACTATTTATAACTACACGGCGCATCCGGTATCAGGACACCTCATTTGGCACTTGCCTGAAACCTGGAGTCAAGCCACCATCACCAGGGTGTTCACGGCTCCCGCCTGGGGACACAGCGAGCCGGTCGAGTGTCTGGTGACTATTCCCGGGGAGCCGAAACCGTGGGTGGAGAAGCAAGCTTGGACGGCAGCCGGCTACATCACCCTGCGCCTGCCCGAGCCGATTGCAGCGGGGGCCGACCTGCAATTGTCGGGGTACTTGGACGACGGGCGCAACCTTGTGAATATGCACTACCAAGTTTGCGTCGGAGAGCTTCCCGTCGAATAGGCCGGCCCGCAGCAAGTACCAAGCGAGCAGCCAAGTAGTATGGCTGCTCGCTCCCGCTTACCACGAAATTGCCGCAATTGTCCGAGACAGCTACTCTGCCCAGGCAATGGCTTCTACAGGACAAGTGTCAATGGCTTCCTGAATCGTCTCTTCGTCGTCACCCTCGGGATTCACGACCATAGAAACCCCCTCGTCATTCATCCCGAAGGTACCGGGGGCAATGTCAACGCACAACTCACACCCGGTACAAAGATCAGCGTCTACTACTGGAATCGGCATCTTATCTCACCTCCTGATTCTGTGGCCAGTCGGCTTAGGGAGTTCGCCGACCGGTAGGCGATACCTTCTAATGTATCGCGGGAATGTCGCGCGCTGGTCGAACCAGCCCGAGAGTCTACCATTTTTTCTTCTTCATGTCACCCTCGGCCCGTACCTGCGTGGCCGGGCCGCCCGGAATCAGCTCGCCGTCCTGGTGGCAGTGCGGGCAGGTGGTCACCCATCCGCGCTTGGTCTTGCGGGCGGAGCCCCCACAACTGACGGTCTGGCAATCGCTGCAGACAGCCAGGCCGGGCGAGCCGCACACCGGGCATCCCGGATAGTCGGTCAGGTGGAATTCGCCTTTGACGTCGCGGTAGCCGCCCGTCATCTGCGACTTATCTTCGGTGCCGGTCACTGGCTGAGCCCCGATGTACTCATACCGCCCGGGCTTGACTTCTTCAAAGCGGGCAATGAACCCACGGTCGGTCTGACTGCATATTGCCGGGATGTCCACCCAGTTGGCCGTGCCGTCCGCGACCAGCGCATCCAGTGCAGAGACCGCGGGCAATTGCGCAGCTTCGGGAAGCTCGGCCAACTCCTCAGCCGTTACCTCCAGTACGTCATCGCCGTCTGCCCCAGACGCAGGCTCGGGTTCGCCGTGGAGTTCAATCTCCAGCTCGCCCGCATCCGTGCTTTGCTCAGGCTGCTTTCCCCGCTCTTCGTCATTCGCCACCGTCCGACCGCCTTTCCCCAACGATCTCGCCCGAGATCAATAATTGCCTCAGCAACCTGTGTTCGCCTTTGCAGCGCAATATCCTGCCTGCGGCGTCGAGAAAAGAAGTAATGGAGTCACTCCACAAAGAGCTGAAGTGCCCTTCGCTCAGCGGCCAACTGACCCGGCACAGTTCCACGCATCAGCAATAAGCCAGCGTACCAGCTGACTGCACACTCTATCATCTTGGGGCGACGTATCCAGCCTTCGCTGGCTTGCAGAGCCTGAACCCCGTTGACAAGGCGGCAAGCGAGCCTTTATAATCGCTACTGTGATGTGGTTGTCCAGCGCCACGACCTGGCCAACAATAATTGCACGGGAGGCGAGTAGCATGGCACAGCAAGAAGTTGGCGTCGGCGTCATCGGACTGGGGACCTGGGGCGAGTGGCACCTGAAAACTTATGCCGATGAGCCCGGAGTGTATGTCGCGGGGGTATGCGACGTCAACGAAGAGTTGTTGGGCGAGCGTACTGAGGAATATGGGGTAGCATTTGCGACCACCCACTACGAAGAGTTGCTGGCGCGAGATGATATTGACGCGGTATCGGTGGTCACGCCGGATTTCCTACATCACGATATCGCCGTAGCCGCAGCCCAGGCCGGCAAGCACATCCTGCTGGAAAAGCCGATGGCGACCAGCCTGGAGGAAGCCTTGGACATCGCTGATGCGGTGCGTGAGGCCGGCGTCACCTTGATGCTCGACTTCCACAATCGCTGGAACCCGACCATCATTTCAATGAAAGAAGCAATTGATGCGGGCGAACTAGGCGAAGTAAAGATGGCCTCCTTGCGGCTTAGCAATCGCCTGTGGGTACCGACCGAACTGCTCAGTTGGGGCGGGCAAACCACGGTGGCGTGGTGGCTGGGGTCACATGTCAGCGACCTGGCCTGCTGGCTACTGCAGGACAAGGTCGTCCAGGTCTATGCAGTAGCGCGCAGCGGCGTTTTAGCGGAGATGGGACTGAATACACCGGATTTCTTCCATAGCATTCTCGAATTCAAGAACGGTGCGGTAGTCCACCTTGACAACTGCTGGATTTTGGGGGATGCTATGCCTGCAGTTATTGACTTCCAGGTAGAACTGGTGGGCTCTGAGGGTACGATGTACGCCGATTGTAGTCACAACTTGAGTTCACAGAAATACACTCACGAGGCAGCCGACTGGCCTAATCCGCTGGTCGTCGTGGACTCCCACGGCGTGCCCCGAGGGTTCGCCCTCGAGAGCATCCGGCACTTCGCCCGCTGTATGGTTACCGGTGACCAGCCGCTGGTTTCTATGGAAGAAGCGCTGCACAATATCGAGATTGTGGCGGCAGTTCACGAGTCAGTCGAGCGCGGCGAGCCGGTGGAGATACCACAACAGTAAGCAACCTACCAAGTCCCTCATCGGACACAGAGGGTGTGTACGGCCAATGGCTTCGGGGCAAGACAGCGATATTAAGGTGATCCTGTGTACAATAGCCTATCGTGACCGGCTGCTAGACTATGTATTGGATGTGGCAGCCGACCTGGGCTTCGACGGGGTGGAGGTATGGGGGCGTGAGCCGCACATCTCGGAGCAGTTCGACGAGAACCGAGTCCAGGCGGTGCGCAGGATGACCAAGGAACGAGGCCTGGCCACACCTGTGCTGGGCTCTTACTTGTGTTTCGGAGCGACCAACGAACGCCTAGAGGGCAAGATCGAACTGCACGACACTCTACACACGGCCCGGTGTCTGGGAACACCACTAGTACGGGTGTGGGCGTCGGATGTGGGATCGGCCCAGGCCAGCGACGCGGTCTGGAAAACAACGATTCAAGCAATTCGGGCGGCCTGCGAGCAGGCCGCGAAGCTGGGCATCACCTTGACCGCCGAGATGCACGAAGGCACGCTGACCGATACGGCCCCCACCGCTAAGCGCCTTGTCGAGGACGTGGACAGCGAGTATTTCCGGCTCAACTACCATGTGTCCACACACGACGAACCCGATACACCACTTGAGCAGTTACAGATGATCCTACCCTATGTAGTCCACATGCATGCGCAGAACTACACGTCGCTCCAGAGCGAGGACGGGATCGAACACGCTGCGCTTAACGGTGGTGCAATAGACTATGCGCCGCTGGTAGGAGAGCTCAAAGCGGCCGGATACAACGGCTGCATCGCCGTAGAGTTTTCCTGGGCTGAAGGTGACAGCAAACGGGAAGCCCTCGCCGCTGACTTAGCGTACCTGCGAAGCCTAATTCAAAGCCAGTAGATGCCTGGAGCGTTTTACCTCGAGCCAGCGGTCGGCAGCCCGAGGGGCCGCTGGCCCCTAACCACCCGAAGCAAGGTGAGCCAGTCACTCCGGAACAATGAGCATACAGGGACTGAACCGCCAGAATCTGTCCGATTACACCACCGAGGTAGTCCGGGCGGGTCGGGACGCCCGGCCAGAGGTCAAGTCTGTATCGCTGGATGGTAGCGACTTGGTGGTAAAAGACTACCGAAGCGGCAAGTCGCTGTTCGGGCGTTTACTCGGTCGCTTTCTAGTGCTCCGCGAGAAGGCAGCTTACGAGTGCCTGGACGGTCTCCGCGGCGTACCCCACTACTACGGGACCCTCGACGCGTACGCCCTGATCCTCCAGCACATGCCCGCCCAACGGGTTACGGAGGTAGCACCAGACGCGGTTCCGCCGGGTTTCTTCGAGCTGCTCGCTGAGATTGTCGATAATCTCCACCGCCGGGGTATTGCCCACGGCGACCTACACAAGCTGGACAACATCCTCATCGACGAGAATGCCGAGCCGGTGATACTAGACTTCACTAGCGCCATCATGACCGGTTCCAATCCCCTGGCGGTGCTGCTATTCTCGGCTTTGTGCGAAGACGACTGGCGCGGCGTGTACAAACTCAAGCGCGAAATTGCGCCCGAGCAGCTCACGGCTCAGGAGCGGGAGTTCCTGGCGCGGCGCAGCCTGGGTGAGCGGCTTTTCCGCCGCGTACGCGAACCGTTCCGGACGCTGATCAAGCGCTGGGCAACGGACTAACGCCACTTGGGGAACCTCTACGTGGCAGTTTCGTCATAACAACCAGAGGACGACTATTTGGGCGCGGCCAGGAACCATCCGGTGTTCAAGCAGCGTTCCTAGCTAAGGAAGAGCGCTGCGCGCTGGGGGGGGCTGCGTCGGCGGAGAGAAGCTTGTTGGGCATATTGCGCCGCACACAATCAGCAGGCTACCGCAGGCGGGAATTCGAGCGGCTCGCGCGCCAGCACCAGCGCGATGTCTACAACGCCGCCCGGCGGCTTACCAACAACATAGCCGACGCGGAAGACCTGGCCCAGGAAGCCCTGATCAAGGCCTACGTTTCTTTTGACCAGTTTGAGTCGGGCACTAACTTCCGCGCATGGATGCTGAAGATAGTGACAACTACCCATATTAGCCGGTGCCGCAAGCAGTCGCGCCAGCCGCAGACGATAACTTGGGAAGCCGAAGAAGGTGAGGGGCACCCGCCGCGCCCATGGCATAGGTCTGCTGAGCCCACGCCCGAAGCAATCATTGTTGAGCAGCAGCTCGACGAGCCCGTCCAGGAGGCGTTGGCGCAAGTACCGGAAGAGTTTCGGGGGGCGATTATCCTTTGTGATATGTTTGGGCTCAGCTATCGAGAAGTCGCCGAGGTACTCGAAGTCCCCCTGGGTACGGTGCGCAGCCGCATCTGTCGGGGCCGGCGGCTCCTGAGCAAGCACCTGCGAGAGTATGCTGAGAAGCATCGCTACCTGTGAGGTCAGAGAAGATGTATGACCGCTGTTCAATCACACCCGAGACTTTGTCGGCGTTCGTTGATGGCGAGCTACCGGCCAGGGAGCAGCGTACGCTGGCGCAGCATATCACCACGTGCCAGGCGTGCAGCCACCAGCTCGGGACGATGTATGCGCTGAAGGTCTATGTCGGGTGCCACGACCAACAGCCCGCGAGTGTGCCCTCGCGTTTATGGGAGGCAGTGCGCCGTGGTTTAGACGAGGTGGACGTGGTGGTGAAGAAGATCGCCCCTATCGGACCCCGACCGGTGCCCGCCTGGCGGCTGGGCGCGCTGGTGGCAGCCGGGGTGCTACTGATAGTCCTGGCCGCAGGGGCCCGCCGTACCTTCGCACCCCCCTCGTGGAACTGGTCGCACCTGGCCCAGGCGCACAAGATTGCGGCCGCGCGTGTACTGCCCGACATGACGGGCCTGGGACGATTCGGCACCACTGATGACGCCATGACCGAGGTGGCATGGCAGCCCGCCCACTCCCAAGCCATCCGGGCAGACAGGTGCAGTGGCCGGCAGGAGCTCTACACCACCCGGGGCGCGGCCTTCTCACACTTCACCATTCCGTGCAACAGTCTGGACGTCTCAACTCTTACCCAGGTACATCACGCGGGCCAGTGGCTCTACCTCGACACCAGGGGGGACCTGGCGATGGTGGCCTGGCGTCAGGGCACGGGCTGGGGCATACTAGTGGGCGACTTCTATATTGAGCAGCTTCTTGCCCTCGCCAGACTCTATGCCCAGCCCGCTCGGTTGACCCCTGACTTCTGAATACAAGCCTAGCCCAGTCAAGCTGGGCGTGTAGCTGCTTATGACAACACCAGCCTGCATTATCCTGGCAGCTGGGGAAGGTACCCGGCTGAAGTCAAAACGCCCCAAGGCGCTCCAGCCGCTGTGCGGCAAACCGCTGGTCCTTCACGCCATTGACGCTGCCAAGCAAGCCCAAGCCGATCCGGTGGTCGTGGTCATTGGCGCTGGTCCCGACCAGATGCAAGCAGTGCTGGAAGGCCATGAAGTGCAGACCGTCTATCAAGCCCAGCGCAAGGGCACCGGCCACGCAGTGATGTGTGCCCAACCAGTGCTGGCTGACTATGAGGGAGATATCATCGTAACCTGTGCCGATATCCCTCTGGTTCGCGCCCAGACCTTTGTCGAACTGGCCCGGCACCATGTCACCACCCAGGCTGCAGCAACCATCCTGACTGCTACTTGCGGTGACCCCACTGGCTATGGCCGCGTCATCCGCGACCAGCAAGGCATGGTGCGTGAGATCGTCGAACACAAGGATGCCGACGAGCAGACCCGGCAGATTACGGAGATCAACACAAGCATCTACTGCTTCGAGGCGGCCGCCTTGTTCGGGGCCCTGCCGCAGATAACGTCCAGCAACGCACAAGACGAATATTACCTCACCGACGTCATCCCCGTGCTGATCAACCAGGGCCGACTTGTCGGGGCGGTTATCGCTGAGGATTGCGAGGAAGTGATGGGCATCAACACCCGTGCCCAATATGCCGAGGCCGAGAGGATCGCCCGTGACCGGGCGCGCCTGCGGTAGGACGAGCGGGTTGGAGATGCCCCCCTAATTATGCTGGCAATCTTCCGGCTGGAACAGAAAGCGACGCTGTTACGCGAGCTGGCCACGATGCTCAAGGCCGGTGTATCCCTGGGGGAGGCCCTGCACGTCCTGGAGGGCCGGGCCGCTTATCCCCGACTGCGTGAGGCAGTCCTACACGGAGCCGAGCACGTTGACAAGGGGCACCGGTTCTCCGAAGTGCTGGCCGAGTATCCTGACGAGTTCTCCGAGCTGACTACGGCAGTCATCGCCATGGGCGAGCAGACCGGCCGGCTGGACGAATCCTTCGACCAGGTGGCCGGTTACCTCGAACGCGAGTATAGCCTGCGCCAGATGATTATGCGGGAGACCTTTTATCCCAAGGTTCTCCTGGTCGCTTGCATACTGATTCCCTTGGCCATACCCGCACTGATTCAAGCTATCATGGGCTCTATCTGGTCCGGCCTGTGGCTGTTCCTCAAGACTCTGGCGAAGTGGGGATTAATCCTGGGAATTCCGGGCGGCCTCGTTTACCTGGTCTACCGCTCGTTGGGCAAAACCCAGCAGTCGCGGGAGGGCCTCGATTCGTTGAAGCTGCACATCCCCCTAATCGGCCCAGTGGTGCGCCGACTCGCGCTGGCCAGGTTCGCCCGCGCTTTGTCGTACACCTATTCGGCAGGCGTACCGATGGCGCAGGGTATTTCCCTGGCCGCCGCAGTGACCGGCAATGCCATTCTGGAGCGACGTTTCCAGGACGCCGTGCCGCTGGTCCAGCAAGGTTATAAGCTTTCCGACGCGCTGGGGAAGGCGCCCGACATTGATGATATGGCTATGCGTATGCTGCGGACTGGCGAGCAGACGGGGGAGCTGGACAAGACAATGGAGCGCGTCGCCGAACATTTCGAGGCTTCCGCCGAGACCTCTATCCATCGCATGGCGGTAATGGCTCTGCCCCTCGGCGTAATCTTCGTCGGCATCATCGTCGGCATCATCGTCGTAAACTTCTACGTCCAGCACTACTCCGGGTTCTGAGGCTGGACCAAACCGTCCTGCAAGCGCATATTGCCACGCCCGACCACGCGAAGTATAATTAGTCCCGACGAATGCCGCAGCAGAATCACGACCCCGGCGAAATGCAAGCGCTGGTGAATTGCGATGGATGTAGTCACAACAGTTCTCGAGGCAAGAGCGAGTCTATCTACGGCTCGGGCGCAGGGCCAGACTGTCGGGCTGGTGCCGACAATGGGCGCGCTGCACGCAGCGCACCTCGCGCTGATCGAAGCTGCCCGCCGGCGCGATGACTTCGTGGTCATCAGCATCTTCGTCAACCCCACCCAGTTCGGTCCCGCTGAGGACTACGAGCTCTATCCCCGGGCCCTGGAGCGCGACGTGGAACTGGCTGAAAAGGCGGGCGTTGACCTGATATTCGCGCCGCCGCCCCAGGAGATTTATCCAGAGGGTTTTGCGACCAGTGTCAGCGTCACCGGCCTAGCCGAGGGCCTGTGCGGGCGGTCCCGGCCGGGTCATTTCCCGGGCGTGACGACAGTGGTGGCCAAGCTGCTGAATATCGTCCAGCCCGACCGAGCCTACTTCGGCGAGAAGGATTACCAGCAGCTTGTCGTCATAAAGCGGTTGGCCGCAGACCTGAACATGCCGGTGGAGATCATTGGGCTGCCGACCGTACGCGAGTCTGACGGGCTGGCGGTCAGCACCCGGAATCAGTACCTCAGCACCGAGCAGCGGGCAGTAGCCCCCCGCCTCTACCAGGCGCTTCAGAGTGGCGCCGGACTGGCCCAACAAGGCGGTTCCGGCACGGAAGTAGAGCAAGCAGTCCGAGAAGCACTGGAAGGCGAAGCACTGTTTGATGTAGAATATGTGGAGGCTGTCCACCCGAATAGCCTGGCAGCGCGGGGCGAGGCCGGACTGCCTATGGTTGTTGCTGCGGCTGCGTATCTGGGCAATACTCGATTGATTGACAACATTAGAGTTGAAGAAGGCAGTGGTAATGCTTAGGTTGATCGCTAAGGCCAAAATACAGAAGGCCACAATCACCGATACCGAGCTGTACTACGAAGGAAGTATCGGCATTGACAGCGAAATTCTAGAGGCTGCAGACCTTCTCGCTGATGAGTGGGTCCTCGTAGTCAACCGTGACAACGGCGAGCGCTTCGAGACCTACATCATCGCCGAGCCGGCGGGCAGTGGCGTAATCCGCTTGTACGGGCCCTGCGCACGGCTGGGCGCGGTAGGTGACGTGGTTCACATAATGTCGTACTGTGCAATGGACGATGAAGAGGCCCGTGCCAGCCAGATGAAGGTAGTGGTGCTGGGCGAGGGCAACCATATCGAGGTAATTAAATGACGTCGCTTGTAAATGACCTTGAGGCTCCACCTCACATAATCCGTGACCTGGCCTCCCAAGCACTGGCCGAGGACATCGGCCCGGGTGACGCCACCAGCCAGGCCGTGATTTCGCCCTCAGTCCAGGCGGCTGGCCAGTTTGTTGCTAAGCAGGCCGGCATAATGGCGGGCATGGCCGTGGCCCGTCAATGCTTCCAGCAACTTAGCCCGAAGGTGCACTTCGCTACGCTGAAGCAGGCTGGCGAACGATTTGAGACCGCCGAGGTTCTCGCGGAGGTGGAAGGCGCGGCCCGCGCACTGCTGGCCGCCGAACGCACTGCGCTTAACTTCTTGCAGAGGCTCTGCGGCGTCGCCACACTCACCCGCCAGTTCGTGGACGCCACCGCTCACGCCAAAGCACAGATTGCGGACACACGCAAGACCACCCCGGGGGTCCGCGCATTGGACCGAGCTGCCGTCCGGGCGGGGGGCGGCAAGAACCACCGCCGCGCCCTGTACGACGGAATACTGATCAAGGACAATCACATTCGCCTTGCCGGCAGCATCGCTGAGGCTGTCGCCTCCGCTCGCAGCAACGTGCATTACCTGTTCAAGATAGAGGTAGAGACGACCAGCCTCGATCAGGTACGCGAGGCTGTGGCCGCTGGCGCTGACATCATAATGCTCGATAACATGAGCATCGAAATGATGCACGAAGCCGTGGCGATAATCGGCGACCAAGCGCTGATCGAGGCCTCTGGCGGCATTGATCTGAGCAACGTGGCCGAAGTAGCTGCGACCGGGGTTGATCTGATATCGGTGGGCACACTGACCCACTCGGCTCCGTCACTGGACATCAGCCTGGAGCTGCGTCCCGTTCCGTAGCCCGGCCCACCACTAGCCGGTCCGGGGGTGAACTTCGCTGCGCGTAATGTTGAACCGCCACAAGCGGACGCCTGCCGCGGTTGTGCTGGTGTTGGTCCTGACCGCACTGAGCAGTGCTGCGCAACAGAATCTGGCCCAGGGCAAGCCGTACCTGTGCACCAGCGAGCTACTCCCCGGGTGGACTGGGCTAGTTGACGGTCTCCTATCCAGCGATCAACCTCCCGGGTGCTTCGCCACTGACAACTCGCCCAAGTTCCCTAAGGAAGTGATCATTGACCTGGGCGGGATCTTCCAGATAACCAAGATCGCCGTATACAACAGCCTCAACGGCAATACCCGCCATATCGCCATCTCCTCTTCCCTCAACGCAACGGATTTCGAGCCGCTGCGGCAGTACTACTTCCCGCCGGACAAGGTCCAGCCGCTGGTCCATTCGTTGCCGACTCATCCCCGCCGCGGGCGTTATGTCAAGATCAAAATGTACGACACCTGGACCGGCGGGACGAATGGCGACAACTGCCTGTACCTACGCGAGGTCGAAGTCTACGGTACCCCTGAGGGGAGCGCGGGCAACACAAGCGAACCGCCGGACACGATGGCCCTGGCCCGGTGGCAGCAGCCGCTGGTCAAGCCGGATACGGTGCGCTTGTTCCGTCGCTATTGTCTGGAGGCTAGCTCACAACTCACGGTAGCAGTACTGGGCGACAGTTTCGCGGCTGTCGACGGCCAGGACAATCCCACCTGGCCCGCACTGTTCGTCAATCGTCTCAAGCTACGCGGTGACTATCAAAGCATCGAGGTAATCAGTGTCGCCGGCGAACCCGGGCTGGACAATCTGCCGCAACTGCAAGACAAGCTGGCAGGCTTCGCCTCGCTGGACCTGCTAATAATAGCTTACGGCACCGATGCCGCCCTGGCGGGTCAGCCGACGCTGGAGTTCCGCCGCCAACTCCAACAACTGGTACAAAGCGCCCAGCAGCAGTCAGCCGCGTTGATCGTCATAGTCACTCCAGCGCCTTTTGCCGCTGAGCCCGACTTAGCACGCTACGCGCAAGTCCAAGGCAAAGACGGCCTACGGCTGGCCCGAGCAGCCGAACAGGTGGCGGCCTTGACCAGCTGTCCCCTGGTCCGCACAGCCTCGGTGCTAGCCCGTAGCGGGCGCGACATTCGAGATCTATACCAGGACAACGTTCGCCTGAGCCAGTTGGCCGCGCTGACACTGAGCCGCGCAATGGAAGAGCTATTGTGGTAGGCAGCCAACGCCGGTCGAGGGGCAGCACAACAACACAAGGAGACAATAGATGCGAGTATTTTGGGGCCTAATCCTGGGACTGGCTCTGTTCTTCCCCGGTATTGTCCTGGTACGGTGGCTGGGGCAAGACGTGCTCGGCTACACCGAGATGTCAGTGACCGACGGCTGCCTGGTACTCATCATCATTCTACTGTGCGTGATAGTCGTCACCGGCGCTCATCGTCGCGCCGAATCGGAGCGGTACTCCCGGCGCCAGCCCGCTGTTCCAGGACCGGAAATGGAACCATACCCTCGCCCAGAACCACAACGAGGGGTACGTCGCCCCAGGACCAGACGCTCCAGCCAGAGCCGCACCGGACGGTAGTCACCAGACCACTGTTCTTATAGAGATTGGCCAAGCCGCGAATGACCGCTCAACCTTTTCCGCGCGCACATGTAGGCATGCTCATACTACTGTCGGCCATAGCAGCTTGCGGTGGGGTCCTGGGCTGCCGAGGCCCACAGAGCACCCGGAGCATTGACCAAGTGCAGGTGCTTGCCCAGCGCTTCTACGTCGAGGAGGGACGCAGCAAAGTACAGGTAGTCGCCAAAGTTGAGAATACCGGGAAGGCCGTCGTTGAGGCGGTAGAGGTTCAAGTGGTCTTGCGCAACTTCCGGGGTAGCATCTGCGGCAACAATATGATTCTGCTTGAGGACCTCCAGCCGGGGGAGGTTCGGAGCTTTGACGTGGGGGTAACCCGGCACGGCGGAGTGGCTACCGCAACGGTGGAACTGGCCCAGCCCGAGAGCGCTCCCTGAAGGCAATATTTGGCTATGGCCCTCTGACACGACCGTCAGAGACCCAATACATATCTATCACAGGTCCGGTGCCCGCCAATATATGCACCTAATCAGGCGGGGAGAGGGTTGCCGTGCACTGGGGTCTGCCTTCAGGCTTCACGCTGGTCGAATTAGTAGTGGTAATAGCCATTATCCTGATTCTGGCAGCTATGCTACTGCCGGTGTTTGAGCGTGCCACCAAGGCTGCCGAAGGTATCAGTTGCCTGGCGAATGTACGCCACATCGGCTGGGCCGCCCAGCTCTATGCCCAGGACCATGACCTGTACTTCCCTCCGGCGGTGATCGATGTTCCAGACAGCTCGCAGAAGGACTGCTGGGACATTCTGCTCCAGCCGTACTTGGGCACTGTTGCTATTTATCTGTGCCCTGCCGACGAGAATCCGACCGCCGGTCCTTCGTACACTAACTCGCTCAAACACAGCTATGGCATTAACCTGGACGTGGCGATGGTCGGCGGCTACGCCGGCGCATCGCTGATGGAGACCCAGATAGACAAGCCCGCCGAGACGATCCTGTTTTTCGATCTGGGCCAGGCCAACTCGTTCGGCTGGCGCGCTGATTGGGCCAATATGTCTCAGTACGTGGCCGCCCGCCACAACCAATTCAGCAATTTCGTCTTCTGCGCGGGCAATGCGAAGCATATCAAGCCTGCCGAAACGCTGACCGACACCACCAACCTCTGGAAGCCCTGACCAGCCCTCCCGGTAGGACAGGCGTCTCGCCTGTCCACAAGCGATCGGCGAGGCCGCCGTTATGCCAACCGGGGGAACGAACCTGCAATCCCTCCGAACGCCTCCGCCCTTGCCTCCAGGCCACTAAACCCCTTATAATCCAGGAAATAGCCGGTGCGAGGCATGCCGAAACGATGCAGCCCAGATACATTCTACTCGTAGCAGTGGTCATCAGCGTTTTCCCTCTGGCCGCTTACGGTGACGCTGTGCAAAGCGTTTACTTGCAGGTGGCCGCTCACAAGATAAGCGGCGAGCCAGCATCTTGCGTGCAAAACGGTCTGCTGTGGGGGCCGGTAGATGCCGTAGTGCGCTGCCTGGGAGCAGACGTGAACTGGCAGCCTGAGATCGATTTACTGGTCGCAACTACTGCCGAAGGCCGCGAGTTTCGGTTCGAGGCCGGCCATATCATGTTTAGGCGAGACGGCCAACTCGTACCTCTACCCGCACCGATGACGGTAGTTGACGGCATGCTAGTTGCGCCGCTTGCGCAGATCATTGAGGCCTTAGACGGCAAGCTCTCGTCGAACGAGGAGTTGACCCACTTTTACGTGACAGTGCCGATGGCCGAGCCGATAGTGCGGGCGGATGAGAAGGGCCTGGCAGTGGAGCTTAAGACGACGGGCCTCGTTACCGGCGAGGTCAAATACCTCGATGAGCCCCACCGGGCTTTCCTGGACATATCCGGTGCAGCGCCGCATTCGGTCGCGGGTAAGCGCTATATCGGCCAGAACGGTATCTGGCGGCTGCGCTGGGGGCAGTTTGCCAGCCGGCCGGCGATCGCCCGCTACGTCCTTGACCTGCAAGCGGAGCAAGAGGTCGTCTGGCTGCCGCGGGCCGACGGTCGGGGCGGCTCACTGATCGTCGGGCGATTCGACGGAGATGAGCCGGAGTTGCCCGTCCGATTTCCTGAACTGGCAAGCACACAGATACACCAGCGGGCCGATGATGCCACCGTCGTGGAGCTTGCCCTGTCTCTACCGGTGGAGCTGGACTACGATGTGCTCAGCCAGCCGTGGCGTGTCCGCGTGAAGCTCAAAGACGCCCAGACTGGCGGGAAGCTGCTCCGGCAGCGAGCATCCGGGGGAATTGTCAGGGCCCTCGAAGCGATACCGACCGACGACGGCGTGAAGGTTGACATTTACCTCAACCAGTTGATCGGCTTTGAGCTCTGCACACGGACAACTGGCAGGGGTTCCGAAGTGAAGTTGACCTTCAGCAAGGCGCAGCTTTGTGATCAGCTTATAATGATTGACCCGGGACATGGCGGCGAGGATACCGGCGCTCGCGGCCAGAATCTAGTGGAGAAGGAGATCAATCTGGACGTGGCTACGCAGGTCGTCCACAAGCTGATAGCTGAAGACTGCCTGGCGATGCTGACCCGCGATGGCGACGTGGCTGTTGATCTGTTCGACCGCCCGAGGCTCGGCCAGCAGGTCGGCGTTGATGCCTTCGTCAGCATCCACTGTAACGCGATGCCCCAGCGCGACACCAACTGGGGCACCGAGACATACTACTACACACCGCAGAGCAAGATGCTGGCAGTGATCATTCACCAGGAGCTTCTCAGAGCGCTCGGCCGCAAAGATAACGGCGTGCGGCGGGCCCGCTTCGTGGTCATCCGCGAGACTGAAATCCCCTCGGTCCTGATAGAGCTGATGTACCTTAACCATCGTGACGAAGAGAAGCTGCTGGCCCAACCTGAGGTGCGGGCCGCCGCCGCCCAGGCGATCGTCCGGGGGCTGCGCCAGTACTACGAGGGGCAGGGCAAACCGCAGCCAGATGCACAAGAGCCAGCCAGTGGCGATGTACAGTTGCTCGACGACAGTACGAACGGAGGCGAATGAATCTTGCTGCGCATAGATGGTCGTGACAACGAAGATCTGCGCGACCTATCCATCAGTCGGAGCATTAGCAAGTATGCCGAGGGGTCCTGTCTCATCGAGATGGGCGATACCGTAGTCCACTGCACTGCGACGGTAGATGACCGCGTGCCCGCTTGGCTGGTAGACAGCCACCAGGGCTGGGTAACTGCCGAGTACGGGATGCTACCCCGCGCGACCACCGAACGCTCGCCGCGTGAAGCTACGCGTGGCCAGCGCAGCGGGCGCAGCCAGGAGATCAGCCGGCTCATCGGGCGGTGCCTGCGTGCGGTGGTAGACTTACATCGGCTCGGCCAGCGGGCCATCCAGCTCGACTGCGACGTGCTTCAGGCCGATGGGGGCACCCGTACCGCTGCCATTACCGGCGCCTATGTTGCCCTCGCCGAAGCATGCGGCTACCTGCGCGAGAAAAAGTTGCTGAAGAGCTGGCCGCTGCGCGACCAGGTGGCTGCCATTTCGCTGGGGCTGGTCTCTGGCGAGCTGCTGCTCGATCTGTGCTACGAGGAGGACAGCCGGGCGGCTGTAGATATGAACCTGGTGATGACCGCCAGCGGCTACGTAGTGGAGGTCCAGGCAACAGCCGAGGGCGCGCCCTTTTCAGTCAAGCAAATGGACCAGATGTTGGCTCTGGGCCGCCAAGGGTTGACGGCGATATTCGCCAAGCAAGAAGAAGCGCTGGCAGATCTGACCAAATAGGCACATAAGGCCCAAGGGATTTTCCCGTCAGCAAGAACGTATCTGGGAAATCTCGGATTATGTGCGGAGGAGCATACTCGCAGTAAGGAGCACGTTGGGCGAAGGGGGTGGAGCGAAATGTCTGAGCTTAGCAAGAAGACAGACTCACACCGATGGATAACTGCCCTCGTGGTGGTGGCAGTGGGGATATGGATACTGCTGGCACTAGCTGCGGGCTTGTTTGCCCTATATGCGTGGCCTTCCGTAGCACAAGAGCTGTTTCTGTCGCAGGCTGCGAAACGCCAAGAGCCACTGGCTGCCGCCGTAGCTCCCAAGGCGACAGTGGCGGTTGTTCCATTTGTGAACGAGTCACCAGAGGTAGATTACGAGTGGTTAGGCTACGGTTTCGCGTATGGCACGGTCAGCCGACTTGCCAACTTCGAAGAACTGGTGATTGCCCGACCCGAAGAGATTCGCGAAGAGCTTGCCAATGAACAATCTGAGCTCACGCTCGGTGACATAACTAGCCTGGCTGCGGCTCAGGAGGCCGGAGAGGCAGTCTATGCTGATTACGTGCTCATGGGCAACTGTGCCAAGTCGGGCGACGAGATACGAGTGACCGCCCAAATCGTTGAGGTCGCCACGGGCAATATCCACAGCGAGCGTGCGGGCGTGCGTGAGTACGCCAATATATTCGACTTCCAGGCCGAGCTTGTCCGATGGGTGGCCGACACTCTGGATGTCACCACCGACTCTGCTAGGCTGGAAAGGATAGAGTACAAGCCTACACAATCTATCCCCGCCTATGAGTGCTTCGGTCAAGGGGTGATGCACTATTACCGGGGTGAGTATGAAGAGGCCGCTGCCGCTTGCCAGAAGGCGGTGGATATTGATAGCGATCTTGCAGATGCCTATGTTGTCCTGGCTCGGGCTTTAGGCTGCCAGGAAGAATATGGTGAAGCCATTGCCCAGTTGAAGAAGGCCGAGAAACTGGATGCTGAACGACCCTACCTGCATTACTACCTCGGCATAGCGTACGAGGGGAACGAGGACTACGACGAGGCCGTGGATCAGCTCCGCCAGGCGGTGCAGTGCTACCCGTCCGATCCGCACGTTCGCCGCTGGTTAGGCAATGCTTACCACGAGAGCTACCAGTATCCCAGGGCTATTGCCGAATACAAGGAGGCGTTGGTACTGCGGCCCAATTGGGCCCTGGTACATTGCGACCTGGGTTGGAGCTATCATGTGTCGGGTAGGACCAATAGAGCCATCGAAGAGTGTAAGAAGGCGATCCAGCTTTGCCGGGCCGGGAACGACCTCCTCAGAGGCTCGGCTCACCATGTCCTGGGACGTGCCTACGGAGACCGAGGAGAGCTTGAGAAGGGGCTTTACCATTTAAAACAGGCGGCAACTTTGGCTCCTAACAAGGGAAATATCCAGTATAACCTAGCCCGCACATACAAAATGCTGGAGCACTGGGATGAGGCAATTGCCTGCTATGAGAAGGGAGTCATCATCTTTCGCGAAAAGCAGGACCTCATTGGTGAGGCAGACTGCCATTATGGTATCTCCAGAGTCTACCAAAAGAAAAGGGAACATCAACTTGCCCTGAAGCACTGCAAGAAGAGACTAGATCTAGTGCTTGCTGCAATTGAGAAGCATGAGACGCGAAAGCAGGAAGCCCTGAGGAGCGGTGACCAACAGACAGCGGCAAACGAGGCCGCGAAAGTTGAAGAACTGCGGTATGGGGAGCTTGCCTCTGCCTATAATAGGTACGGTGCCGTTCATACCCGGCTCGGCAAACCTGAGGTTGCGATAGAGTATGTGAACAAGGCCCTCGAACTCAATCCAGATTATTACTGGGCTCATTGGAACCTTGCCTTTGCTTATGACAACATGGGCGAGAAAGACAAGGCGATCTATCATTACCAAAAGCGCCTGGACGAGGCTCCTTCATGGGAGGAAGACGATGAGCATGCACAGCATGCGAGAAAGCGCCTGGAAGAGCTAAGGGGCGAGTTGGAGGAGTTAAGCGAATAACGGCGGATTGGAGACAACGCTTCGTATGCCCGACGGACTACAGCAGCGAAACGACCATAGTAGCCACTGGACAGCCAGGAGCCGCCCAGAATGACGCCGCCGCGACGGGTCTTGGTGGTCGCCTCGGAGAACCCCGGCAAGGTCCGGGAAATCCGCGAACTGCTGAGCGCGGCCCCGGTGCAGGTGATCGCGTTGAGCGACCTGCCTGCCCCGCCACAGCTCAACGAATCGCACGACGACTTTGCCGGTAATGCCGCGGAGAAGGCTACCAGCGCAGCCCGGGCTACTGGCTACCTGGCCCTCGCTGACGACAGCGGGCTGGTCGTACCAGCGCTGGGTGGTGCTCCCGGGGTACACTCCAGCCGCATTGCTGACAGCGATCCGGATCGCATCGCGTGGCTGCTGGAGCGGATGGGCGGTCTGACCGGCGAGCAGCGCGCCGCCTATTTCCTATGCGCCGTGGTGCTGGCTGACTCGCAGGGCAGCGTGCTGGGGGCGTGGGAGGGTCGCGTTGACGGTTTGATAACCGCTGAACCGAAGGGAACAGCGGGCTTCGGCTATGACCCGGTCTTCTGGTACTCGCCGGCTCAAAAGACCTTCGCCGAAATGAGCGCGCAGGAGAAGAACCAAGTGAGCCACCGCGGCCGGGCGCTGCGCGCTTTTGCACAGGATCTGCCGGATATTCTAGCTCTCAATACCCGTAACAGAGCGATCGAATAGCGCTTTATGCCAACCTTATCAGAAGATCAATCCCAGTCACTGCAACGCATCTTGCTGGTCAGGCGCAGTTCGCTCGGCGACATCATTAACACGATGCCGACGCTGGTCGCGCTGCGCCGGGGTTTTCCTGACGCATATATCGCCTGGCTGGTGGACCATCGCTTCTCGCAGATACTCGAGGGGCACGAATGCCTGGACGAGATCATCCCGGTGCGCCGGTACAGTGCCCGCAAAGTCCTGCCGCTCATCGGCGAGCTGCGCCGGGCGCGACGGCTGCTGCACGGCAGACACTTCGATATTACTGTGGACACTCAAGGGCTGCTGAAAAGCTCGGTGCTCTGCTACCTATCGGGAGCGCCCCGGCGCCTGGGATTTGATGACGAGCGCGAATTCAGCCGCATGCTTATGAATGAGTCGGTGCCTGCCGAGCAGGATATGCACGCAGTGGACCGCTTCCTGCTGATGGCCAAATACCTGGGCTGTCCTACTGAGCCGGTAGAGTTCCGTGTACCGATCGCCGAGGCGGCTCGGCAATGGGTCGGGGAGTTTCTGGCGGCCAATTCAGCGCTGGCCGATCGGCCGCTGGTCGGCCTCAATCTGGGGGCTACCGGGGCGCACCGGCGCTGGCCAATGGAGTATTTTGCCAGATTGGCGCAGATGCTGCACGACGGCCCGGGTGCGGCAGTAGTTCTGATCGGCGGTCCAGGTGATCGAGCCCTCGCCGAATCCGTCAGACAACAGACAACTGTCCCGCTAATTGATGCCGTCGGCCAAACGACGCTACGCCAATTGCCGGCTCTCATTTCACGCTGCGACGTGCTGATATCGGGAGACACGGGGTCAATGCACATTTCTGTAGCATTGGATAGACCGACGGTTGCGCTGATCGGCCCAACCTTCCCGCACCTGACCGGCCCTTACGGGGATAACCATATCCTGCTGTGGTCGAAGCCGGAGTGCGCCTGCTGGAACAAGCCGACCTGCCGAGACTACCCGTGTATGCGGGCGATCTCACCGGAAAGCGCCCTGCAAGCCGTGGTGGAGTTGCTCGCGCGCGATACCTGACCCGTTGCGTTTATTGCCCGCAGGTTCTGCACTGATATGCTTATTGAAGAAGACCGACGAACTGAGTGGAACGATTTCGTCGCGGCTTGCCCCCACGGCGACGTCCTCCAATGCTGGGAGTGGGGCGAACTGAAAGGTCGCACCGGTTGGCAGCCGCTGCCGATAGCGGTGGTAGAGGGCGACCGAATCGTGGCCGCGTGTCTGGTGCTCAAGCGCTCGGTGCCGCTGATCGGTAGCTGTCTGCTGTACGCCCCACACGGGCCAGTCGTGGACTTTGCCGACGAATCCACATGGCCTCGCCTGCTCGACGAGCTAAGACAACTAGCCGCAGCGCACCAGGCGATGGCGCTGAAGATTGACCCGGCAATTCCGGTGGAGCGTGCTGACATCGTGGCTGCCCTGGAGCAGGGCGGATTTCGGCGACATAATGGAGAAGGGGATTTCGGCGGAGTACAGCCGCGCTACGTAATGAAGGTGGACATCAGTGGTGACCTGGACGAGTTGCTAGCCCAGTTCAAGTCAAAAACGCGGTACAATATCCGTTTGGCGGAGCGCAAGGGGGTGACCGTGCGTCTGGGCCATCGGGATGACTTACCCGATTTCTACGAGATCCTAACAGCCACCGCCGAGCGCGACGGCTTCGTGGTGCGCGAGATATCATACTTCTACGATATCTGGGACCTGATCATCAAGGCCGGTCTGGGCCAGCTCTTTCTGGCTTATGCCGAAGGCAAGCTGGTGGCGGGCACCCTTGCTTTTGCGCTGGGGCATCAGGCCTGGTACGTCTACGGCGCCTCCAGCTACTCTCATCGCAACCTGATGCCCAATTACCTGCTACAATGGCATATGATACAATGGGCCAAGGACCGCGGCTCTACCGTGTTTGACATGCGGGGCGTTGCCCGGGAGATAGACGGCCAAGCGCAGGGGGAACTGAGTGGGCTTAACCGGTTCAAACGAGGCTTTGCGCCTCAGTATGTCGAATACATCGGTGAGTGGGATCTGGTCTTCCGGCCCGGCCTATACCGGTTATTAAACCTAGCCCAGCCGATTGCGCAGAAAGCAGGCAAGCTCAAATCCCGGCTCCGGGGCCCATCCCACCGCAGTAAGTCTAGTCGTTAAGGGACTCATCAATGCAAGAGCTAATCGAGAAGACTCTGCAGCGCGCCCAGCACAAAGGCGCCCAGTTCGCCGACTTACGCATAGGGGACGGTGAGCAGACGGCCGTCGAGGTCGAAGACGGTCGGGCTGATACCATCTCACATTCCTCGGTCAGTGGTGCCGGCCTGCGCGTGCTCGTTGACGGGGCGTGGGGTTTTGCGCCGACCAACAAGGTTGGCACCAGCGAGCTAGACCAATGCGTGGATGACGCGGTAGCAATGGCGCGCACCGCCAGCAGTAGCGTAACCGAGCCGGGGGTCGTTGCCGAAGTCGAGCCGGTGCAGGCCCGGGTGAGCACTACCTACGGGATTGATCCCTCAGAGGTCCCGCTTGCTGACAGAGTCAGTGCCGTCTTTGAATTAGACCAGGTGGCGCGCGCGCAGGACCCGGAGCGGATTGTAAACACGGTGGCAGTCTATGCTGACAGCTCCGCCCGGATGCAACTGGCCAATACCTTTGGCACTTACATCGAGTACGAATCGGTGCGCTGTCGGATCGGCGTGGTGGTCACTGCTCAGCAAGGTGATGTCCGCCAGCGGACCGCGGACTATCAGGCGAATGCCGTGGGCTACGAGCTGATCAATGACACCGATCCCGAGGAGTTCGCCGGGGGCATCGCCCGCCGCGCGGTGAAGCTGCTGGAGGCTGCGCCCCCACCCGCCGGCAAGTTCGAAGTCATCATAGGCCCCAAAATCTGCGGACTGCTCACTCATGAGGCTTTCGGGCACAACTGCGAGGCTGACGCCGTCTGGGCGGGCAATTCGATTCTCGACGGCAAGATCGGCGAGCTTGTGGCAGCGCCGATGATCACCATCATAGATGACCCGACACTCCCCGGCGCTAACGGGTCATACCAGTACGATCACGAAGGCGTCGCGGCGCAGCGCCACGTGCTGGTGGACAATGGCGTATTGCAGACCTTCTTGCACAGTTTAGAGACCGCAGCGCGCTTTGGGGTTGAGCCTAACGGTGCCGGCCGCGCCGGCGGCCATAAGTCCCCGCCGCAGGTGCGGATGAGCAATACCTTCATCGCCCCGGGTGACGCCAGCTTGGACGAGATGATCGCCGACATTGACCACGGGCTGTATCTCAAGGGGGGCCAGTGGGGATACGTCTTTACCGCCCAGGGGCAGTTTACCTGCAACGTCGAGGAGGCTTACGCTATCGAGAAGGGCCAGCTTGGCCAGCACTACCGCAACGTCAACATCTCCGGGATGACCCTCGAGACGCTGCAGGGAGTCACCGCGGTGAGTGACGATGTGGTGTTGCGCAACGGGGGCACCTGTGGCAAGGGCGGCCAGGGTGTACCGGTAGACACCGGGGGGCCTCACCTGAGCATTGCCGAGATGGTCGTAGGAGGGCAGTAGTAACCGGGACCCGACGATGAACAATGCTACCGAATGGATAGCAATAGGCGCAGTGGTGACGGGAGCCACGATATTCTTCAGCTATCTCGTCTACCTCAGGGCTACCGCTCTGGGCCATCACCCGCGGGGGATATGGCGAGCACTGGTGATCGTCTGGCTATGCTTAGTGGCCACGATAGTAGTCCTCGCCGGGGCCCGGGCGATCCTGGGCGGGCCCATTATTGAATACGCTGCCCATCGCGGCAGCTTTCGGCTGGGCGGGGACCGACCAGAGAGCTTCTACGTAATAGCGGCTGCCCTCGTTGTGGTGGGCCTGCTACTGTACGTAGCGCTACGCACGGTCCGGCAGCTTCAAGAGTCACCCGACGATGATGCGGAACCGCCGTATCCGCCCCCGTCAGAAGAGAGCACCTGACTATGATCATTACCGCGATAGTCCTGTGGGCGGTGCTCGGCGCCACGGTGCTCTTCTGGGTCTATGCCTCGCTGATTGAACCCAGGCGCCTACACGTGCGCCACATCGAGATACCTTTGCCCAACCTGCCCCCGGAACTGGCCGGCCTGCGTATCGCTCACCTTTCTGACCTGCACTGCGCCAACCAGCCCGGCGCAGCTCAGGTCCCCAGCCAGGCCGCGGCTGAGACGCTCCGCGCGGCACCCGACCTGGTCCTAATCACAGGAGATCTGTCTAGTGGGTCCGGCAATATGGCCTACACCGCCGATCAGATCAGCGGTCTCCGTGCTCAGTACGGAGTCTATGCCGTACTGGGCAATCACGACTGGGACTCTACCCTGGGCAACTATCTGTTCGGTAGTCCGGAACCGCCCGTGACCCTCGCCCGCTGGGAAGAGACCTTATCGAGCACCCAGGTAGAGCTGCTGGAGAACGCTAGCCGTACGCTTGTCATTAGGGGCCAGACGGTTACGCTGGTGGGTATTGGCGATCCCTCGTGTGGGCGGGACGATCTGCCCGCCGCGCTGGCGAACGCCGGCCCGGCCGACTTGAAGATCTTGCTGGCGCACTCCCCGGATGCCATTGATCTACCCGGCGCGGACTGGGCCGACCTCCTGCTGGCCGGCCATACTCACGGCGGCCAGTGCCAACTGCCAGGTTGGGGCAGTGTCTGGGCACCGGTCTGGCAATTGCGCCAGCGCTCAGATGGACTGTTCCGGTTTGACGAGACAGTCGTCCACGTCAGCCGAGGCATCTGCGCCGGGATGGATGCCCGTTTTTTCTGCCCGCCGGAGGTATGCATCATCACGCTGGTGCGCGGGCCAATACAACAGATGAGCGCCACGCCACGGTTCGTAGACGAGGCCGAATGTTCCGGGGCACCCAGTTAGGATAGATAATAATGCGGATGATAGCTAACATCTTAAACAAGATCCATTTGCGCAAAGCCCAGCCGGCCATCACCCGCCGTCAGGCCATGCAGGTCCGGCCTCTACGCAACCCCCATCTAGAATGGGAGCACAACGAAGAGGGCAACGTCGTGGCCACTCTGACCCGCCGCGTTGGGCTTCGAGGTAAGATACTTACCTTCTTCCTTTCCGTCCCGGAGGCCCGGCCCGTCGTCCTCGATGAAGTGGGCAGCTTCGTCTGGGATATGTGCGACGGCGAGCACAGCGTGGAGGACATTACCGAGGCCCTCTGCAGCAAGCATAACCTCAGCCGCCGCGAAGTTGAGATCTCTCTGAATGAGTATATGCGGATACTGGGCAAGCGAGGGATGATCGTCATCGCCGTCCCTCAGGAGATAATGGCCGAGCTGAGCGAGGAAACCAAGCGAGCTTTGGGCATCCAAGACCTGGCGGCAGATGAAGAGGCGTCGGCGGCGCTGCTCGAGTCTGCCCAGGACGCGGAGAACAACAGACAGGAAGATCAGGGGACCAGCTCCGCTTCGGCTTCTGATCAGGAATAGCCTAGCTGAGCCAAGACTACTTACTCGCTGGCAGCCTGGGCTGTTCCTGCTTGCCGCGCCAGTACTGACTTCTTGCGACCAGCGCGCCGGGGGTGCAATACACCAGCCTTGGTAGCCTTGTCAATGGCCTGATAAGCACGATTGAGGGCTTCCTGGGTCTCTTGCTCATCGCCGCTACGCACTCTCTCGAGGGCCGCGCGGGTGGCGTACTTGATCTGATCCTTGAACTGGCGATTGCGCCGTGTGCGCTTCGCCGTTTGGCGAATGTGCTTGTGCCGCGCCTTTATCTGAGGCATATCGAACTCTCTTTCGTATCATTCAACTAAATAGCCGCCTGCCAGCCTGCTCTGCCAGCGGCAGCCTCATTATTATAGCACACCCACGCCAGTAAAAGCAAGCAGCCACACAGATCTGGGCTCAAGTGACTACGCCAGCTCACGGCCTCCGTCTGGAAAAATAGGCAGCCGAGCTCCCTTCGGGGCGGAAAAGAGCTCGGCTGTATTCTTGCTACCTACTGGCTTCAATGCTGTCTGTGTAACGTAGGTAGCTGAGGCCCGTAGACTCAACCTGCCAACAGATGAGGAGGCGATCTTTGCTGCGTCTCGGGCTGCATACACTGCTGCCGTTCGAGGCTTGTATATAGATATAGGTCCAGACTTATACAAGCTTCTACATCATTATAGCAACTCTCACAGTAAATGTCAAGGCCTATGCGAAACTTTTTTCGACCAGTACCAGCCCCCGGCTGGCTAGACCAAGTCCACACTCAGCAGCACCTTGTTCCCCACTCCCAGCAACCGCAGCACCCGTTCCGCGCCCCAAGTGATACTGCTGAGCAGCCCAGCGCCAACCTGCGACTCACCCAGCCCGTCGCTTACCGGCCCGGGGGGCAGGTCGAGGTATAGCCGCTGCTGGCGTACCCGGAGGTAGTCGCCGTGTATCATCTCCCTGAGGCGCACAGCAGACAGCCGCGTGGGTTCAATCCGTGAGTACTCACGGCGGTGCGCCAGCCGGAGCCGGCCGAGCAGATTAAAGATGGCCCCGGTATAGGGCTCAATAATAACCAACCGGTGGCGAGCAACGCGCACCAACTCGGCAAAGCCCACCGCCGGATCAGGGGTGTGGTGCAGCCCTGCCACAACGACAGCCAAGTCAAAACTGCCCTCGGGGAAGGGAAGATGAAGAACGTCGGCCTGCACATAGGGCACCTGGTAGCCCCTGGCGGCGGCGCGCTTGGCCAGGCCGCGCAGGGCTTGCGCAGAGAGATCCGAAGCAGAGACCTGGTAGCCCGCCTTTACCAGTGCTTCGACTTCATAGCCGGTACCGCAACAGGCGACGTGCACCGACCCCTTCTCAGGGAGACCCTCTGCCAGGGCTGCCAGCAGATGCCCCAGGCGCTCCTCCATGCGCCGGCGGCGGTAGCGGGGATGGAAATCCGGTTTAAAAACAGCCTTGTCGGGGAGCTGACCAAAATGCTCGTCCTGCCCGGCCATCTCCTGCCGCCCTGCCGCTGACAGCCCGGCCCAGTCCACCATACGAGGCACACCGTCCGTGATAGCGTACGCTGTATCACATTCGGTGCACCGCAGCTCTCGTCTGTCGTGCCGCAGGTGTCCGCGGCAGGTCGGGCAGACCAGCAGGTCCAGGCGATCCCAGGTTGTCTCAGTCTCGTGACCGGCCATGAATGGCACGTCATCTATTTCGCCGCTCCGAGTAGCTATCCTGCCGCAGGAGCCAATTCGCTCGACCTCACAGGCAACAACAGCCAAAAAACAATGGGCTCAAGTTGCTCATTTCGGGAACCGAATGGACATCAAACACGTCCAATATAGGAATACCACAAGCAGCCAAGTACGGCGCGAGAGCATTCGCGCCTGTGTAACTTGGTGCCATCTACCATAACAAGCCGATCTCGCGGGTATACTGATAGCTATGAATAAGCCAATCCGTCACGGGTCATCGTCGGTGCTACTGGTTTGTCTGGTGACACTCGCGCTCACCGCCCAGAGTTCTCCGGCTCAGCGCCAACTGGTTACCGTACCCCTGCCTGGTCCGGGCTACCAGACGATAGGCCCGCAAGGGACCACACGCGTGATGCCAGCCCGGGCCGTGGCCGATCGCTTGATTGTCAAGCTGCGCCCTCACGTCGGGCCACAGCAGCTTGGGCCGTTGGCTGCAGCGACTAGCTCGCAGGTCGAGAAGGTCCTGCCTCTCAGCGGGATGCTCGTGGTGCGTCTGCCCGCCGGCAGTAGCCTACTGGCGGCGGCAGCACAGTTCGAGGCCCGGCCCGAGGTCGAGTTCGCGGTGCCCGATACCCTGGTTTATCCGGCACTCATACCCAATGACCCGGAGTATAGCAAGCAGTGGCACCTGCCCAAGATTGATGCCCCCCAGGGCTGGGACCAGACTACGGGCACATCCACGGTCACCATCGCAGTCATTGATTCAGGTTGTGATATGGATCATCCCGACCTCGCAGCCAAGATCTGGACCAACCCGGGAGAGATACCGGGCAATAGCTTTGACGATGATGGCAATGGCTACGTTGACGACGTCCACGGCTGGGATTTCTACGACGATGACAACGACCCTACTCCTGAGCCAACGGGAGGCGTTGACGAGAACGTCTCTCACGGCACGCTGGTGGCCGGCACAGCCGCCGCTCTAGGTAACGAAGGCTGGGGCGCAGCCGGGATTGACTGGCACGCTAAGATAATGGTCCTGCAAGTCTTCCCCGCCAGTGGCAGTGGGTCGGTTTCCACAGTAATAGAGGCAATTGACTACGCCACCGCCAACGGCGCAGATATCATTAACCTCAGCCTGGGCGGCGGCTTCAGTGAAGCCTTCTCCCCCCCGGTTGTCGCGGCGTACGAGGCGGGCAAGGTCGTCGTAGCCGCAGCCGGTAACGGCAACGGGGAATTTGCCACATGGAGCGGTTCGTGGGAGTCACCTGCGTGCAACGACGGCCCTATCGGCCGCGAACTGATTGATAACTATGTGCTGGGCGCGGCGGCAACCGACCAGGATGACCGCAAAGCCTCCTTTAGCAACTACGATGGCACTGATGGTAAGCTATTGGACGTAGCCGCACCGGGGCAGAATATCTACGGTCCGGCCTTCTATGACGGCGACCAGTTCGACGAGTATTGGTACACCAATGACGGCACTTCCTTTTCAACTCCGATCGTCTCAGGGATTGCGGCGCTGCTTATCGCACAGAATCCGGCGCTCCGCGGCAATCCTGCCGCTGTCTACGACCTGATTCGCGGTACAACCGATAACATTGACGCACTCAACCCGGGCTACGCCGGGAAATTGGGCACCGGCCGGGTGAACGTCGCCCGCGCTCTGGGCGTGCCCACCCCACCGGAGCCGGTTACCAACCTCCAGGCCCAAGATACTGCCGGCGACGAGGGCGGGAGCATCACTCTTACCTGGCTCAAGTCACCCGACGACGGTGGCGGGAGCAATTCCGTCACTAGCTATGTTGTCCGGCGGCAGGTCGGGACCACCGGTGGGTTCAGCGACATCGCCAGCTTGCCACCGGGCACGCAGCAATACGATGACGACTCCGTCAGCGACGGGACATATTACTATTACGTGATCCGCACCGTGGCCGATACTCTTTACGCTGACTCAGCGGTAGCCGGGCCAGCACAATCACGCGACGACTTACCACCACCGCAGATCACCACCCTGACGGCTTGCGACCGGCCTGGTGATGCCGGCGGTACTATCGAACTGGAGTGGACCTACACCCCGCCCGCCGATTTCACTCTCTACAGCATCTACCGCCATCACCGCAACTTCACTACCGTTGAAGGGCGTACGCCGCTGATAACCTTCAGCAATCCGGCCACTGGCGAGTGGACCGATACCAGCGTGGTAGACGGCGCTGATTACTACTATGCTGTCACCGCGACTGACGATAACGACAATGAGAACAAGATCGTCCAGACCGCCGGGCCGGTGCAGTCGTATCCCAACGACGACATCCCCTTCGGCGCCGGTCTACAGATGTTGTCAGCGCCGGCGATACCCCTTGACCAGCATCCCGCTACCCTGTTCGGCCTGAATCCCGAGGATCTGTTCAATCGCTACGCGGGATGGGACATAGCCGTTCAGAATTACGTGCGTTATGAGAACGAGCCGCTTCCCGAGATTCTCAAGCTGGAACTGGGCCGCGGCTTCTGGGTAGACCTGCCCGGCCCGGCTGTGGTCACACCCGAAGGCCCCTCGGCACCGGCGGGCGACTTTGACGTGGCACTCGAATCTGGGTGGCAACTGCTGGGCAACCCCTTCTTCGGCCCGACCGATTTCAGCGCGTGCACGGTCACCTACCAGAGCACCACCATGGATCTGCTCAGCGCGCACGTCCAACATATTATCGCTGCCATTGCCTGGATCTACGACCCCGATGAGGGCACCTACAATATGCGCGGTGCCGACATCACCGGCCAGCGCCAGATTCCGCCGTGGTACGGCTTCTGGCTGCGCGCGTATGAGCCGTGCGTGCTTACCATTCCCCGGCCTACCGGCCCCTCCAGTGTAGGGGTGACGACCAGTCAGATCGCGGCACAGGAGGGGGACTGGTCGCTACGGCTGGTCGCCGCCAGCCGTGATGGCCGGGATACGGACAACTTCTGCGGGGTGCGCCCCAATGCAGTTGTCACCAAGGTCGAGAACCCCCCGCCGGTGGGCGGAATGGTTGATCTCTACATGACGGATGCCGACTCAGGCCGCCGCCTCGCCGTTAGCTACGATACCCAGGCCGCTGCGGAGCATGAGTGGGACGTGGTGGTGGCCTGGTCACGGCCGGCCGATGAAGTGAGTATCTCCTGGCCCGACATCACCAACCTGCCCGGGGACTACGATGCGGTACTCAAGGACCTGGACGCCGGTGCGACCGTCAACCTGCGGCTCCAGCCCCGGTACACCTTTGCCGCTGAGCGGCCCGGCAGCCGCCACTTCCAGCTCTCGGTCGTGCCGGCCAGCAGTCAGCCAGTTATGCTTACTTCCGTCGCAGCAGTATCGCGCACCGGCGGTGGCGAACTGATCTTTACTCTCTCCCAGCCGGCGCAGTGCGCGATACGGATAATGAACATCGCCGGCCGAACGATCCGCGTGCTGGAGACGAGCCAGGTACACGCTGCCGGTCAGAACATCGTGCCATGGAATGGCCGTGCCGACACCGGCAGTAGTGTGCCTAGCGGCCGCTACCTCGTTCAGATCGAGGCGGCCGCATCCAACGGCACCACCGCCCGCGCCCTGCGCACCCTCAACATCACCCGCTAAGTGACAATTGCACCCCCACAACCTCCCGGCCCGTCAGCATGGTCCGAGCCGGGGGCTGTACGCGCGGAGAGCTGTCGGAAGTAGAGAGGCAGGATGATAGTCTCCAGGTACCATGCAGGAAAAAGGTGCTGCGCTGGCGAAAGTACCAATCCAGGGCAGGTCCTGCCTACGGACATCAACGAATGAGTGCAAACGGACATCACATTCTGGTGGTGGAAGACACGCCGACGAGCATGAAGCTATCCCGGCTGGTGCTGGAGAATGCCGGCTTTACTGTGGATGGTGCGGAGACCGGCGCTACCGCGCTGAATGCTGCCCGCGACCGGCACTACGATGCTATTGTGCTCGACCTGAAGTTATCGGGCATTGATGGGTTGGCAGTTGCCCGGCAGTTGCGCGCTCGTCCGGTAACACAATACACACCCATAGTGGCGGTGACGGCCTGCGCAATGCCCGAGGACGGGGAGCGGGCCCTGGCGGCGGGCTGCAACGGCTACCTCACCAAGCCGATTGACGTCAGCCGATTTGCCGAGGAGATCAGACATCATATCGTGTCTGCCCACAACTCCACCCGGGGGCCCGGCCCCGGCACAACCGTTAACCGAGGAGACACAAGCCGCCGATGAGAGAGTTCATCAACCTACTCTGGGCGCTTCTGGGCGCTATTCTGGGGCTGGCGGTAGGCCTACTGGCCGATATGTTTGCTTTCAATACCTTTACTGAGCCGCTGCAAACCAATCCGACCCTGGCGGGAATCGTGTTGTTTGGCCTACCTGCGATGGGCATGGTGGCCGGAGGATCGGTGTCGCTATATATCACTGCCCGAATAGACAGGACACGCCGGGAGAAGGCGCGCGCGGCGCGCAAGAAGTTCGGTGCCGCGGGACGCAAGAAGAAATAACGCCGGAAAGGGGGATTCCCATGAGTGAAAGTGAAGCAGGTCCTGAGGAACTGATCGGCGAGGCGACCCATTATTTCCCACATGTGAAGGCCGCGGTCTTCAAACTGGATACAGGCATCCGGATAGGTGATACAATTCACATTCGCGGACACACCACCGACTTCGTCCAGACCATCGAGTCAATGCAGATTGACCACGCGGACGCGGATGCGGCCGGGCCCGGCGACGACGCGGCCATTCTGGTCAACGACAAGGTCCGCGAGGGCGACAAGGTCTACCGCGTCGAGTAGTGGGTCTCGTTACCCCGGCACGCGTACAGGAGAGCCAGCAGTTGCTGGCTGAACCTGGCGGTGTGCCCGCTCGTCCATGTTAGTGAAAGCACTGGTTTGTGGTATAATGTAGATGATAGTGGGGGCGAACTGGATTCGACGGGGAGCCAGTGCGTCACGGCTGCAGGCCGAGATCTCCGCTGCCTCGTAAAACGCGGAAAACAATAACTGCCAATAACCAACTGGCACTCGCTGCTTAATCACTAAGCAGCACGTCCCCCCGGCCCCGCTAGTCGGGTTGGGGTGTGGCGTAATAAGATTAGCTACTCGCTGGCGGCCGCTGGGACAGTCGGCGGGGAAACTTAATCCCAGATAGCTCCTGGATCAAGCCCGGTACGAGGGCTCATCAGGGGCGAAACCTAATACTCGTACTAAGCCTGTAGAAGCTTTGTCGGCAGCTCTTCGGACGCGGGTTCGATTCCCGCCGCCTCCACCAGCCTTCGCTCGGGAAACTCTGACAAGTTCCCCGAGCTACGGCTGGCGCGCCACTCTCGCACACAGTATTGACACTTCCTTTCAGGAGAGGGATAACATGCCCGAACGCAAAACCTACCACGTGACGCCGCACCCCGACGGAGGCTGGAAGGTGCAAGGAGAGGACGCATCTCGGGCCTCAAGCATCCATGACACGAAGGCCCCAGCGGTCGAACGGGCGAAGGAACTGGCAAAGCGTCAGCCCCTAGGACAGGTCGTCATTCACAAGGAGAATGGCACGATCCAAACAGAGCATACCTATGGCAAGGACCCCTGTCCACCACCCGGATAGACAGCTATTCGGAGAAGTCACGTAGGTATCAGGCCCAAGGGGAATTCACGATGCCCTGTGTGAAGAGGCGCCCGTAGGGCTTGCGAGTATTGTCGGGGCATTGTGGCGAAGGAGGAGCAGATGGCAGCCCCGAGGGTATTCATAAGCTCAACCTGGTACGACCTCAAGTACATCCGGGAGAACCTCGACTATTTCGTCAGTAGTCTTGGCTATGACCCAGTCCTGAGCGAACAAGGCGGGGTCTACTATGATCCGGATCTGGACGTACAGGATGCCTGCTTGGCAGACGTTCCCTCGTGTCAGATGTTGGTGTTGATAATCGGTGGGCGCTACGGTACGCAGTACCGAGACATGCAAAAGTCGGTGACCAATGCTGAATACGATAGGGCTGTACAAGCAAGGATTCCGGTTTTTGCGTTGGTTGAGCAATCTGTGCACGAGGAATACAACGTCTACATCGCGAACAAAGATAATCCCGACGTTGACGAGAACAGTATTACCTACCCCTCAGTGGCCGATACCAGGATATTTGAGTTCGTAACCAAAGTTCAAACCCAAGCGGCGAACAATGCCCTGATACCCTTCTCGGACTTTGGGGCTATCCGGGACTACCTCCAACAGCAATGGGCTAGCATGCTGTATCGCTTCCTCACTTCAGAAAATGAGGCGAAGCGCGTGGGAGACTCGCTAAGCTCACTTGCTCAGGCAACTGAGAAGATCAATTTCTTGATGGAACAGCTTGTGGATTCCGTTGGGACACATATAGCGAAGTTGAATGTGGAATTCTACGATCATATGCTGGCCTATGGAGTTGTCCGGGATCTCAGCTTCTGGCGCATGCGTCCGTCACCCAGCGACATATTGAAACACGATTCCATTGAGGACCTGTGCGATGGGCAGATAGAGGTCATATCCTACTCGGGACACGACCTAGACGACAGCTCAATTACCGGGGGTGGGCCCCCGTACCATCTAAACGCCCGAAAACTTGAGGTGATGAGCAACGAGTATGCACAATTGCGCAAGGAGCTTATCGAACGACTCCAAGAAGAGGATCGAACCGTCGAGCAATTCTTGAGCGAAGCATAGGTAAGTTGTATGCTCATCTGCGTCACGCGAAGCTGAGAATGTTCATCAACGTACGCTCCGACACCCATTAAGGAACCCGCACACTCTTGCATCTTCTCCGTCCGTTTCGACCGTAACCATTCCCGACTGGCCGGTGATAGCCAGCTCGACCGAGCGCGGCATTGGCTCAGCGGCGTCCGGAGCAATCGCCTCGCCGCCGGAGACGATCCCCAGGCGGGGCTGGCTTAATCCGATGACGGGCCCAGCATAGCGCAAACTGCGGCCGTGGTGGGGCATTTGCATTATCGTGCTGCGCAGAGAGATGTCATGCTGCCGACTCCAGGTAATCAGCCGCTCCAGCCCTGCTTTCTCCTGGTCGGCCAGCATCAGCAGGGATACCCCGCCGTACTCCAGGCGCAGGGCTATCGAGTTATTATTAAGGTCGTCGCGCGAGCCGCGAATTAGCGGCCGGCTGGGCGCGAGCGCCAGGGCCTCTACTCCAATGCCGAGGTCAATCCGCCCGCCTGCTCGCACCGTCGTAACAGGCACTTGGTACTGCTTCGCGGCATTCTCTACCGCCTGCCATACGTTGGTGTCAGGATTGAAGCCCGGTTCGAGGATGAGATCAACTGGCAGCCGCGCGAGCAGGCGCGGGACGGCATTGCAGTGGTCCGACTGCGGGTGCGTGATGACCAGCGCATCGAGGCGGCGGATGCCCCGCCGGCTCAGGAAGGGCAGTATGACGCGGTCAGCGAGCACCTCTCCGCGCAGTCCGGGGTACTGCCTGCTGCCCGCATCTACCATCAGGACCTGTCCACCCGGCGCCTCGATCACCGCGCACTGGCCCTCCCCCACCGCCAGGAAGGTTACGCGCAGCGACTGATCCCGGTTGTGCACCGCCACCAGCATCGCTACAAGGGCAACGGCTGCCACCAGGCTGATTACTATCCAGCGTCGGTCAAGGCTCCGGACCAACTCCACTGCACGGCTCCGCAGGGCCGGCTTAGCTGCCACCAGAATCAGGCCGCCGACTACCACATACCACAGGAGCACCATTGGCCCCGAAAAGTAGACATTGTCGAAGTAGGCGCCGGGCAATCGCGCGAACAGCTCATTACTCACAAGCATTATCTGCATCAGTACGCGGGCAAGGCCGCAAAGCATCGTCGTGACCGGCATTAGAACTGAGCCGGTGACCAGCGCGATCATCCCCAGCGGCATCACCAACATCGAGATAGGCACCGCGATGGCGTTGGCTAGATTCGCCGACCCGGCGAAACTATAGAAGTTGCAGGCGAGAATCGGCGTGACCATAATCCACGCCCCGAGCGTCGCCAGCAGCACCGTAGCCACCAGATGAGGCCGGTGAACCACACCCAGGATGTCGCGGTAGCTGCGCGGCGCGTACAGACTCACCCCGATGGCCGCAGCGAACGTAAGCTGCGCACCAACGTTGAAGACGGTGTCGCTGTCCGCGATCACCAGTACAAACACAGCCAGCGCCACCGCGTTGGGCAGGTCGTAACGCCGGCCGGTGACGAGAGCGTAGACCAGAATACCGGCCATCACCAGCGACCGACTCACCGAGGGCCCGAGGCCGGCTAACAGGGCAAATCCCACCACTACTGGACCGATCAGCAGGGCGTGCCACGGACCCAGTGCGCGTCGCCGGCCGGCGGTGACCAACAGGATCAGAGTGAAGATGATGAAAGTCACCTGGGCACCGGAGACCACCAGCAGGTGAATCGTCCCGGTCTGGCGGAATGTGTCCTCGGTATCCTTGTCTATTCCCCGCGTTGCGTGGAGACCGTAGACCATACCCGCCATCAGATGGGCATAGAAGTCCGAGTCAGGCCCGGGCATCGCCTTTTCCAGATTCGCCAGCGCCCGTTGCCGGGCAAACTGCATAAGATTCTTCAGCTTGAACCGCCAGGGCATCAATCCCGGCAAGGGCTGCATGACCTGCACACGCGCCTGGGCAGTTATCCCCCGGCGCGCCAGGTAGCGGCGCATGTCAAACTGGCCCAGGTTCATCGCTGGTGGTGGCAGCGCGAGGTCAGTCACCCCAGCCGAGACCCTCTGCCCCACCTTTAGTTCTTCCTCCCAATCTGACTCGGCCAGCGACACCCGCCCTGTCGCCGACCACGCGGAGCCGCCGCTAGCCACTGACTCCGCAGCTACAATCAGGCGGCGCCAATACGAATGCTGCTCGGAAATCTCCACCACCCGGCCGACTACCAGGGCCTGTTCGCGAGGGGCAAAGCGGGAGATATCGTGCGGGGGCACCACAAACTGCACTGCGTGCAGGCAAATCCCGGCAATAAAGAAGGCCGCGGCCAGCCACAGGTGACTGTAGACCGACCTACCCCGGGCAACTAGGAAAGCTATGCCAAGGGCAGCCAAGGGAATGAGCAAGCTTGGGGAGAAGCCTATGCGTAGACGTTCGGCGGCGACTATACCCAGGACCAAAGCCACCGTCACTGAGACCAACGGGCGATAGCCGAGGTGCCGGAGCAACCTCCAGGGTCGGGTCTCGCCTACGGAAGTCTGTTCAGTCGTGTTGTGCGAGCTTGGCAAAGAGCTATCCACTAGCATATCCGGTCAGCAGAGAACGCGGATGGAGACTACGGAACACTTCGCGGGCGGTACGACCAAGTCCTCCGCCCTCGTAGCCACTACAGGTGGTTTGTGATACAATAGCAGCATCCGACCAGGCAACTACACTGAGTGGCAGCTACCTCACCAAACGGTAACGCAACAGCAAAGGACTTGATACGATGCGTGGTATGGGCGGTGGTCCCCATCACGGTCAGCGCGGGCACTCGGATTCATCCGCGGCCGATGATAGCGTCGAACCGCTGAAGATAACCGACCGCCGGATGCTGGGCTGGTTCTACCGGCAGCTCGTGCCGCACTGGGTCAAGGTACTGATCGGCACTGTGGCCATGATCGGGGGGAGCGCCGCTGGCTTGGCACCACCCTACATTATGGGTAAGCTCATCGTTGACCGGGTGATGCGCGATCAGCACTACGAGTTGTTGGGGTCGTACATTGCTATGCTTGTCGCGGCCTACTTCATCAGCAGCCTGCTCAACGGCGTGCGCATGAACATCATGCACATTCTGGGGCAACGCTTCGTGTTGGACCTGCGCGTTGACCTTTACCGGTATCTGCAGCGACTCTCCCTCAGCTTTTTTGAGAGGCGGCGCACCGGCGACATCATGTCCCGGCTTTCCAACGACGTCAATGCCGTTGAAGACATGGTGGTCCACGGCACCGATACAGTCGTTTCCAACCTCATCACGATTGCCGGCACGATAGCCATTCTCCTATACCTGAATTGGCGGCTGGCGCTAGCCGGTCTGTGGCCGCTGCCGGTCTTCGTGGTCAGCATCATCATATTCTCCCGCTATATTCGCCCCATATACCGCAAGATTCGTGACGACCTCGGCGACATCAATGCCGAACTCCAGGAGAGCCTCAGCGGAATTCACGTGGTCAAGGCCTTCGGACGGGAAGACCACGAGCTGCGCAAATTTCACCACCGCAGTTATGAATATTACCACGCCAGCGTCCGCGGCATCTGGCTGTGGACTACCTTCTTCCCCTTCATTGGCTTCATAACCTCGATGAGTAGCGTGGGGGTACTCTGGTATGGCGCAGGTCCCTCGCTTGCCGGCAACCCGATTGCCAGCGCTGGCGACATCTTAGCCTTCCTCGGCTATCTGATGCACTTCTATCAGCCGCTGGGCATGCTGGTGCGCATCTACGATACCTTCAACCGCGCCCTGGCCGCGTTGGCGCGCATTTTCCAAATATTCGACGAAGTCCCCGAGGTCCAGGACGCCCCCGACGCCATCGAACTGAAGGATATCGAGGGGGAAGTTCTGCTGGAGAATGTCAGCTTCAAATACCAGACCGGCGAGATGGTGCTCAAGGATGTCACCGTTCATGCCCAGCCCGGCGAGACTGTTGCGCTGGTCGGGCGCAGCGGCGCAGGTAAGACCAGCGTGATCAATCTCATCCCGCGCTTCTACGACCCGCTCATGGGGCGCGTCGTAGTTGACGGGCACGACGTGTGCCACGTCACCCAGAAGTCCCTCCGGCAGCATACCGCGCTGGTGCTCCAGGAGACCTTCCTGTTCAACGGCAGTGTCCAGGAGAATATCGGCTACGGCCGGCTCGACGCCACCGAGGAGGAGATTATCGCAGCCGCCCAGGCGGCCAATGCTGACGAGTTCATCGTGGAACTGCCCGAGCAATACGACACCCAAATCGGCGAGCGCGGCGTCAAGCTCTCCGGCGGCCAGCGCCAGCGCATAGCCATCGCCCGCGCCGTCCTTGCCGACCCGAGCATACTCATCCTCGACGAGGCCACCTCCCTGGTAGACACCGAGTCCGAACAGCTTATCCAGCAGGCGCTGGAGAGGTTGATGGAGGGCCGCACTGTCTTCGTCATCGCCCACCGGCTCTCGACGATCCGCAATGCCGACAACATTGTCGTCATCGAGGGCGGCGAGATCGCTGAGGAGGCCGACCACAAAACGCTAATGGCACAGAACGGCCTCTATGCCGAGATGTACCAGCGCCAGTTCCGCCTGGAGGATATCTGGGCCGACGAGCAGGATATGCCGTATCCCCGGTAGGCGAAAGTCCGTCGGCCCGGATGGTCGCCCCAAGAGAAGATGGCAAGATGAGCTTGAACTGGGATGAAGCAAGGAAACTGGTAGTGCAGATGCGCTCCGAAGGCGCCACCTCCGAGGAAATCAGAATGTCACTGCGCGATGCAGGCTGCTCTGAGATCAAGATATCCAAGCTGGCGCCGACCCAAGCGCAAGGCAGCCCGGTACTACCACTTCTTGCTCTGTCGCTGGGCCTATTGTCTCCATTCTTCGCCGCTCTGGTGTTCCCCGTGCTGGCCCGGGTCACTCACCGCACTCCGTCGTCGGAGCTACTCTGCCGAGGACTCCTGATGCTTGCTCCCCTGACGGTGCCCATTACACTGGGCATCATCGCACTTGCCACGCGGAGCGGGCGGAAATACGCAGCCGCCGTCGGGATTGCGCTGCCGGGGGTCATACTGGTGTTCATGCTGTCAATCATCTTGGGTGATGCTCTACGGGGCCCAGGCCCAACAATCCGGTGTCTGTCCAACATCAAGAACCTCGCGCTATCCCAGATGATCTATGCCTCGGACTGGGAAGAGCACTTCCCACCTGCTCAAAGATGGCCTGAATGCATCTTCGAGTACCTCAACGAGGAGAAGGTCTTCCTTTGTCCGGGCGACAACCGTAACGCAAAGCATCAATTTGCTGGCGTCGAAACTAGCTACACCATGAACGCGCTCTGTGGTGGGCTGAGGCTTGATAGTTTTGAGAAGCCAGGGGACACCGTTCTGCTTTTCGACGGCACGAAACTCTTCGGCAGCCACGGGGCCGCCGCATTTCGACACCACGAGGGCCTGAATGTGGCCCTCGCGGACGGCCATGCCCGGTGGTGTTCACGAAACGACTTTCTGCGGTTGCGACTCGAGCCGTGACGGCCCAAGTCAGTCATCGCTCACGGCCGGCTCCCCGTAGTAGGCACACGGCCTTCCTCGAGAGGTAGAGCAGACGCTAGACGGGGACAGATAGAGGCAGACAACGGCAGGCGAGGCTTACGGGCAGGGCCTAAAAACGATCCGGTACTCCTCGTTCTCATCTATTCCATCAACATAGTCAAATTCGAATTCGTCGCCGAACTCCCGGCACCACTCGGCCAGTTCTGCTGGCCAGATCACACTGCTGATCTGCTTCTCCAAATGCTCACGGCCCGACTTGCGCAGCAATTCCCGCCACTGGCAGTGGGTGACAACGAACACTACACCGTCGGGCACTTCATCCACGCGAAACAGGTGACCGTCAGCCCGCAACTTCAAGCTGAAGCAGGCGGTCAAGTCGGCGATGGAATTGCCAGTGATGCCCAGGACCTCGCGCGCCTTGCGCGCCTGGATTTTGGGCACAATCTGCCAGACTTTCTCGTCCAATGCCAGGGCGTGCTCGAAGCCGTGAGCCTCCTCGACCGTCACAAACCACAGTCCATCTACCGCCGTATACGACCGCCGCAAGTATTCAACCAGCGCCTTGTCCTGGTTCATTGGCACCACCCCGAAAAAGAGTAGCCGCGCACGATGTGTGATCTGGTAGGTATGTTATTTCGTAGGAGCGACATTCTTGTCGCGATGGTGTCATACACTGGACTGAGTCGCGGCAAGAATGTCGCTCCTATCGCACGAAAACGGCTCGTACTACAACTGTGCCTTCACGCGGCTGACCAGCTCCTCCCCAATGCGGTCACGGGCTTGGGGAGTTTTGCCCTCCCAGCGCATAACCAACTCCTCAGCTGTATTCGAGGCGCGGATCAGCGCCCAGCCCTCAGGCATCTGAACGCGGGCGCCATCCACCTCCAGAACCGGGTGCTCTTCGCGATAGCTCGCCGCCACCTGCTCGACCACCTGCCACTTGAGCGCATCCGGGCAGTCCATCCGTATTCCGGGCGCGGGGAAGTACCGGGGCAAGTCCGCCACAATATCACGCAGCGGCTTGTCCTGGGACGAGAGGCTACCCAGCAGCCGGGCGGCAGCGTAGGCGGCGTCGTCGAACTTGATGTAGGGGTTGCCGAAGTAGCAGTGTCCAGAGGTCTCGAAGCCCAGCGGCGAATTCACCCGGCGCATGCCGTCGAGGATGAACGGATAGCCGCACGCAACCATCTCCACCCACCCGCCCCACTGCTCCACCTGGTCAATCAGCGCCTGCGAGCAGCGGACCTCGGTGACAATGGTCGCCGGGGCGTCAGCCAGCACCTCGCGGCACAGCGGCACCACATAGTTGTCGGGCCAGACCATTGCACCAGTGTGATCCACCACCGAAATCCGGTCGCCGTCAGCGTCAATGGCGACACCCAGGTCGGCGCTGGTCTCGACGACGCGCTGCGCGCAGTGGGTCATGGCCTCCTCGCTCAGCGGATCCGGCGAACGGTTGGGAAACGTCCCATCAGGCTCCGCGAACAGCACCTCCAGCTCGTGCCCAAGGGCTGCCAATAGCCTTGGTGCGTTGAATGTGCCGCAGCCGTTGCCCACGTCCAGTACAACCTTCAGCGAGCGCTGGGCACTAACCTGGGCCGCTGCGATCTCAAAATACTTCGGCCAGATGTCACGCTGCTCACATCTGCCCTGGCCCTCTGCAAAGTTGCCAGCTATTGCCTGCTGATAGAGCTCCTGGAGCTGGTCGCCGTAGAAGGGCCAGTCACCCAGGCGCAGTTTGATCCCGTTGTACTGCGGCGGGCGGTGGGAGGCGGTAATGCCCATGCCGCCGTCGGCCTGCCACAGGCCTATAGCGAAGTAGACCACTGGTGTAGGGCACTGGCCGATGTCAATCACCTGGCAGCCGCAGCTCACCAGCCCCTCGATAGCCGCCGCACAAAGTTCTTCAGACGAAGGGCGCAGGTCGCGGCCGACGACAACTGTAGCGCTCGCAGGATTGGGGAAGCGGCTGGCGTAGGACTGCGCGATAGTGCGGACGACCGCCGGAGTGATCTGGCTGCCGACCTCCCCTCTGATGTCGTAGGCTCGGAAAATGCTAGAATCAATCTCTACCGCAGCACTCACGGCATCACCTCTGAAAGACTAGACTGTGCGGAGTCGGAAGCTTCGGGGGCCCTAGCAGCACGATTTGGGCCAAGCATCAGTACATCCGCCGCGCGCCGACGTAACGAGGGGCATAGTAGCTATCAGTAATGTGGCTAATCTTGACGCGGGAACGCGAATTGGAGGCATGGATAAACTTGTTGTCGTTGATGTAGAGACCGACGTGAGAGATGCCGCGCCGGTAGGTGTTCTTGAAGAAGACGACATCACCCGGCTGCAATTGGCCACGCGAGACCGGCTTGCCCTGGAGAAATAGCCCCGGACTGGTGCGGCCCACCTTGGTGCCGTGGCGGCCCATTACGTACTGCACAAAGCCCGAACAGTCGAAGCCGCCTGGGCTTTCCCCCCCGCGTACATACCGATGTCCCAGGTACTTCAGCGCTGTCTGGATTATCTGACTACCCTTGTTACGGCTAGCGGAGCCGGTTGCTATGCCACCTTCCTGACGGGCAATGCGCTCTTCGCGGGTGTCAATCAGCCAACTGGCCACCCAGCCGGTTTTGCCGTTGTCCAGTAAGACCTTGTACCAGTCGCCCTGCTGGTCAGTGATTATTACCTGGGTGCTGAGCACCAGCTCGCCAATCTCCGCATGCTCTGCGCTCGGGCCATCGCGCAGGTTGACCTCCGGTCGGGCCACCCAACCGACATTGACCTCGATCTGCTCGCCGTTCTGCTCAGTGGTAATCGCCTGGCCCGGCGGCAGGAAGCTCACCACCCAGCCGGCGGCCCAGCCGACCTTCCCCTCCCCTGTCTTGATCCGGCACCAGTGACCCTCGGCACCCATCACTTCGATCTTGCTGCCGCGCTCAAGCTGGAACTGAACCGGACGCTCCGTACTTGGCCCGCTGCGCACGTTGACACGGTCCTCATCAATCCAGGCGTAGAGCTCCTCGCTGGGTGGGGCTGGTTCCTTGTATTCTGGCGACGGAAAATCAGGAGGCGGCGCGGGCAGCGGCGGCGTACTAGCTCGCGAGCCCTCGCCCTCCTCGACCTTAATCAACCACTCAGCCACCCAACCGGTATTCCCGCCGTGGACGGTTACCTGCTTCCAGTCACCCTTTTCCCCAAAGATATACAATACCTGGCCCTTTTTGAGCGTGGCCACTATATCAGAACTGGTGCTAGGCTCCATGCGCAGGCGGACGTTGTCGCCCTCAACATAACCCTTGGCTGACGTCCACCCGCGGTTGCTGGCCGTAGCGCCTCCACGTTCGGCCAGCTTGCGGCCCGCCTCGACGTTGAATTCGAGCATATCCCCCCGGATCCAGCCCTCGCCGCCGGGAGTCCTACACTTGATCCAGTCGCCGCGCTGGCTGAGCTTGTAAACCTTGGTACCCCGCGGCAGAGAGCCGTAGCGCTCGTAGCCCAGCCCAGGGCCGCTGCGCACATTGCCCGCGCTTACATTGATCCAGGAGGGGGGATTACCAGTAGAGACAGTTTGCACCGCCGAACTCGCCTCCGCCAACTGCCGGCCCTTGTCGTAGGAGAACTCCAGCAGCCATTCGGCTACCCAGCCCCAACTGTCATCGGGCAGCCTGGCCCAGCACCACCGGTTGCGGAAGGCCGTCACGTAGAGCTTGGTGCCCTTGGTCAGCGTGCCGATTTTCTGGCGATCGGTGCCCGGGCCGCTGCGCACGTTCAGTGTCTCCGCCTTGACCCATGCTGTCCAGACCTTCCTATCAGCATGCACCGCCGTGCCTATCAGCACCGAGGTCAACAGAAATACCCCAACCCACAACAGCACAGCTTGGCCCGTCATTTGGCGGCGCAAATCTACCTGCATACCATCGGGAATTATACCCAATCGCTTCCTACATAGTCAAACTGCCGCACCCGACGCTCGCACGTATGTGCGGCCACACTGACCCACGGGCGAGCTATTGCTACTGACATTTCTGTGCGCTCAGAGGTTCACCACAATGGCTCTGTCCTGTCGCCCACGTTCTCGGGCACGCCGCGCGCATGAGTTTGCATTCGCACAGCCGATTTGCTATACTTCCTATCTACCGCTGGAGAACTGATCGTCTCGGGGAGGGCCAAGATGTCGGCGGAGAAGATAACCATTCTGGTAACTGGTGCCTGTGGACAGATGGGTAGGTATGTGGTAGCCGGCGTCCTCGATGCGCCCGATATGGAGCTGGTCGGGGCAGTGGACCCGGCGGGCCGCGGTAAGCCGCTCAGCGAGATCGTGTCCGGGGCGCCTGAGGATGTTGTCTGCAGCGGACACTTGGCCTCGGCCCTGGCGGAGAGCCAGCCCCAGGTCATGATTGACTTCACCCATCCCGACGTGGTCATGGACAATACCCAGGCTGCCTTGAACGCGGGGGTGGCCTGCGTGGTCGGCACCACCGGATTCTCGCCGGTGGACCTTCAGGTGGTCGAACAGATGTGCCGGAAGAAGCACACGCCCTGCATCATCGCGCCGAACTTCAGCATCGGGGCGAACCTGATGATGAAATTCGCTGCCGAGGCGGCCAATGACTTCGACTACGCCGAGATCATCGAGCGCCATCACGAGAAGAAGGCCGACGCGCCCTCGGGCACTGCCCTGATTACCGCTGAAAAGATGACCCAGGCGAGCGAGCGACCCCTGCGCGACGTGCTGACCGCCCGCGAGAAGCTACCGGGCTCGCGCGGGGGCGCGACCGAGGGCATCCGCATCCACAGTGTGAGGATGCCCGGCTACATCGCCAACCAGGAAGTGGTACTGGGCGGCACCGGCGAGGTGCTCAAGATCGAGCATATCACCACCAGCCGGGAGTGCTTCATTCCCGGCGTGCTCCTGGCAGTGCGTAAGATCCTCGAGATGGAAGGACTGACCTACGGGCTCGATAAGATTCTCTGACGAAACATTGAGCATGGTTCATTGCGACACGGTAGGACAGGCGTCCCGCCTGTCCCAAATGCCGACAGGCGAGACGCCTGTCGTACCGCATAGAAGAGGTGATGTCTGTGGCCGTACGAGCCGGATTAGTCGGCGTCGGCCCAGTGGGAGACCGGATCGTAACCTGTCTTAGGGAACGCAGCTTTCCGCTGGCCCAGTCGCTGCGGGTGATGGCGACCCGCAGTCGTCGCGAGGTGCTCGGTGGTGAGGAGTTCGACGTCCAGGAGACGCGAGCCGAGTTGCTCGCGGACCTTGATGTGGTCTTCTTCGCCGGGCGCGAGGGCGGCAAGGGTGCCAGCGTCCAGTGGGCGGAGACCGCTATCAACAACGGGGCCTACTGTATTGATAACGGCAGCGACTTCCGGCTGGACCCAAATGTGCCGCTGGTCGTTCCCGAAATCAACATGGACACGGTCAACGAGCAGACCAAACTCATTGCCAGCCCCAACTGCTCGACGATTCAACTGGTCGTCGCGCTGGCGCCGCTGCACCGGGCAGCGGGCATAAAGCGCGTCGTCGCTTCGACCTACCAAGCGGTCAGCGGCTGGGGGCAGGCGGCCGTCGAGGAGATGGAGCGGCAGTTGCCGAACTGCTTGGGCGGGGATCCGGTGGAATGTGATCCCAGCATCTTCGCCCGGCCCATAATGCTCGACTGCATCCCGCATATTGACCGCTTCCTGCCCGATGGCTACACCAAAGAAGAGCTGAAGATGGTCAGCGAGACGCGCAAGATTCTCGACGAGCCAGATATGCCAATTACCGCCACCGCAGTGCGCGTGCCGATCCCCATCGGCCATAGCGAGTCGGTCAACGTCGAGTTCGAGCGGCCTATCACCCGCGAGGAAGCAATAGAGATTCTTAGTAAGGCGCCCAGCGTAGTGGTCATTGATGGCCCTACGCTGGATCCCAATGCGCTCGAGCACCGCGACGCGCCGGAGGAGTTGCAGTATCCGACTGCCGCCGACTTGCGCCAAGACGAATACAAGGATATGGTCCTGGTCGGCCGCATTCGCCAGGATGAGACTATCGAGAACGGCCTGAATCTGTGGATCGTGGCCGATAACTTGCGCAAAGGTGCGGCGACCAACGTCGTGCAGATCGCCGAAGCGATGCTGGAGCGAGGGCTGCTAGGGTAGAAGATAGGATGCAGGACACGACATACCGGCGAGAGCAGGAGCGCATTAACCGGTAGGAGCGACATTCTTGTCGCGACCAGGAAACGGTCCTTCGACAGGCTCAGGACAAGCGGGCGGATGTTCCTGCGGAATATTCGCCCCTACAGACGGCAACGACAAGCGCGACGGGCAGTTCGACGAGCTCACCGGAAACGAGACGCCCATCGTGCCGGTAGATTGCATAGTTGGCGTAAGGAAGTAGCTATGACTAAGATAGGCATACTGGGTGCAGCCGGATACGGCGGCGCCGAGCTAATCAGGCTGCTACTGGGGCACTCCGAGGTGGAGATCGTCTACCTGGGCGGGCATACTACCGTGGGCGAGCAGATCGCCGAGCTGTATCCCAATCTGGCCGGCAAGATTGATATGGTCATCGGGGAGAGCGCCGTGCCGCCCGTGGTCGAGCGCGGAGCGGAGGTGCTCTGCTCGGCGTTGCCGCACAAGGTGGGCGCCGATATTGTAGCTGAGGCGCTCGACAGCGGGCTGAAGGTCATTGATTTCTCCGCAGATTTCCGGTTGAAGGATGTCGCCCAGTACGAGAAGTACTACCAACATCATCCCCACCCCGAGATGCTGGCCGAGGCCGTCTACGGGCTGCCCGAGCTGCACCGGGAGGAGATCATCCCGGCTCGGCTGGTGGCGGCACCCGGCTGCTTCCCCACCGGCGCAATCCTGGCACTGGCCCCGGCAGTCGAGGCCGGCCTGATCGGCACCGACGGCATCATCGTGGACAGCAAGACCGGGGTCTCGGGTGCGGGCCGCACCAACCTGGATCTGGCCTTCCACTTTCCCGAGATCAACGAATCCCTCAAGGCCTACAAGGTGGCAGAGCACCGCCACACTCCCGAGATTGACCAGGAGCTATCCCTGCTCAGCGGCCAGCCGCTACAAGTAACCTTCGTCCCCCACCTCATCCCGGTAACGCGCGGGATTCTGACCACCGCCTACGGTCGGCTGCACGAGGGCATCTCAGAGAGCCAGGTACGGGATGTCTACGAGCAGTTCTACGCCAACGAACCGTTCGTTATAGTCATGGCGCCCGGTGAGCAGCCCACCACCAAGCAGGTCAGCGGCTCGAATAACTGCCACATCGGGCTGGTAGTGGCTGAAAAGACAGGCCAGCTTATTGTCACTTCGGTCGTTGACAACCTGATCAAGGGGCTGTCCGGGTCAGTACTGCAGTGCCTGAACCTGATGATCGACTGCGCCGAGACAACGGCGCTGGAAGCGCCAGCCCTGTGGCCGTAGCAAGACAGGCAAGAGAGCAGGAGGGACTACAGGCACGAAGTATCGCCCGGAGCTTCTTCCAGTCCCAGGAGAACTAACCATGTCGGCCAACCTGTTTGAGATAATCGAGGGCGGTATTACCGCGCCCGAAGGCTTTTCCGGAGCCGGCGTGCACTGCGGCATCAAGCCCGATTCCCTGGACCTGATGCTGCTGCATTCCGAGCCTCGGGCCGCCGCGGCCGTGACCGTCACGACCAACTCGTTTCGGGCCGCGCCGACCTACATTGCTCAGGAGCACACCGCCGACGGCTGGGCCCATACCGTTGTGGCTAACAGCGGTAACGCCAATGCCGCCACCGGCGAGTCGGGCATGAGTAACGCACGGCTCATGGCTGAACTGACCGGCCGGGCCCTCGATATCCGGGCCAGAGACGTGATAGTCTGTTCGACCGGCAAGATCGGCGAGCAGCTGCCCATGGACAGGATCGAGGCGGGCATCGCCCAGGCCGCGGGCCAGCTTACCCGCCAGGACCCCGAGTCCATCACCCGCGCCATAATGACTACCGATACCTTTCCCAAGATGGTCTCGGTGCAGTTCCCGGTCGGCGGCGTTACGGTCAAGATGGGCGGCATCGCCAAGGGTGCGGGAATGATCTGCCCACAGATGGCGACGATGCTCTGCTTCCTGACCACCGACCTCGCCATCACGCCCGAGATCTTGAAGACCAGCCTCCAGCAGACGGTGCGGCAGTCGTTCAACTGTATCTCGGTGGACGGCTGCATGAGCACCAACGATACGGTGGCAATCCTCGCCAACGGTGTCGCCGGCAATAAGCCAATTCTCAGCGATCATTCGCCGGGCTACGAGGCGTTCCTGGCGGCCCTGACCTATGTCACGCAGGAGCTGGCCAAGATGATCGCCCGTGACGGCGAGGGGGCCACGAAGTTCGTCGAGATCACAGTCGCAGGAGCGAAAGACTGGGAACAGGCCCAGCACATCGCCCGAGCCATTGCCAACTACGACATCCTCAAAACTGCCATCTTCGGCGAGGACTTCAACTGGGGACGGATTGCTGCGGCGGTCGGTGCCGCCGACCGAGCCCTTGACCCCAGCACAATTACTATCACCTGGGCAGGAATCACCGCGTGGGACCGTGGCAACGTGGCTGAGTTCGACGCCGCCGAGGCTAAGTCCGCAATGCAGGCCGATGAGATCACAATTGAGGTAGACCTGGGCATCGGTGAGGCCCAGGCGACGGTCTGGACGTGCGACTTGACGTACGACTACATCAGAGAAAACGCCGGGCCCGATGTGTACGATAGTACAGTGGATAGTAGATAGTGGACAGGAAACGACACAGAGCAACACGAATTGGTAGGAGCGACATTTCATCCGCCGTAGCTTGAGCGAAGGCGGGTCTTGTCGCGACTAAGAACCGGGGTTCGTGAAGCTCGCCCCAGCCGTGCTCCCGGTAGGACAGGCGTCTCGCCTGTCCAGACTTACTGTGGGGCCACCCTGGCAGCTATGGTACACAGGGTGGATGCCTGTCTCATCTAACCAGCGACAGGCGGGACGCCTGTCGTACCGAATGAGAAGGAGAGAAGTCATGGCAACAATCCGCGTTACGGTCTGGAACGAATTCCGCCACGAAAAAGAGAAAGACGCCGTCAAGAGCGTCTACCCCGACGGTATGCACGAGGCTATTGCCGCATATCTGGGCCAGCGGCCCGGCTTGACGGTGGGGACGGCCACCCTCGATGAGCCCGAGCACGGGCTGACTGAGGAGGTGCTCGCCGAGACGGATGTGCTGATCTGGTGGGGACATTCAGCTCACGCCGAGGTTCAGGATGAGATCGTGGACCGCGTCCAGGCGCGCATTCTCGACGGGATGGGCCTGATCGTGTTGCACTCTGGGCACTTCTCCAAGATCTTCAAGCGTATGATGGGCAGTTCCTGTGCCCTCAAATGGCGCGAAGTGGCGGAAAAGGAACGACTCTGGGTGGTCAATCCTGTCCACCCCATCACCCAGGGGCTGGGGCCGCACATCGAACTGCCCCATACCGAGATGTACGGTGAGCCGTTTGATATCCCCACACCCGACAAAGTCATCTTCATCAGTTGGTTCGCGGGCGGCGAGGTCTTCCGCAGCGGCTGTACCTGGACTCGGGGCAAGGGCAATATCTTCTACTTCCGCCCCGGCCACGAGACCTTCCCCATCTTCCACAATCCCGAAATCCTCAAGGTCATCGAAAACGCCGTGCGCTGGGCGGCCTTCGCCGGCAGTACGGAAGTTGACATGTCGGTCGGCAATGTCCCACCGCTCGAGGACCTGTCCGCCAGGAAGGGACAGTGATGGATCAGAGCAAGCCAGGTTAGTTTCAGGTTCACGCACAGAAGGTTTTCCGAGGGTTCCGGTTTACTGGCCCTGCTCGTCCGTGTCAAGTCCTACGAGCGGGAACTTGCAGTGGATTCGACGAATGTCAAACTAACCAGAGGCAAGTGGGGAATCCCAGCTGAGCAAACCAGGTTGAAGGAGGAGTTCTTGCGGACGCGGGGAAACTTACTTGCAGTTCAGGGCCTGCTCTGATATACTGCTATCAACCTCGTAGTACGAGAGCACCGACCGGGCCGAATCGTCGAGCGAGGATTGGTCATGCGATGCACATGGGTGTTGGTGATTGTAGCTCTGATGTGGCTGGGCGCTAGCCTCGCTCAGGCAGATGTTCGCTCTGATGCCACCGCTTGGCCTTACCCCGTCAACCAGCTTATCGACAGCACCTACGACGACTACGACCCGCAAATCCACAACGGCCAGGTTGCCTGGGAGGGCTACGGAGGCGGATGGGACCTCGAAATTTTCTTCTGGGATGGCACTTTCGACGGCGAGGGTAACCCTACTGGCATCGCCCCGCTTACCAACAACAGCTACGACGATTACGACCCGCAAATCCACAATGGCCAGGTTGCCTGGCATGGCAAAGAAGGCGGCAGCGACTACGAGGTCTTCTACTACGACGGCACCAGCACCACCCAGCTTACCAACAACGCCTACACCGATTGGTACCCGCAAATCCACAACGGCCAGGTTACCTGGTATGGCTACGACGGCAACGACTTCCAAATTTTCTTCTGGGATGGCACTTTCGACGGCGAGGGTAACCCTACTGGCACCACCCCGCTTACTGCCAACAGCTACGCCGATTACTACCCGGAAATCCACAATGGCCAGATTACCTGGTATGGGGAAGAAGGCGGCAACGACGCCGAGATCTTCTATTATAACGGGACCAGCACCACGCAGCTTACTACCAACAGCTACTACGATGCCGACCCGCAAATCCACAACGGCCAGATTACCTGGTGGGGCTACGACGGCAGCGACTACGAAATCTTTTACTGGGACGGCAGCACTATCTACCAGGTAACGGACAACACGTGGGACGACCGGTCCCCGCAGATTTGGAATAGTCAGATTACCTGGTGCAGTAGGGTGAACGATGGTGATTGGAAGATAATGGAGGCGCACATCCCCGAGCCGACCACCATCGCCCTCTTTGGACTGGGGCTACTTGGCCTGGGCGCGAAGCTGCGCCGGCGCCGCCAGAGTTGAGCGAGCCGGTTCACCTAAGCAACCAAGCAGTCCCCTGAAAAGGGCTCGACAATGCGCCACCCCAGAGCCACCAGGTATAATCCGCTTGACTTCTGGGTATCCATAGGCTATAATCCGGTCAAATTGAAGCTGCAAAGACGATGACGGGGAGTAGTAGGCGCGGGGAGGATAACAGAGAGGTCGCTCCTGGCTGAAAGGCGACTATCCGAAGCGCACTGAAACTCGCCCCCGAGTCGCGGGCTGAACCGGCCCTCACTAGGCCCAAGTAGGTACCGACGGAGTTCCCGCCGTTACAAGGGAAGCGGTATCGGAGAGTTGTTGCTCTCCCGTGCCGTACAGAGCGGGCCGCTTCGGCGGCCAATTAGAGTGGTACCGCGGATTGCTTAGGTCTTCCGTCTCTTAAGAGATGGGAGGCTTTTTCGTTTTTGGTACTCTATTTGCTGCAGCAATACAGGAGGAGATGAAGATGCCCAGAGTAATCAGAATCTTCGACACAACCCTGCGTGACGGTGAGCAGTCACCCGGCGCCAGCCTGAGCGTAGATGAAAAGATAGCGATAGCCCACCAGCTCGCCGCGCTTAACGTGGATATCATCGAGGCCGGCTTTCCCATCTCGTCGCCGGAGGACTTCGAGGCGGTGCGCCGTGTGGCTATCGAGGTACAGGGGCCGGTGATCTGCGGCCTGGCCCGCACGATGCCGGAAGACATTGACTGCAGTTGGGAGGCGGTGAAGGAGTCAGAGCGCCCGCGCATCCACACTTTTGTCAGCACCTCGAAGATTCACTTGGAAACGACCCTCAAGAAGACAGCCGCCGAGGTGCTGGAGATAGCGGTGACCGAGGTGCGCCATGCGCGGGAGCTGTGTCCAGACGTAGAATTCTCGCCGATGGATGCCACCCGCACCGACCTGGACTACCTGGCCGAGATCGTCCAGGCGACGATCGAGGCAGGGGCGACGACCGTCAATATTCCCGACACCGTCGGCTACGCCACTCCCTGGGAGATGCATGATACGATCACTTACCTGTTCGAGCACGTCGCCAACATTGACCAATGCACTATCAGCGTGCATTGCCACGACGACCTGGGTATGTCCGTAGCGAACTCCCTGGCGGCGGTGAAGGCGGGCGCTGGCCAGGTGGAGTGCACTATCAACGGGATGGGCGAACGCGCGGGCAATGCCTCGCTGGAGGAGATCGTGATGGCACTGCATACGCGCGGCGCGGAGCTCGATGCCACGACCAACGCCTGCACCCAGCAGATCACAAAAACCTCGCGGATGGTCTCGAACCTGACCGGCTTCGTCGTCCAGCCCAACAAGGCGATTGTGGGCGAGAACGCCTTCGCCCACGAATCCGGTATCCATCAGCACGGCGTGATTATGGACCGGCAGACCTACGAGATAATGCGGCCCGAGGACGTAGGCCTCAGCGAGAGTGTATTGACCTTGGGACGGCGCTCGGGCCGCCACGGACTGCGCCAGCGTCTCGAGGAGTTGGGTTATAAGGTTCACGACGACCAGATTGACGCGATTTACGAGCGTTTCCTCAGGATCGCCGACAAGAAGAAGCAGGTCTATGACGAGGACTTGCAGATGATAATGCACGAAGCAACGACACAGGTGCCCGAGATCTGGGAACTGATCAGCGTGGAGACTACGTCCGGCGGCACGCCCACCGCCACGATGACGCTGCGCAAGGAGGGTGAAACGCATACCGATGCGGCCACCGGCAACGGGCCCGTGGACGCCGCCTACCAGGCGATAGAGCGGATTACCGGCGTTAGCCTGACGCTAGATGACTACTCACTGCGCAGCATCAGCACCGGTAAGGACGCTATCGGCGAGGCGACGGTGAAGGTCCGGCGCAACGGACAGGAGGTCATCGGCAAGGCCAGCAGTACCGACATCATCGAGGCCAGCGCGAAGGCCTACCTGAACGCGGTCAACCGCCTGCTGGTCAAGGAGAACCAGGCGAAATAGGCACAGAGGGCAGCGGGCAGCGCGTCGGCCGCTGCCCTCTTGCCAAAAAGCCGCTTATGTCGTAGAATACCAGCGTCATGACCAACGGTGCTGTAACGACACACGTCCTGAAGCTGGAACCGGGACAGCATGTACACCTCATCGGCATCGGCGGCGTGTCAATGAGTGCTCTGGCGCTGGCCCTGCACCACAAGGGGCTTCGCATCACCGGCTCGGACAAGGCCAACTCCGAGACGGCACAACAGCTCCGGACAGCAGGCATCCCCGTAGCCAAGGGACAGGCCGCGGAGAATATCGGCGGGGCCGATATCATCGTCTACACCACCGCTATCTCCGAGGACAACCCCGAACTGATCGCGGCCCACAACAGTGGTCAGCCGGTTATCCATCGCTCAGATCTGATTGCCTACCTCCTGGACCAGAAGCAACGAATCGCCGTGGCCGGCACCCACGGTAAGACCACCACGACCGCAATGATAGGCACGATCTTCCTGGAACTGGGCTACGACCCGACTATCTTTGTGGGCGGCCACTGCCACAACCTCGACAGCAACTTCCGCCTGGGCGAGAGCGACCATGCCGTATTCGAAGCATGCGAGAGCGACGGCTCCTTCCTGGCTTACGACCGCTGCTCGCAGGTGCTGACGAGCATCGAGACCGACCATCTGGACACTCACGGCAGCTTTGACCGTCTCCGCCAGACCTTCGCGGACTTCGTACGGCTGGTTGACCCCCAGGGATTCGTGGCGTATTGGGGTGAGAGCAACGAAGTGCGCGAGGCCGTCCTGAGCAGCTCCGCGCGGCTCATCTCCTACGGAATTAGCCCGGAGTCGGACGTGACGGCGACTGAGATTGCCATCACGGCGCAGGGCATAGGCTTCACACCGTTGATTCTCCTCGAGCCGCTGCAGCCGGTCAATTTGCAGGTGTTCGGCCGACACAATGTCCTTAATGCGCTGGGAGCACTGGCCGCGGCGTGTGGCGCAGGGCTGCCCATGGATGCGGCTGCTAAAGCCCTAGCCAACTTCCAGGGCGTCAGGCGGCGCTTTGAACTACTCGGCCAGGTGAATGGCTACTTAATCGTTGACGACTACGCTCACCACCCCACAGAGATTCAGGCAACGCTGGCAACAGCCCGCGAGCACTTCGATACCCGGATCGTGGCGGTATTCCAGCCTCATCTGTACAGCCGCACCCGGTACCTAATGGAGGACTTCGCCAATTCGTTCGATGACGCAGACGTGGTCGGGATAACCGACATCTACGCCGCGCGCGAAGAACCTCGTGACGACGTTAGCGCCCAGGAGCTGTGTGAAAAGATCCATGCCCGGCACCGCGACAAGCAGGTGGTATACCTGCCGACCATTGACGAGGCAGTTGCTTTCCTGAGGGAGAACGCTACGCCCAACGACCTTGTCATCACTATCGGCGCCGGTGACATCCGGCAAGCCGCTGAGCAGTTAGCAGCCACCGTGTGACCAAAAGCAGCCGCAGATACAGTAACGATAGGAACATTCTTAGCAGCAGGGGTGTGTCACACAATTCAACGCTTGGCCGGTCGGCAATTAGCTGGGCGACGCTATCGGGTCGCCAGCGCAGTGAAGCTGGTGGGACTGACCGTAGTCCTGAGCTTCCTCTACGGTCTGGCCTCTTCTCCCTACTTCTCGATCCGCGAGGTGCATGTGCAAGCCCCCGATGGCATCCTGGCCAAACAGGCCATCGCGCGCATCAACGTGCCCAGCGGCGCCAGCGCCCTGCTCTATCCGGTCCAGCGCATCGTCGAGGCGCTCGAGCGCTGCCCCCACATAAAGCGGGCGACGGTGGAGCGGGATCTGCCCTCGCGGCTCGTAGTCCGCATCTGGCGGCGCTATCCGGTCGCGGCGATACAGACTGACGAACAGTACGCACTGGTGGATGAACAGGGCGTATGTGTACAGGCAAGTGCCTCATTCCCTGAATCACTCGTCCACGTCTACGGCCTGCTGCACGGGCCACTGGCACCGGGCAAGCGAATGGGTGAGCCCGAGCTCGCCCTGTTTACCGAGACGCTCAACGTAGTACAAGGCAAGGCCCTGGCGCAGGGGCTGGTTATGGATTTCACTGACCCTCACCTCATTCAGATTCTTCCCTCTTCCGGCGTGGTAGGCAAACTGGGCAGCGCCGACAACCTCAAGCGAAAGATGATGATGTTCGTGGCAATAATGGAGCAGTTGGAGGAGAAGGGGAAGCGTCCGGCGTATATTGATGTCAGGATCATGGATCGGCCGGTCTGGAAGCCGCGCAATAGATCTTAAACAGCCCCAGCCGACGCACTGGTACAACGAGGTTATTCAGCCATGACTGACCACAGCTATGTGGCGGGCGTGGATGTGGGGACAACCAAGATCTGTACTCTGGTTGCCCAGACCGCCCCGAACGGCCAGCTCGATATTCTGGGCATTGGCGTGCAGCCTGCCAGGGGCCTTAAGCGAGGCGTGGTTGTTGACCGAGCGGACGCGGTTGCCTCAATCCGCAAGTCGGTAGCCAAGGCCGAGCGGATGGCCGACTTGCCCATCTGGGGGGCCTACGTGGGCATCACCGGCTCGCATATTCGCTCGCGTAACGTCACTGGGCGAGTGCGAGTAGGGCCCAGCGGCGAGGTAACTGCGGACGATATTGACAAGGTCATCCAGAGCGCCCGAGACAATGTTAGCCTCGACCCGGACCGCGAGATCATCCACGCGCTGGTGCGCGACTTCGCTATTGATGGTCAATCGGGCGTCAAGCGAGCCCTGGGCATGCACGGCGCCCGGCTGGCCGCACATGTGCACGTGGTGACCGGCACGACGGGAGCAATGCTGAACCTCAAAGACTCCGTGGAAGATGCTGGAGTCAAGGTACAGAAGCAGGTGCTGGAACCACTGGCGACCAGCCTGGCGGTGCTCAGTGAGGACGAAAGCAATCTGGGTGTGGTGGTCATTGACATCGGCGGGGGAACGACGGATGTGGCGGTGTTCGTCGCCGGCGCCATTGCCCATAGTACCGCCATACCGGTCGCAGGCAACCACATCACGCAGGACATCGCTAAGCTGCTACACATCTCCCATGCCCAGGCCGAAGAGATCAAAAAGCAGTTCGGCACAGCCTTCGCCGATATGGTGAGTGGCGATGAATCGCTTTCGGTCAAGGAGATCGGCACCGGCCAGGAAAACCAGGTGCCACGTCGGCTGATCGCTGAGATAATTGAGGCCCGGCTCGAAGAGATCTTCCTGTTGACCGTCGAGGACCTCCATCGCTCCGGCATGTATCACACGCTCGCGGGCGGCGTCGTGCTCACCGGCGGCAGTTGTCAGCTCCCGGGCACGACGGAGATGGCCTCGCAGATAATGGATGATTTGCCCGTGCGTATCGGCACAGCACGCAGCGTGGGGCGGCTGGCCAGCCAAGTGGCCAGCCCGATATTCGCCACCGGTGTCGGGCTGGTTATGCATGCCGCCGCAGAAGGCGCCTACGCCAGCCCAGCCCAGACCCCGACGCAGTTGGCCTGGCTTGAGACAAGCTGGCGGACTGTCAAGGAGTGGTGGAGCCAGAATGTCCAACGCCGAATTGCCGCATATTTACCCCGGCGGTAACACCGCTCACCTCCTCTCCATCAAGATTTCCTCATCATTTGGCCAACTATGAGAAACTTCCACCACGCACGAGTGTCTATATGGTTGACTTGAGGAACGCCCCTTGCCGCCATGCTCACAGGGAGCGGTTGCTGGTGAGGGATTCCTAAGAACTTTGGCAGGTTACAAAGCGATGGCAGGCTGTCCGGGACCAGAGACAATTCAGGCGTACGTTGACCGCCAGATGACCGGAGTAGAGGCGGCCTTGGTCGCCGCCCACCTCCAGTTGTGTCCTTGCTGCCGCAGGATCCACGATTGGCTGCTCTTCATCTCCCAAACCCTGTCGGCTCGCACCCAGCCAGTGGCACCCGAGAGGCTTCAGGCCTCGATTCGCCAAGCGATTGACTCCGCCAAGCCCATCCCGCGCATATCCTGCAAGCGGGCCGCTGACCTGATATGCTCATATGTAGATGGCGAACTGGCGTCTGCCGAGGAATTGCTCCTGTGGCGGCACGTCTTCACCTGCGCGCAGTGCTACCTGGAGCTCAAGCAAACCGAGGAGATTGCCGGGGCGCTGCGCCGACAAGCTGCGCCCGTACTGACGCCCGACGGTCTGCCCCAGCGCGTCTACCGCGCCGTGGAGGCGGAAAGGACCCACCAGGAAATCAGCGCGATTCGGCCACAGCGGTGGCCAATCTCGTGGCGCAAGACCGCCGCTGCTGGCGCAGGCCTGGCCGCCGCGGCGGCTTTGGTCGTAGGCCTGCTGCTTGGGCCGCAGCCCCCCGGCTTGGACGAGTCGGAGTTCGCCGAAGTGCCACCCGTGGTACCAGTGACTGAGCCAGCCGTCGAGCCGATCCAGCCTGAGGTAGCCGTCGTCGAACAGCCCGAGATTGCCGGGCCCCAGGCTCCCACAGCAAAGCCTGTAGTCAGGCCACGCCGCACCACACGTTCACGGTCCGCAGCAGCAGTGAGAGCTACCAAACCCAAGCCGCTACCCGACAACGCCGAAGTGGCTACCGACAGACCGGAGCCATCGGTACGCGAGGAGGGCACGACCGTAGTTGCCGTCGGCCCTGTGCCGGTTCCGTCCCCACGTCACCCCGAACCGCCAGCCATTTCCGATCCAGGTCATAGCCCGGGCGGTCCTGAGCTCGTCGCAGTGTCACCGAACACGCGACCGACCGCACCGGTTACACCGACGACAAGCCCAGGAGAAGGTCCCCGCCTAGCGCTGGTGAGATATACGCCGGTTGCGAGTAGCAGCGAGACGCTGTACAGCAGTTCAGGTGGCGTTGCCGAAAGCGCCCTAAGTGCGGCTGCTCGCGAGATTAACAAACACGCTGATTTCAACCAGAGATACGCAGCGCGTCCCAACATTGAGCTGAAGAAGCCGTGGTGATTGGGTAGCGTATTGCCCCTCGATTCTATCCCCTGAGACGAGCTTGACTTTCCTGTCACCTCGAAAGCTACTTGTGGCGATTGTCCACCACGGGTACCGCTTTGCCCTCACTCGAGCAGCTTGACGGTGAGCCGAAACAGAATCTCCTCTGCTAGTTCACGCCCTATCTGGCCACGGATTGCCTCGAGCGGTCGGGAGCCGTCATATCCATACTGCACGAGGCCAGCCGCTGGGCCTGAAGCTCCAGGATCTCCTCCCGGCGCAGCTCTTCAGCTTCATAGAACGGGCATTGCTTCGATATCTGCGACAGGAAAGTCGCCTCCTCGCACGTCGAGAATATACTGCGAACTCAGTCTGCTGACAAAGTGCGGCGCAGATACAAGGCTAGAGCCTTCGCATAGTCGAGCACCGTCTGGACATCCACGTGCTCGCGCGGGCCGTGCGCCTGGCCCGGTTCTCCCGGGGCAAAGTTAACGGTATCCATGCCCACCAGCGCCTGAAGATACGCCGACTCAGTCCAGGCGTTCATCTGCTCCACAGCCAGGGCCGTCCCCGCAACATCTTGGTACGCTTGCACCAGCTCCCTTGCCAAGGGCAAAGTCAGGGGCTGGGTGAAGGGGATTAGATCCTTGACCCAGCTCACCTCCGGCGGGTGCTCAGCCAGCCACTCATCGTTCTCACAAGCTTGCGCCACCTTCGCCTCGAAGACACGGCGCAGCAACGTGCCGTTCCACCATTCGCCGGCCTCGCGCGAGGCAATAGCCTCTTCGGTGGGATAAACGATGTTCAGCGACATACGCGCCCAGCCCGGGATCACCGAGGGGAGATTGCCGGATTCGAATATGCCGATGTTAACCAGACAATCGGGATACTTCTCGCCCAGTTCGGCGGCAAACTCGTCAATCTCCGCCTTGACGACCAGGGCTTTCTCCAACGCCGAGACCCCGTTGCCATAGGCGGCATGGCCTTCCTGTCCCGGCACGAAAACGTCGGCGGTCAGACAGCCGTAGCAGCCAGTGGTAATGGCCCCAGCCGAACCGTCGGCGACGATCGCCAGGTCGCCGGTGTAGCCGGCGTCAATGCAGGCCAGCGTGCCTGCACCGCTGCCGTTGGCCTCCTCGTCAATGGTGCTGTGAAAGATTATCTTGCCCCTAAGCGCAGCGCCGCTGTCCAGCAGCGACTTGATCGCGCCATAGATGGTGGCCAGGCCGGCTTTGTCATCGCTGGCACCCCGGCCCCAGAGTTTGCCGTCGCGGACCTCGCCGCTGAACGGCTCTATCTCCATATTATCCGCGCCGACCGTGTCCATGTGAGCGTTAAGCACGATGCAGGGGCCCTCGCCCCCGAACTCAAACTCCGAGACGATCACGGGCCGCCCCTCGAACTCACGGCCCTCCGGCCCAATTACGCCACTGCGCTCGAAGATATCCTGCGGGACCTCCAGCCAGGTGATGCGCGTGGCCATCGGCTCCAGCTTTGCCGCCAGGTACTACTGTCCCTTTTCCTCTCCGCCCGGCGCGGCGTCGCCAGCATACGGGTTGACGGTGTTGATGCGCACCAACTCCTGGAGCAGGCTGATGACTTCGTCGCTATTATGGTCAACGGCCTTCAGCACATCAGCTTCCGACATGTTCAGCTTCCTTTCTGCTGCGAAGTTGTCTAAGCCCTTTCGAGCGGCGGGAGACAATCTCCTCCTGAACTACTGCTCAGGAGGAGATTGCTCTAGCAAGCGCGAACTGACTCTCCGCCAGGAATTCGCCGAGTTTACGCCAACCGCAGGCAGACGGAGAGCGAAATGTTCGATATCATCACGGTGGGCAGCGCCACCGAAGACGTATTCGTCAACCTGGACGACACCCAGATCGTGGGCTTCGAAGACAAAGACCACAAGGTCGAGTATCTTGCGCTTCGCTATGGTGCAAAGATCAGCGTGGACGGCATTACGCTTGACACCGGCGGAGGCGCCGTAAACACGGCCGCTACCTTCGCAGCGATGGGGCTGGAGACCGCGGTCTTGTCCAAGATCGGCCGCGATGTAACGGGCAAGCACATTATCCAGTCGCTGGCGAAATGTAGCGTGGACACCTCACTACTCATCGAGTCTGATGAGCATCCCAGCGGCTACTCGGTGATCATCACTGGATTTACGGGCGATCGGACGATTCTGGTCTACCGCGGAGCGGCGACCGATCTCTGTAAGCAGGATATTCCCTGGGAGCAGCTCGCGCAGGCGGGCTGGCTCTACACCGGCTCGATGCAGGGGCCCAGCGCGGCGATGTTCGAGAGACTGGCTATCTTCGCAGGCGAGCATAACGTGAAGGTGGCCATCAATCCCGGCTCTACGCAGCTCAAGTCGGGTATGGCGGGACTTGCCGACGTCTTCGCCTGCACCACAGCAGTCTTCCTCAACCGCGCTGAGGCGTACGAGCTAACCGGGGTCGCGCCCCAGCGTGGCCCGACCGACGAACGCCGGATGCTGCGTATGCTCCACGGGGCCGGCTGCCAAAATGTAGTCATAACCGTTGGCGGGGAAGGTTCGTGGGGCTACGACGGCCGCTCCTTCTACACCATACCGGCATACCCGACCGAGGTGACCTCCACGGTAGGAGCAGGCGATGCCTACGCCGCTGGCTGTGTAGCTGGCCTACACAAGGGCCTCTCACTCAATGCCGCTATGCGCATCGGCGCTGCTAACGCTGCTTCGGTAGTGAGCAAGTTCGGGGCCAAGGAAGGCATTCTGACCTGGTCGGCGGCGCAGGAATTTGTCGCGGTGCACCGGGGAGGTTCCGCGCAATAGTCGGCAAGTCCCAGGAGCTACTCGAGGAACTACAATACCAATCGGAGTGATCTGCAATGGCGAGACTGCTGGTAACATACTACAGCCGCACCGGCAACACCGAGAAGATGGCGAAGCTGGTCGCCGAAGGCGCCAGCGAGGTGGAAGGGGTTCAGGTTGACGTGTGCCCCGTCACAGACCTCAGTCCCGACGACTTGCTCCCTTACGACGGCATCGTGATGGGCTCTCCCGTCTACTATGGCACGATGGCCGCGGAGGTCAAACTGCTCATAGACGCCAGCGTGGTTCATCACGGAAAACTGGACGGAAAAGTCGCTGGCGCGTTCGCTTCCTCGGGTGGACCCGGCGGGGGTAACGAGACAACCGTCATTGACATCCTCAAAGCACTGCTGATTCACGGGATGATCGTCGGGGGCGACCCTGCGGGCGATCACTACGGACCCATCGCGGTGGGCGCACCGGATGAGCGTTCGGCCAAAGAGTGCCGACGAATGGGCCGCCGCGTGGCGGAGCTGACCGCCCAGCTCTTTGCCTGAGCAGCTTGGGCAACTGGCAGGGGGAGACTTGCCGGATGAAGTGGTTCAGCCATGCTTGAGCCCGGCCAGATCAACCTGATTTTTGCCTTGAGTTTGCTGCTGGCGGCGGGCTTTGCCGCGGCGCGCCTCGCCAATGTACCAACAGGTTCCGGGCACAGTGACCTACCGAGCCGTGGCCGCCGAATCACGCGTACACGAGATACTCCAGGCCGCCGCTCATCACGATGTTATCGTGATTGCCGTCGGTGCCGAACGGCGCGGGCTGCGCAGAGTCTTCTTCGGATCCCTCGCCGAGGATATCGCCCTTCGCAGCCCCATCCCCATCCTGCTGGTCAGCGGGCAGACTTAACCACCACCCCACTCCTTACCCGTCTGAGTCTCTACTCCCGCCCAGCCGCGCCCAGAGCCGTAGCCTCCTACAACGAGCCAATCTACGCCGCCCGTAAAGCCCGGCTGAAGATCATGACCTCGTCCATGAGCCCGTCATAGTATGACTGGAATCTAGCCGGAGCAATTCCCAAGCACACCGGTTGCTGCTTCTCAAGCGGCACCACGTGGCGATTGTGCACCGCGCATCACCGCATCGCCCCGATGCGATGCGTCACATCAGTGGTCTGAGCGTAGCGCCCGTACACCACCAGGTCCGCACCCAGTTCCCGCTCCCACGGCGGCCACCAGCATGCACAGCCCCCCCAGCCTCGCAATCATCCGCACCCTCGCATATCTCATTCTGCTCTCCCCCTTCGGGAAGTACGACACAGATAGCCATAGATTCGCAGCGGCCGGGACAGAGTCCTCTCCCGGTTCACTCCCGGAGAGGCAGACTACGCTCTTTCTTGAACCCCGGGGCCATTGGTTTCTATCCGAACAGCTTTCTTACCTATTTGCCTCCGAGCGGGCGACAACGGCCCGGCTGGCTTCCTGAATGCTCGCGAATTCTCCACTTGCCACCGCAGCGCACAGAGCAGCCCCGACGGCTGCTTCTTCGCTGTAACTGACCATTTGCAGCGGCAGCTCGAAAGAGGCCGATAGGATCTCCCTCAGTAAGGGATTCTTGCGTACCCCGTTACCCGAGCCAACCAAGACGGTACGATCGGCAACGCCAGCCTGCTTCATCTGCTCATACTGGCGGTTGAAATGCGCGGCCAGGCCTTCCAAAAGTGCGCGGGCCAAGTGCCCCGGCGTGAAGTTTGTTTCGCTCATTCCTGACCATACTGCACGGCGCTGCGGCTCTTGGCGCGATCCGGCAAACAGCGGTTCGCAGCGAAGCCCCTCGGCACCCGGCGGGACGCCTGTGGCCAACTGGTTCAACCGCTCATAAAGATCAGGCATCTGTACGACCTGAAACAGTTCTGTGCCTACCAGTTGCATGAAATCCCGCAGCGCGCGGTACGCACGCCCGCCACAAAGCCCCGCCCCCACCAGGAGAAAACCTGGGTCCAAAAAGGGGCGGAGGTCTAATCCATTGCACCAGATCGGCTCAGCGACAAATGTAGATATCTGGCCTCCAGTGCCAATGTTGATGAGCAGACTCTCAGCACAATCTGTTACACTCGCGGCGAAGCTGGCCTGATTGTCGCCGCAGGCTATCGCTACGGGCAAGCCCCCGGTCAGGCCCGTCGCTTGCGAAACGGCTGCAGACGCCTTGCCGGCGATGCCACAGCTTGGGTACACCTCTGCGAAGTGCTCTTCGCCGAGGCCCAGGCTGCTAATCAGCTCACTGTTCCAGCAACTCTTAAGGACATCGAAAACGCCCGCGCTGGCCGCATTGGTTGGATCAGTGATAGGCTTGGTTCCACAGAGACGACTCACCAGGTAATCGGGCGCAAAGCACGCCACGCTACCGGGAGGCAGCAAGTCGCTCTGGGCCAACCAGAACAGCGTAGACCCCATATACCCGGTAGCCGGGATGCACCCACTGCGGTCAAAACCCTCGCCGCTCAGGGCTACCATCTCCTCCAGAAAGCTACCTCCGCCAGACATCTGTTCTTCACAGCGACGGTCCTGCCAGCCAATGAACGGTCTGATTGGCTGCCCCGCTGCATCCAGAAGTACCATCCCGTGCATTTGACCCGTCACGCCCAGCCCCGCTACTGAAACAGCGCCGCACTTGGCGACGACGGTGGACAATATGTCCAGGCAGAGCCCGACCATACGCTCAATATCCCATTCACTGCGTCCCCTGGCCAGATCGTCCGGCGAGTTCACACAGGTCTTATTCTCCACCGTCTCGCTGATCGTCACCTGCCCGGAGTGGGTATCGAGGAATAGTCCGGTTATGGAGGTGGAGCCGAGGTCCAAACCGATGTAGTAGCTCATTGCTGTCTGCCCCTCCTATAGGGCGATGGTTGGCGACATAACTCGGACGGGAAAATCCCACCCGACCTTAATCAGCTTATTCTGCGGGACCTCGACAGATGTCACGGTCACCAGCATGCACAGCTCACCGACCAGACCCACAGTCCTCACCACTCTCGCACAGCTCATGGTGGTCTCTCCCCTCGTGCAGTAGGACATAGGCAACAATACATTCGTGGTTATCTGGCCAGACCCCTTTGCCTGGCCGCCCCCGGTGAGGCGGGCCGCAGTCCTCCTTGACAGCTTGCCCGCCGTCCGTTAGCATTGCCTACAATACCAACATACATTGCCATGCGCGCTAAGATCGAATATGTCAGGAGCGAATGACTTGAAAACCGACGTGACTCATATAATGCGGGATGAAATCCGTGAGCAACCCCAGGCGATCCGGGAGACGCTGGCGGCCGAAGGCGAGCGCATCGCCCAGTTTGCCGCGCAGCTGCGTGCGGAGCAGATCCACCATGTGCTGCTGGTAGCCCGGGGCACTTCCGACAACGCCGCCACCTACGCCCGGTATCTGTTCGGAGTAGTCAACGGCGTCCTGGTCACCTCCGTCGCCGCCTCGCTGTTTACCGTCTACGACGCGGAACTGGACCTGAGCGACACCCTGGTGCTGGGCATCTCACAGTCCGGAACGGCGACTGATGTCATTGACGTGCTCGAGAGGGCCCGCGCCACGGGCGTGCTGACCGCGGCGCTGACCAATACCGAGGACTCGCCGATCTGCGAAGCTGCTGAGGTGACCCTGCTCACCCGAGCCTACAAGGAGCACAGCATTCCCCCGACCAAGAGCTACACCACCGCTCTGGCGGTACTCCACCGACTCGCCGCCCAGTGGGCCCAGGACAGCGAAATGGCCGCAGCCCTTAACGGCGTACCCGCACTGATGGAAGAGGTCTTAGAGCTGGAGCCTCAGATCGAGGACCACTCCGAGCGCTACCGCTTCCTGGACACCTGCGTGCTGCTGGGGCGGGGGTTCAACCTCTGCACGGCTCACGAGATTGGGCTCAAGCTCGGCGAATGTGCTCAGGTCGTCCCTGCGGCTCACAGCGCCGCCGACTTTATGCACGGCCCCATTGCCAGCATCCAGGCCGAGGTGCCCTGCATCCTGATCGCTCCCGAAGGCAAGGCGCTCGGCTCAATGCTGGAGCTCGCGATGGCCCTGGACGAGCGCGATGCGGAGATGCTGACCATATCCAATGAGTCGTCGCTGCTAAAGATAGCAAGAGTCGGCTTTGAGTTGCCCACGGGGATGCCCGAGCACATCTCCCCGCTGGTGGCGGTCGTAGTGGGCCAGCTTCTCGCCTACCACGTGGCGATTCACAAGGGCCTCGACCCGGATCGGCCCGCAGGGCTGCATAAAGTCACCCGCACAATGTGACATGCAGTGACCAATCGGCGTCTCCTGATCTCATATCATCAGGAACAACCGCCCCTCGAGAAATCGAGGGGCGGCGTTGTGTTCCTGCCATGATGTCTTGCGCCTAGCGCAGCTCGATCAGAACAACCCGACTGTTTGGCCGTCTTCGTCAATGTCCACGTCCACCGCCGCCGGACGGGTCGGCAGCCCCGGCATCGTACGCATCTCGCCGCACAACGGGTACAAGAAGCCCGCACCCACCGACGGCCGGATATCCCGGATCGGCACAGTGAATCCAGTGGGCCGACCCTTCAGTTCTGGATCGTGGCTAAGCGACAGATGGGTCTTGGCCATACAGATCGGCAGGTTGTCCAGGCCCTGCTTGGTGAACCGGCGGATCTTGCGCTCGGCCTCCGAAGCGTATTCGACGCCGTCGGCACCGTAAATCTCGGTGGCAATCGTCTCGATCTTCTCCTTGATGGACGCATCAAGCGGATACAGGAACTTGAAGTCGCTGCCCTGCCCGCAGACCTCCACGACTGCTTCAGCCAGCTCCACACCACCCGGCCCGCCGTCGCTGTGCACGCGCGTATCCACTGCGGCCTTGGCGCCCGCCGCCAGGGCCTCTTCGCGCACTACGTCAAGCTCCTCCTGCGTATCGGTCGGGAAGACGTTGAGCGACACCACCACCGGCAGGCCCATCTTGCCCATATTCTCGATATGCTTGGCCAGATTTGCGCAGCCCTCCCGCAGCGCGGGCATGTTGGGCTTAGCGATCTCGTCCATCGGCGGCTTGCGGCCCGGCTTGAACTCGAATGCCCCACCGTGCATCTTTAGCGCCTTGACCGTAGCCACGATCACCACCGCCGACGGCTGCATCCCCCCGACGCGACACTTGATATTAAGAAACTTCTCGGCGCCGCAGTCGGCCCCGAAACCGGCTTCGGTCACCACATAATCGGCCAGCTTCAGCGCGATTTTGTCAGCCAGGATCGAGTTGGTGCCGATGGCAATGTTGGCGAAGGGCCCGGCGTGGACAAGTATCGGCCCATTATCGAGTTGCTGGCACAGGTTGGGTCTGATGGCGTCCTTCATCAGAACGGTCATCGTCCCGGCCGCATCGAGGTCCTCCGCCGTTATCGGCTTGCGGCTGCGGCTGTAGGCGACCTGGATACGACCGAAGCGCTCGCGGATGTCGGCAAGCCCACTGGTCAGCGCCAGGATTGCCATGACCTCCGAGGCCACCGTGATATCAAACTGTGTCTCCCTCGGCCAGCCGTTATTCCTACCCCCCAGGCCGACAACTATATTGCGCAGGGCCACGTCATTCATATCCACATTGCGGTTCCAGCTTATGCTGAACGGATCAATGTCCAGCGGGTTCTTGTGCCACAGGTGGCCGTCAATCATCGCCGCCAGCAGGTTATTGGCCGCACCGACGGCATGAATATCCCCCGTGAAGTGCAGGTTGATATCCTCCATCGGCACGGCCTGGGCCAGGCCACCGCCACAGGCACCGCCCTTGATCCCGAAGGTCGGCCCCATTGACGGCTCGCGCATCGTGGCCATCGCCTTCTTGCCAATATGGCGCAGCGCCTGAGCCAGGCCCAGGTTCACCACGGTCTTGCCCTCGCCCAAGGGAGTGGGCGTGATGGCCGTGACCAGAATGAACTTGGCATCAGGTTCGTCAGCCAGCCGGTCGAGAACAGACAGGTCCACTTTGGCCATGTAGTCGCCGAAGAGCTTGAGCTCCTCGCGCTCGATTCCCACATCCGCCGCCACGTCCACGATCGGTCTCAGCGTAGCTTGTTGAGCAATTTCCAGATCACTTAGCATTACAGACTTCCTCTCTACTTGGTATAAACTGGCTTGTAAGCTCAGTTACAGGACAGTTGCACGCCGGACCTGCTGTCCGGGTCCGGCCACGAAAATACTTGCCGCCATAGAGCTGTCTCTTAACCCGGCCGCAAGGACTACTTGCCTACTGGTTAGCAAACCCCGCATATGTTCGTCACTGCGCCAGAATCGCTTATGGCCTGCCCCAATAGTTGTGCCAGTTGCTAGGTTGGGCCCACGGGCTCTGCCGCCGTGGCTGGATTGCCTCCGGTGCTGGTGGTCGGTAGTCCAAGGCACCGTGCGGCCTCACCATACTATGCTATATTCGCCATCGCTTGACTAATACCTGCACCTCCAGCAGTCCATCAGAGATCGTCCACAACCTGTGATAGTTGTTCAATTCAGGCGGAATCTCCTTCAAGAGTCTTCCAGTCTCGGGTTTGATTAGTTAGACGATCCGCTTTGCGAGGAAGGGGAATCGCGTTGGCGCAGCGAAAGGGGAGCTAAACTGACAAGGGCTTTCTCAGGCTGCAACTAGAGGTCGCCAAGCAGACGGCAAGGTTGTGCTTCGTGCAGGGCGAGCAATATCATTTGAGGAGGAGAGAGAATGAAGCGTAGGAGACTAACTTACTTCCGTGTTGTATTGCTGGGTATTGGGATCGGCCTGCTGGTGGCCGTGGCAGTGCCGGCTATTTCCCAGGAGGACGCCGCTACGGAGCAGCCAGGCGTTGGGGCCATAGTTGGGGAGGAAAGAATGGCAGTCCTAATGATCCCTATCGGTGGCAGGCCGGATACACTGCCACTTGTCTCCTCCGAAGCTGATGATTCCCCGGTCTGCGAGACAGTCCGCTTGTACTACGTGCGCGAACCGGGGGCACTGCAGATGCTGCTGGAACCCATCAAGGCGGCCCTGGCACTCGACGTCAATGTAGCGGCCAGCGAGGGCTTAAGCCTGACCCCACTGGTGGTGCTATCCGGTCCGCGTTCGCAGGTGGACGACCTCAAGCGGGTCATCGCCACCATTGACGTCCCTCAGCCGCAGGTGCGCCTCGACCTGTGGACCTTTCAGATCAGCGGCGGCGATGCCCAAGTTGTGGCCGGGCGAGCGCAGGAGGCGCGGAAGATAGTCCGGACAGTGGGCGATCTCATGCGCAGCTATCTGCGCCAACTCGAGGCCTGTGCCCTGTCCTCCCAACAGCACAACCAGGAGACAGCCGAGCAAGCCCTACAGCAGGCGGCCACCTCACTGGAGGGCGCAACGGACGGTATTGAGCTGGAAGGGCTGGGCGATCTGCCAGCTGAGCCGTGGTATTCGATCAAAATGAATGTCGGGGACCTGGGCGACCTGCTGCCGGGGCAGAGCACCATTCTCATTGGGCCCTCCGCCCGGGGCCTGCACCCCCTTTCGCTCACGGAGACGCTGGCCACGCTGCTCATGATGCCGCCGACGGAGGGCTTGAGCTGGCGGCAGACTCTCGAGCAGTACCTGAGCCAGTCGCTGGGCCGCTGGCTGGGCAAGCTGTCGCGCCAGGACCCCTCCGCACTGGCTGCCTGGCACAGCCTAGTAGCCACCAAGTCAACCGTGCCCGCCACCGAGCTTGCTGCCCTGTTGAGCAGTACTATCATGGCACCGCAAGCAGAATCCCAGAGTACCCAGGAGACCAGCGTCATACCCCTTCTGCCCGAGACCTTGCTGCGCACATTCGACGATGCCGCGTACCTCAAGCTCGCCCAGCAGACCATCGGCAACTTCCTGCTGGACTCCCGGACCCAGGCTGGCGATTGGCGCGCGTTGCCTTCGGACCGCCTGAGCCGGCGCGCCGCCGACGTGGATGTCGTCTTGCAGGCCGCAGAGCGCGCGATAGCCGCAGACATCGAGGCTCTCTTCCTGCACCCACTACTCGACCAGTTGCGCAGCATCGCCGGCCGCAGCGGGCAGTCCGGGCTGGCCTCCACCAGCTTCACCACCATCGTTGTCCTGGCCGGCACCCAGGCCAAGGTCACAGGCAGCGCCCGTAGCTACTTCGAACTGAACGCCCCGCCCGAGGAGGAGGAGTCGGTGGTGATGCACAGCGAGCTGCCTGTCGTCGCGTTGCCCGGGCTGATCGAGTCGCTGCGCACTGCAGACGAGCCCCGGGTCTGGGGTTCTATGACGGAGGGGGCCGAGCTCACTTTCACCCCCCACATCTTGCCGGGGGGTGCCGCCGCGGAATTGCAGGTTGAGGTCAAGATCGCCCACGAGGATGCCGAAGTGACAGTCGAAGGGGTTGAGTATCCGACGACGGCACCGCTAAGCCGCGTGGCTGAGCACACGGCCACGACCAGCGTCTACGTGAACGCCCTGGACCTTTTCTCCCTGTCCAGCATGATGTTGCGCACCACCCAGCCACGGGCTAAGTCCTCCGTGCCCGTGCTCGGGAAACTGCCGTTAGTGGGCGAGGTGTTTAGGTTCTCGCGCACCCCAGTCATAGTCCATCACGAGAGTGTCCTGCTCGTCTACTCGACGATTCTGCCCACCGGGCAGGACCTGGGGGGCCTGCTTGATTTACAAACAGTCCCGACACCCCCGCCCTGAGCCTAGTCGGGAAGTGCTGCGGTGCACGCGTCGGCCACTGGCTGATGTACTCAGGGCGCGGGTCGCCCTCCAACAGACCGCCCCTATGCTCACCGTCTATCGCCACGAGATGTAACACATCAGCCGACAGACTGTCGAACAATGCTTGTCTGACCAACGTCTACGACCAGGAATCAGCCAAGAGAAGGAATGTCTATGCGTAGGTTCCGCTTTTCGTCAATTCTTGTTGCTGCCCTCTTCGTGCTCACAACGACAGTCTGCATCAGCCAACAACGCCAGGAACAGAAAAGATCCGGGGCGAAGGCCTTCGCCAACCAGCCTCCCCGCGTCGGTGAGCTCGCCCCTGATTTCATCCTGGCGACTACAACCGGCGATGCTGTTGTGCTGAGCAGTCTCTACCGCCAGAAGCCGGTTGTCCTGGAGTTCGGCTCGATTTCCTGTCCGGTCTTTCGCGGCAAGATCGAGCAGATGGAGCGACTGTACAACGAATCGGGCACCACGGCGAACTTCCTGGTCGTCTACACCCTCGAAGCTCATCCAGCCGACGTGGTCAGCCCTTACAGCAATCGCGTCTGGGTCCACGACAAGAACGTGGATGAGGGCATCCTCGTAGATCAGCCCACCATCTACGACGAGCGCTGGGCGCTGGCGCTGCAGGCTGAGGCTCTGCTGGGTATTACCCGCCTGTTGGTCGTGGACAATATGGACAATGCGGTCTGGGAGCAATATGGCAAACGCCCCAATTCCGCTTTCATCATCGCCACCGACGGCAAGGTGGTAACCAAACAGTTCTGGTGCAATCCCCAGCAGTTGCTTCGCCAACTACGCGGGGAGGCTCCGGGCGGCGGCCGGCCCGGTGATGACCAACTGGCTAATATGACCGTGCAGCGGGACATCGAGTACGGCGTCGTGGGCGGCTACTCGTTGAAGCTCGATGCCTACCTGCCTGAGGGCGACGGCCCCTTCCCTGCGGTCATTAACATTCACGGCGGCGGTTGGCGGGGTGGTGACAAGGGCGGCTTCCGCCGGAAGGCAGCTTCCTACGCCCAGAGCGGCGTCGCCTCCTTCTCTATCAACTACCGCCTCTCGGGCGTGGCGACCTATCCTGCCGCAGTGGACGATTGCCGCCGCGCGGTGCGTTGGATCCGCGCCCACGCTGCTGAGTTCAATATTGACACTGACCGTATGGGCGTTGAAGGCGGCTCAGCGGGTGGCCACCTGTCACTGATGATGGCCTTGATGGAGCCGGACGAACTGGATTCAGCCGGCCCGCCGATCAGCAACTGGTTTCGCTGCGTCTACGCCAAGAACGGCCCGACCGATTTCACCCAGGCGGAGATGGGCTCCGAGCCGGCGCTCAAGACATTTATGGGCGGCCAATATGCAGACATGCCCGAGGCCTACCGTGAGGCCTCGCCGCTTACCTACGTCTCCGCCGACGCCCCCCCCGTGCTGATGATTCACGGCACCGAGGACCACACTGTCCCCTACGCTCAGTCCGTCTTGCTGAAACAGGCTCTGGACGAGGTGGGTATCCATGCAGAGTTGATCACTCTCGAGGGTGCTGGCCACGGTCTCAAGGGCGGTGACCCCGAGCAGGTCCGGACTGCCTACGACCGCGCCCACCAGTTCATGCTCGAGCGTCTGCTGGCGGACTAGGCAGGTCCTCGGGCGGGCCAGGCAGCGGAGGTCACGGGATCACGATGAGACGTAATTCCGGCCCCGGCCCCTGGGCAGCGAGGGCAAAGGCCTCGGGTGCTTCGTCGAGGCTGAAGGTCCGAACCGGTATCGCGCCCAGGCCTACCTGGCCGCTGGCCACCAGCTCCACCGCAGTCTCCAGCGTATTCAGCGAGCGGCGCGAGAAGGTTATGCTTATCTGGTTACGGCGGGCGCGTCCACAGTCAAAGCAGATTTCCGGCGGCTCGGGAATGCCCACCACGATGACATGGCCATTGGGCCGCACCAACGCCAAGGATTGGGCGAAGGCTGCGTTATCTCCGGAGCACTCAAAGACAACGCGCGGCTCGATACCGGCATCAATTAGGTCCTGATGGCTCTCCCCGACGACCCTCGCACCCATCTGCCGGGCAAACTCCCGGCGCTCCGGTATCGGCTCGGCCACATAAAACGCATCAACGCCTTGCACCTGCGCTGCCAGCATCGTTGATATTCCCACCATCCCCGCGCCCAGGACAGCAACCTTCTCATTACCAGAAAGCTGGGCAAGGCGCACTGCATGAACTCCGACACCCAGTGGCTCGGTCAGCGCGCCCTCAATGTCGCTGACGTTATCGGGCAAGGCCGCTACGCTGTAGTCGGGACAGGCGATATACTCCGCCATCGCGCCATCGCGTGGTGGGTAGCTGGGAAAAACGATATTGCGACAGAGATTGCAAAGGCCCTCCCGACACATATTGCACCGACCGCAGTGCCAACTGGGCTCCACCGCCACCCTCGTGCCCACCGCTGGCGCATCGGCACATTCTCCCAGTGCTACAATCTCGCCGGAAAACTCATGCCCCTGACTCATCGGCTCCGGCGGATATATTCCGCCACTGGCACAGCCGTTCTCGTATATCTCGATATCGGAGGCACAAATCGCCACCGCACGCACGCACACCAGGACCTCGCCTGCCGCCGGCTCAGGTGCAGGCACATCCACCACTCGAGTATCTCTTGCACCAAAAAGCTTTACCGCCTTGATAAGAGCTTACCTCCCGGGCTTGTATCGTAGCATCACGGCGCTATCCCCGCGACTTGCCCCCAGAGATGTTGACCACTGTCCCGGTGATGTAACTGGCCATATCCGAGGCTAGGAAGCAAACCACGTCAGCCACTTCGTCCAGCCGACCCACCCGCCCCAGAGGCACCGCCACCTTCTCATAGGACGCACGGAGTTGCTCCACGCTCATCCCTCGCGTGTAAGCCAAAGCTCGCTCATATTCCGGGCTGCGCAGCGCCGTTGGTTCCAGGATGGCCGGTGCTACTCCCACCATCCTGATATCGTACTTGCCCAATTCCTTAGCCCAGGACCGAGTATAAGCGTATAATGCACCTTTCGTGCCGGCATACGCGCTCTGCCCCTCAGAACCCTCCAGACCAGACTCGGAAGCCATATTGATGATGACTCCACCTTCGCCTCGGCCTATCATCTCACGAGCGACAGCCTGGGCGCACAGGAAGGCCCCTTTTTGATTGACGGCTACCGTCTTATCGAATACTGCTTCGTCCAGCTCTACTTTGCCCTGCGGGTCAACCAATAGGCGGGGGATGAGTATCCCGGCATTGTTGACTAGGATATCAACCTTTCCGTGCTCCTCTACGGTCTGTCCAACCATCGCCGTGACACTATCGCGACTCGTCACATCGGTTTCGACGAAAAGATGTGCTCCCCCGGCACTTAGCGCCTTGAGCTCCTGCACAGTACTCTGACCGATTTCAGCATCAATATCAGCCACGGTCACGCTGACGCCTTCCTCGGCCAATGCAGTGCAAATGCTCTTGCCGATTCCGGCCGCTCCGCCGGTAACTATCGCGCTCTTTCTTGCTAAGTTGAGTCGTGACATTCGTCATCGCTTCCTTCACTGAATTATGCCCAGCACTTAAGCCCGGACGTTGTAGCGAGGCTGGGTAGATTCGAGGCTTTCGCTACACTAGCGGGGCCGGACCAGAGGGATAGTCAGCCGGCTCAAGCCCAGCGCGCCGGCCAGCTTGAGCACATCTCCCGGCAGGAAGGGCAAAACACCCTGCCCAACTGCCGCCGGCCAGCTCAGGCCAGTGGTCACCACCAGTCCCGCCACACCACAGCCATATATCACCGCCGTCGCGCCCAGCATCCCCAGCGCCACGTGCCCGATGCGAAATCCTCCCCGTGCCGCCAATCCGACTACCACCGCCGCCGCCACGAAGCCGACGATATAGCCTACCGTCGGCCCGGCTAGTCCCGCACCGCCTGCCAACACCGGTGCGCCCAGCAACGCGGTGCAAATCCATAGCATCTGGCTGACCGCGCCGCCGGCTACCCCCAGAGTGGCTCCGGCAAGCAGCACCACGCCCGTTTGCAGCGTAACCGGCACCGGAGTAAACGGCAGGTGAATCCGCACCTGCGCGGCGATTGCCGTGGCCATGGCGAACACCACCACACCCACCCCGAGCCGGATCGCCGCCGGTGAAATCGAGGCAACACCAATCACTCCCAAATGTTCCCGCACCTTGCTCATATATTCTGCTCTCCTGGTAGCGCCAGGTCAGGGACTGGTCAGATTGTAGTCCTCGTCCCAGCCACTGTCAACCAGATATCCCTCTGCTGTTGGCTACGGCTGGCACTGCAAGCATCTTGACTTGCGCACGCCCAGATTCTATACTGCAGGAATATAGGCTTGCGCAGGCTGACTGTTATTTCCGGGCGGGAGCGGCTGCTGACAATTTAGTCCAGGAAGAGATGATTGGGCTTTACAAGGGATTTGTGATCGTTCGCAGACGGCTAAGCCAGACTTCCGCTCCTGCGCCAAGGTCGGTCTCCAAACTGCTACCGCGAGAGGCAAGCAAGCCAGATAAGCTCGATTCTGCCCGACAAGCCGACGTAGCTCAGGGGTAGAGCAGGTCACTTGTAATGACCAGGTCGTCCGTTCGAATCGGACCGTCGGCTCCAAAGTATTTGACGAAGGTGTCCCGAATGGTTATAATACCATATCGTGGCTTGGGACGCTCGGGCTTACTGCAGGGCGTCCCGTCTGATATAGGAGGCCTAGCTTGGCTGTGGAGGGGTGCCCGAGCGGCCAAAGGGAGCAGACTGTAAATCTGCCGGCGATTGCCTTCGGAGGTTCAAATCCTCCCCCCTCCACCATAAGCTTCATCGGGCCCACGTAGCTCAGTAGGCAGAGCGTGTCCTTGGTAAGGACAAGGTCACCGGTTCGATTCCGGTCGTGGGCTCCACAGCATCGGGCCGCGCAGGCTCGTACTGTGAGACCCGACCAAGTCGCTGGCTCCCAGCTCTGAGATTCAGGAGGTGTGCTGTCAATGGCCAAGGAGAAATTTGAGAGGACCAAGCCACATCTAAATGTCGGGACGATCGGGCACGTAGATCACGGTAAGACTACGCTGACTTCAGCGATCACCAAGTGTCTGGCCGCCTCCGACGAAGGTGCTGCTGCGGCGCTGGCTTACGAGCAGATTGACGCGGCCCCCGAAGAGCGAGAACGGGGTCTGACTATCGCTATCTATCACGCCGAGTACGAGACGGCGAACCGCCACTATGCCCATATTGACTGTCCGGGCCACGCCGACTATATCAAAAATATGATTACCGGCGCCGCCCAG
>JAUVXR010000010.1 GCA_030603495.1 bacterium
CTGGGCGGCGCCGGTAATCATATTTTTGATATAGTCGGCGTGGCCCGGACAGTCAATATGGGCATAGTGGCGGTTCGCCGTCTCGTACTCGGCGTGATAGATAGCGATAGTCAGACCCCGTTCTCGCTCTTCGGGGGCCGCATCAATCTGCTCGTAAGCCAGCGCCGCAGCAGCACCTTCGTCGGAGGCGGCCAGACACTTGGTGATCGCTGAAGTCAGCGTGGTCTTGCCGTGATCTACGTGCCCGATCGTCCCGACATTTAGATGTGGCTTGGTCCTCTCAAATTTCTCCTTGGCCATTGGGGAATCTCCCTTCTGTCTCTTTCTATCCACTTTCTGTACAACCGCAAAGTCACTTACTCTCAGTGGTAGTCTGGTAGCCGTGCGGCTCCATCACATAGGTACCGCGGCCCTGAGTAAGATTGCGCAGGGAAGTGGAATACCCAAACATATTCGCGAGCGGGACCAGTGCCTGGATCATCCGCGTTTGGCCGGGCGTCGCGCGCATCTGCTGGATGTCGGCCCCCCGTCTGCTCAAATCATGGACTACTTCCCCCGTATGTTCCTCAGGAGTGACCACCTCGACAGCCATTATTGGCTCCAGAAGCACCGGTTGGGCCTTGCTGTAGGCATCCTGGAATGCCTCGTGCGCTGCGATCCGGAAGGCCAGGTCGCTGGAGTCCACCTCGTGAGACGAGCCGTCAAAGACGGTCACAGCAACATCCACCACCGGATAGCCGCCGACGCTGCCTGAGTCCATGGCTTCGCGGACGCCGATTCCCGCCGCCTTAATGAACTCGGCGGAGATGGTGCCACCTTTGACATCGTGGTCAAATGTCAGACCGCTGCCCGGCACGCCCGGCGCCATGCGCAGGACGACATGCCCGTACTGCCCCCGACCTCCCGTCTGGCGGACAAATCGCCCCTCACCGACTGCCTGGGCAGTAACAGTTTCCTTGTAGGCCACCTCCGGCTTACCCAGATTGGCCTCAACTTTGAACTCGCGGAGCAGCCGGTCCTTGATTATCTCCAGGTGCAACTCCCCCATACCCGCAATAATCCGTTGGTCGGTCTCCGAATTAACCCGGGTGGTGAAAGTAGGGTCCTCAATGACCAGGACACGCAGCGCTTCGTCCAGTTTGTCCTCGGCCGCGGCTGTCCGCGGCTCGATAGCCATAGCGATAACCGGCTCGGGAAAGGCGATCTTTTCCAGGACGGTGCGCTGGTTTAGGTCGCAGAGCGTGTCGCCAGTTCGGATCTCATCCAAACCCAGTATGCCCACAATGTCCCCAGGCCAGATCTCGTCCACATCCTCCCGCCGGTTGGCGTGCATCCGCAGTATTCGCCCGACACGGTAGCTGGTACCGTTGGTGGTGTTGTAGACCTTCTTGCCCTTCTTAACCGTGCCAGAATAAACCCGTATGTAACACAGTTGCCCGACAAACGGATCGCTGACCACCTTAAAGACCAACGCGGAGAAAGGCTGGTCCGGATCCGCTGTTCGCAGCACCACCTGCTCGGTCTTGGGATCCTTTCCCTGGATACTGCGGACATCCACTGGCGATGGCAGAAAATCAACGATGCCATCCAGCAGCAGCTGAACACCTCGGTTCTTCAGCGCCGTTCCGTACAGAACCGGCACCAGAATCCCACTGACGGTGCCCGCGCGCAGTGCAGCGACGATCTCTGCTTCCGTCGGCTCCTGTTCATCAAAGAACTTCTCTTCGAGTTGTGGATTTATCTCGGCCAGCGAAACGATCAAATACTCGCGAAACTTACCCGCAATATTCTGGTATTCAGCAGGGATCTCAGCATATTCCAGTTCCGTCCCCAGTTCATCGAGCCAGCGGACGCTACGCATCTTGATTAGGTCCACGACCCCCTCAAATTTATCCGCCGAGCCCATCGGAATCTGAGTAGCAACAAAGTTGCCCGCCAGCCGCGTCCTCATCTCGTGCAGGACCTCATGGAAGTCCCCGCCGACCCGGTCCATCTTATTGACAAATACTACCCGTGGTACATCGTACTTGTCAGCCTGCCGCCAGACCGTTTCGGTCTGGGGCTGAACGCCGCCGACCGCACATATGACCAGCACTAGCCCGTCCAGGACACGCAAACTGCGCTCGACTTCGACAGTGAAGTCAACGTGCCCCGGTGTGTCAATGATGTTGATACGACTACTCCGCCAATTGCAGGTGGTCGCCGCGGAGGTAATAGTAATGCCCCGCTGCATCTCCTCGGGCATCCAGTCCATCGTGGCGTCACCATCGTCAACCTCGCCCATGCGATGGACCCTGCCGGTGTAGAACAAGATCCGCTCAGTCGTGGTTGTCTTGCCTGCATCAATATGCGCAGCCAAGCCGATGTTTCTCGTTTTCGCCAGATCCACTTCAGGTTGCACAGTTATACCTGCATTCATGTTGACGAGTAGACTCGCTGGGCGAAGCAACTACCAGCGGTAATGAGCGTAGGCCTTGTTAGCCGCAGCCATACGCTGTATATCCTCGCGGCGCTTAACGGATACTCCATCGTTGCTAGCGGCGTCCATAAGCTCATTAGCCAGCCGCTCCACCATTGTTTTCTCATGTCGGGCACGGCTGGCCGCAATCAGCCAGCGCAGGGATAGAGTGACCTGGCGCTGGGCCGGCACCTCCATCGGAATCTGATAGGTCGCACCCCCAACTCGGCGCGGGCGGACCTCCAGGCGTGGCATCACGTTTTGGAGCGCCTCTGTGAATACCTCCAGTGGATTGCGCCCAGTGCTGTCCTGCATTATCTCCATTGCGCCGTAGAAGATCTTCTCGGCAGCCGTCCTCTTGCCGCCCATCATCAGCATGTTGATGAACTGGGTAACAACGGTGCTGCCAAACACAATATCCGGCGTTAGCTGACGACGGCCTATCCCTGATCTCCTAGGCATCTACGTATCTCTCCCTCGCCGAGCACGTCGCACCCGCGGGCCAGCCAGTTGACTAAGTATGCCGGCCGAGGCTGCACGAACTAGTCGGCTTGTCACCTTCTGGTCCCATACTTTGACCGCGAGCTGCGGCGACCTTCGACACCTGCAGCATCCAGCGTCCCGCGTACAATGTGATACTTCACCGCGGGGAGGTCCTTGACCCGTCCGCCGCGCACCAAAACCACGGAGTGCTCGGCCAGATTGTGGCCCTCCCCCGGGATGTAAGCCGTAACCTCTTGACGGTTGAACAGCCGGACCCGCGCACACTTGCGCAGCGCCGAATTCGGCTTCTTGGGTGTCTGAGCCCAGACCCGCGTGCACACCCCACGACGCTGGGGCGCGCCCCCCAGTGACTTGCCCTTGCGCTTCAATGCATTCCACGTCACCTTTAGCGCCGGAGTGGTTGGTTTTTTCACTTTCTTCTTGCGACCCTTGCGCACCAACTGGTTAATGGTCGGCACTAACTTCACTCCTTCTAACTCTCGTTGGCACAAAGACAGCCAAGCTATCACGGCATACAGCTCGAGCAGGACTCCTCGCAGACAGTCGCAACTTACCCAAACACGACGCACCCCTCTTGCTGCTGGGAAGAGGGGCACAAATAGTGCATACCACACATCCAAGAAGCTTCTGTTACCTCGACGGAGGCTTTCTCTAAGCTTCAGCCCCTTTCGGTTTCACCGTTAACTTGCCAAACCCCGGCCGCCCCTCCAATGCCAGGCCTCGTGCCCTGTCCCCGCAACTGCTCCGCCATTCCCACGATAAGTTGATTATAGCCCCACACGCCTGACTTGTCAAGCGAAATCAGCAGTTTGTCGCCCCTTTTTTCCAGCCTATCCAGCAGTAGACGCCTACCAACTCCGCCTACTCGTCCTCTTCGTCCACCTCGAGCTCGTCGCTGTCGGCCTCGGAGACAAACTCAGGGTCAACCTCGTCGGGGACCTGCGTCTCGGACGAGTTCGCCTCACGGGCTGCCTCAATGTCCGCGAGGAGTTGTTGCATCGCGTCTTTCTTCTCAGCACTCACTCGCACTGCACGCCGCAGTTCCGCCTGGACATCCTCGGCGTAATCAATCTCCCGACTGCGATGAATCGGCATGCCACTGCCTGCGGGTATCAGGCGTCCAATTATGACGTTTTCCTTCAGACCCCTGAGCGGATCGCGTTTTTCCTCGCACGCTGCTTCGGTTAGCACCCGGGTAGTGCGCTGGAAGCTGGCCGCTGACAGAAAGCTCTCCGTGGCCAGCGAGGCCTGAGTGATGCCCAGGAGCAGCGGTTCAGCCGTCGCCGGAGTGCCACCCAGTTCAGTAATGCGTCCGTTCTCCTGAGTAAAAGCAAACTTATCAACGACCTCACCAGGTAGGAAACGAGTGTCCCCATGGTCGAGGATCTTGCGTTTCTTGAGCATCTGGCGAATTATCGTTTCAATGTGCTTGTCGTTAATCTTTTCGCCCTGAGCGTTATAGACAGCCTGAATCTCGCGCACCAGGTACTCCTGGACGCCACGGATGCCTCTTTCCCTCAGGATAGTATGGGGATCAACTGGTCCGCCGGTTAACTGATCCCCCGCGCGGACCTCCGTGCCCTCACGCACGTAGAGCCGGCCCCGATGCGGCACCAGGTGGGAAATCCGAATCGGCACACTAGTTATGCCCGCTTCGATCAGGCGGTCGCGAACCTTCTTGAGCAGCTTCTGCCCTTTGCGGCCAACTGCCTCGTCGCCGGACCCGACTACATCCTCGGCGAGCTGCTGGCCCCGAATGGCCTCGACATCCGTCAAAGATTGCTCCGACCGGATGACCACCGTGCGCAGCCCCTTGGTTTCGATGGCTTCGACTACGCCGTCAACTTCGGCGGTAATAGCCTGACCTTTGGGCGTACGGGCCTCAAACAGCTCGACTACGCGCAATAGACCATGTACCGAGCTCTCCAAAACCTTGAGCATGTCCTTGATTGCCTTGGTCCGCGCTCGGGCGCCACCACCGACCACATCAAGCGAGACACGGCCCTGCTCAATATCCTCGCTCAGGCTTTGCAGCGCCTGCTGCTTACGCTTCTTGACATCCGCCACGCCGGTGATGTACTCCGCGGCCACACCACCCATGTGGAAGGTGCGCATAGTGAGCTGGGTACCCGGCTCCCCGATAGACTGGGCTGCGATTATCCCGATGGCGGTGCCAATCTCCACCGGCTTGCGCCGACCGATGTCACGGCCATAGCACTTCGCGCAAACCCCGTCGGGAAGCTCACAGGTCAAAGTAGAACGCACCTTGACACTCTTGATGCCGGCTTGCGCGATCCGGTCGGCGATGCGCTCGTCAATCTCCTGCCCAGCTTCGGCAATTAACTCCTTAGCCCCTGGTTCATGTATATCGTCTGTTGCAGTACGCCCAATAATCCGCGTCGGCAGCAAGCAGATTACCTCATCATCTTCGGGAATCGACAATTCTGCGCCACAGTATTGACACTTGCTCTCCCGGTAGTTATCAAGCTGACCGCACTCCGCGCAGTGCAAGTTCTGGGCGTAGATCGTCGTCATTTCGATACCGTCGCTGGTCCCGCAGTCTTCACCAGTGATAATCACATCCTGGGCCACATCCACCAGCCGGCGGGTAAGATATCCCGCGTCGGCGGTGCGCAGTGCGGTATCTGCCAGACCCTTGCGCGCGCCGTGGGTAGCTACGAAGTACTCAAGCGGATTCAGCCCTTCGTGGAAGTTGCTGCGCACAGGCAGGTCTTCGATGAGCCGACCCATCGGATCGCTCATCAGTCCACGCATGCCGGCAATCTGCGAGATGTGCGAGCGGTTGGCCCGCGCGCCACTGTCCACCATCATCCAGATCGAGTTGAACTCGCCAATATTGCTGAGAATATCGTCAACGGTGTCCTCGCGCGCCTGCGTCCACTTCTGCAGGACCTGCTGCTCGCGTTCATCCTCGGCGATGACCCCGGCCCGCGCCTGCCGGTTGATGCGGACCACTTCGCGTTCGGTTCGCTCGATAATCTCGTCGCGCCGGGTCGGCACGTCGGTGTCGGCCAGGCAGATGCTTACACCAGCACGAGTGGCGAATTGGAAGCCGATATCTTTGAGATCGTCCAGCATCTGGGCAGTACGCGCCTCGCCATACTGCTGGTAGCACATCATAGTCAACTCGGACAGCTCATCCTTGCTGAGCGGATGATTGAAGAACGGTAGGTCCAGCGGCAGATAATGGTTGAAAATTACCCGACCGACGGTCGTCTCGACCAGCACGCGCCGCAGGCTCACCGTCAATGTCGTCCCCACCGGACACCGGCCCTGCTCACACGCCTGCGCGCCGATACGCGCCACCTCGTGCTCGATCCACTCATTTGTGTCGGCGTACAGCTGGCGATGCCTATTCCCGCCGTTACCGCCGAACTGCTTCATTATCTCCTTGGTAAGAGTAACGGCTACAGTACGCTTCTTGGGCGGGTGCTCGTCGCTGGCGCCAACAGCGACCACGTGCTTGAGCTGACCATCCAGGCTACGATCTATCTCGACCTCCTTGCCCTTCGTCCCCGTGGCTGCGACCTCAATGATCGGCAGGCGCGCCGTAATGTTGGCGTGTAAGTCAATCTTGCGATGCTCGTACGCCGTGATGACGGCTTCGGCACTCTCGAAGATCTTGCCTGTACCGGGGACTTCGGGACTCTGTTGGGTCAGATAGTAGCAGCCTATGACTATATCATACAGCGGTTGGGCGATAGGGCTGCCGTCCGAAGGCTTAAACAGGTTGCGCGATGCCATCATCAGCACCCGCGCTTCGGCTTGCGCGTAGGCCGACAGCGGCACGTGCACCGCCATCTGGTCACCGTCAAAGTCAGCATTAAAGGCCTGACAGACCAGTGGGTGAAGTTGAATTGCCTTGCCCTCTACCAGAACCGGCTCAAAGGCCTGGATGCCCAACCGGTGCAGCGTCGGCGCCCGATTAAGTAGTACGGGATGCCCCTGAATAACCTCGTCCAGCGCGTCCCAGACCTCCGGATGCATCCGGTCAATCATCCGTTTGGCCGTCTTGATGTTGGTGGTATGCCCCTCATCAACCAGCCGATTCATCACAAATGGCTTGAACAGCTCCAAAGCCATCTGCCGCGGCAAGCCACACTGATGCAACTTCAGCTCGGGGCCGACGACGATAACCGAGCGCCCCGAATAGTCCACGCGTTTGCCCAGCAGATTTTTGCGGAACCGCCCTTCTTTGCCTTTGAGTTGGTCGCTCAGCGACTTGAGCGGCCGCCGATTCGTGCCGGTGACCGGACGGCGCCGTCGCCCATTATCTATCAGGGCATCTACTGCCTCCTGGAGTAGACGCCGCTCGTGATTGACGATTGATTCGGGAGCATTGATCTCGATGATACGCCGCAGACGGTTGTTGCGGTTAATAACGCGGCGATACAAGTCGTTCAGATCAGAGGTGGCGAAGCGCCCACCATCCAGTTGCACCATCGGTCGCAGCTCTGGCGGCAGGACGGGAACGACATCCATAATCATCCACTCAGGACGGTTCTTGCAGTTGCGGAAGGCCTCGACGATCTTCAATCGCTTAACTGCGCGCGCCCGCCGGGCCCCACTACGTTCCTCGATCTCATTGCGCAGCTCGTGAGCGAGTTCATCCAGATCGATCTTGGCCAGAAGATCTCGGATGGCCTGCGCTCCCAATCCAGCCTCAAACAGCTTCTTGAACTCCTGGCCCAGACGCCGCGCGCAGATCTCTTCAATCTGGCGCAGCTTGCGATACTCGACCTCGGTAATCGCCTGCTTCGGCATAAGCTCGAACAACAGCTCCGCCGCCTCCTCCAGCTCTTGGATGCGCTCGGTTGCCAACCTCTGCTGCTCCTGGATTCGCTGCCCTAGCTCAGCCTCATCCATCTCTGCAGGCAGCGGCTTCTGGCTGAACCCGAAACCGAGCAAGCCCTCCGGTGCATCTTCCTCCTCGGCCTCTGCTACCTCCTCGCCGGCTGCACGTCTGAGGCAGTTCTCGTAGTGCTGACGCAGTCGCTCGAGGATCGCATCGCACGCCTCCCGTATCTCCTGCTTTTCCTCTTCCAGCGCCTCCCGGATCAGCTCGCGCTGCGTTTCGATGGTTTCACGCTCAGCGGCAATGACGATGTACGAGGCGAAGTAGACCACTTCCTGGAGCACCGGACTGGAAACATCCAGCAGCAGACTGATGGGGCTGGGCACCCCCTTCAAGTACCAGCTATGGCAAACTGGCGAGGCCAACTCGACGTGACCCATCCGCTCCCGGCGCACCTTCCGTCGCGTAACCTCGACCCCGCACCTGTCGCAGATAATCCCCTTGAACTTAACCTTCTTGTACTTGCCGCAATGGCACTCCCAGTCCTTGGTCGGCCCAAATATCCGCTCACAGAACAGGCCATCGCGCTCGGGCCGGTAAGTTCGATAGTTGATCGTCTCGGGCTTCTTGACCTCGCCGTGTGACCACCGGCGGATGGCCTCAGGTGAAGCTAGTCCCACCGTAATGGCTGCAAAATCAGTGCTGGACTCGGCCAACTATCTCGCCTCCGAAGAAAAGCTGTTCAGTAGTGAACTATATCTGGCCCGAAAGGACCTATGCAAAACCGAACTGCAGCCCGGCGGACTATTGTAGCGTTCGCCCGTCGCTGCTCAGGTCAATTGCCTCGCCGTCCTCGCCTTCTACCTTTACGTCCAGCGCCAGGCTTTGCATCTCCCGCACCAGAATCTTGAAGGACTCCGGTATCCCGGGCTCGCTGATATTCTCGTTCTTGACAATGGCCTCGTAGGTCTGCACCCGCCCCTGGACGTCGTCGGACTTCACCGTCAGCATCTCCTGAAGAGTATGGGCAGCCCCGTAAGCTTCCAACGCCCAGACCTCCATCTCGCCGAACCGCTGTCCCCCCATCTGCGCCTTACCGCCCAGCGGCTGCTGCGTAATCAGTGAGTATGGCCCGGTCGAACGGGCATGGATCTTATCCTCGGCTAGGTGGTGAAGCTTAAGGATGTACATGTAGCCCACGGCTATGGGTTGGTTGAACGGCTCCCCGGTGCGACCGTCGTAGACTACCGATTTCCCTTTCTCCGGGTCAAACTGTACGCGCTGCCAGGCGCGCTCGGTCGCCACGTCCGTGATGAGTTGCCCGGCCCCGTTCCCGCCGGCTTGTTCCCAAACGTGTGGCTCGATAGCCAACCAATCAGTCAGAGTCGTTAGCTCTTCCTTCTGGTACTGGTTGAGCTGCTGCGTTATCTCCGCCTGCAATTCCTCGACGCTATCCGACTCGAACTCAAGCAGATCAACGATCGGCTCAAACCGATTCAGCTCCATCTGGGCGTACCCGAATAGGGCTTTGTACCGGAGCTTCTGCTGTACGGCCGCCATACCTCGCTTGATCTCGGGCGCTGAATATCCGTCGAAGACCGGACAGACGAAATTCTGTCCGAGGTGGTGGGCGACATAGCCCAGGTGCGTCTCCAGAATCTGACCGATATTCATACGCGAGGGTACGCTCAACGGGTTGAGGCAGATGTCAACCGGGGTGCCATCAGCCAGGTACGGCATGTCCTCAACCGGCATAATCTTGGAGATGACCCCCTTATTGCCGTGGCGACCGGTAAGCTTGTCGCCGACCATGACCTTACGCCGCTGCGCCACGAACACTTGCACCATTTGGTTGACACCCGGATTAAGCTGGTCAGTGGGCAACTTTCTCAGACTGCCCTCGCAGCGTTTGCACTCGAGGCGCTCCGGCTTCAGCCCATAGGCGAAATCCGCTTGGCACTTCTTGCACTTGTAGTGGTAGCGCGAAAAGACCCGCGTCGCGATGACGATCCCACCCTCACCGTGGGGCACGCGCAACGAGACATCCCGCATCTCTTCGGCTTTCTTCCCGAAGATAGCAATGACCAGCTTCTCTTCCGCCGTCAATTCTGACTGCCCCTTGGGCGCAACCTTACCAACGATGATGTCCCCGGCCCGGATCTCCGCCCCAATCCGTACTATGCCGCCGTCGTCTAGGTCCCTAAGCGCCTCCTCGCCGACATTGGGGATGTCCCTGGTGATCTCCTCCGACCCCAGCTTGGTGTCCCGGGCCTCGCATTCGTACCTTTCAATATGGACTGAGGTCAGCACGTCATCCAAGACCAGCCGTTCGCTAATCAGGATAGCGTCCTCGTAGTTGTAACCCTCGAAGGGGATAAACGCCACGAGTACGTTCTTGCCCAAGGCCAGCTCTCCCTGGCTGGTGGAAGCACCATCCGCCAGCACCCGCCCCGCCCTGATCTTCTCCCCTTGTCGGACTAAGGCGCGCTGATTGATGCAGGTGCCCATATTTGTCCGAACGAATTTACTGAGCACAAAGTTCTCTTCACTTCCGTCTTCGTGCTCGACCAACAGATGCTCACCGTCGAGCTCAGTGACCTGGCCATCCGCGGCAGCGACCAGCAGCGCTCCAGAATCGCGGGCGGTCGTCGATTCTATGCCCGTCTTGATCAACGGCCCTTCTGTCACCACCAACGGCACGGCCTGCCGCTGCATGTTTGACCCGGCTAAGGCTCGGACTGCGTCGTTGTTCTCTAGGAACGGGATTAACGCCGTGGCCACTGAGAATATCTGGCATGCCGAGATGTCCCGGTAGTCTATCTCCGTCCTCGCCACCCGCGGGAAGCTCCCGCCATGGCGGACAGTGATCTCATCATTAGCGAACCTGCCACCCTTGCCCAATGGCTCTGAGCTGGTAGCGATGCGATAGTGCTCCTCATTCGCCGCATCGAGGTAATCAACTTCGTCCGTCACCCGGCCATTGCTTACCCGATAGTAAGGGGTCTCAATGAAGCCAAATTCGTTGACCTTGGCGTGCAGGGCCAGGTAACCAATCAGACCGACATTAGGGCCCTCCGGTGTCTCGATCGGACAGATCCGGCCATAGTGGGAGTGGTGGACGTCGCGAACTTCCAACTTAGCACTCTGTTTTGACAGTCCCCCCGGCCCCAGCGCGGAGAGCCGGCGCTTGTGTGCCAGCTCTGCCAAGGGATTGATCTGGTCCATAAACTGCGAGAGCTGCCCGCTCCCGAAGAAGCTGTTGATGGCCGCGGTTACCGGCTTGATGCTGATGACCGAAGCCGGGATCATCTCGTCGGGCTCCTGACTGGTCATCCGCTCCCGCGCTACTCGCTCCATCCGGAAAAAGCCGGTGCGCAACTGTGCCTGGAGCAATTCCCCGACGGCGCGCACCCGCTTGTTCTGCAAATGATCAATGTCGTCCACTTCACCCTCGCCCCGAGGTAGCTGCAGCAGGTAATCTAGGACGGCCAGCAGATCCGTACGCGACAACTGGCCGACATCCTCGCCAATACTGATATTGAGCTTCTGGTTTATCTTGTAACGCCCGACCCGGCTGAGATCATAGCGCTTTATGTCAAAGAAATAAGCCTGAAGTAGCGATTCAGCGCTCTCAATCGTAGGGGGATCGCCCGGATGCATCTTGCGGTAGACGTCAAGCAGCCCCTCCTCCGCCGAATGGGTATCGTCGTCCTCCAATGTGGCGTGAACCTCGTAGGGCACCGCCACTACCCGCACCTGTCGCCGGCCCATACTCTCTAGTTTCTTGGCTATAGTCTCACTGATATACCCATACGAGCCGACCAGTACCCCGCCCTCACCGCTGGCTATCTGATCGAGTGAATAGTAGACGTCGTAGGCCTCGATGCCCGGCATCCCCCCGGCTTCGCGCTGCGCGAAGCTCTTCACCAGTGCCTTCACGTCGAGGTAATGATGCTCGCCGAAGTATTCCAGAATCTCCACATCAGTGCCGACCGCCGGGACCTCGGCGCCTTCTGCATCCTCAAACCAATCCAGTGCACGCAGCAGCGTCGTTACCGGAAACTTACGGGTCTGCCCGGTCTTTACGCTCATGACTCCGCTGCTAGCAGTGCTGATCTCCACCCAGGCCCCTTCGGCAGGAATAATCTGCGCTGTATAGAGTACCTTACCTGCCGAATCAATGGTGTCGCGAAAATAGGCACCTGGAGAGCGCGACAGTTGACTGATGACAACCCGCTCCGCCCCGTTGATCAAGAAGGTGCCTTGCGGCGTCATCTTGGGCAGTTCGCCCATGTACAACTCGCTCTCCTTGATCTCCCCCGTTTCCCGGTTAACCAGGCGCACTCGCGCGTGGATGGGCTGCTCGAAGGTGATGTCGGCCTCTCGGCACTCCTCCAGACTGCGTTTCGGCTCACCCAGCCAGTAGTCCAGGAACTCCAACGCCAGAACTCCGGTGTAGTCCTCAACGGGACTGAAATTGTGGAAAAGCTCGGCGAGGCCCTGCGCCACAAACCACCGGTACGATTCAGTCTGGATCTCGATGAGGTCAGGCAACAACTCTGCATCTACGGGGTTTTGCTGTCGGGGCTCAAGCGGAATTACCTGCGCCATAGTATCGCTAGACTCCTCGTCGGCCGGCCTCGGCCCTAGGGCGCCGGCACCCTAATACGGATGCAGCACATCAGTGTCTCACGCCAAGCGCCCGCTTGCACTGATCTATGGTATGCATCCGCTGGAGGTGAGGCTACAGCATCCGGCTATGCGTGCATGCGTAAGGTGTGTGCTGGGATATATCCTCTTAGAAAGATAGAGTATACACAATTCTTGGTTTTGTGTCAACCCCCCCCAAGCCACTAAGCCACCATTTGCCCTCATCCGGGCAATTACGCGTTGCTGCTGCTCACCCGGCCACAGACTATTGCTACCACACAGCAGCAGAATGGCGTTCAGTTCACCCTAGCTCGCATGCGCATCTCTGCTCTCCGGACCTCGAGGAACCACCAGCTAGTAGCCAGAGCGTTTCCCAGCCACAGTCATCTGTCGGTACAGGGCAGCAGTAGCTGCAGCCTGTGCCTCGACCGTGAAGAGCTTCTCAGCGCGCTGCCGCCCGCTCTCGCCCAGCCGACGCCTAAGCTCCGAGTCAGCCAGCAGGCGATCCATACCTTCAGCCAGTGCCGTGGCATCGCCAGGCGGAACTAGCAGGCCGGTCTCACCGTCCACAATGGCCTCATCTATGCCCGGCGCCTGGCTGCCAACGGTCGGTACCCCCACGAAGGCCGCCTCAATCAGGCAGAGGCCCAGCCCCTCTTTCGCGACCGACGGTAGCGCCACGATGTCGCAGAGCTGCATTATCGCCACGGCATCCTCCCGGTACCCCAGGAAATAGGTCCGCTCTGCAATGCGTAACTGCTCGGCCAACCGCGGCAGCCTGGCGGCCAGCGGCCCGCTACCCACGATCAGGCAGTGCAGTTCGGGGTGACGACCGCTGAGCTTAGCTACCGCCTCCAGTAGGTACTTGTGCCCCTTCTTGGGCGATAAGTGCGCCACTACACCGACCACCGTTACTCCCTCGGGCAGCCCCAGCTCCTCCCGCACCTGCTGGGGGGGCGGGAGGCTGGCAAAACGCTCCGCCGGGATACCGTTGTAGATTGCGTGGATGCAAGCAGGGTCCACACCCTGGCCGATGAGATGCTGCCGGACGCCCTGCGACGGCGTCACTATTGCGTCAGCCATTCCGTACCACCACCTGCGGTTCAGCGCGTGGACGTGAGCCAGAGCGGGAATGTCCATGCGCCGCGCCGCCACGCTGCCCCACAGACTGGCCGTGGACAGATGTGTGTGAATGATGTCGGCGTCAATCTCCCGAGCCAGCCGGGCAATCCGTCCGGGCGCTGCCAGATTCGTCTTCCCGGCAATCCCCGGGGTATGCACCTCCACGCCCCGCTTCGCCAGTTCGTCCTCCAGGCGCTCGTTGGCCTTGGTCGCTACCACCACCTGGTGTCCCGCTTGCTCAAGAGCCGCCGAGAGAAAGACGACCACCTGCTCCGCCCCCGAGTAGCGCGACGGGGTAATGACTTGTAGGATTGACAACCGGTCTGACACGCCGCGAAGCCTCCAGTACGGGATGCCTGTAACTTCCTCTTCTGCTGGAAGTTCGCTCTCGGACACCTACCCTCCTGCGATGACCTGAGCATAATCCCGATGCGAATAGAAGGTAACCGCTGCCCGGCGGCGAACATACTTCATACCGCTAATTCCAAACGCTGCACCCAATTAACCTCGTGTCCACCCGAGCCCGAGAACCAAACTTCGAACGATTGCGCCAGGTGCTGCTCCGTCAGGGAGAGTCGGATCTACTTCCCTTTATGGAGCTAAAATATGATCACGAAATAATGGAGGCGATTCTGGGACGCCCAATACCCAAAGCTGGCTATTCCAGTCAGCAACAGCGTAGTGCGACTGATGCTGAAGCTCTGCGGGAGTATTACCATCTGCTAGCCGAGTTCTATCGCCGAATGGGTCATGATTATGTTCGCGGCCGCCTGGGCCTGATGCTACCCTTGCACGATCTGCACGCACAGGACACCGCGCAACTCGCCAGCGGCAACCGTAGTTGGCGTAATGAGACGCGCGGTCCCATCAATAGCTGGGAGGACTTTGAAAAGTATCCCTGGCCCGACTCATCTGATATTGATTTCCGTCCACTGGAATACGCCGCCGAGGCGATGGTTGAGGGGATGAAGGTCATCGGGATGGCCAGCGGCATATTTGAGAACACCTCGTGGCTGTTCGGTACTGAAAACCTTTGCTACGCCCTTTTCGATCAGCCCGACCTCGTCAAAGCTGTCGCTGACCGCGTGGGCGAACTCTGGGTGGCCGCTGTTGGGGGAATGGCCAGTATGGAAAGCGTGGGTGCAATCTGTGCTGGCGACGATATGGGCTTTAAGACCGGCACCCTGGTAGCACCTGAAGTCCTGCGCGAATACATCTTGCCGTGGCATAAGAAGTGCGTTCAGGCTGCCCATACCTACGACAAACCGTACGTCCTGCACAGTTGCGGGGACGTCAGCGCCATTATGGACGATCTGATTGACGACGTGGGAATTGATGCCAAACATTCCTTCGAGGATGTGATCATGCCCATCACTGAAGTCAAGAAGCGATGGGGAGAGCGCGTAGCCCTGGTTGGTGGTGTGGATGTTGATGTCCTGGCCCGTCGTGACGAGACCTATGTACGCGACTACACCCGCGAGATAATCCTGGGCTGTGCCCCCGGCGGCGGCTACGTGCTGGGCTCAGGCAACAGCATCGCCAACTACTGCAAGGTCGAAAACGTTTTGGCTATGTACGATGAGGGGCGTAAACTGGGCATCTATCCTATCGTAGAGTGAACAAGCCCAATTAACCTAAGGAAGTGAGCCACGGTGATTGCCAGTATTCGCTCAAAGATATACTTCGTCACTCCGCCTGACGTTGCCGATCTTCGTTGCCTGCTTGACCTGGTGCGGGCAGCCATCCGTGGCGGCGCGGGCATGATTCAGTACCGCACCAAGAATCGCTCCACCCGAATCATGGTGGAAGAAGCGCGATCCCTGCTTAAACTTACCCGCCCCGCTGAGGTGCCGCTTATCGTCAACGACCGCGTGGACGTGGCCCTGGCAGTAGGCGCCGACGGGGTCCATATCGGCCAACAAGAGGATATGCCCGTGGCTGACGCTCGACGCCTCATCGGCCCACATGCTATCTTAGGCGTCACTGCACCCGTCCTGGCCGAAGCCCACCAGGCCCAGCGCGCCGCCGCCACCTACGTCTCCTGTGGTCCGGTTTTCGCCTCCCCGACCAAGCCAGACAAGCCCCCCCTCGGCCCGCTGGCGGTGCAACACCTTCAGACGACCATCTCGCTGCCCATCTGCGCCATCGGTGGAATCACCGAGAACACCTTGCCGCACCTGAGCGAGGTCAATCCCGCTCTCGTCGCAGTATCTTCGGCGATCAGCCAAGCCGCTGAGGCTCAGGCCGCCACTGAGCGTTTGGTCCAGTTGGCCGAGCAAGTCATACCTCGGCCCACCTTTGGCCCGTGAGACCAGACGGCCCCCCCAGTCCACTCTTGCTCTTTTGCGGTCTTCGAAGCTGTCTCGTGCCGATATCTCACGGCTGCACTGCCGCTGGGCTACCGTTCTTCCTGCATCACAGATGCGTGGCACTGCCCAGTGGTCCGTCACCGCCCGTGGGCATATTGCCGCTGTGAATAGGCATAGCGCCGTTATCATCGTAACACGGCGTCTCTGGCCTTCCGTCGTGGCTCTGGGCATAGTTGAATGCTTCGACCATCGAGATATTGCCATTGCCGTTGGCGTCGGCATTAACTGCACCGCTCCCATCCGGCTTCTGGCCCGTCAGGGCGGCGAAGTAGTGGTACGTGAACTCACCGTAGTGCTGGCTGATGGTGTCGGCCCAGGAAGCCTGAACCGGAGAACAGGAGGCCATCACTATCCGATTAGTCCCCAGCAGGTCTTTCACGAAGCCACCGCTGAAGCACTGCTTCATCTGGAAGATCATCTTGGAGTAGTGTGTGATCTTGTTGACCTCGACGGCGAACTCGTCGTCGCTGATGCGGTCACCCCATAGGCTGACGGTCTCATCGAATGCCAACATGTCAGTCCTGTCGCCGTCGCCGTTGAAGTCGCGGTTGTAGGCGGCCTCCGAGATGTTTTCTGCACCCTCATCACCGTTGGTGTCAATCTGCCCACCATAGATGCCCGGGCCATAGCCGGCGATGGCTTGGGCAAGGAACCCGCCGCCGTGGTCATTTATCATCACGTAGAGAGTGTCCGAGGACTTCATCTTCCCGGCAAGCTCGTTGAAGACCGTGGCAATGTTGGCCTTGCTAGCCGAGTAGTTGACCGGCACGTCCGCGTCGCGGCCGGTGCCGCTGGCATAGATGACGTAGATGTTAGCAGCGGCGTAGCCCTCCGAACGTAAGATATTGTACATCGTCTTAAGGTCACGCCAGTAGCGGTAGTGGTTGCTGGCGGCACTGCCGCCTCCAACGATAAGCACGGCATACTTCTTGGCCATAAGTAGCGGACCCAATACCCAAGGCTTTATCCTCAACAACGGGCGATACTGCACCACCCGCCGCGCCGTAGCCCGCTGGAGTATGGTCGGCTGGGCGGTTGCACTTGTCTCCAGAATAATCAATTCAGGCTGCATCCAGGCCGGATCCTGGCCGCCGGGCTGCCGGAGTACGCCCTGTATCTTGATCGTATCCCCGGACTTGACGCCCGCCAGCGGCGGCCCAGAGAGCAGGATGTACGACTCCGGCGGCAACTCCATATCGCACAGCGCCCTGTTGTTGTCGTCAATTATCATCGGGACTGAGCCGTCGTAGTAGTATCCCTCCATAACCACACTCTTGTTCAGCAACTGTAGACGCTGGACGCCTTTGGCCTGGCTAAGCGTAGGTGTCGCCAGCTTGAGTTGCACTTGCACCGGTGCGCGCAGGCTTGGCCCGGGCAGCTTGACTTGGGTCAGGGCTGGCAGCCCCGTGCTCACCCCCATCACAATGACTAACACGACCTGTAGACTTCGCTTCAACATTTTGATACCTCCTTGTGGGTATGCTGCGTCTTCACATAGGTACGATACGGCTTCTCCTTCGCCGCAGCTGCAGACAATACCTCCCCAGACCCAGAAGCCGCCTAGAGCGGTTCGCTAGTTACCACCCGGGCAAGCAACGCGACCGCCTCCGCAGCAATGCCCTCCTCACGCCCCACGAAGCCCAGCCCTTCGGTAGTGGTAGCTTTGACGCTCACCGCTTGCGCATCTAGTTGCAGTATTGCGGCAATGCGGTTGCACATCGCCGGAACATACCGCGCCAACCGCGGCTGCTCGGCCATTATGGTGACGTCAACGTTGACTGGGCGGTAGCCGGCCTTGGCAACGAGTCTGACCACCTCAGCAAGCAAGGCAGCGCTGTCGGCATCCTGGAACGCCGGGTCGCTATCTGCAAAGTGCGTGCCAATGTCCCCTAGAGCCACACCGCCCAGCAGCGCATCGGCGATGGCGTGGAGGGCAACGTCGGCATCCGAATGGCCGGCGAGCCCGCGGTCGTGAGGCACCTCGACGCCACCCAGCATAAGGCGGCGCCCCTCGGCGAGGCGGTGGACGTCGTAGCCGTGGCCTATGCGCACCGTCTCGGGGCCTGCCACCAACGCTTGGGCGCGGGTCCAGTCCTCCGGCAGTGTGATCTTGAAATTCCCCGGATCATCTTCCACCACCGTTACCTGTGCACCAGCTCTCTCCACAAGCGCGGCGTCGTCGGTATCTTCCCAGTCTTCCGCTCGGGCCTGGCGATAAGCATCGTGAATGGTGCTAAAGCGAAAGGTCTGAGGAGTCTGGGCCTGCCAGAACTTGGCCCGGTCCGCGGTGCCAGCGACCCGGCCATCACTAGTGACCTCTTTGAGCGTGTCGGTGAGGGGTCGGGCTGCGATGGCCGCGCCAGTTCGCTGCGCGTCGTCGATGGTCCGGATGATAATAGCCGGGCTTACAAAGGGCCGGGCTCCGTCGTGTATCGCTACGAGCTCCGGAGCCTGACTGCTGAGGCTCTCGAGGCCAGCATAGACTGATTCTGCGCGGGTCCTGCCCCCGGGGATCACGGCCGCAACCTTGGTCAAGCCGGCCTGCTGGCACAGCGAGCGGGCCAGCCCCTGACGATCGGCCGGGACGACCAGGACAATCCTGGCAATCTGCTCGACCCCCTGAAATGTACGCAGTGACCAGAGGAAAAGCGGACTCGTACCTAGCTGGAGGAAGGCTTTCGGGATACTGGCACCCAACCGGTGGCCTTCTCCTGCTGCAACGATGAGGCCGGCAGTCTCGGGGATTGCCGATGCGCCGAGGGAACTCACAGTGCGTTCGTGCCCCTGCCGCGACCCGTATGTTCACGGGGCAGCTCAGCAAAGATCATCTTGCCCGCACTGGTTTGCAGGACACTGGTGACCGTCACCGGCTGCAGCCGCCCCACAGCGTCGGCACCATTCTCGACCACGACCATCGTGCCATCGTCGAGATAGCCAATACCCTGGCTGGGCTCTTTGCCCTCTTTGACGATGGTGACGGTTAACTCTTCGCCCGGCAAGAACACTGGCTTCAGGGCATTGGCCAGTTCGTTGACGTTGAGCACAGGCACACCACTCAATTTGGCGATCTCGTTGACGCTGTAATCATTGGTGACAACGGCGGCGTGCTTGGCCTTGGCTAGTTTCACCAGCCGGGTGTCAACATCGTCATAGGGGACTTCCTCGCTATTGTAGTCCTCGTACACAGCGATATCAACCTGATCCAGGTTCTTCAGCGTGTTGAGCATGTCCAGGCCGCGGCGGCCCCGGGATCGCTTGAGGTTGTCACTGGAGTCGGCAATGTGATGAAGCTCCTGGAGGATGAAGTCAGGCACCAATAGCGGCCCCTCCAAGAAACTAGTCGCAGCAATGTCAGCGATTCGTCCGTCAATGATGATATTAGTATCGAGCATCTTGGGCATACTGTGAACGACTCCAGTGATCTTGCCCAATGATGGCAAACGTCCCAGGCTGGGGAAGATGTAGACAATCTGTCCACGGGCGCTCATGGCAAAACCTACGCCCAGCGCCACGCCCACAACGCTGGCGAATATCCGGATCGGCAGACCGAAGCCCCGGACTTCAGCGAAAGGCACTGTTACCAGCAGCGCAACTACCAAGCCTAGCACTACACCGATCGCGCCAGCAATCTTGTCTACCAGCGAGACTCGCTCAAAGTAGTTGACCCAGCTGACAATCTTTCGGAAGGAGAATAATGAGAAGAGGAAGCCCAACAGCCCCCCTACCACGTTTACACCGATGGTAAAGAGAAGCGCGTCACGCCCGCCTTCTTCCAGATGTACTCGCGGTAGTAGTCCTTTGGCGATGAGATTACCGACGATGACTCCGACAAGCACGACAGCGGCGACAAACAATGCCCACAGGCCCCTCAATATGATCATAATGGTCACTCCTATTGACGTATCTGGCCATGATTAACGACAGGATATGTGTATAATAAACCCGCTCGCTTACGTGGCAGCAGGCTAGTTAGCTTTGCCATATACCTCAACCGAGGCTAATCGAGTATATTCTACCTCATTTCCCCACGATTCGCCAAGTCTGCAGGTGCTTCTACTGTCGTGGTCACTTGTCCACCAGTCCCAGATAACGCTTCTCCCCGCGGAATTGTACGGGACAATCAGGCCTAACCAACACGAGGAGCAAGGTCCACTGGCCCCACCCCCTACATTGTATCGCCACAAGAGCCGTCGGCCATATCGTAAATTAGTCGCACTGGCTGAAGCCACAGCCGTAGCACTTGCGGCAGCCCTCCTCGTGATACAGCACACCACCACACTCCGGACACGCGCCGGCATGACCGTTGCGCTCGGGGTTGAAGTCAATCCGGAGCTGGGCTGCCTCGGAGAGCACGGTTCGTTCGATGGCCCGGGCGAAAGCATCAGCGCACGAGAGTACCTTTCTCCCGCCCGCTTCCCAGGCCGGCATGTGACAGCTTATGCCCTTGAGCTGCTTGACAACGTGTTCCGGGCCAATGCCCGACCTGAGCGATAGCGAGATAAGCCGAGCCAGCGCCTCCGTCTGGGAGGCCACGCAGCCGCCGGCCTTGCCCATATTGCCGAATAGCTCAAAGGGACCGCGTTCGTCGGAGTTTATGGTCACGTAGAGGTTGCCACAGCCGGTGCTCATATTTCGCGTCTCGCCAGTGACCGCTTCGGGTCTCGGTCGCGGCTGCAGCGGCGCGCCCAGCGCCTGTTCGGTTTTCCCCGTGCTCAGCACCTGGGCCTCGCGGCAGCCATCGCGGTAGATCGTCACACCTTTGCAGCCCAGTTCGTAGGCGAACATGTAGGCCGCACGGATATCCTCGACCGTCGCCTCGTTTGCCAGGTTAATTGTCTTGGAGACCGCATTATCGGTGTACTTCTGGAACGCCGCCTGAATCTGGATATGCCACTCGGGACTGATATCATGGGCAGTGCGGAATAGGTCACGCACATCGGCGGGGATCTCCTCAATCTCTGCCAGGCTACCGTGGGCGGCAATGGCCTTCATCAGCTCAGGTGAGTGGAAGCCGCGATCACAGGCCACCTGCTCGAACAAGGGATTAACCTCGACCAGTTCCTCGCCATCCAGGATACGCCGCGTAAACGCCACAGCAAATAGGGGCTCAATGCCGCTGGAGGTCCCCGCTATTATACTGATGCTCCCCGTCGGCGCAATGGTCGTAAGCGTCGCATTACGCAATTTCAACCCGTTCTCGCTGGACCGGTAGATGCTCTTATCCCAGTTAGGGAAGGCGCCCCGCTGCTCAGCCAGCGCAACGGAGGCCTGCTGCGCTTGCTCTCGGATGAAGCCCATTATCTTCTCTGCCGCCGTCATCGCCTCCTCCGAATCGTAGCGGATCCCCAGATGGATGAGGGCATCGGCAAATCCCATTACGCCCAGGCCTACTTTGCGGTTGCCCCGCGTCATCTCCGCGATCTGCGGCAGCGGAAATTTATTCATGTCAATGACGTTGTCCAGGAAGCGGACCGCCACCTGGACGGTATCAGCGAGTGTGTCCCAGTTGATCTGGCCCGTACCGATCTCGCCACTCACCATCTTCGCTAAGTTGATCGAGCCCAGATTACAAGACTCGTAAGGCAACAGAGGCTGCTCGCCGCAGGGGTTAGTGCTTTCGATCTCGCCGAGTGCAGGCGTCGGATTCTCTGCATTGATCTGGTCAATGAAGACCACGCCTGGATCGCCGCACTCCCACGCACTTTCAACGATCTCCTCGAATACTGCTCGGGCCGGACGGGCCTCGACTACCTCGGCGCTGCGCGGGTTAATCAGGTCATAGCTCTGGTCACCAATGACGGCCTGCATAAAGTCGTCAGTGGCTAGGACCGAGATATTGAAGTTGGTGAGTTGACTCTGGTCGCGCTTGACTCGGATAAACTCCATTATGTCGGGGTGGTCCACGCGCAGGACGGCCATGTTAGCCCCGCGCCGCGTTCCGCCCTGTTTGATGGCATCAGTCGCGGCATCGAAGACACGCATGAACGATACCGGGCCCGAGGAGACCCCCTTAGTAGAACTGACAATATCGTCCTTGGGACGCAGCCGTGAGAACGAAAAACCCGTACCTCCGCCGCTCTTGTGAATCAGCGCGGTGTGCTTGACCGCATCGAAGATGCTCTCCATTGAGTCATCGATGGGCAGTACAAAACAGGCCGAAAGCTGCTGGAAAGGGCGGCCAGCGTTCATCAGTGTGGGGCTATTGGGCAGGAACTCCAGCCGGGCCATCACCTCGTAGAAGCGCTGCTCCCACTGAGCGATCTCCTCGTCAGAGGCGCCGTAGTTGCGCTCTGCCAGGGCGATACTGCCAGCGACACGGTGGAACATATCCTCCGGCCCCTCCTTGGGCTGTCCCTCGTCGTCACGCACTAGGTAGCGGCGCCGGAGCACCGTTAGCGCATTGGGGGCAAGTTCCAGTTCGTTGCCCTCCACCGCCGGTTGTCTCACGCTCATCACTTCACCTCGCTGCATTACGCTGTCCAGCAATCCTCATAATCTGCTATCACGCCATCCCCACAGTAGAGGCCTGTATAGCTTTTGGCCCCCCAGCTTGGGTAAGCCTGAATCCTATCACAACTGCTCAGCCCTGTCAACACCTAATCATCCAACTCCCAAACGCCTCCCAACAACCCCACCTATACAGCTCACCTCATGCCTCCTTGGTCGGTTCATTGGTGCAGTAGCGTACCACCTTCGCAACGGCGGAAACTGTGGTGCCCTCGTCCAGGGCGACGATCTTCACACCTTGAGCGTTGCGCCCGGTGCGCCGGATATTGCCGACCGGCACGCGGATCAGCACTCCCGCAGAGGTTATGCACATAACCTCATCGTCATCATCCACCACTTCAACACCCACCACCAGTCCAGTTCTGGCAGTGACATTCAGCGTTGTTACGCCGTGGATGTTTCGCCCCTTGCGCCTGTATTCCGCCAGCGCCGTGCGCTTACCCAGCCCTTTCTCACCGACTACCAATAGGTCCCGCGGGTCCTTCTTGTCCACTACCGCCGTCGCGATCAACTCATCGCCCTTGCGCAGTCTGATGGCCCTAACTCCAGCAGCACTGCGGCCCATCGCCCGGACATCGGCTTCGTCGAAGCGCACTGCCTTGCCCTTCCGTGTAGCCAGCATAATATCCTTCGTCCCGTCGCTCCACATCACCCAGGTCAGCTCATCGTTCTTGTTCAGTTTGATGGCGATCAAGCCCTTGCTGCGCAGCGGCGTATCGTACGCCGAAAGCGCTGTCTTCTTGATCATGCCCTGCTTGGTCACCATCACCAGATAGCCACCCTGGTCGAAGTCCTGCACCGGTATCGTTGCAGTTATCATCTCACCGGGTTCAATGGGCAGGATATTGATGATCGGCGTACCCCGCGCCTGCCGGCTGGCCAGCGGTACCTGATACCCCTTGGCCCGGTAGACCAGCCCGCGATTGGTGAAGCCCAGGACCAAATGATGGGTGCTGGCCACGAACACATCGGCTACATTATCCTCTTCTTTCTTGCTCAGCGCCAGGACGCCGCGCCCGCCGCGGTGCTGCACGCGATACGTATCCAACGGCAAGCGCTTGACGTAGCCGTCGTGGGTGATGGTAATGCACATATCCTCCTGCGCGATGAGGTCCTCGGTGCTGATATCCTCCGCTTCGTCAGGGACGATGCGCGTACGCCGCTCGTCGCCCAGCTTGTTCTTAACTGCGCGCAGCTCCTTCTTGATGACTGCCGACTTCTTTTCTTCCGAGCCCAGAATGCTCTCGTACTCGGCGATGTCCACCTCAAGCTGCTCGTACTCCTTGCGCAGCTCCTCCGCCGAGAGCCGGGTTAACCGACCTAGCTGCATATTGAGGATTTCGTCGGCCTGCACCTCGCTGAAGCCCAGTTTCTTCATCAGGCCCTGGCGGGCGGCGTCGCGCGTGTCACTGCCCCGAATCAGCGCGATCACTTCATCAATAATGTCCAGCGCCTTGAGCAGGCCCTCGACGATATGCGCGCGGGCCTTGGCCTTATCCAGAAGAAATTGCGTCCGCCGGGTTATGACCTCGCGCCGGTGCGTGAGGAAGTTCGTCAGCATATCCTTCAGGCCGCAGAGCTGCGGGACCAGCGCCCCGCCCTTGACGGGCACCAGCGCCAGGCAGTTCGCCCCGAAGCTGGTACGCAAATTGGTGCGCTTGTAAAGCTGGTTGAGGACGACCTGCGGATTGATGTCGCGGCGCAGCTCAATGACAACCCGCATGCCCTTGCGGTCGGACTCGTCGCGCAGGTCGGCGATGCCCTCAATACTGCTGCTGTCGTGGAGCTTGGCAATCTGCTGGAGCAGGCTGTCCTTGCGCACCTGGTAGGGCAGCTCGGTGACGATGATCGCCTGGCGGTTGCGGTCCAGTGGCTCGATGATCGCCCGCGCCTGCATCGTGATCGAGCCGCGGCCGGTCTCAAAGTAATCCAGGATGCCGCGCTGCCCCAGGATCAGCCCCGCCGTCGGGAAGTCGGGCCCGTGTACGTACTTCATAAGCTGCTTGACATCGAGGTCCGGCTTGTCCAGCAGGAGGATGCAGGCGTCCACAATCTCGCCGAGATTGTGGGGCGGGATGTTCGTCGCATAGCCCACCGCTATGCCCGACGCGCCGTTGGACAGTAGATTAGGCACGCCACCCGGCAGGACCACCGGCTCGGTCGTCTTCTCGTCGTAGGTCGGCTGGTAGTCCACCGTGTCCTTGTCGAGGTCAGCGAGCATCGCCATTGCCACCGGCGACAGCCGTGCCTCAGTATATCGGGCGGCACCGGCAGGATCGCCGTCCAGCGAGCCGAAGTTGCCCTGGGGATCAATCAGCGGGTAGCGCGCGGCAAAGTTCTGGCCCATGCGCACCAGCGTATCGTAGATAGCCATATCGCCGTGGGGATGATAGGTCTTCATCGTCTCCCCCACTATCGCCGCGCACTTGGAGTGTGAGCGGTCGGGCGTGAGGCCCTCGCCGTTCATCGCCACGAGGATGCGGCGCTGCGAGGGCTTCAGCCCGTCGCGGACATCGGGCAGCGCCCGGGCCATAATCGCACTCATGGCAAACTGCATATAGGAGGAGGTCATCTCCTCCTGCAGCGAGATCTCTTCTACTTTGCCAATATCTTGTGTCTCTGTTGCGTCAGGCATTTATAACTCCTATAACGGATGATTCAGGAATGGGCTTTGCGGGAAACCCGCTTTTTGAAAAAAGCCGGTTTCCCCCTTGGGCTGAGTTCACCGAAGCCCGCACCCTTCCGGCAAAAACTTTCAATATTGCACAGGTACTCAACACTGTCTCAATCGAGACGTGCTACATGCTCAAGGTCTGTCGCTAGGGCGCCCGCCACAGCACGTCACCGTTCTCCTTCAATAGCGTGATCGTGGACTCCGGGTGCTCAGTTTCCGCGCCAGTGCGCTTGGTCACTGTTCTGGTACTGCCCACAACCGCGCGTTCCTGACCCTCAGCGTCACATATAGTAAGCCCAGCGCCCTCCGGGGACGCGGCCAGGAGAACCCGCGGTTCCCCTTTGTCGCTAAACAACGATAAGCGTCCGCGTTCGCCCAGTACCATCAGACTAGCCCGCGGCCTTCCGCCGGCATCTGCAAGCGATAGTGCTCCGCCGTGGCCACCCGCCGTGTTCAGGCCCACCTGCGGCTTGCCAGTGTCATCCAACAGCCAGAGCCCTGGCGCAGAGCTTAGCTGGGCACCTGTCTTGCAGGCGTCGTGCAGGTTTAGCAAAGACCTGCCGTGCTCATCAAACCCGAGTGTGACCATCGCCTTCTCCGCCCCAAAGACCCCTGACAATTCTAAGAAAGGCTGCTCATCACCATCGAGCCCAATAGTGGCGCGTTGTTTCTGAGCCGCGTCCCATAGGCACAACGCGGGCTGTCCATCCTCAATACCAAGGCCAATAAGCTGAACGTGTTCCTGTCCCGTCCCGTCATACAGGGCCACGCCAGCGCCTTCGTCCTCCGAAACTAAGAGTTGTAGGCGCAGCTCACCTTCTGCATCGTACATAAACAGCGCAGGGTTCCCTACAACGTTGAACGCCAGCGCGGCGCGATTGTTGCCTGCCTCGTCCACCAGCCGGAACTCCTGCGCCTCGATGACCTTAGGAGCAGTCGTAGTCTGCGCCGCCCTCGCCGGCAAACCTCGAAACAACAGATCCGACAACGCTCCGCCCACTAGTCCCGACACGACCGTCAACAGCATTAAGATACGAAACTGTGCCTTGCTCATGGTAAAGTCTCCCTTGGATCTTATGCTTTTCTACTATTGCACCCACGGCAGCCACCACTCGCCCGTAATATGCAATTCCGGTATGCGCAAGGCCCCCCTCATCGCCATTACACACTCACCATAGGCGCACCGCAGGCGTGTCTCATACTCCTCAAGTTGATCTCTGCTAATGCACTCTCGCGCTGCGAACATATTCTTCCCAACATTTATAAAATCAACGATCCTCGGATAGACATCCTCATGCACCAAGAGAAGTTGCCTCGTGAAAGAGTCTTGAAGCGAGTTATACACGCACGAGATTTTTTCCCGGAACTGGTCACTGTCCTTGCGAGTTGTTCCCACTAAGACTAGCACCTCGGCCATATCGTGGGTCAGGTTCCGATATTCCTCAATGCATTGGCGATGAACTTCATGACTCAATGCATCGTGGCGCTTCCTCTGGTCAGCTAGCCACATCGCCCAGCCTGCAAGGAGAGCGAACCAGGGGGCCAGCACCTTCAACGCATCCACGTACCCGGGTGGTGCCTCCGCGAGCGCCACCAACAGCACGCCTCCAATGAAACCTATTATCGCACCAAGCAACGGTCCAGACATGGATTTCCCGCTCATTCTAGTCCCTCTCTCCCTAGCGCTCTTCGGCGCTGAGGCTGCGCCACCCGCCGGGCTATTCCCGCTGCCGGGCGCCGTACCACAACGCAAATATCACCCAAGCCAATACAACTACCACGCCCAGCGCGTAGGCCCAGGAACCCACCCCCCGCCACCACTCAACTGCCTCCCTACCGCTTTCGTTCACCGCTCCCGCTGGGCCCGGGCCTCTTTTACCCGCTTGCGAAGCTCGCGATACTTCGGCCCGGGATACACTCTCGGGGTCAGCCAGCGGTGGAAGGTACTTCGGTCTACCCGCACCGCACGACAGATTGCTGAGACAGACTCGCCTATCCTCAGCATATTGCAAATCCTGGTCTGTAGCCTATCCGTCAGTTTGGTGGGCCGGCCTGTAATGGCCACTTCCTACCACCTCCATGCCGCAAGATGTCCGATTTGGGTAATGCGCTATCCTTCTGCTTATACTGTCATCGCCAAGTACAGAATCCTCAGCCGTTCTGTGGCTACCCGACCGCGTCCCCGTGCTCCGGGGCCCCACGCCGCCATTAGCGCCGGCTGCTGTACCACAAGGCGATCACGACCCATAGTAGTATAACTCCTGCCCCGAGGGCATAGGCATACACGCCCAGATCACGCACCCAGTAAGCTGCCTCCACAGCCAGCTCCTGCGCCAGGTCACCGAGCCAGAGCAGACGGTCGGCCAGCCAGTCAATTACCCGCTCCGTCGCGTCCTGTCGCATCATCAGTCTCACCACCCCGGTTCCTACCACTACCGGATCACGTCTTCGCGTTGTCTCGCCCTGGCCCGGGCCGATGCCCCGGCGGCAGGTTGCGCAGCAGGCGGTCCAGGTACAGAAGGCGCAGGGCGGCATGGACCGTGAACCGTACACAGATGCCCAGCAATACCAGCCAGTTGGTCAGAAGACTGCGGCGCGCCGCGTAACGCTTCCAGTACATCCGCAGCATGCCCCGGTGGAAGTCCCAGAGCTGGCGCAGCGTCTTCAGCCCCATCGTCTGCCCGCCGCGATGAACCGCCTCGGCCTCGGCGACCAGCCAGACCTCCCAGCCCCTCTCCCCTATCCGCCAGTTCAAATCCAGATCGCAAAAGTTTATGGGAAAGGCCTCGTCCAGCCCGCCGACCTGCTCCAGACATTCCCGCCGCACGACGTATGCCGTGGTGCCAATTGACTCGGCGGGCTGCGTCTGGCTGTAGTCCACGTCCGGCGCGTAGTAGCCGCCCGTCCACGGGTTGCCCGGCCAGAAGCGGTGCAAGAACAACGACTGGGCCAGAGCCGCGCCGAGCGTCGGGAAGCGGCGCACGCACGGCTGGACTGTCCCGTCGGGATTAAGCAGCTTCGGGCTGGCCGCGCCGGCCGCAGGATGTTCGTCCAGGAACTGCACTACCCGATTCAATGCCCCCGGAGCCAGCACTACATCGTCGTTGAGCAGCATCACGTACCGCCCCTGCGCCGCCGCCAGGCCCTGATTATTCGTCACGGGATACGGCCGCTTGACCGAATTGGTGATTAACTGCACCTGCGGGAAATGCTGGCGAACTCTCCCCGTCGTACCGTCCCGCGAAAAGTCGTCAACGCAAGTGACCTCCACCACACCACGCGTGAAGCTGTCATAAACCGACTCCAGGCACGGACGCAGGTCCGACCAGTTGTCAGCGGTGACGATGATAACGGAAAGGTCGGGTTCTGAATCTGGCATTATTCCTCACCAGTACGACGGGCGTCCCGCCCGTCGAGGGATAGTGGAAATGGGACAGGCGAGACGCCTGTCCGAGAGATCGGCTAGGCCCATAAGTCAATGTTCTCAGTCGTGCGGGCGTGCTTGGCGATGAAGTTACGACGCGGCTCAACCGCGTCGCCCATCAGGATTGAAATGATCCGGTCGGCCTGCTCGGCTTCCTCCAGCGTCACCTGGCGCAAGACCCGGTTCTCCGGCGACATCGTCGTAACCGCCAGGTCACCGGCGTCCATCTCAGCCAGGCCCTTGAAGCGGTAGACGATGGTGCGGCGGCGACCCAGCTCCTTCTGCAGCCGAGTCAGGCCGACATCATCGAGGGCGTAGTGCGTATCGCGACCGGCCTTTATGCGGTAGAGCGGCGGCTGAGCGATGTACAGGTGCCCGGCGTGGATCATCGGCTCCATATAGCGGAAGAAGAAGGTCAGAATCAAGGTGCGGATGTGCGAACCGTCCACGTCGGCGTCGGCCATAATAATAACGCGATGATAGCGCAGCTTGGTTAAGTCGAAGTGGCTGGTGGCCTCCTCGTCATCGCCGTTACCGTCGCTGTGGTTGATAATGCCGATGCCCAGGGCAGTGATCAGGGCGCGAATTTCGGCGTTATCCAGGATCTTGTCCAGCCGGTTCTTCTCCACGTTGATGATCACGCCACGCAGGGGCAGGATCGCCTGGTAGCGGCTGTCGCGGGCCTGCTTGGCATTGCCACCAGCTGAGTCGCCCTCGACGATGAACAGCTCACACTCCTCGGGGTTGCGGCTGGAGCAGTCAGCCAGCTTGCCGGGCATGCCTGCCGAGGAGAAAGCACTCTTGCGCGTAGCCTCGGCGGCACGCCGGGCGGCATCGTTAGCTCGAGCGGCGGCGGTGGCTTTGTTGATAATGCGTTTGGCGACGCGCGGATTCTCCTGGAGGTAGGTCGTCAGCTTGTCATAGACGGCCGACGCTACCAGCCCCTCGACCTCGGTGTTGCCGAGTTTAGTCTTGGTCTGGCCCTCAAACTGCGGGTGGAATAGCTTGACCGAGATGACCGCGGTCATGCCCTCGCGCACCTCGTCGCCGCTGAAGTGGCGGTCTTTCTCCTTGCGCAGACCGCTGGCGGAGGCGTAGCTATTCACCGCACGCGTGACCGCGGTCTTGAAGCCGGACATATGCGTGCCGCCCTCGGTAGTGTGGATGGCGTTGGCGTAAGAGACGATGTTGGGATGCACGCTGTCGGTGTACTGAAGGGCAACCTCGACTTCGATATCCTGGTGCTGACTGACGAAATGTATTGGCTTGTGCAGGGTATTCTTACCCTCGTTGAGATACTCAACGTAGGCGCAGACGCCGCCTCTATGGTAATAGACTTCTTCACGCTGTTGGCCCTCGCGCAGATCGCAAAGCGCTATGCGTACACCGCCGGCCAGGAAAGAGAGCTCCTGGACACGCGTAGCAATAGTGTCAAAATCAAATACCATCTCCTCGAAGATCTCCTGATCGGGCTTGAACTTGATACGGGTGCCATGCTTCTTGGACTGGGGTCCTTTCTTCATCTTCCCGGTCGGCTTACCGCGTTCATAGCGCTGGGAGTAGCGGTGCCCATCGCGGCAGACCTCCACCTCCAGCCACTCCGAGAGCGCATTGGTGCACGATACGCCGACGCCGTGCAGACCGCCGGAGACCTTGTAGCCGCCATCCTCCCCGAACTTGCCGCCAGCGTGCAATGTGGTCATTACCACTTCCAGGGCGGGACGCTTCTCCTGGGGATGCATATCAACGGGGATGCCGCGGCCGTCGTCGGCGACCTCGACGATGTCCCCGGGATGGATCGTTACCTCGATCTTATCACACTCGCCGGCAAAGACCTCGTCAACACTGTTATCAATAACCTCACTGACGACGTGATGCAGTCCCCGCAACCCGGTGGTGCCGACGTACATCGCGGGATGACGGCGGACGGCATCCAATCCCTTCAGCACCTTGATTTCTCTGGCGGTGTAGTCGTTCTTTTTCTTCTTCTTTATTGCCATCTGCTTTCGTGGCTCCTAAGCTAGTACGGCGCAATTCGGACGCTCTCTTTAGGCGTAGACACAGTCTCTTAGTGCGGTCAGGACAAAGACTACTAAGTCTGCCCCAGGGAGGGTGCGCGAAGGGCAGAAACAGACGGCGGACTACCATCAGTAGAGGCTACAGCTGCGCGGAAAGTCCGGGGCCGACTACCTGCTCCATAGCCGTTCCTCAATGCCTCTTTCTTAGTACCCAGGCGCGTCCATTTCCATCCCGCTACTATGCCTATTATTATACCAAAAAACGCGGCTTTCGTCAAGGAATTCGGGCCGATAATAACTCCTGAAACCCAGCGAATTCGGTAGAGCATTGACCAATATTTGCCGTCAAGGGCTAGACAAAGGCTGCATAACTCTCCTTGCGTCTACCGACAACACGAAAATAGTTGTAACCCCCTCGCAATAACCTCGCGCCGTACGGCAAGAAACCCGCCTCGCAAGCAGGAGAATAAGCCCGCCCTAGCGAATGTTCCTGCGATCTGCACTCGTGTACATGGGTCGTGCGTCTTACCCACCAATCCAAGCCAAGGGAGTAGTCAAATGACTCAAGCTGCACCGATTAGAGTAGGTCTCATCGGCTGTGGGGGCTATGGTCGACAACATCTCCAACGGATGAGCGAGATCAGGGCTGTAGAGCTCGTTGGGCTGGCTGATCCCAGCACCAAGGCCCGCGCTCTGGCGCGGGAGGTTGTCGAGCAGCCCGACCTGCCTGGATTTCGCGACCACCGCAGTCTTCTGCTCAAGATTCAGCCTGACGCGGTGGTGATCAGCACGCCTCACACACTGCATCATCGCCAGATACTGGACTGTCTGGAGGCGGGCTGTCACGTGCTGTGCGAGAAGCCGCTGATCTGTAGTACCCAAGATGCGCGAGACGTGATAGCTGCCCGTGATGCCACCGGCCGAATCTTGGGCATCGCCTACCAGCGGCACACCTTACCGCCGTATATGTACTGCCGCGAGGTGATCGCCGCCGGTGCCATAGGTGAGGTTACCTTTGTTTCATGCTGGCAGGCACAGGCCTGGTATGATCTGAGTCGCGGTACCTGGCGCGTCAAACCCGAGCTGTCCGGCGGTGGGCAACTCAATGATGCCGGTAGCCATCTGCTCGACGCGGTGTTGTGGATGACACAACTCCAGCCCGAGGTGGTCGCGGCCTTCGTTGATAAATTGGATACCGAGGTGGATATCGTATCGGCGGCCAGTGTCCGGTGCCGCGGTGATTCATTGTGTAGCTTTTCCATAGTTGGCAATGCACCACTACCTGGTTTCGGCGTCTGGGAAGACATCGTGATCTGGGGCACCACAGGGACATTGACCATCCGCAACATGCAGGACGTCTACTGCTTGAGACCGACTCACCCCCAACAGAAGGTTCCCCGGCGTGAGATGCCCAAAGGCAGCGGCCCCGACACCAATTTCATCGCTGCTATCCGCGGCGCCGAGGAGATCGCCGCACCCGCCGAGTGCGGCCTATCTGTCATACAACTCACCGAAGGAATCTTGCGCGCCGCTGAGAGCGGCAAAGCGGTGAAGATCAAGCAGTGAGGCACAGAAGTCATGAAGAGTTGTGGCGGGCAACCCGCTTTTTGGGAAAAAGCCGGTTTCCCGCACCTTTCCGGCAAAAACTTTTCAAAGTGGAAGTGTCAGCAGGAGCCCGTTCAATGGGTATCGCTTAAGCCCTAAGAGCTGCCCAAAGCACTACACCAACACCACTGACATGCGCCACTCAAAGTGTGCCCTATCACCCCAGGAGGAGGTGGTCGGCGCATTCCGTGGCGCGGGTGATGATCTCGGCCTCGTCTACGGTCAGTATCTCGCCGTCATCCATAACGACCTCCCCACCAACAATGGTCGTTATAACGTCCGCGCTGCGGGCGGCATAGACCAGGTGGGAGACGGGATCGCGCGGCGGCTGAAGATGTACGCCCGTCATATCCACTATAATGATGTCTGCGTGCTTGCCCGGCTCAAGCGTACCGATCACGTCGCTCAGGCCCAACGCCCGCGCCGACAGGCGAGTGGCCATGGTCAAGGCCAGCGGCGCCGGCAGTGCGGTTGGGTTGCCCGAATAGCCCTTCTCCAGCAGCGCAGCCAGGTGTACTTCCTCGAGCAAGTCGAGGTTGTTGTTCGAAGCGCAGCCGTCGGTTCCGAGGCCCACAACCGCTCCCGCCGCCAGCAACGCCGTCACCGGCGCAAAGCCGCTGGCCAGCTTCATATTGCTGCTAGGACAATGGGCGATGCCCGTCTGCTTCTCGGCGAGAATCGCGATATCATTTTTGCTCAAATGAACGCAGTGCACGGCCAGGACGGGCAAATCGAGCAATCCCAGGCTATTCAAGTGCTCTACGGGGCTTTGCCCACGGTCGTCGTAGCTGTCCTGGACTTCCGAAGCGGTCTCGGATAGATGGATGTGAATGGGAACCTCCAGATTCGCGGCGGCCTCCCCCACCTTCACGAGCAACTCGTCGGGGCAGGTATAGATCGCGTGCGGTGCCAACATCGGATGCACTCGGGGGTGCGCTTCTCGTCTCAGTTCGCCGACGAAGGCGATGGCCTCCTCAAACAGCTCCTGCGCATTGGGCAGAAACCCCAGGAGCACACCTGACGGGCAGGCCCTGATGCCACCGTCAATTGCGGCGCGTACGGTCTGCTCGGGCATATGATACATATCATTGAAGCAGGTCACCCCCGCGCGAAGCATCTCGCAGGTTCCCAGCAGACTGCCCCAGTAGACGTCGTCCGGTGTCAGGCGCATCTCCGCCGGCCAGATCCAGTCCTCCAGCCACGTCTGGAGGGCCATATCGTCAGCATAGCCGCGAAACAGGGTCATGGCCAGGTGTGTGTGCGCATTGACCAGCCCGGGCAGCACTACACAGTCGCTGGCGTCAATAGTCCTCTCGCCGCTCGGCTCCGGGGCAGCATCCGCCGGCCCGGCGTAGCTGATTAGGCCGCCGTCTGCACAGACGATGCCGTCACCAATCGGCTGCGAGTCCGCCGTCATCGTCAGCACAGTCCCGTTTACGATGCGCAGGCTGCTCAAGTCAACCGTCACCTCGGTTCAGGCCAGCTCCACCAGCCACGGATTGCTCCGCAACTCAGCGGCCAGCGTTGTTGTGGGGCCATGCCCTGGATAGAGAGCCGTATTCTCGGGAAACTCGTTGATTATCCGTCGCAGGGAGGCCTGGAGCACCGGTAAGCTGCCTCCGGGCAGGTCGGTGCGGCCAACCCCGCCCGCGAAGATGAGATCCCCGGTCAGCAGCGCGTTCTCGCTGTCCACCGCCAGACAGACACTGCCCGGGGAGTGCCCGGGTGTGTGGAGAATGCGAACGACCAGTTGACCGATCTCTATCCGGTCGCCCTCGCCGTAGGCCTGAAGCTGGGACAAAGGAGCCACGCCTAGCCCCGGCAGTGCGTAATCATCCAGCATAGGTACCTCATCCGGGTGCATGTAGACATCAGAGACTCCGGTTTCCTCGACCAGAGTCTGGACGGCGCCCACGTGGTCGGGATGACCGTGCGTGCACAGGATAGCCGTCAGTGCGGTCTGCTGCTGGTCCAACTCCCGCAGGATGAGGCCCGCATCACCACCTGGGTCAACTACCGCCGCCTCGGCGGTCGCGGGATCGGTCAATATATAACAACTGGTCATCAACGGACCAACAGTCAACGGGATTATCATATTCAGCCTGCTCTTACCTTCTCTCTATATGTCACCACGCCCCCGCCGAATCGGTGGAGGCGCATAGATCTGTGAGTTGCTCAGTCTTTGCCTTCCATCAAGCGCGGACACCCGAGCAGCTATCGGCTGGAACCGGCCCGCAGCGTTCCTGGACCCGTCGGACCAAATCCCGATCGTATTCGTCGAGTGCGCCGGCTCGTTGGTAATGAGGCTTCGCCTCTGGGGCCTGGCCCATGAACTCAAGATGCTCCGCCAGCAGGTAACGGTAGGCGGCATTGTCCGGAGTAATCTCTACACTACGCTGAAGCATTGCCAGGGCTTCTTCATCGGATCGCTGGCGGATGTAGGCCGTGGCCAGCCGCACGTGGTAAAAGTCGTCCCACGGACAGCACTCCACCGCCACCTGGTACGCCGCGGCGGCGGCCGCCCAATCCTGTTTGCGGAAGTATAGCTCGCCGAGCTTGAAATGGTAAAAGCCATGCCGCGGCGCGAGCCTTGCCGCTTGACGCAACGACTTTTCAGCCTGTTTGATCTTGCCGGCGCTTAGACATAGCCAACCGAGCCGGTAGTGGTAGTAGGGCCGCTCCGGCTCACAGGCCACGGCCCGCTGCAAGGCGCTCTGGGCCGCGGTGAGCCGCCCACGGTAGCTCAAGAAATCGCCCAGGCTCAGGTAGGAATCGCCGTGCCCTGGTGAGACGCGCAGCGCCTGTCGGTATATCTTAAGCGCCTTGTCCTCGTGCCCGGAGACAAAATAGGCATCAGCCAACCGCACCCGCACCTCGACGTCGCTGGCATCGAGGTTCGCTGCTTTCTTATACTGGGCGATTGCCTCGTCCATACGCTCCTTCTCGGCAAGCTCATCACCTAGCGACAAGTGAACCAGCATTTGGGTCCGGCGGAACTTCTTCTTGCGTCTAACACTGCTTCTGCTCATACCAGCCCTTGTTGCTCCCGTCTAGCCCCCTTAGCTGTGCGGCTCAGTATCTATAATCAAGGTCACCGGGCCGTCGTTGACCAGCTCAATCTGCATGGAAGCGCCGAACTGGCCCTGCCCCACTGTCACGCCCCGTTCGCGCACAGCTGCTATAAATTGCTGGAACAGCTCCTCCGCCCGGCGCGGCTCTGCCGCCTGGGAGAAGCTAGGCCGGCGGCCCCTGGCCACATCGCCGTACAACGTAAAGTTCGGCACGACCAGCACCTGTCCCTCCACGTCGGCTAATCCCAGATTCATTTTGCCCCCCGAGTCCTCAAATATCCGCAGGCCGGCGACTTTGCGCGCCATCCAGTTGATCTGCTCGACCTCGTCGCTATCGGTAAAGCCGACCAGCACCACCATCCCCCGCTGAATCTGTCCGACCACCTGCCCTTCAACCGTTACCTGGGCATGCGAGACTCGTTGGATTACCGTACGCATTGGCCACCTTCGCTGCTACCATAGCAGTTGGGGAGTGATCTCCCAGTCTACGATATCTACCGCTGCTTGTTCCTGTGGGCTCGTTGGCCCCGCCAATGTACTATCACCGCTCTCCTCGCGGATGAAGGCCCCATCGTTGTTGATCTGGACGAATTCGGTGGGGTCAAATATGCGAATGGCATCGTTGCCCAGCGGTCCGAGTCCGTCGTAGGTATTAGCATCGGGATCGGTGACAATTGGATCGAAAATGAGGTCGGTCGTGGTGATGAAGTTGATGCTGATATTGGTGATGTTGGTGCCTAGTTTCGCCAAGTCAATCGTCGCCTGCAGTGTGTCGCTGCCATCAGGCGGGACGGACGTATATGGAGGCCCCAGGGAGGTGGCTGTCGTGCCAAGCTCCAGTCCGACCACGGCCCGGTCACCAACCGCCAAGTCACCTGTTACGAAGGCCACCCCGGGGATCGGGGGATTCCCCGTTGACTGCGAGGAGTTCGCCGTCACTGTGGCAGCACTAGTCGTAACATCCCCCGTGCTGGCGCTCTCGAAGGCAACGTCTACATCGGCGGTTGCGGGGGCGATGTCAATGCTCTGGCTGCCGCTGAAATCCGGGCCGGAGGCCAGGGTGAGGGTCAGCCCGAGCTCGTCCAACGAATCTGCTGCCAGCAATGCACCGCCGTTGAGTGTGTCAACCTGCGCTTGTTCGGCAGCATCTAGCACCCGTCCGCCGTCGGCGGCAGGTGTGAAGACCACCGACCCAAGCACCACGGTCCCGTCGGCATTAGTCGCCAACGCCAACGTGCCCGCATTCTGGTCGGAATCGTTGGTCACCGCGTCAATCGCACCGGTGCCCGTCAGTATCACTGCTCCCAGCGTCACTGCCGTGACCGTAACGGTGCACTCACCGGCATCTCCACCAGTAACATCACCAACCACATCTAAAAAACCGCCCGAAAGACTGCGGATCACCACGTCAAGGTCGGCGCGCCACAGCTCGTAGTCGCCGTGGCTATACTCCAGGAAATGCGTAATCGAGCCCGTACCCCAGCCGTTGCCCCAGTACGGCCCGGCAGCCACCGGCACGGGGAAGTCGGCCCCCTCGTCCGCATCGCTGTCGAACGCGACATAGTAGTAGAAGGCATCGTTGACTGGCCCATCCATCTGCCAGACAATCTCCAGTACCGCCTCCGGCACCGGACTGGGTATCCCTTCGCCACCCCGAGCACAGCCCCCCAGTGCGACCACCAACGCCAGTACGGACGCTGTCAGAGCGCTCCGCCAGCTCATTCCTGCACCCCACGACGAGCTATACCCCGCCGCAAGAGTTCCTGCGGGTTGTCTACCAGAACCTGCTGGAGCCGGTCGTCGGGAATGCCTGCCCCCTGCGCGACCTGGCGGGCAAATTCCTCAGTGAGATAATCGCCCGGCGCGTGGCCGTCGCTGTTGATGAGCAAGCGAGCCCCCACTGCCAGCGCCAGTCGGGCGACAAGCCCGTTGGTCAAGCAGTGCCCCTGCCGCGAGGTTATCTCGACAAAGACATCATTTTCCGCCGCCAGATGTGCCTCCTCCTCAGTGAACAGCCCCGGATGCGCCAGGATGTCTACCTGCGGGCAACTGACCGCCGCCAGGTTGGTGCCTGGCTCGACCGGCTCGACAATGCTCTCTCCGTGGACCACCACCAACTCGGCGCCCAGCTTGCGCGCTTGCGCGGCCAGTTCGGCGACTGCGGAGACCGGGACGTGAGTTATCTCCACGCCTACCAGGCAGACGAAGTTCCAACGTTCGGCAGCGAGCCTCGCCTCCCCCCTCACCTCTTCGATAATCCGCTGCATTACCCCCGCACCAACGTGGTCGGCGATACCCATTGCGGTATAGTCGTTGGCGATGCAACGGCGTATCAGCTCGATCGGCGACAGCACACCATCACTGAGAAACGTATGAGTGTGAAAATCGTACAGCATTGCCAGAGCTGCTCCTTTCCGATATTTCTCCCTGCGGCTACTCGCTCCTCATCAGCCACGGCACTATACGCTCTTTGAGCTGGAGACGGTATGCTGCATTCGACAGCAGCGGCCCGGCATCCAGCGCCATCACCCGTCCGCGCTCGAACTCTACATACCCGGCCGCGAGCTGCCTTCCCCCTCTCACCGTGATAAGTGGCTGCACCGTCTCTCCGAGCAGCCGCACCCCCCACGGTATCTCTCCCAACTGCTCCAACGGCCCGCCCGCGACTTCCGCCGCCCCCCCCGACCGTCCCAACGAGCAGACCACACCGAACTGGATAAGCGGCTCGTTAATGTAGACGAGGCGAATCTGCCGGTCGGTATGCGCATGGGCCAAGGCCAGCAGGCTACCGCCAGAGGCCACGTACTGGTAGATCGCAGCGCACTCGGCGACGCCGTACTGCCGCCAGGAACCGAGCACGACTAGTTGCGGTCGGCTCTGCAGCGCCTCAACCAGAGGCTCCTGGGTGTCCCGCACTCTCAGCGCCTTGACGGGGAGCCCGCTTTGCTCTAAAGCTGCTGCTACTACCGCTGTAATCTCCGGCCAGTCGTCTTCGGTCGCCTGACAGTCGTAGAGTATAGCTCCCGCGAAATCCCGCTGCTCCAGCGGCAGATCGGTTTGGCCGGCAGGAAAGTCTATCCCTGATGGTACTTGGCCGCCGCCAGGCCGCGTAGTCGCCTGTAACTCCGACAGCCGACTGGACCATGCGACCGAGCGCGCCAGCAGGGTCAGACCACTCCGTTTTCCGGCAGGCTGGTCAATATCGGCCAGCACAAGCTGGGCAGGAATGACGATGATGCCGCCCTTTTCCACCACCACTCCCGCGCATACCACCCGACCGCTCTGCCGAGCGATGGGCACGATCCCGTTACCGGCCAGGCGCATGCGTAGGGAGCCGGGCTCGGGCAGCATCAACCCCATTGTCAACGGCGTACCAGAGGATTCGATCGGCCCGGCGATTCCTGGATCGGGAGTGATCTCAAGCCCCAAGGGCTTCGTAAACGCGTTGGCCTGCTCGATGTGGCGCTGCGAACGGCCTACAATCAAGACCATCCCACCCCCCGCACGGATGAACTCCCCCAGGCGTTCGCGCTGCTGCGGATCGCGCACGGTATCGTCGTCGGTTACCAGGCTGGTCGGCGGCGGCTCGGGCAGGGCACTACCAGCCAACTCAACGAGCTCAATGCCTCGACTTTCCAGCTCCGTGCCCAGATGCTGCGCGACGCCGCGCAGCCTGCCGGCGGAGGGCAGGTCAATCAGGATACTCTCTTGGGCGTCTGCCACGAGCGGCACGGCCAGGACCATCGCTGCGACTACCATCAGTGCCGACATTAGACAACTGCCGCTTAGGGCGCTTCTTCTCATCGCTGTCCTCCCTGACAACACCCCAGGTTATCCGCCCTTCCCCACCCTATTTTCACCAAATGATGTTGCATTCCTCCTAAGACTACCCTATCCCTAGCAAAAACGGGCCAGAGAAGAATGCCTGCAACGGACCGACCGCCGAAGCCCGAGCACCGGGCCATCATCGGCCTAATTGACACCGAGGACGACTACCGCTGGGACCAGGTCTGGTTCGACTCGGTCCACGAGGGCAGCCGGTAGATCTACGTGGTTGACGTGGGGGAGTTAGTGGAGAGTCAACGGCAACAGCTTCGCGGGGAAACCCCTTTCTGGAGAAAGCGGCTTTCCCCGCACCCCTTCCGCAAAGACTTTTGAGAAGAGGATGGTGTAAGCGGCAAGCAGGACACGCGGGGGCAAGTCCTACAGCACCAGGTTCAGCAGCCCGCCGACGGTGAGGGCGACTGTGGTCATTAGCAGGGCGGCCTTGGCCATGCGGCGCAGGCCAAACTCACGCACCAGAACCGCAAAGGTGGCCGCACAGGGGAAATAGATCGTCAGTACTGTACAGGCAATAATGAGCTGCTTGAGGCTGAGTCCCAAAGGTGCGAGCATACCGATGGCGACGTCCTTGCGCAGAAAGCCAATCAGCAACGCTGCAATCGCCTCCTCCGGCAGACCCCAAAGACGGGTGACAACCGGAGAAACGACATTGCCTAAGAACTGTATCACATTCAGTAAGCACAAGATGTTGACGATGAAAACGCCCAGCAAGACGTAGGGAACCGCCTCGCTGATGAACTGCCGAGTGCGCAGCCAGACCTTCTGAGCGACAGCCTTAGCATACGGGATGCGATACGGCGGTATCTCGACAAAGATCTCGGGGGCCTCGCCGGGCAGCACACGCCTAAATATCAGGGCAAGGGCCACCCACAGCACGGCCAGGGTGCCGAACACGGCGAAAAGACCCATCGTGAAGTTATCTGACTGGCCCATCAGCCCTACTACCATCGCGATCTGCGCCATACAGGGGACACAGATAGCCATAAGCGTCGCGGCAATGAAGCGCTCGCGGCGCGTTTCCAGAATACGCGTGCTCAGCGCCCCGGGCACGTTGCAACCCAGCCCCAGCATCATCGGGATCACGGTCAGCCCGTGCAGGCCCATACGGTGCATTATCGTGTCCACCAGCACCCCCAGCCGCGGCAGGTAGCCGACATCCTCGATGAGACCCAGTACCAGGTAGAAGGCGAAGATGTAGGGCAATACCATGCCAATAGGCACGAACAAACCGGTAGTCAACATACCCAGGGATTCAACGAAATCAATCTGGCCATCCACGAGGCTGCCGATGAGCAGTTCGTGCCAGAAGGTGCCAGGGCCAAGCAGTGCCGACAGACTAGCCATCAATGGTCGCCACAGATTCTCAAACAGCGGCTCAAACAGGTAGCCAATAAGGCCCTCGCCGATCAGTCTGATGAGCGCAAACGCCAGGAATCCAAAGACTACCGCAAGCGGGATGCCTGTCCAGGGCTTCAGCGAGATGTCGGCGAGGCTCTCCAGGACTGTATGGTGACGGTGCTCGACAACCTGGACTTGCTCAACGATTTCCCCGATCTGGCTCCAGCGCTCGTCCGGTTCATAGCTGCGGGTCCCCGCCGCGGCTTGCTCCAGGCGCCCAACGAGCTCATTGATGCCGCGGCCGCTGGGGGCCACGGTGGAAACGACCGGCACACCCAGGAGCTCTTCGAGCTTGGCCACGTCAATGCGGATGCCCTTGTGCTCCGCCGCGTCCCACATATTCAGGGCGACGACCATCGGCTTACCCGAGCTGAGCAGTTGGAGGGTGAGATTCAGGTTGCGCTCGAGGTTGGTGGCGTCTACGATGTTGACAACCACATCGCCTGCAGCGAGCATATCAGTGGCCACTTGCTCGGCAGGAGTAGTGGGATCAAGGCTATAAGTGCCGGGAACGTCAATGACCTCGGCGCGAGTACTGTCCAACTTCATGCGGCCATTGGTGAACTCGACGGTAGTGCCGGGGTAGTTGGAGACGATGACGTCGGTGCCGGTGAGACGGGAGAAGACTACGCTCTTGCCGACGTTGGGATTGCCCATCAACAGAATCTGCTTCACCCGGGCACCTCGACCATGATCCGACGGGCAAGCCCAAAGCCGAGCGCAACTTCGGTATTGCCTACCTGAACGCTAACTGGTCCCCGGAACGGCTGACTGGTTGTCTTGGTGATCGGCACTCCCGGCCGGATGCCCATAGCCTGCATCCGTCGGACCATCCCCCAGCCGCCGTCCAATGAGGCAACAATCCCGGATTGTCCGGGCGCCATTTCTGTCAACGATACAATCAAGTTACTTCCTCCCGAGCTAATCGGTGCCACCGCACTTGTTACTACCAGCGCGTCAGCAGCCCGATAGATTCTGCTGGTTTCGGTCAACTTCCTTCTGGCATTGTTCACACAACCCGGTTATCTCCAGCCCGTGTTGGTAATGACGAAAATGGTGCTCGCGGCATACGCCGATAATTGCTCCTTCTATCGCCGGACAGACAAACTCGACTACCCGACCGCACTTGTGGCAGATAAGGTGCTCGTGATGCGCGCGATCACGTACCAGCTCGTAATGGCTGTGGTCGCAGCCGTGTTCGACCTCACGCAGTACCCCCACCTCAACCAGCGCAGGGATCAGTCGGTATATGGTCGCGCGGGAGGGTTTTGCATCCTTGTGCTGCAAAGCGAGGAACAAGTCATCAGCGCTGAAGTGGCCGGGCATGGCCAGCACTTGGCGTACAACGGCCCGCCGCTGCGGCGTAATCCGCAGTTCCAGGTACTGCAGGAGGTCGAATATTTCGGCTTCCAGTTCTTGGTTATCCATAGCTAAGTGAGATTGAGACTCAGTCGCGCCCGTCAATCAGTATACTTATTATACACACCTGTGTCAAGACCTATTGCCAGATTTCTTAGAGATTTTTCCCAGTACGCTAACGCAGCCCACTCCCTTTATCAGCCTCGAACTTGACGAAATCTGCATTTTGCAATACGCTTTATAGCCGTAGAGGGCGATTGACACCAACATTGGCGCGGGAGACGAATGATGGAAGACCTGCAGAAACGTGCGGATACCCTGATCGAAGCTCTCCCCTATATCCAACAGTGGGCGGGTAAGAGCATCGTGGTCAAATACGGCGGGGCAGCGATGACTGACCCCGAGATGCAGCGCAGCGTCGCCCAGGACGTGGTCCTGCTACGCTACGTGGGCATCGAGGTGGTTGTCGTCCACGGCGGCGGGAACCGGATCACTGAAATGATGGACCGCCTGGACATTGAGTCCAAATTTGTGGGCGGCCTGCGCGTCACCGATGCCGAGACTATGCAGATCGCGCAGATGGTCCTTGTCGGTGAGGTCAATCCGCAGCTCGTCTCCCTGATTAACGCTGCCGGCGGGCGCACTGTCGGGCTGTCGGGCAAGGATGCCAACACTATCCTGTGCTGCAAGAAGGAAAGCACCCAGGGGGACCTGGGCTTTGTCGGCGAGATAGTCGAGATTGATACCGAAGTTCTCCATGCGCTGACCGAGGCGGGCTACATTCCGGTGCTCTCCTCGATCGGCACGGATACTGACGGCCAGAGCTACAATATCAATGCCGACACCGTCGCGGGGGAGCTGGCGGCGGCACTGCCAGCGTGTAAGCTGGTCACACTCAGCGATGTGCCCGGCTTGCTGGCTGACCCAGCCGACCCAGATACGCTGATCAGTGAGCTGACCGCCAGCGAGGCGGAGGCGCGGCTGGCTGAGAGCAATGTCAACGAGGGGATGATCCCCAAGCTGGAGAGCTGTATCCGGGCGGTGCGCAGCGGCGTGGACTACGCGCACCTCATTGACGGCCGCATCCCCCATGCGCTGTTGATGGAGCTGTTCACCGACGCGGGCATCGGCACGATGATCAATTCGGGATAGCCCCGTCGTTAACACTGTGGGAGGGGGACACCCTTCCACGATGCCAATAACGGTCTACTACGGGCACGGGGGCTTGAGCGTCCTGCCCTGCTTGGCGGAGCGCTCGGCATATTCGATTACCGCAATGGCGCGGGCGGCCTGCTCGGGCTTGACGATCAGCTCGGCGCCCCGGGTCAAGTGGGCGGCGATGTTCTGGTAGTACTGCGGGCGCTGGCCCTCCTGGTACTTGACGTCCATCTCGGCGGGATAGCCCTTGACCCGGGTGTAGACGGTGAAACTGCCTCCGTTCCAGTCCTCAATTGCCCCCTTAGTTCCCAGAATTCGCCAGCGCGGCCGCGCAGCAAGGGCTACGTCGGACATCTGGATGTCGGCGACGCAGCCGTCATCGAACCGGACTAGCGCCTGGACCTGGTCCTCGTTGGTGACATTCTTCCAGACCACGTCCTGGTGGAAGAAGCCCGTGACGCTCTCCAGCTTGGCGTCCGGCACTAGACCCAGGACCCAATCCATGTAGTGTGCACCCCAGTCGTAGAAGGCTCCACCAGATATCTTCTTGTCCGCCCGCCACCGCTTGCGCGGCTTTGACCAGCCGCCCATGTACGCCTCGATGTGAAATATCTGACCCAGCAATCCATCAGCAATAGCCTGCTTGATCGCCAGGTAGTCGCCGTCCCAGCGCCGGTTGTGGAAGATCGACAGCATCACCTCGTTTTCACGCGCAGCCTGGATCATCTTTGTCGCCTCGTTGTAAGTGATACACATCGGCTTTTCCACAACGACGTGCTTGCCCGCTCTGCTGCACTGGATCGCCAGCTTAGCATGGGTGTTGTGCGGAGTGATAACCACGCACATATCCACCACGTCAGCGGCCAGCAGCTTGTCAAGCCGCGAGTAGGTCAGAATCTCGCCCCCGAAATCCTCCCGGGCTTCGCACAGACATTTGGGGTCAACATCACAAACCGCCACCACATTGAGTACCCCGGCCGGGTTCATCTGCTCGGTATGATGCCAGCCCATCTTGAACCCCCCGCCGTAACCAACTAGACCAACTCTGATATTATTGGGCTTAGCTTTCGGGCTCATTTGCATTCCCTCCATTTAATATGACAGGCGAAACGCCTGTTATACTGAAAAGGCATCCTGTTCGGCTAACCGAAGTTCACCCACTCGCCGCTATCCGAGGACTGGTAGACCGCTTCAATGATCGCGACGGTCTTACGCCCCTCATAACCGTCGCACTGCACCGGCTTGCCATCGCGGACTGCTGCGACCATGTCCTCAATGATGTTAGCGGGCAGGTCAGCGGGCGAGATGAAGTCATCGGGGTTAAGCTGGACCTCGTCAGGCTGCGCTGCTTGCTCGGGCCGCACGTACTCAGGGTCGTCGCCGGCGTCAATCTCCTGGACCGCCGCCGCTGTGAATATGGTGATCTGCTGGTCTTTCCAGGCCATTGTACCCCTGGTCCCGGTGATTTCAATTGCTGAGCCCAGATCGGGGAAGCTGCATGTGGTGGTCAAGACCATAGCGTGCGCGCCCGAGGCGAACTCCAGCATGCTCAGGCTAGCGTCTTCGGTTTGGATATCATGGGCGTAAGTACCCTTATGACCGATGACTCGTGTCACTGGGCCCAGCCACCACTGCAGCAGATCCAGGTAGTGGACCGCCTGGTTGGCCAGGGAGCCACCTTCAGTCACTATCCGACTGCGCCAACCCGGCAGATGTCCGGAGTTGTAGTAATCCTGACCACGATACCACTTCATGCGCAGATCGCCAAAGATTACGTCGCCGATCGCTCCCGACTGGATGGCGCCACGAATCTGGTGGTTAATCGGGTTGTACCGGCTCTCGAAGTCCACGGCCAGCACCAACCCCTGATCCTCCGCAGCCTGGATAGCGGCGTCGCAGGAATCCACCCGGATATCCATCGGCTTGGTCATACAGACGTGCTTACCCGCTTCCAGGGCCCGCACCGCGAAGGGGCAGTGCAGCCCGCTGGGCGTCCAGACGCCGATAACGTCAATGTCATCGCGTGCCAGCATCTCGTCATAGTCCTTGATCCATGGCACGCCCAGCGCCTCCGCCACGTCTCGACCGCGCTCCTCCCAGGTGTCACACACGGCTGCCAGTTGCGCACCGGGCGTCGTGGTACACTCCTCGGCCCGCGGGCGGCCCATACCCAAACCCACGATTCCAAAACGTACTACGTCTGACATAGCAATCCTCCTGCCGACACTATGTGTCTTAGTCTGCTCCGACATCGCCAGAGCCACAGCCAGCCACGTTCGGCAACCATTGCCAAAAGTCCTCTATACACCGTAGAAATCCTTCAGCGCCGGTGGAACCAGCATATACCGCTCGTATAGCGGGGCGTAGGCTGCCGCATCTGCCGACGGTTCGTGCACGACCTCACCCATCTCCACACTGGCCACCGCCTCGTCAATTGACGGAAAGACTCCCGCCCCGACAAGCGCAAACAGCGCCGCGCCCAGCACCGTGGCCTCCTGTTCGGAGGTAGTCACCACAGGCAGGCCGGTGACGTCGGCGCGGATCTGGTTCCATAGTTGGTTGCGTGCGCCGCCCCCGACCACGCGAATGCCCTCGGCGCTGAATCCAGTAGCCTTCTGGAGTATCTCCAGTGCGGCGTACATCTGGAAGCTAAGGCCCTCCAAGGCGCTGCGGTAGATCTCGGCCGGAGTGGCGTTCATGGTCAGGCCCAGTATCGAGCCCCCAGTAGCGTACTGTTTGGCCGGTCCGGTATCGGACACGAAGGCAGGGACTAAGGTTATGCCGCCTGCTCCGGCGGGGATCTTGCGCGCCATCTCAATCATAAGCTCGTAGGTCTGCGTACGGTCCTCCTCCCCCGCGAAGAACTGCTCGCGGATCCACTCGAGTACGCCGCTGCCCATCATCAGCAGTTGCGGGTTCCACAAGCCAGGCAGCGCATCGCACTCAAACATCAAACCCTCGTTGAACCCGAACTCATTTGGGCTGAAGCTGTCCACTCGCAGCAAGAGAATCTCCCAGGTGCCGCTGCTCAGCAGCGCCTCACCCGGCTGCACGCCTGAGCCGTACGGCGCGAACTGGGTATCGTGCCCGGTTGCCACCACCGGCGTACCCTGGGGTAGCCCGGTCTCCTGCGCCGCCTGGGTGTGCACCTGGCCGATCACCCCCCCGGGTTCGACCCAGTCCGGGAAGAAAGATGCGTCCAGGTCGGCCAGCGCCAGCATCCGGGGCGACCAGTCGCGGCAGGCCATATCCATCGCCATCATCGTTCCGGCGGCAGTTGGGTCAATGGATAGCTCGCCACACAGCTTCATACTCAGCACACCCGGCATCATCAGCCAGCAGTCCGCTGACGCGAGCGCCTCCGGGGCATTCTGCTGCAACCACATCAGGCGCAGGAGCGAGTTGAAATAGATGATCTGGTAACCGGTCTCGGTAAAGATATCCCACGGGTCCATCAGCTCGGTGATATCGGCGGTGAGCTGCTGGGCACGCGCACCCTGCCAGGAGATTATCGGATAGGTCAGCGTCCCGTCGGCCCTGACCGGTGCACCGTCTGCGCCGAAGGTGGTAACCGTCACCGCAGCGATGCGAGCGGTGTCAATCTGCTCGCAGACTCTATGGCAGGCGTCGGCCAGCTTTCCGTACACTTCATCCAAGTCCCAGATGCGCCAGCTCTCGTCCGACGCTCCGGGCTGCGACATGGCCGCGTTGGGCTGACTGGCTGAGGCGAGCATCTGGCCGTCACTGTCAACGGCAATCACGCGCACGTTGGTAGCACCACAGTCAAAAACAATAGCCACGTCACCGGGCATAGCTTGGCCCTCCCGTCTCTGCTTGTTGCACTGCTCACTGCCCAGCCACTATTCCGCGGGCGCCGAGCTATTCCCTTCCTTGCTAACCCCAGCGAAATGCGGTACGATACCTACACTCAGACAAAGGAGGATTCTTCGAGCCGACGGCGAACGTGACAATTGATGTCGCCTGGGCAGCGCCAAGCGAGCATGAGGGGGCATGGCTCGTATGGACGAGCGGGTCGCACAATTCATCCGGGACGCGGCTCAGACCATTATCGGTCTGGACCTGGCGCTGTACCTGCAGGCCAACCCCAACACCTTCGACACCGCTGCCGGCTTGGCCCTGCGCCTGCGCTACCCGGTGGAAGACATCGAGCCCGCCGCCGAGCAGTTAGCCAAGCACGGGATTCTGCGCAAGGTCAGCTCGCCGAGCCAAAGCTACCACTGCTACACGCTGCAGCGCACGGCCGAGGTATGGCACCTACTCTGCCTGGTCAGCGAATCGTACATTGATAACCCCGAAACCCGTATGCAGATTGTCAAGATGCTTATCCGCCAGCGCCAGCGCCACCGCGACCAAACGAGCACCGCCACCAATCAGACTGCCCCCGCCGACGACTAGGCTCCCGCTTGCTCACCGGCCATCTGGAAGAAATTGCTCAGGATCTCGCGGCCGTGCGGGTAGTACTCGGTGTAGGCTTCCGGGTGAAACTGCACGCTGTATATGGGCCGGTGGCGATGGCGCATCGCCTGCAGCCGGCAGTGGTCGTTACTCGCCAGCAGGCGGAAGTCAGGTGAAAGCTGCTTGACCTCGCAGTAGTGGGCCTGCCGCAGGTAGAGCACCTCGGGCAGGCCGGCGAAGAGCGGATCGGGGTGCACCACGCGCACGGGCTGCATACCCTTCTCCACAAAATAGCCGGGCTGATAGTCCGGCTCCCAGTCGGCTTCCCCGGGCTGAAGCCGGCGCATCGGCTCGTCGTGCAAGGTCTGTACCACCCGGAAATCCTCGGTGAAGGCGTGCGCTACGAGCTGATGGCCTCCGCATATCCCCAGTACCGGCAGCTCAGTGCTGTGCAGCAGATCGTAGAGGCCGTACAGCTCGGTCATCTCCATCTCGTCCCAGCCGTGCCCGAAGCCGCTGATGATGACTGCGCGGAAGGGATAGTGACTCGCCGCTTCCGGGGTTATCCAGGGATAGCGCACCATCAGGCAGGGGCTACCGGAAAGCTGCTCAAAGCGCAGCTTGTGCTCGAAGGCCGACTGGCTCGCCCGCTCCAGGTAGTCTTCCTTCGATTTCGCCATCACCACATACAGAACCATTTGGGCACCTCTTTCGTTTAAGTACGCGAGCGTCAGAGGACAGCGGGAAGACCAATCAGAAAAACCCCGTGGAAAGTTCTTCGGAAAAAAGGTTTAAGGTGCCGCTTTACCTGGTATTATCTAGACAATTAGCTACTCGATTAGAGTAAAACCGGACGATACTGCCTGAGCCATCCGCTCAGGCAGTCGTCTTTTGGGGTCCGTGCGGGTAGCGCACCCTCAGGCACGGTCAACCAGCCAGCTCCGCGGACCACACGCTGAGATAGTCTTTTTCCGACTTCGCCATCACTGCAAACAGAACATTTTGGTCTCCTCCGGCGTCTATAGCAATTGACGGCCAGAGGGCACACCCAAGCTAATCTAAAGAATTGCTGGAAAATTCTTTGGAAAAAGCTTCAGGAAACCGCCCGATGTGCCGATACCAGTAGTCGAGCAGCAACTCAATCAGAGTAAAACCGGACGATACTGCCTGAGCTACCCGCTCAGGCAGTCGTCTTTTGGGCTGCCGATTTGCCAGCTCTAGTCTGCTGTTGCTGTCTGTACGGGCGAATGTCCTGAGAGTGTCGAAGGACATCCGCCCGTTGTGCTTACCGCTCACCGACTATACTTCCTGACGATGCAGATCAAGAACAGCGACATCATCACGATCCCCAACACGGCCTCCAGGCCAGCCAGAGCGCGACCAATTCCTGGAGCTGGGGCCAGGTCAGCATAGCCCAGACTGGTAAAGGTTATCACACTGAAATAGAGCGCCGTCCAAAAGCTGTGCACAACGCCATTCGGGGTGGCGGCATCAACCTCGGTCCCAGCCTTCAGGTCAGCCACGCCAGCCCATGTATGGCAGCCAGCAAAGATCAAGATGAGAGCGAGAATCCACCCCACAATCCAACTGGGCCGCTCGCCATAGCCGCACAAGAGGTACATCGCCGCCCACATCGCCCGGTAGCCCATCAGCCACGCCCACACAGCAAACGGCACCGAGGCACCTGCGAGGGCGAACCACCACGGATTCTCAGCCGGCACGCGAGCCATACCTAGAACGAGCGCCACTGCGACTGGGAAGAGTAGGAGAAGGACGCCGCAGCGGCCCCAGAAAGCAGCAAAGAAAGCCTGCTTCTGGTCTTGCACCATTTGGGCCCGCTTGCACTCCATCTCGCGGACGAAAAACTCTCCGGCGGTCTGATAATCTCCTGATTCCTGATAATTCAGCTTGAGCTGGCGGTATACTGCCTCGCATTCGCTGAAGCTCGGACGATTGTCCTCCTTCAGCCCATCGTGCAGCGCTTTGGCTTTCTCCCATTCTTGATCGCTGTAGGCACAGCGTTCGTCACGGATATGGTATTCGGTCCAGCGCATCTTGCGCAGACGCCACCACCGGCAGATTCCGCGCAGGCCGATCCAGCCACACCTCTGCCAGGGGAACCAGCGCCGCGTCACAGAAAACCCGAAGGTTGCGTGGGCGAGATTGGCTTCGGGAGCAATGGTCGCCGCCGCCAAGAGTGCTCCTTGTAGACGCGCATGTCGCAGCACCGGGATCTCTGTGATAGCAAGGTCCATGTCACGGTCAGTCTTCTGGCAGGGCACAATGATGGCGTGGCGTAAGTGAGCGTTGAATAGTCTTGCCCCGCCCAGCTTAGCGCCGTGCAGATTGGCGCCGCCCAAGTTGGCGCTGTGCAAGTCAATGTCCCCCATCTTGGCAAGTTGCAGCTTGGCGCGCCCAAGGTTTGCGCCTCGCAGTTTGGCACATCCCAGGTCGGCGCCCCGCAGGTCCGTAGCTCGCAGGGAAGCACGCTGCAGGTTGGCATCTCCCAGGTGAGCGCGCTGCAGGTTCGCACCGAAGAAGTCAGCGCCCTGCAGATTGGCATCTTGGAGGTAAGCGCTCTGCAGGTTCGCACCTCGCAGGTAAGCGCGCTGCAGGTTCCCATCTACCAGGTAAGCACCCTCCAAGTTGCCACGGAAGAGGTTAGCGCGCTGCAGGTAGGCGCCCCGCTCCACCACTTCCTCCAGCCGGGCCTTCAGGTCAAGATCGGTTTTTCGGTCTCGCTGGGAGTGGAAGTAGCACAGGCGCTCGTCGCGGCCAATATCGTCATCGGGCACGCACAGCCCGCAGCGCCGGTCCTGAACGCTTCTTCTCTCGTACTCGTAATCTTCCTCGAACTCATACTGGCAGCGCTGCTCTGGTGGCAAGTCATCCAGCTCCGGCCCGTGATTGACCCAGTCTGGCTCGTTGGCGTTGCACATTGTTCTCACCCCAGGCCTATTTCGCTAGGGAGGGGTGGGAGTCCTGCGTGGGCGGGCGGCGGATAGAGGCAGACAACAGCAGACAGGAACAGAGAAAGGCAGAATGACGGCAGAAACGGCGGGGCGCAGCAAGCAGCGCCCCTACAAGTGAAAGGTGGACAGGCGAGACGCCTGTCCTACCGGGCCGGGGGTATATGGACAGGCGGGACGCCCTGCCTATCCTCCCCGAGTGTGCCATTCGAAGGGGATGTCGGGGTCGAAGGGGTCGCGGCGGAGCTCGTCGGGGTCGTCAGCGACGTAGTGCTCCGTCGGGATATTGAGCATGATGACCGTTTCCTCGTCCGCCGGCGTGAAGCCGTGCCAGACCAGCGGGGGAACACGCACCAGCAGTGGCTCGACAGGCTCACCATCCCGAGCAACGCCGAGGGACGGGTTGAGCATCCCGAGCATAATGGCCTGGGTCTGCCCACGGGTGGGCGAGTCTTCACGATCGTCGTACAGCCCCAGCTTGGCGGTGCCCCGCAGACAACAGAGGTGATCGTACTGGCGGGCGTGCGCGTGCCAGGCCTTGACTACCCCGGGATAGCACGTAGTTATGTAGACCTGCCCGAACTTGCTGAATAGCTCGTCATCGTCGCGCAGGATCTCCATTAGATAGCCACGCTCATCGGCAATTGGGCGCAGTTGCTTGGTGACTACCCCCTCAATCATAAGCCGCTTCCCCTCGAGTTAGATTACAGATTGCCGCGGTGTAATTCAGCGGTGGTCTCGGGCATTTGCACGCCGATATAGTGATTCTGAAAGTGCGCCTGCGTCGTGGCGATTATGTCTCCTTTGGTAATCCCCTGGATTTCGGCGGCTATCTGGTCAAAGCTGGCCGGGCCACCGCCCAGCACCTCGATCTCCCCGAGATGTGCCGCCAGTGTCGTCGGCCCCAGCATAATCCGGGCATGGCCGTTGATCAGGTTCTGCTTGGCCCGGCCTAGCTCCTCGGGACGGATCGCCCCATCGCGCAGTGAGTTGAGGTGGCGCAGAAGGGCCTGGTGAGTCTCTTCGACGGCACCAGGATCGCACTCGGCATAGATTGCCAGGTGAGGTTGCCGGCTCAGCGCCACCGGCAGCACCTTCACCGGCGTGCGCTGCGCCAGCAAGCGAAAGGGGAGGTTCAACGCCAGGCTGTGCAGTAGTCCCCGGTCGCGCATCAGCCGCCCTTGTGCCCCACTCAGCACGTGATACAGGAGTTGACCGATTCGGAAGCCTTTGCCAGGAGGCGGTGATACGGGCACCCCCACTACCACCGTGGCCAGCCCGGTCAAGGGGTTACTGCCCGCCCGAACGCGGGAGTACTTATGTAGGACACGCTCCGGAGACGGGGCAACTATACCGTGCGCCAGCGAACCCAGTGCACCCTCCGCCATAGCGACAATCTCCTCGCGCGACGCCGGGGCTACCACAACCACTACAGCGTTCGCCGCCTGGAAATAGTTCTGGGCAAAGGTCCTGACCTGCTCGGTGGTGATCGCCGCTGTTGACTCCGACGTACCGAAAACCGGCCGGGCCGCAGCAACATCGCCCAACATCGCTTCGCGGAAGAGGTAATAGGTTTGCTCAGCCACGCGCCTGGGCATATCCTCATATTCCTTGGCGAGACGCTGCCGGGACAGCTCGAGAAGCTCGGGCTGAATCTGCGGGGAGAATATGCCCTCGCTTACCAGCTCCATCAGGGAGCGGAGCTCTCGGGAGGGACAGCTCGCCCGCATCCGGAGGTAGTCCCACTCGACTCCCCACGCCGGCGCCCGGCCACTGCGAATGGCCTGCTGCAATGGCGCAAACCTTGCGTCGGTTTCCAGTAGCTCACGAACACGGGCACTGTTGTGCTCGTGGATGAGCGCCCGGATGCCGGGGGGCTCGTCCAGGTCAGCTCCTACCCGGAATCCCACAAAGACTCCGGCCACATCTGAGGCATAGTGCGGGCAAGCGACCACCGTCAAGCCGTTGCCGAGGACGGTCCGGGTGACCGGCGCAGCACCATCAGACGAGGCCGTTACCACGCCCACCAGAGCGGTAAGCACCAGCACAGGAAAAAGCCGAGTGACATGTCTCATGGCAGCCGGGCCTCCCAGCGGTCAGCGGCAGCCGGCTTGGGACGGATAACGACCAAGTTGTAGTTGTCCGGGCGCAGGTATTTCGCCGCTGTCTGTTGGACATCTTCGGCAGTTACCTCATTGATGAGGTCAATGTAGTCAATCGCGAACTGGTAGTCGTAGATCGCTTCATAAAAGGAGAGCGATTCAACCTGGTCAGTATACGCCTCGTTGCTGAAGGCATACTGGCCGTAGATACGCTGCTTGGTCGCCGCGAGCAGCTCGTCACTGACGGGCGCGGCGCTAAGTTGCTCGATATTCCCGAGGATGGCCGCGCGCAGGTCCACCTCATAGGCTGGCTCAGTGACAGCAGTAATGCTAAACAGCCCGGGCCAGCGTTGGGTCAGATAGCTAACGACCACGCCCGCCAGCAGCGGCTTGTCGCCCTCGGGTGCTTCCACCATCTGGTTGAGCCAATCGTCCATAATCATATAGATGAGGTCCATCGCACAGACCTCGCGCTGGTTGGCAATGCCCGGCGCATGCCAAGCGAACTGAAGCAGAGTTATTGATCTCTCCAACTGCTCGATGCGCGTGCGGACCTCGGTCTGGGGCGGCTCGGCGGGGACCTGCGGCACCACCTTATCCCCCGGAGCATACCCACCGAAGCTCTCCTCAGCAAGCTCGAAAAAGGCCTCAGCATCCACATCACCGACCACGACGACAGCGGCGTTGTGGAGCCGATAGAATTGATTGTAGAAGGCGCGCACTGCGTGGACGTCGAGATCCTCGAGCTGAGTCGGAGAGCCCGGGATTGGCCGCCCGTAGGGATGCTCAGTATAGGCTAGCTGCCAGGTGAAGATGTTAGTCAGCTCAACGGTCGAGCTCAACCGATCCGCCATCTCCCGCAGGATGATACGCTTCTGCTGAGCCACCGCTTCAGCGGTGAATTTGGCTGCGAAAATGCTCTGGGCCAGGAGGGGAATCATCTGATCGAAGTATTCAGAGGAGCTCGCCAGAGTCACCTGGGTGAAGTCGCGCGTGACCACAGCATTGACGTAGCCGCCCATATCCTCGATCTGTGGACCGAACGCGTCTGTGCTCCTGTGTTCTTCGAAGAGTAGATGCTCGACCAGATGAGCCACACCGCTGTTGTGCTCAGTCTCATAACCCGAACCTGCCCCGATGACCAAGCCCAGGGCAACAACGGGCCATTGGCGCTCCGACTTGACTATCACCCGCAGTCCATTGTCCAGGGTCTTGGCCTGAATATGAGCGGGATCCAGGATAGGCGCGGCGACGGCACTCGCAGTCAACACGACTACTAGCAGGAGTGTCCAGGCAATTCGATGACTCATATAGCTACCTTCTTCATTCGTCAGGCCACGCCAGCATGACCGGCTTACCGGTGCGGGCCGATTCAGCAGTCGCGTTTATCACGCGAAGCGTCGTCACCATGTCCTGTATTGTCGCCCGAGGGGCACAACCCGTCTCCAGACATTTCAGCAGGTCGGCGGTATACTGGAAGTAAGCCTGGTCGCCGTTAAGACCTTCGAAATCAAGCCGGGTACCGTCGCGGAACAGGACAGTGCCTGTAGCTACATTTCCACCAACGTATAGCGCATCAGTGGTAACCGAGAAGTAACGCTCGTACCCCTCAGGCATGACATAGCCCGCCTCACCGACACCGATAGCCCCATCCCCTCCTGTCATAACGACACTCACCATGTCTTCAATGTGCAGATTGTGAACGCCGCGGATGACGCGCGCATAGACTTCGACAATGGGCTCACCAGCCAAGTAGACAAATGTATCCACCAGATGCGGCCCGAAGTTAAACAGCGCACCGCCCCCGGCTCGCGCCGGATCAAGCATCCAGCCACAGCCCCAGTCAACGTAGCGGTGGGGCGCGCCGCCCAGCAGGCGATAGTAGTAGTGCTGAACTTGTCCGAGCTTGCCGACCCGCTTCAGTTCAGCAAGCTGTTCTACCACGCCCAGGTAACGGCTGACCAGAGCCACGCTGGTAAAGACTCGCTCGCTTTGAGCCTTCGCGGCAACTGGTGCGAGCTTGCGCCAGTCTATGCCCATCGGCTTTTCCATGTGAAAGGGCTGATGCCGCGCGACCAGCTCAGCGGCCAGCTCGGTCATCTCATCGTGGGGGGCATGGGCCATTACCAGATCCACGTCTTCGCTGCCAAGAAGCTCCCGGTAGTCGCGGTAGCGACTCGCCGACAGCCCCTCGCCGATCTTAGTCAGGGCCTCCTCAGAGGGGTCGCTGATGGCTACGATCTCCGCGCCCAGCTTCTGAAGCGCCGGCAGATAGTATATGGCAGTATGCCAGTGACTTACTCCGACGAGCGCAACTCTCACTGTGACTAGTCTCCGTTCAGCCGATTCAACTCGGCGCATTGAGCCGGCTGGAGCTTCTTTCTCCGTACTATGGTCTCTCACCTTGCCCCTCCGGGCACGGCAGCACTTCTCCCTGCCAACATGCCGCCAGTTCGGCGGTGGTGAGCAGGTCAATCTGGTTGTGCTGAAGGATCAGCGCCATCTCGTCGGTCGCGCCGGTATCCACAAAGCGGTGGTAGGCTGCCGGAATAAGCTCGCCGGGAATGTCGCCGCCCCGCCGCCGCCCACACAGATAGCTCTCCAGAGTAACCAGGCGATGGTCGGGCACTGGCAGGTCCCGTTGGCGGCGGGCTACCCAGAGTATGTCCAGATGCTGCTGGGGCTGCACAGTCCATTCCATGCGATGATAGCGACTGCGATCACGCAGGAAGGGTACGTCAAAGGCCCGTCCATTGAAGCTGACCAGGATTTTCGCCTCAGCTAGCATCTCCAGAGCTGCTGCCAGAGTTGCGGCCTCCTCCGCATAGTCCCGGGCGAGCAGTTGATGGAAATGGGGGCCGTCGGCTCCGACGTGTAGCACGCCAACCAAGAACAGCGGTGTCGAGGAGAGACCCGTCGTCTCAATGTCCAGGAATGCCACTTCGTGACGGGCCTCTACCGCGAAGGCCTCGTTCTGCACCAGTTCCTCGAATAGATCCACCGCGAGCTGCTCTGCCCATTGGCCAATGTCAGCGGGCATAAGCCGAATGCTGAGATAACTGCCGCGGCTGTGCTCCACCACCAGTCCGGGCGGCATTGTCGGGTTCGGGGCTATCACCGTGTCTGCCGGGCTGCCAGCGGGCGGAGCCTGCTCGGTAGGCTGCACCGCATCGCCGCCCGCATACTGGCCTCCAGCACGCAAAGCAGATAGTCGTCGCCGAGTGTGACGAGGTAGTAGCATTATTTCCGGCTCAATCGGCCAGCGATGAGGCCAACCAGCGCAGGCTCTCCCCTTCCAGACTGGCGAGCTCCTGGGCGGCTTCAACTGCGTTGCGCCACGGCTCTGTGCGGTCCGCGGGGAGGGCCTCACCGCCCTCTTCCCCAGCCTCCGTTGGCATCTGCGCCAGCGACTCTCCCAGGCTTTCCCAGCGGTTAGCGATCTGCTGATAACGGTCGCTGGCCCCCAGGAGGACGGTCTGATCCCTGCCCCGAGATTCGGCCGCTAGGTCGGCAAAAAAGCGGGCAGCAGCCCGACGCGTGCTGATGATCAGGGGGACTGCCTGTGTAGCCCAGGACTTGATCTTCTCCCCCTGCTCGAGATCGTCGTCTGCGGCGGCCTGGGCCAACACCTCCAGCAAGGCCCAATGAGCGGCAGCCCCCGCCGGTTGCCGCATGAGCTCTGTCTGGTCCCAGGCCAGGCTAGCCTGGATGACCACCGACTTCATATTGGCGACCAGATCAGGTTGAGTCTGCTGCTGGGTAAGAGCAAACTGGAATCCCGCGATACTACCTTGCGGCCACAAGACGGGTACTTCGCTGGCTTCCCACACCCGGAGGAATTCATCCGCCGATAGCTTCACAGCCTGCTGGGCACCCGGGCTGAGTAGATGGAGCTCCTTCTCTGCCGGCCGATGGCCAGTAATCAGGCACCATCGGGCGTTAGGCCGACCGTATATGACCAGCAAAGGCCGGTTGTTCATCAGGCAGCCAGTGGCGGTGTCGAGCACGCTCGCACCGCCAGCAGAAGTTCGCAGGTCATAAGCGAAACCCATCTGGTCACTAATCGCTGCCGCGGGATTGCGGTAGAAGGTCTGGACCAGACTGGGGCGCTCGGCGGCAAAGGTAAAGGTGAAGGGCAGGCCGGAGCTGACGACGAGCTGGTCCATGGAAACTTCCGTCCCAGCCTGACGAAGCAAGGAGCGCAGGGCCGCTAGCAACTCCATTGCCGGCGCACCGGGAAATTCGTCAATTGGCGGGACGTTCTCCAGCACACGGGCCTGCTCGCGCAGTCGTTCCAATCGTGCCTTCTCGGTCTCCGTTTTTTCGTCGTAGTAGGCCCAGCCAACGGCCTGCCGGGCGGCAGCCGCCGCCTCAGTATCCGGGTATTGTTCCACTACTTTTACGTACAGGGCCAGGCTCTCCTCGCGATCCTCAGTGGTTTTGCGCATGATATTAGCCTGCATCAGCAGCGCTTGTGCGGCAATGCTGGGACGATCGCTGAACTCTTCGCTGACCCGCGCATACCACTCCTGGGCATCAGCCAGCCGCTCGGCCTCCATGTAAGCACGCGCCACCTCCAGATGCACCCGGCCCCGCAGCTCTTGATACGTCGGGAAGCGCTGGTCAATCTCTCGACACGTCGCTGCTGCCATGTCTGGGTCGCGTAGGTGCCGCCGCTGTAGATACACGATCCAGAATAGCGCGTCATCCACGTAGTTGCTACCCCGATACTCGTCCGCGAGGCGGCGGTAGTATCTAAGGGCCCCCGAGGGATTATCAAGCTCTTCGCGGTACAGATAGGCGAGCTTGTACAAGGCGTCGTCGGCCAGCGGATCGCCGGCTGCCTCCTGCACGATCCGCGCATACTCCCGCGCCGCCAGCTCGTACTCACCCTGCCTGAAGAAAGCCTCGGCGCGGCGATACAATCGCTGGGACTTGGTGGAACAGCCAGCCACCACCAGCACCACGGCGAGCACTGCTATCGCCCAGACCGGCCCTACAGACTTAGCAGAACCTGAGGGTCTCACAGATTTACGGCCTCTTCCAGCACCAGCATTACTGACATTAGTTTCTCCCGCCTTGGGCCAGCCGCGTCTTCCGCCGCGTGGCGCACTATTTCGATCAGCCCTTGAGCTGCGATCCGCTCCTTGACGAACCGTAGATGGCCCGTCTCGTACAGACTCCTGGCGTTGGTAATCTCCTCCAAGACCAGCCCGAGGCGCTGGTAGGCCTCTGCTTGAACGGCTTGCGCGTCTTCCGGATCAAGCAAGCTCAGATAAGCCTCCTGTACCGCCGCCGGCAATTCCATCTGCGCAATACGCTGCTGAAGCATCTCGAACTGCAACTGAGGGCTGCGGCGGTTCAGTGCTCCGTGGTACAGTGCCGAACTGATACCGACCAGTACGGCCACCGCTACTATACTCAGAGCCAAAGCCACCCGCCGCGCGCCGCGCCGGCGCCCCGCCGCCCCGGCGAGAACCGGGGACATGCGATCGCCCGCCGCAACCAGGTATTCCACAAGGTCCGGCGGCGCCGCCGAGAGTTCTTCCTGCTCTCGACGCGAGGCGATGCCAGCCATAGCCTGACGCACCTGCTGCGGATCGGCGATTCTTGCCATTACGCGTCCCAGCACAGATTCCGCCTCTGTAGGCAGGTCGCGATCGAAGCGCCACCGGCCCAGTGACGCCAGTAGACGCCGCCACGTCTCGATCACCGCCGCTCGGGCCAACACTTCATTGTCCAGCGCGGTCAACGCGAGCGTGTACAACTCGTCGGCCAGTTGATATGCCACGGCGCGCAGTGCGTCAGCATCACCAGCGCGGCAGCGGCGCAGTATCTTGTCCTGAACTCCGTTCTCGCTCATGAACCTACGGCTCCTCGCCGCCGAACAACTCGTCACTAAGCCCAGTATTGATCTCGTAGTCCGTGAAGGTAACTGTAACTGTGCCCGGACCCGCCTGGCCCAGTATACCCCCGCTAATCTCACACTTGACTTCGGCAGGCATCCAGAACCTATCGTTGACCTTCACGTACTTCCAGTATACCGTCAACAGGCGGTTCATGCCAGCCCATACCTCACTGCGCGTCAGCGTCCAGCGTTCGCCCGTGACCCAGAGCAGGAGCCGATGACGTCTGTCCATGTTCGCCGGCATGAACTTCAGACAGTAGACTGGCCGGGGGCCATCCCGCCGGACTCCAACTGTTATCACTTGCCCCGCTTCGGCCATATGCTTCTTGAGATTCCCCAGCAGCAGGACATCCCGCGGCAGGACCACCAGGCTGGTTGATTCGATCTTCACTTTGTCGGGCCGTTTAACGTAGACGGTGAAACTGCGCTCGGGCATGTCGAAACCAGGCAGATCCGTCACGACCCGGGTTTGTACGGTGAAGTCCTCGACCTCGTCGTGCAGCTCCAGTGCCCGCTCCAGTATCTCAGCAGGCGGAGGATCCGCAGCAAACGCCGCCGGTCCTATGACCAGGCACGCACCAATGACGACCTGAGCAATTCCGCTCACCCACCGCATTCTAACACAGCACATCCTTCCGCTGAAATATGATCATGGCCAGGACCGCCGGCACCACGATATAGCCCGCCAGGTAGCTGAGCGAGCTGCGCACTGCTACCCAGTCAACAACCCCGGCGAAAGCTTCGCGGTAGACCGAAATGTGTTCGGTTACCAGGTACGGCTGCAACCAGACGAAATAAGGCATCAGTTGCAGCGCCTGAAATACGAGCAGTATGGCTACGGTCACCCCCGCAGCCGTCAGCGGGTTGTCGCAGACAACCGACAGTAGTAGCGCCAGCGAGGCAATCGCCATCATCGCTACCGCCCCCAGCCCATAGCCCAGGGCTAGCCGGACTAGCGCCTGCGGCTCAGCCAAAACGCCCAACGACGAGCCTTGAAAGTCCATGACGACCAGGTCGCCGCGCCCGAAGACGAGATACCCAACCAGGGCACCGAATAGGCCCAGGAATAGCACCAGACTGGCGGCGTGCAGCCAGCCGGCAAACAGTTTCCCGGCCAGCAGGCGCGTGCGCGGCACCGGCCGGGTTATCACTGTACGCAAGGTCCCGGCACGCTTCTCTCCCGCTACCAGGCCGCTGGCCACGGTGGCGACCAGCAAGGGAATGAGCAAGTACAAGGCCAGGGGGAGCGTGAGCAACACAAAGGGAAGAAATGGCCCGGTGAGCAGCTTGCCGCCGACAATGAACTGGTCCCCGACGGCTCGCCGGAGATCGTCGGGCGGCCCGTGACGCCAGATTCCCCAGACGAATAGCCCGACTAACACCGCCAGCACCACGTAGCCGACATAGGTCCCGCGCTGGGCGAATAGCTTGCGCAGCTCAATTGCTATCGTCGTGCGCAGTCTCATTATCCTCCGTCAGCCGCATATACAGTTCCTCAAGGGTCTCGCGATAGGGTATCAGCCCAAAGACGCGCAGGTCTTCCGACACCAGCATCTTGTTGATGTCGGCTACCGCATCCGGCGCGCAGTAAAGCTCGACCGTCTTGGCTTTGGCCTCTACCCGCTCGGCGCCATGGTAACCCGACAGCAGCCGCCCCGCCAGGTGGGGGTTGTTGGTGTAGATCTCCACGCGGATCTGCTCGGCCCCTAGTAGCTCCTCCACCGGCCCGTCGGCTACTACCTGGCCGCTGACGATGACCGCCACGTGCGTGCAAAGCTGCTCGACCTCGTAGAGCAGGTGACTGGACAAGAAGATGGTCACACCCCGCTTCTCACTCAGACGCTGCAGCAGCTCTCGCACCTCCACCAGCCCGCGCGGGTCCAGACCCGAGGCTGGCTCGTCGAGGATGAGCAGCTCGGGCTCCGGCAGCAGCGCTTGGGCCAGGTACAGCCGCCGGCGCATGCCGTGCGAATAGGTGCCGACCTTGTCGTGCTGCCGGCTACTGAGGCCGACGAGCTCCAGAGCTTCGGAGATAGCCTGCGCCGAGGTGCCGCCGGACAGGGCCGCGAGCAGCTTGAGGTTCTTCCGACCGGACAGGTACTCGTAAAGCGCCGGCTCCTCGACCACCGCGCCGACCACTGGGCCGCCGCCCCGCCGCAGTGCGCTGACCGGTGCCCCGAACAACCGCGCCCGGCCCCGGGTCGGCCGCACCAGGCCGGTGAGCACGCGGATAGCCGTGCTCTTGCCGGCGCCGTTAGGCCCGAGCAGCCCGTAGACCTGGCCGCGCTCGACGCGCAGGTCCACCTCGCGCAGCGCCCACGTCCGCCCGTAGCGCTTGCTGAGTCCTTCGGTTTCGATAATAGCGTCGCCGCTCAACTTTGGCGTCTCCGGTGTCTAATGAAGTAAGGATATGATACCACAATCCAAGCCAGTACGTCCATGATAGCGCACCGGGAGGCAGGGCAGGTCTGCTTCTCACTTACGGCGAAGGTATTTCTAAGAGGACTGTAGGTTGACTTTTGACGGCGAAGGTTGGAGAGCAAGAATATGTCAGTTGTGATGGAGTGGCTCAAGATATGGGATGCATTGATCGTTGGCCTTCTCGCTATAGCAGTCATGATAGTACTGCACCTGTTGCGACGGACGAGGGTGCCCGAGGTTCTTCGTGAAGAAGGGGCGCTAACTCGAGCGGCAATCGCCAAGTTCGCGGATGGTCTGGCGCAGCACCCCGAGAAGATGACGTCGACCCTTCCTGAACGGTCGGCTTTGCCCCCGGTCATCGCCGAGGTGGCGGATAGCGCATTGACCAGTCTCACCCAGAGTGCCCAGATGATTGCAGGCGGGGACCTAGAGGCCGCCGACCAGAGCACCACTGAAGTCATGGGGGAGCTTGAGGAGACCTTCGAGACCTGGGTTGTCGAGGCGGGCGACGAGCCAGGGGACGACATCAGGGATGTCATCACTGGGTTGCTAGGAGGTGCTTATCTGCAACGGGGGACAATTGCCTTCGAGCGGGAAGACTACGAGACTGCGGTGGACATGTATAAAAGGGCCTACGGTTATGCCCAGGCCGGCCAAAATGCGCCAAACATGGCCCAGACGCTTCACCAAATCGGCGTCGCTTACGGGTTTGCGGGCAACCACGAGAAAGCGGAGACGTTCTTCCGCCGGGCTGCACACATCCAGCCCACTGCTCAGGCCTACAACAACCTGGGCGTGGCGCTCGCAGGACAAGGCGATATCGAAGCAGCTATCGAGGAGTATCGCGAAGCCCTGCGCCTCAATCCCGACTACGCCGAGGCCCACTACAACCTGGGCGTAGCACTGAGCCAGCAGGGCGAAATCGAAGAGGCCATCGCTGAGTACCGCAAAGCCTTGCGGATTAATCCTGACTCCGCCGAGGCCCACTGTAACCTGGGCGAGGCGCTGGGCCAGCAGGGCAAGACCGATGAGGCAATTGCCGAGTATCGCGAAGCCCTGCGTATCAACCCTGACTATGCCGATGTCCACAACAATCTGGGCGTGGCGCTGCGCCAGCAGGGCAAGACCGACGAGACCATCGCCGCGTTTCGCCAGGCAATTGCGCTTAACCCCAACTACGTCGAGGCGCACAGCAGCTTGGGTAACTTCCTAACAGAATGCGGCAAGATCCAAGAGGCTATCCTTGAGCACCGGGAAGCGCTGCGTATCAATCCTGACGACGCGGATGCCCACTATAGCCTAGGGCTTACGTTATGGCAGCACGGTGATATTGAAGACGCAATCACCGAATACCGTGAAGCGCTACAACTGGATCCCAACCACAGCAAGGCGCACAACAACTTGGGCGCAGCACTATTGCAGCAAGGGAACCTCAAAGAGGCTATCGGGGCGTTTCGTGCGGCATTGCGCATAGATCCTGACTGGGCCGACGTCCGCACAAACCTCAGAGTTGCCCTCGTAGACCAGGGCAATCTCCTCGCAGAAGAGGGGGATACTAAGGCAGCTATTGAGGCGTATCGGGAAGCCTTGCGCATCAGTCCCGACTTCGCCGTGGCGCACTATAACTTGGGCACGGTGCTGGACCGAGAGGGCAAGACCGACGAGGCCATTGCTGAGTATCGAAAGGCCATTATGCTCAACCCTGACTATTCCGAGGCCCATAACAATCTCGGCAATCGGCTAAGAGAGCAGGGCAATATCGACGAGGCCGTAGCTGAATATCGGAAAGCCTTGCGCATTACTCCCGACGACGGCCACACCCATTGGAATCTGGCGGTGGCATTGTGCGGACAGGAACAGTTCGCCGAAGCCAAGGTTGAGGCCGACACGGCGTTGCGACTAGACCCTAGTAACGAGCAGGCCCAGGGGATGATTGAAGAGCTGACGGAGAAGGGCTATTGACGCGTCGGTGTGACACGACAGGAGGGTGATACGCTATGCTTAGTAAGGGGCAGTTGAGTCGCTACCAGTCAGTGCTGCTGGCGCTGATGCTGCTCATTTTACTGCCCTGGGCCAGTTGGGGGCAGATGATCAGCCGGGAGCAGGCGATGCTGGCCGCAAGGCAACTCAGTGCCGCCTTCGCCATGGTGGCCAAGCAAGTCAAGCCCGCCGTGGTGAATATCTCTACCACTACCGTAATACCCGGGCGGCAGTCGCCGTTCTCGTCCGTGTTTCCGGAGTTTGGCTGGCTCTTCCGTGTGCCCGAGCGCGAGAAGACCAGCCTGGGCTCGGGCTTCCTGCTCTCGCCCAGTGGCCACGTCGTGACGAACCACCACGTCATCCAGGGCGCGCAGCAGATCAAGGTGAAACTCGCCGACGGACGGGAGTTCACCGCCCAGCTCAAGGCCACTGATGCCGTGACCGACCTGGCGGTGATTAAGGTGCCCGCGCAGGGTCTCCCCTACCTTACGTGGGGCAACTCGGATCTGCTTCAGGTAGGCGAGTGGGTACTGGCCATCGGCTCGCCGCTGGGGCTGAGCCAGACGGTTACCGCGGGAATCGTCAGCGCCACGGGGCGCAGCGGGCTGGGACTGACCAGCTACGAAGATTTCATCCAGACCGACGCTGCCGTCAACCCGGGCAACAGCGGCGGGCCGCTGGTCAACCTGGAGGGGAAGGTCGTGGGCATCAATACGGCTATTGCCTCAAGGAGCGGCGGGAGTGAGGGGATCAGCTTTGCCGTGCCCAGCAATATCGCCCAACCCGTCTGTCGCCAGCTCATCGCGCAGGGCAGCGTCACCCGGGGATGGCTGGGTATTATTCCCCGGGATCTCACCGCCCAGACCATCCAGCGGTTCGCCCTGAGCATAGACGAGGGGGTACTGGTCTATCAACTGTACCGCAATAGCCCAGCCTTCGAGGCCAGCATTGCCCCGGGCGAGGTGTTGACCGCCTGGAATGGCCAGCCGCTCAGCGACAGCAATGCTCTGGCTAAACTGGTAGCTAACAGCCCGCCCAACACACTGGTGCAGGTTACCATCTGGTCCAACGGCGAAACGCGGACCGTGCCCATGAGACTGGGGCGGCGGCCGCAACCACGGGAGGGTAGAAGCATAGACGGCATATGATCAAGGCTTACTGGGCCAAATTTGCCGGTAGTGTAGCCTTTTGGGGACGGGTTATTGGGCGGGCCGGGCGCCATTATAACCAACTGCACTCGGGGATGCTGGCGGCGGCCATCGCGTACTATGCCCTGGTCTGTCTGGCGCCGCTGGCGCTGCTGAGCGTGGTGGCGCTGCAGGCATGGTCGGGATCAGCCGAGGTGGCCAACGAGTACCTGCAGCAGTTGGTCGGCGCGATATTCCCCGAGCCCGGTGAAATCCTGAAGTTGCTCGGTCAGGGGCTGCACCAGCCCGGTGCACGAGCCATCCTTGGCGGAGCCGTGGGCCTCATAGCGCTGGCCTGGGCAACTCTGCGCCTGTTTGAGGCGGTGGAACGGGGTCTGACCGTGATATGGGCCCAGCAGCCCCGGCGCCATATTGCCATTCGCAAGCTGATCGCAATGGCCACGCTAGTCGGTGTGGGAGTAATAGGCGCAACCTTCATCCTGACCATGACACTGTCGGCGTGGCTGCGGCGGATGGTCGAACAGACCGACGCAGGTAGCGAGTTCCTGGCGCGCTTGCCCTGGCCCTCAGGCCACACCGGCACCGTCACCGCTTTCATACTGTCAGTGCTTGCCCTGTTCGTGGCCTACAAATTGCTACCAGAGGGCTGGGTATCGAACCGGGCCGCGGCACTGGCCGCCCTCTCGACGGCCGTGCTGGTGCAAGTGGCCGGCAGGCTATTCAATTTCACCATCGTGGGCGTCGTCTACCTGAGCATGGTCTACGGCACCCTGACCTGGGTGATCATCTTCCTGCTGTGGGCGTACTTTGGCGCAGCCATCCTGCTGTTCGGAGCGCACCTGGGCTGGGCCTATGATACGCAACACGCGAAAAACTCGGTGTCCACCGAAGCTGATGCTTCTTCGTAGCTCGTCGCCAGGCCAGATAGGAGGATTTCGACAGCTTTCAGCGAATAAGATACTTGCGGATGAGGCGCTGACGGATGTGCACGGACCCAGGGAGTGAGGTGAACCGCAATGGTTAGTAATCTTCCTCAGAAAGCTACCGCCATCTTAGCTTACACTTGCGGTAGCCGCCGCCCCTCTACGAGCCGCAGCCCTCGGATGAACACAAGCAGGAGGACACTGAATGAGTGAACTTCGCAAGGACCCGATAGTTGACCGCTGGATAATTATCGCTGCCGAGCGGGGGCGGCGGCCCTTCGATTTCAAGACCGAGCCGGAGCCACCCAGCTCGGAAGGCTGTCCGTTCTGTGAAGGCAACGAGCAGACTACCCCACCGGAGGTATTCGCCCTACGCGACGGCGGCCCGCCCAACAGCCCGGGATGGCGAGTACGGGTTGTGCCCAACAAGTTTCCCGCCCTGGCCATCGAGGGGGAACTGGTCCGCTCCGGGATAGGCCGGCTGGACCGCATGACGGGCGTAGGCGCCCACGAGGTGATAATCGAGAGTCCGCAGCACGCCGACGATCTGCCAACGTTGCCCGCGGACCACATCGTTGATGTTCTGTCCACCTACGCCCAGCGCACCTGTGATCTGCACCGCGATGAGCGCTTCCGGTACACAATCGTATTCCGTAATTACAAAGCCGAGGCGGGAGCCTCGTTAAGTCATCCCCACTCCCAGCTTATCGCCTTGCCGTTCATCCCCGAGCTAATGAAGGAGAAACTAGACAGCGCCCGCGAGCACTACCAGCGCAAGGAACGCTGCATATTCTGCGACCTGCTCGAGCAGGAGCTGGAGTTGTCGGACCGCATCATATACCGTAACGAGCATTTTGTGATCCTCTCGCCGTTTGCCGCCCGCTTTCCGTTCTCGGTGGAGATCTATCCGCTTGAGCACTGTCACGACTTCGTGGCGATGGACTCGACCCAGCAGTACGACTTAGCCGACGCGCTCCAATACGTGCTGAATCAGTACAAGACCACACTGTCTAATCCGCCATACAATATGACCCTGCAGGCAGCCCCCAACACCATACCACGCCCAGGTCATCCCGACTACTGGGGAACGATTGCCTACGACTACCACTGGCATCTGGAGATATTCCCGCGACTGACGAAGATGGCAGGGTTTGAATGGGGCACCGGCTGCTACATCAACCCGGTATCTCCCGAGGATGCTGCACAGCATTTGAGCACCAACTCTCAGTCACTCGAGGCAGATTGACCATGGCTAAGAGACGAGAGAGGGCGAGCGAAGACTTCTTCGAGTGTATTGTTGCGAACTCGTCTCAGCGGCTGCTGGTCGTCGATCAGGACCTAACGATCATCTACGCCAGCCCAAGCTATTGCGCATCGCGGGACCTGAGCGCTGAGCAAATAGAGGGCGGCAACCTCAACGAATTCTTCCCTGCCTCGATGATGGTAGAGGCCCAGCTTGGCGAAGCGATCCGTAAGACACTCGCCAATGGTCAGCACACAAGATGGTCTGGCTACCGCCAAGCCACAGATGACCACAGCGACCGCGTCATCAATATCCGCCTAGACCCGTACCAACACGATGATCAGTCTCTGGTCCTACTTACTATCGAAGATATAACTCAACAACACCGTCAGCTATATGAGCGAAATATCATACAGCAGATCTCGGAGGTGATGCTCGGTATAATCAGCCTGCCGCGGTTGCTGCACGCAATACTCACCGCCATAACCGCGGGGGGCGCGGTTGGACTGGGCTTTAACCGGGCCGTTCTGATGTTGGTAGACGAAGAGGCCAGCCTACTCAAGGCCGAGATGGCGGTTGGGCCCCGTGATGCTGAGCAGGCATACGATATCTGGGCGCAGATGGGGCTTGAGGAACATCATGTTCTGGATGACCTTCTCGACGACGAGGCAGAACTGCCTCCCCCGGAGGAGCAGCCTCTGTACGATCTTGTCCAGCACCTCCAGTTCCCCCTCAGCGAAACAGATGCCCTGCCCACGGCGGCAATAGCACGCCGTGAGACTGTTCACGTTCGCGATGCACGCAATAACGCACAAGTCAGTGAGCAGCTCTACGAGTTACTACAGGCTGAGGAGTTCATCGTAGCGCCACTGCTGGTCGAAAACCAAGCCATTGGCGCGCTGATTGCTAGCAACTTTGTGACACGCCGACCTATTGCCCAACCTGATGTGCACTTGCTTAATACGCTGGCCAATCAGGCTGCTTTAGCCATCGATCGCGCACGAGCCTACGAAGAGATTCAGCGACGTGCCGAAGAACTGGAGCAGGCCTACGAAAGGCTGGCGGCAGCGCAGAAGGAGAAAATCGAAGCAGAAAAGCTGGCAACTATCGGGGAGGTCACTGCGCTTGTAGCTCACGAGATCCGTAACCCTATGTCAACCATCGGCGGGTTCGCCCGTTCCATAAACCAGCGTCCCGATGACCTACAACGGGTCCAGCGTAACTCCCGCATCATCATTGAAGAGGTCGAACGACTCGAACAGATCCTGCAACAACTGCTCGACTTTGTCAAGCCGCCGTATAGCGAGCTGATCCTCGACCGGCTTGAACCCCTTATCGACTATGCCGTCCAGATGACCACGAGCCTAGTCGGAGAGGCGCACGTTGTTCTGGATGTGAATGTCGAAGAGAGATTACCGGAGATATTCCTGGATCAGAAGCAATGCCAACAAGTGATGGTAAATCTGATCCGTAACGCGATGGAAGCGATGCCCGACGGCGGTCATCTGGAGATCGGTGCGCGCCGCGTCGAGGGGACAGTGGAACTATACGTCTCGGATACCGGGAATGGCGTAAGGCCCGAGCACCTCGGCGAGATCTTCGACACTTTCTATACCACTAAGCCCTCAGGCACTGGTCTGGGATTGGCATTGACGCAGAGAATAGTCCACCAGCACGGTGCGGAGATAAAGGTATCTAGTGAAGAAGGTAAAGGCAGCACTTTTGCGATTGCCTTCCCAATTCCAGCCGAGCAGCACAAGTAGACTGCGCACTCTGCTGAGGCTTGATTACAAGGGAGTGAGGCTTATGCCAACAGTTCTGGTTGTTGATGACGACGAGCACCAGCGTCTGCTATACCAGGAGGAGCTTGAGTTCGAGGGCTATGAGGTAATCCTGGCTGCCAGTGGGCAAGAGGCTATAGACACAATCGCTAACCAATCCGTGGACTGCGTGGTGTTGGACATCGCCATGCCCGGGATGGACGGCGTGGAAACGCTGGGGAAGATCCTCGACATTAACCGGCAACTGCCCATCATTCTCCACACCGCCTATTCCAGCTACAAGGATGACTTCATGACCTGGGCCGCCGAGGCGTACGTGATTAAGTCATCGGATCTGAGCAGCCTGAAGCAGTATGTGAAGAAGGCGGTGGCATCAAGCCAATCGGCCGACACAGAGGCACACAGCTAAGCTAAATGAACCGGAACGAGAATTATCCTGGGATAAGCGACGCCATGGCGATGATCCTGGCCGGCGGCAAAGGCCAGCGGCTCTACCCGCTGACGCGCTGGCGAGCCAAGCCCGCTATTCGCTTCGCTGCCAGCTATCGCATGGTGGACTTCACCCTAAGCAACTGCGTCAACTCGCACCTCAAGCGCGTCCACTTACTGACCCAATACGCCGCCACGTCGCTGCACCGCCACATTCAATGGGGGTGGGCAAGCATGTTCGTGGGTGAGCTGGGTGAGTTCATTGATACTGTCCCGCCTCAGAAGGTCTTCGCCGACCGCTGGTATGCGGATACCGCTGATGCGATCTATCAGAACCTGTTCATCCTCCAGGAAGAACGGCCTGCGCTGGTATTCGTCTTATCCGGTGACCATGCCTACAAGATGGACTATCGCCCGATGTTGACGACGCATCTGGACAGGGCCGCTCAACTAACCATCGCCTGCCTTAAGCTGCCGCGTGAGCAGTGCCAGCAGCTGGGCGTGGTCACGACCGACGAATCGGGGCGCATCATTGGCTTTGACGAGAAGCCAGCCGTGCCCCAGCCAGTGCCTGACAATGCTGATTACTCCCTGGCCTCGATGGGCGTATATCTCTGGAATAGCGAAGACCTGGCTCGTCAGGTCGCCCAGGATGCTACCAGTGGCAGTAGCCACGACTTCGGGCAGGATGTCGTTCCCCGCATGATTGAGCAGGGCTTGGCCGTGTACGCCTACGATTTCCGCGACCCCACCACCGATCAGCCGGGCTACTGGCGCGACATCGGGACACTCGACAGTTACTGGCAGAGCAACATGGACCTGACTACGGTTCTGCCGGAGTTCAACCTCTACGATCACCAGTGGCCGATCTATACCTACTACAGCCAGCGTCCACCCGCGAAAACCAGCAGCAGCCAGGCAGATGCTCTTCTCAAAGACTGTTTGGTATCCGCCGGCTGTATCATTTCCGGGGCGGAAGCTCACCGTTCGCTGCTGTCACCTGGCGTGCGGCTGGAAGAGGAGGCACAGATTACCGAGTCCATCCTAATGGACGATGTGCGGATCGGTGCCGGCGCTCGTCTTAACAGGGTTATCGTGGATGAAGGCGTCACTGTTCCCCCCGGAAGCACGATCGGCCTGGACCGCGACCAGGACGCGAAGAGATTTGTCGTAACTGACAGTGGGATTACCGTAGTGCCGACAGGCGCGGTGTTCGACTGAGAGACACCAACGCGCTGAAGATACGGAGGTGCTTGGCGATGAAAGTATTACTGGCTTCGGCGGAAGTGGCACCATTTGCCAAGGTAGGCGGGTTAGCTGACGTGGCAGGGTCACTGCCCAAAGCCCTGGCCGACCTTGGCCTCGACATCCGCGTGATAATGCCCAAATATCAGCAGGCTGCGGAGAGGGCTCCTAAAATGTGGCGAGCCGTCTCCGGCTGTCCGGTTCCGATGCCTGACGCCATGTCCGGGTGCGCACTCGATGAGTCACGCCTGCCCGGTAGCGACGTGCCCGTCTACTTCGTCGAGCACCACGATTACTTTAGCCGCCCTTACGTTTACGGCCCTCCGGGGAGCAGCTACCCCGACAACCTGGAGCGGCTGACCTTCTTTTGCCGCGCCCTTCTGGCCGTGCTCGAGCCGCTCAACTGGCAGCCCGAGGTAATCCACCTCAACGACTGGCACACTGCTCTCGTCGCGGTCTATCTTAGGCAGCCCGGCCTAGCTGGTCCTGCCACTGTCTTCACGGCCCATAACCTGGGCCCAGCTTACCAGGGCACCTTCCCCGCCGACCTGCTGGGCGTTACTGGACTTAGCCCGAGCAGTTCCGGAGTGCAGCAGATGCTTCAGAACGGCCAAATTAACCTGGCTCGGGCCGGCTTGGACTGTGCCGATATGATTAACACAGTCAGCGAAAAGTACGCTCAGGAGATCGCGACCGATGAGTTCGGAGCCGGTGTCAGCGACCTGGTCGGGCGACGCGGCAAAGACGTGTGGGGCATCGTCAACGGCATTGATTACGACATCTGGAATCCGGCTACCGACCAGGCCATTGCCAGCAACTTCAGCACTGAGGATCCCTTGGGCAAGGCCGAGTGCAAGCGCGCACTCCAAGAGTTGGCCGGACTGCCGACGGTTGACCAGGTGCCGCTGATCGGGATGGTGACGCGACTCGATGCGCAGAAGGGGCTGGACATCCTCGCCGAGACTTTACCGCAGATTACTGACGCGCAGTTAGTTGTACTGGGCACCGGCGACGCCCGCTATGAGAAGGTGCTCGCGCAAGCCGCCGCTGAACGTGAGAACGTCGCGGTCTTTGTTGACTTCGACCTCAACCTGGCCCGCCAGATATACGCCGGGGCGGATATGTTTCTGATGCCGTCACGCTACGAGCCGTGCGGGCTGGGGCAGATGATCGCGCTGGCTTACGGCACTGTCCCCATCGTCCGGGCGACCGGCGGGCTCGACGACACCATCCAGGAGAAGGGCACACGGGGCAAGCCCCAGAACGGCTACAAATTCAAGGAATATATGGCAAAGGAGCTGCTGGCAGCAATCAACCGCGCGGTGACGACCTACCGGCGCCGCCCAAAACGCTGGCAGAAGATCGTGACAAACGCGCTCAGTTGCGACTGCTCGTGGGACCGATCAGCCCGTAAGTATGTGCAGCTCTACGAGGCGGCCGCCACAAAGAAGGCCTGACTGCCCAGGCCCACCGCGTTGCCGGGCAAGTCAGGTAACCACGGGGCCGCCAGAGATGTGTGGCCTGGCACTCTTCAACACAGTACGTACCAGCGTCGGGTTTGCCACCTCCGCACAATAGCTGGTAGTTGCCCCTCAGGTACTCGTTCATTGCTCGTGCTGCCCGTGGCTCAGGGTACGGATGACCGTCTCCTCGCCGAGTCAACGATAATATGGCCCTTCTTGTGAACCCCGAGCCGCCAAATGACGTCAATGAATCAGTCTGCGCTGTGCTGCTTAGTACTGTTTCGTCACTGCTCGAGCCGGAATCTTCGGTGCCCTAGAAGGAATATCAGCATCAGACGCCGAAGTAGGCTGCCCAGTAGCCAACACCGACTGGCCGTCTGACGCCATAAGCAAAGGCGTGATTTTCGCATGCGCTGTCATCCATATATGAAATTCAGTTACGTATGGCTGCTCACTGTGCTGATGGTAGCGACCAGCGCCCCGGCCCAGGAGCTTCCCGAGAGACTCACCCTGGAAGACTGCTTCCGCCTGGCGCTCGCGCGCAATCCCAATCTGAAGGTGGCCAACCTGGAGGTAGACAGTAGCCACGCTGGGCTCACAGCGCAGAGAGCGCAACGACAGCCGACATTCAGTGCAGAGTGGAACGCGCGTGTACAGCAGTCTCTTACCCGCTCCACTAGCCGTGACCTTTCCCTAGTGCTGAGTCAGACCTTCTACCGCAGCGGCCTACGTGAGTCGATCCGGACCGCGGAGGTACAGCTTGAGGCCAGTCGGTATTCCCGCCAAGACACCGAGCGGCGCTTGCTCGTGCAGGTGGCGGTGGCTTTCTACGATGTCCTGGGCAGCCAGGCGGTGGGGGAGGTCGCGCGGGCGGGGGTCGCGGCAGTGCGTGAGAATCTGGAACTGGTCAACGCCCGGATTGAAACGGGCAGTGCCGCTACCGTAGACCGTCTGCCCGTTGAGGTTGAACTGGCTGAGGCCGAGTTGGAAACGCTGCGCACGATGAACGCTACATGGCAGGCGATGGCCGACCTGCGGGCGCTGTTGGCCCTCGGAGAGGGACCGCCACCCGTGCTAAGCGGGGATATGAAGCGGGTATCGGAGCCCGGCCTGCTCGATCCCTGGATCGCGGAAGCACGAGAGCAGCGGCCCGACATTACGGTGCAGCAGGCGAGCGCGCGTGCCGCGGAGTTGCGGCTCACCCAAGCCCGGATTGACGCCGGGTTGAGCCTAAGTGCGAGCGGCTCCGCCGACTACGGCAGGCACACCGGCATCACCCGGGACAACTGGGCAGTGATGCTCAGCGCGACGTACCCCCTGGGCAACCGGGCGCTTAGAGCTGAGGTGGCCGCGGCTGAGGCCCTGCGCGAGATCGCCTACCAGCGACTGACCGACCTCGAGCTGAACATCGCCCGCGAAGTGCAACAGAGCTGGTACCGGCTTCAGGATGCCACCCAGCGTATTCCTGCGGCTCAGTTGGCGGTGGAGGCGGCTCAGGTCAACCTGGAAGCAACCCGGCAGCGCTACGCGGAGGGCGTGGCCATCGTCGTCGAGGTTACTGATGCGGAACTGTCGCTGCGCCGGTCCCGCCTCAATCTCGTCCAGGCGCGGTACGATCAGATAGTCGCTCACTACCAGTTGTTGGCCGCGGCTGGGCGCCCGCTGCTACCCGAGCAAACAATCAATGAGTAACCCGGATTATTACCAATGAAAAGAATCCTTGTTGTTTTCGGAGTCGTTGCAGTGGTCGTTGGGATGGCGATCTGGTTCATAGGCAGCCACGGCAACGATGCCGAAGGAGAACCAGAACAAGTTACCGTCGAGGTGATCCGTGGTCCGCTGGTGGTGACGGTCTCGGCCACCGGTGTGCTCGAACCGCTGACCACCGTGGAAGTCAAGTCGCGTAGCGGGGGCGAGGTCAGCAAGATGTACGTCGAACCGGGCGACTATGTGGAGGCGGGCCAGATTATCGCGCAGCTTGACCCGACTGAACTCCAGGGGAAGGTGGACCAGGCGCGGGCTCAGGCCGACGTTTCCCAGGCCCGGCTCTCCCAGACCCGGCTTAACAACGAGGTGCAGGGCGAACAGACTGCGACTGCGCTAGTAGAGGCCCAGGCCAGCCTGGCCTCTGCCCAAGCCCGGCTGAAACAAGCGCAGGCCCAGGAGACCATTCAGCCGCAGTTGACTGAGGCCGACCTGACCCAGGCTAGGGCGGGTCTGACGAGGGCTGAGCAAGACTTGGCCATACTCCTGGCAGGCGCCCGCCCGCAGGAAGTGGCCCAGGCCCGGACGCGGGTCATCGAGGCGCAGGCGGCGGCCGACAACGCTCAGGCCACGCTCATGCGCGAGGAGGCGCTGCTGGCCAAGGGTTTCGTCTCCCAGCAGTCGGTCGAGGACGCCCGCCGTGCCCATACTGCGGCTGCCGCCCAACTCGAGAGCTCTCAGCAGAATCTGTCGCTGGTCGAGGCCGGCCCGCGGCCCGAGGAGATCGAGCGAAGCCGAGCGGGGGTGCAGCAGGCTCAGGCGGCCCTGGCAGCAGCCGAGGCCCAGACCATCCAGGTTGACATCAGACGACAGGAGCGCGCAAGCGCCGAGGCCACGGTCCTCCAGGCGGAGGCTGGCCTACGCCGAGCCAAGGCCGGGGAACTGAGCGATGCCGCCCGCGCGAAGGATATTCAGATTGCCACTGCCGAACTACGCCGCAGCCAGTCCCAGCTCGACGAGGTTGAGTATAGCTTTGAGCATAGCACTATCGTCGCTCCACGCAACGGAGTGGTTCTGGAAAAGCTAGTCGAAGAAGGCACGGTAGTCCCTGCTGGCACCGCCGCTCTGGCCCAGGGCACGACCATCGTCACTCTCGCCGACATCACTGAGATGTATGTCCTGGTTGAGGTAGACGAGGCCGACATTGCCCAGGTGGAAGTTGGCCAGACCGCCGAGATCACAGTGGACGCTCTGCCCACACACGCATTTGCCGGCAATGTAGTCAAGGTATTCCCTAAGGCTAGCGAAGAGCAAAACGTCATCTATTTTCCGGTCCGGGTGAAGCTGCTCGACACCTCGCGACAGCTGCGCCCCGGGATGACCGCCGACGTCACCCTAGTCGTCGCTGAGCAGGAGGACACACTCCTGATCCCGGATAGCGCCATTGATCGCTCGGGCATGCAGCCGACTGTCCAGGTACTCGAAGCACCGCAGGCCGAACCGGTCGAGCGCCCAGTGAAAGTCGGCATCAGCGACTGGGAGCTGACCGAGATACTGGAGGGCCTCAAGGAAGGCGAAAGGGTGGCGCTGCCCGCGGGGGCCAACCCTCCGCCAGGAATGGGCGGGAACGGTGCTCACGGCCGAACCGGACAACGGGCGCTGCGTATGCTCGGCAGGGCGGGCAGAAGATAGGCCATCTACGGCAGCACGACAGCAGCACAACGACACAGGATGAGACAGCGAGACGACTCAGATATACGGAGAACGGCGGGCAAACTGGCGCGATGTCTCTGATAGAAGTACGCGACGTTGAGAAAACCTACACGATGGGCTCAGTGGACGTTAACGCACTGCGCGGCGTCTCCTTTACGATTGCGCCCGGCGAATACCTGGCGATAATGGGACCGTCAGGCTCGGGGAAATCCACGCTAATGAACCTCCTGGGCTGCCTGGATAAGCCCAGCGCCGGCACCTACTTGCTGGATGGCGAGGACGTCAGCCAGCTCTCCGATAATCGCCTCGCCGCACTGCGCAACCGCCGGATCGGCTTTGTCTTTCAGCAGTTTAATCTGCTGCCGCGCGCCAACGCACTGCAGAACGTGGAACTACCGCTGCAATACGCCGGCATTCACGACCGGCGGGAGAAGGCCGTGACGGCGCTGGCGAAGGTCGGCCTGGCCGACCGTGCCCATCACCGCCCCCGGGAACTCTCCGGCGGCGAGCAGCAACGCGTGGCGATTGCCCGGGCCATCGTCAACGAACCAGCGATCATCCTGGCCGACGAGCCGACCGGCAACCTCGATAGCCGCACTGGCCGGGACATCCTGCAGGTCTTTGACGATCTCAACCAGACCGGGATTACGCTGATAACGGTGACCCACGACCCTGATATCGCGGCTCGCTGTCACCGCGTCATCCACATGGTTGACGGTAAGCTAGCCAACGATGTCTACAACGACCGCCCGGGTGGTGAAGCATCGTGACGCTGCTTCAAGGCCTGCGCTCAGCGCTGACCAGCCTGCTCGCCAACAAGATGCGTTCATTTCTGACCATGCTGGGCGTGATCATCGGTGTGGCTGCGGTTATCGTGGTCGTGGCCATTGGTGAAGGTCTCAAGGCAGACGTAATGCAGCGCATTCAGGGATTGGGTACCAATCTGCTCATGATCTCGCCATCGAGCCGTAGGGGACCACACGGGCCCGTAAGCCGTCCCGGACGACTGACCGACGAAGACTGGGAAGCCCTTGAAGCAAATGTCACCAATGTCTCGGCGTTGGCGCCCACCGTGCAGGGCAGTGCCTCGATCAAATACCGCAATCGCACCCACTCCAGCCGCGTGCTGGGCAGCACACCGGATATTGTCACGGTTCAGAATCTGGCCTTGGCTGCCGGCCGCTTCTTCACCGCCAGCGAACAGCGCTCGCGCGCTCGTGTGGTGGTGCTGGGCAGCACAGTGGTGGAGGAACTCTTCTATGGCCGCGCTCTGCTCGAGGAAACCGTCCGCATCAAGGGGGTGCCGTTCCAGGTGATCGGAGTTCTGGAGGAAAAAGGTGGCTCCTGGGGTAGTCCAGATGATCAGGTCTATATCCCCCTCAGCACTGCCCGGCAACGGATTCTGGGACAGAGTAACCTGTCCACAATATACATCTCCGCCGCCAGCACCAAGGTTGTTACAGAGGTTGAAGAGTCGGTCACCCAGGTCCTGCGCCGCCAGCACCGCGTTCGCAACGAAGAGGACGACTTCCGGATCAGGTCCCAAGCGGAAATCCTGACCACCATGTCCGAGACCAGCGCCACGCTCACGCGCTTCCTCGCCGGCATCGCCCTGGTTTCGCTGTTGGTCGGCGGCGTGGGGATAATGAACATAATGCTCGTCTCGGTGGCCGAGCGCACCCGCGAGATCGGCATCCGCAAGGCCGTCGGCGCTCGTCGCCGCGATATCCTGACCCAGTTCCTCATCGAGTCCACCGCGCTCAGCGTCATCGGCGGCATCATCGGTAGTATCATCGGCATCGGCATATCACGGTTGGTGGGCAGTGGCCTGGGCTGGACAACTGTCGTCCCGCCCTGGGCGATTCTCGTCGCCTTCCTGTTCGCCGCAGTAGTGGGCATCTTCTTCGGCTACTACCCCTCCCGCAAAGCCGCCCTGCTCGACCCCATCGAGTGCCTGCGCTACGAGTAGCTACCAGTGGCAGATAAGCGCAGTGCCCTCGGATTTTGGCTCCGGCCCCATCTACTCCCCGCCGCCGTGGGGCCTACCCTTCCCGGTCAATACTGACCTACAGCAGCGCCGAAGCGGAATGCATGCAGCTTGGCCCCGAACTGCAGCTCGAAGCGCAGCCGTATCGGCTGGCCGGCCAGCGCTGAGACATCCGACTCCCCGCCACGCCAGGTGACTACCCGGTCAACGGTATTGGCAGTGTGGATGCGGTCGCAGTCGTCCAGGCTGTAGCCCTCGATGGGAGTGCCGGCGGCGTCCTGAATCTCCACCCGGGCCAGGCCCAGCGCCGAGGTCTCGATGTTAAGA
>JAUVXR010000059.1 GCA_030603495.1 bacterium
CGCTGGACATCGCTATCCGCCGTGACATAGAGCACATGTCTGATCTCTCTCTCCTCTCGCGCCCCCGGACTCTGCTCTCCCCCCCGTTCGCCTCCACCGATTGGCCGCAACCGCCCCTCTACGGTACCCACTTCATTGTAGGCTATGGCCCAGCCCCCCTGGCCATCACTCGCCCGCTCTCGGCGGCGCACGGTGAAGGTGTGATTGAGTAGTGCCTCGAAAAGTGTCATATTCGGTACCTGTTCAAGAGTTCCATCTCGCTACGCAGTAGTAGCGGCGCAGCGCTGGCCCCTAGCACTCCCCCGCTCCCTCCGCCTCCTTCTGCCCCGAAGGACACCGAATAGTCGCCCAGGCCCATTGCCGTCACCCCTGGCACCGCATCTGTCTCCGCTGCCTTCAACCCCGCTTGATAGGCCCTGGCTGCCGCTCGGGTGCATATGGCCAGCACATCCTCAGGGATCGGCTCGTAGCCATGCGTGTAGGTGATGGTGACGATCTGAACGCCCTTGGCCCAGTCCTGGTCTACTCGATGCAGGATCCCATGCTGGGCGAGCTTATAGTCGTCGCCTTCAACCAATAGCTCGCCATTCTCGATCACACTCGATACCTCGACAGCCGGCAGCTGGGGCAAGAACAACCGCCTGCCCCCGGCCGAATCCAGGATGATCTCGTCATCCTCCTCCTGCTCGATTTGCTGGCGGCAATAGTTCTGGATGGCCACCGAGGCCTCTAAGATCGCCCGATCCGCTGAATCGATAGATGCGGCGGCCGTGATCTCGATCTGCAGGAACCGTTCCAGATCCACGAGGCTGCAGAAATTGACCATCAGGTTTGTCCTTTATTCTTCGTCGGCCGTCGTGCCTTATCCAGCCTGTCCCGCCGGGCCTTGCGTCGCTCCTCGCGGGCCGCCGCCAGATCGTCCGCTCGCCGGTTCTTGGCCCGCTCCATGCGCGCGCTCATCCGATCGCTTGCTTTCATCGCCGCCTCCCCCTCCTGAGTTGCCTCCGCCATTGCTTCAAAGTCTTTTCCTCGTCCCCTGGCTTGCAGCGCACGTAGCGCCCAGGAGCTATCTCGACCCTCACCAGCTTGCTCCGCCGGCTCTGGCTGCTCCGGCGGGCCGGCCGCTTCCTGCGCCCGCTCTGCACTTCGCTCGACCATGTGCGCGGCAGCGCCAGGAACAGCGGCTTCACCCGATATACCGCCCGCAGGAATGCCAACCGTGCCTCCCCGCCCCCCGCCATCTCTTCCTCCCAGGCAGCCAGTAGCGCGCGTCCATCGGGGCTGCTCCGCACGAACAGCAGCTCCTGGGCATAGAGCAAGACCCTCAGATCCCGTGTGATCTTCTGTGTGCGTTTCTGCTCCGCTGGTGCACCCACATCGGCGGCCACTTTGCCGTACCGCCACAGCGGTGTCGCCGCATCCCACCGCTTCAGGAAGTGGAAGCCATGCCTCAGTAGATCCCATGGGATGACCGTGCCCGGCGCCACGATCAGCGCGCGGTCGAACTCTATCTCGGCCAGACTGCCATCGGCGATGACGACCTCCAGCCTATGCCTCTTGGCCCGCGCCTGGACCTCTTTGTCTGGCTCACGCAGGATCAGCACGTCCGTCATTTCCGCACCTGCAACGTCGCGATGATGGATGACCTCTGGTCGTTCAGCCTGGGCCCTTTGATGAACGCCCATTTGCGCTGGGTATAGAAGCCGAGCTTCTTCCCCAGCTTAGTCTGTGGACTGAACACGTCAAAAGAGCGCAGACTGTATCGCCATCGATGCGTCGGATCGGCATAGGAATTATCGTGCTGCCAATGGGGCACCTTCACCCATAGCGTTCCCTCTGGGCGCAGAATCCGCCAGCATTCATCCAGGGCCATCACCAGGTCGATCGTCAAGTGCTCGAACACCGAGGAGGCTACGACCTGGTCAAAACTGCCATCCTTCCATGGCCAGGGCAATGTGTTCAGGTCATGGGCTACGTCAATCTCTGGGCGATGCTTGTGCAGATTGTGGTTCACCGCGCCCTTCCAGATGTGATTGCCCGCACCCAGATTCAGGATCCTCAGCCCCGTTGCCAACTACGCCTCCCCTCCCCGATGTGTTCGGCCAGTGGCAGCGCGCACAACCATCGACCCTGAGCGTTCAGATACGCACAGACCCGGTGGTCGTACTTGTGTGAGTTCTCCGGTACCATAGGCCCTATCTCCCGCCAGAGTTCCGGCCGGAATGACCAGTTGGCTCCGGGCACCGTGCGCCGTACCAGCACCACCTGCCCCCCAATGGCCTTCGTTCTGATCACCGGCGACCAATGATAGGCCGGCTCGATGCTGAGCGTGCAGATCGCTACCTTTGGCGATGCAGCCGCCCAGAACGCCAGTAGGCGCTCGAGCCAACGATCGTGATACTCATAATCGTCACCGGTGAGGAGGACCAGGTCTGGCCGACGCTTTAGGGCCAGGGCCATCGCCGCCCGAACCCCGTGCCCGATCGTATGATTGTCCGTCTTGTTACATACCCCGCCACGCTGGTCCACCAGTGCCTCCGTACCATCGGACGATCCATTGTCATAGAACACGAGCTCCAAGGGCAAAGTCGAGCGATCCAGGCTCTTGACCGTGCGCTTCCACAGAGCGCGTCGGTTGTAGCTCAGCACTGCCGCCACCACTTTCATCGCTTATAGGCCTGCCAATGATGAAGGATGAGAAGCCAGACAGTGATCAGCTCGAGTACGCCAGCCAGTCTCAGAGATGATCGCCCGGCACGATAGGTGATGGGAACCTCTCGCACCCTCATTCCAAGCGCTCGCACCCGGGCCAGCACTTCGATCTGCCACGCGTGCATCTTCGCCCGATAACTCACCTTCAGCAGTTCCTTCACCACCTGGGCGGAATAGATGCGGTATGCACTAGACCAATCCCGTATCCAGGGCCCGCGCTGGGCCAGGTTGCAGGCTATCCCAGCCAAACGGCTGCCCCATCGTCTCCACCAGGAGCCACCCAGATAGAGGCCCCCCGACACAAAGCGAGAGCCGATCACCAGGCCGGCATCTTCCCGCAACAGGCGCGGCATCTCCGGTGCAGCGTGCGAGCCACCCGCATCAATCACCACAACGCGCTCTGCTCCGCACTTGAGCGCCGCACGCCAGCCGTCTATGATTGACCTGCCGATGCCCTCACGGGTCGCATGACGGATAACCTCCGCACCCGCAGCCCAGGCTAGATCCCCTGTTCCGTCTCCGGACCCATCGTCTACTACGATCACTGAGCCGAACTGCTGGGCTGCTGCGACCAACATGCCGATCGTGGCCACTTCGTTGAGAGCCGGAATCACTATCACCACATGGCTCATAGCGCCAGCGTTTCCCCTTTTCGCCGATAAAATCCAGCCATGCCAATCTTCTCAGCATCTACGACGAGCACATCCGGCACTCGCCCCAGACTTTCACCCATATCGTTCACCACAGCGTACACATGCGGACAGCGACTACGAACCGCATCATCGGGCGTGTAATCGTGAAACAGAATCAGACCGCCCACTCTTAGCCGGTTGAACCAGGGCAAATCCTGTTCCACTCGCTTATGATTGCCATCTACGAAAACCATATCCCAGATGGTCCGATTCTTCCTCAGATAATGGAAGGAAAAGCTCTTGAGTATTGTCACATTCTTGAAGCCTGCCGTATTGCTGCTGAGCTTCTCAAACAGATAGGGTTCCAGCGTGACGATCTTGGCTCTTGGAGCCGCCAAAGACATAACCAATGTAGCCCTGCCCAGAAAGCCTCCGATTTCCAAAATGTGCCCACGATCGTATTGCCTCGTCAGATTGTGCAATGCCGCATACTGGTAAGGCTCCATTTTCTCACGCACATGCTCCGTAAGAGCCAGATCCGCCGCAATGGTTGGTGTGACCAGTTGACGCCACAGCTCGTCCTGCGTGCCAGATAGTCTCACCGAGAGCTCCTCCGCCGCCCCCCGCCACGCCGCTGCCCCTCAAAGCGCCGCACCATCCTCCACGCCTCCGGACTGTCGATCCGCCCGGGGATCATCCCCCGCCACCGGCGCGCATCGCCTGGATAGTGCATCAGTCCCGCCGTCTTGATCCCTTTTGTATACTTGGGGAATGTGTTCCACTCGTTGCCCAACACCAGCATCTTGAGCGGGTCACTATACAGTGCCCGGATCAGGGCCCCCTGATCTCTCTGCGCGTGCCTTTCCCATTCGGCCTGCCACCGCCTGAAGAAGGCCGCTATCCGCTTGCTCCGACCGAATGCCCATACACCCCCGTTCAACTGGAGAGTGTGCAGAGTGCTCACCGCCTTCTCGGTCTCGTCCAGATCCTGCTTGTTGTGCCGGCGCGCGAAGGCGTGCATGGTATCCATCAGATGGGGGTCTTTGCAGATCACCAGCTCCCAGCCATCCTCGATCCACTCAAAGTAGCGATAGATCGGTGCCACCACCTCGGTATCCGCGTCCAGATAGAGCACCGCCGTCCACTCTGCTGGAGTCAACTCGTATGCCTTCAGCTTGGCCCGACGCCCGCCCACGTCGCTGTCGGGCTGCACGATCAGCAAGTCCTCTGGCCCGATCTTCCGGTCCGAGCAAAGCGCAACAGGCACGTCCGGCATGTGTTTCTTGATGCTGTTCAGCAAACGCAAGGCGCA
>JAUVXR010000002.1 GCA_030603495.1 bacterium
TGTCTGACCTCAGCGCCTTTTGGACACGGATGAACAGTTAGCTAAGGTGTAACCTGGGGGACAGTGGTGGAGCGGCCGGAGGCGGAGCAGGGCGTAGCCCTGCGCAGACTACGGCCGGCGCTAAAGCTCCCTTCCTCGATCGGCTTGACTCACTCCTGAAGCAGATTATCATATCGACAGGGAGGAGTCAACAATGGCTCGTTTAGAAGCCAAACGCAAGCAACCGACACAGCCAGTCTGCACCCAAAACAGCTTTTGCTCCCACTCGCTACCGCCGAATGCCAGGTTCTGATATCCCGCAGCCTTGCCGTCAGTTAGCTGCTCGTTGTCACCCGGGTCCGTACAGTAGTCATAGTTGGGTGATGGATCGAGCGTGTACGACTTGCCCAGAGCCAGATTCGGGCCAGGGGGCGTGAAGCCTGCCGAGGTCTGTCCGCCGGCACCGTGGACAGCTAGCAGCGACAACATCACGATGACACCGATTACGACAAGCTTACCCTGGGGTAGATTGGCGTACGGGAGGGTTCTCATTGCTACTATTCTTGCGCTGAGCAAATAACCTAGGATTGCCCATTTGAAATTGGGCAGCCGTCGCTCATTCGATGGTCTCTCAGTGCTCATTGCCCGTGCCTAGTCAGCGTCTCCTCCTACTGTACGGCAAGCCGCTGTACCTTGCCGATAAACAGGTACGGCGACCGGATCTTGAAGAGGTGTTCACCACCCGCACCGTAGAGGACACTACCCTTGAGCGCAAAATAGATCTCAACGACCGCGAAAGGCATCGGCTGGAGGAATGCGTAGGTGTCCTCCTGCGTATCGTAGCATATAACTGCCGCACTGTTGCCGTGGTCGGAGCCGTGAATCTTGCGGTCCTCCGCCGAGTTGATGTGCGGCCCGAAGATCAGGATATACCGGTCGTCATAGGCAAGAGCGGTCTGCGCCCTCCCTCGGATGGGGAGACGGCGGATCCGCGTCCACTTGTCTTGCGCAGCGTCATACTTGTAGGCATCGTCCACATTGTAGGGCGGCTCCCTGTTTGTACGGTAGCCACCAAACAGATACAGATTGCCCCCACAAGTGGTTGCGGCGTAACCGCTGGTGGGAGGCCCCGGCATTGGCGCCAGTGTTTTCCAGCCGGCGTCCGGGTCGCTGGTGTCCAAGCAGTACAGCGCGTTCGATATCTGCGTCCACGCCGAATTCCGCGCGCCGCCCACAGCATAGATGACGCTGTCCACCACTCCACCCACCACGCCGCACAGCGGTTCCGGCAGCGCCGGCCCTCTAGACCACTCAAATCCCGCCTCATCCTCCTCCGGATTGGCCACTGGTGTGAGGATGTAACCATCGGCGATCGGTACCTGGTCCTGCCCGTAGCCACCAAACAGATACATCTTCCCCCCCACGACGACAGTAAGCGTGTAGGCCACTTCGCGCGGCAAATCCGGGCCCATGCTCCAGGTGCCAGTGGCCAGGTCGTAGAGTTGCGTCCAGCTCACGAAGCGCTTGGCTTGCATCGTATGCCAGAAGGTCCCGCCAGCGACGATCAACTTCTCGCCAATAATCCCGGTCGCCCCACCGGCTTCAGCGGCTAGCATGTTCGGGCCCTTCGACCATTCAATAGCCAGGGGTGCTTGCGCCAGCGTCGCCACGGCAGTAACAACAACGAGCACGACTACGAACAGTGTGGATCGCATCATCATCTTCTCCTCTCTGGATAAGCTGCTACACGGCGGTTCGTGAGGTCTCGGCGGCTTGATTGTCCGGACTTCGAACCGCAGCCCCAGGTCATTACACCATTCGTGACGCCGTTCTTGAAGGCACCGGGGCTGTATCTGCTGACTGTCAACCGAATTCTGCGAGAAACGGCCTGAGATCATCGTCAATCGAGAACTAGGCCCGCAACGCATCAAGTGCGGCGCGAGCCTCTGGAGCGACTTGGAAAAACTCCTCAAGTTTCGCACAGGGATATTCGTCGCATCCGGCACAGTTGTCCACGCCGTTCCCTATGCCGCACTTTCGAAGTTCACACATACTGGCGCAGTAGAAGAACTTCCTCCCCTCGGCTCGGCATCCGTCACAGTTGACCTGTTCAGGCTTGATATCCGCGCTATAACGTACGGACCATTCCTTTGCAACCTTGGCCGGCTGGTCATCGTCGCCAGCCTGCGTTGCCAGATATCCTTCACACTTGGCGCAGTCCAGTCCACAGAATCCGATCAGAGTCATTGTTCTTCTCCTCACCGTAAGCCGCCTGGATTGCACAATAACCGGCCTGAATGACATGATTGCCCGAGTCCGGTTGAAACTCGGGCAGTCTGGTCGGGGCGGCCGGATTCGAACCGGCGACCTCTCGGCCCCGAACCGAGCGCTCTGACCAAACTGAGCCACGCCCCGACCAAGTATTATGAGTATAGCCACGGCATCATCGTCTGTCAAGGCAAGCTGCTGAGCGGTGCCCCGTAGTGGGTTGCCGGATGGCGGTTGCCCGGGATGCGGTTCCTTTGACTTTTGGACGTGTCTAGTGTAGACTTTCATCCGTAATGTTGACCGCTCTGCAGCAATTCTCTGGGTAGACGGGGGTCAGGTGAGTTGATATCTGCTGGTGATTTAAGGCCGGGCCGGACCATTGATTTGGAAGGGCGTGTGCTGGCGGTGGTTTCGGCGGATGGCTTCCAGCCGGTGGGCCGCGGCCGGGGCTTGGTGCGTACCAAGCTCAAGGATGTAGAAAACGGCAATGTGTTCGAAAAGGTTTTCCGGAGTGACCAGAAAATCGAGACCGCTCACGTTGATCGCCGTGAACACCAGTACCTCTACACCGATGGCGACAGCTACCACTTCATGGACACGGATTCTTTCGAGCAGATTCAGCTATCTGCTGAAGATCTGGGGGAACAGCGCCTCTGGCTCAAGGAAGGTGAAGCCGTAACCATTACCAGTTACGAAGGCAAGATTATCGGCATCGAGCCGCCCAAGGCAGTGGAGCGCCGCGTGATCAAGACTGACCCCGGCGTCAAGGGTGATACCGCCTCAGGCGGCGACAAACCGGCGATAATTGAGGGAGGCGCCAAGGTCACGGTCCCCCTGTTCGTTGGCGAGGGCGACGTGGTCCGTGTGGATACCAGTTCTGGCGCATACGTCGAGAGGGTGAGCACCAAGTAAGCAGCTTGTCGGCGCGACTGGTCGGGCCCAGTGCAGGCGGCAGCTTACCCACAGCGGGTCGGCTCGGGGCTAGACAGTGCGCAAGATAGGAGAGTCGCAGATGTTGGTGAATCATTGTCATGTCAGACCCGCCGGGACTATGGATGCGGCGAATCCGGCGCTTGGCACAATCGAAGTGTTGCGGGAAATAATTGATGAGCTGGGCATAGACCGGGCCGTAGCCTTCGCTCCCTCGCCAAGGGGTCTCGACGGTCCCCGCGAGGCCAACCAGTGGCTGTGGGAACAGATCCGCGACGATGACCGCCTCGAGGGGTTTATGACCCTGAATCCGACAGCTCCCGAGTCAGTGGCGATAATGCAGGAGTTCGCGGAGAAGGGACTGCGAGGGATTAAGACTCATCCGCCGATGCACCATTTCCGGATCGACGACGAGGCTGCGTATCCCTTTTATGAGGAGGCTGCCCACCTCAATCTGCCTATCCTCTTCCACACTGGCGTGCACGGCTGGTTCCTGGAGGACTATACGCCGATACTTATTGATCGCATCACCCACGAGTTTCCTCTGCTCAAGATAATTGTCGAGCACATGGGTGGCTGGGAATTCTTCGGTGAGGCACTGGCGGTAGTCCGCAACAACGAGAACTGTTACGCCGGACTGACCTCCACCCTCGACAAAGACTGGGCGTGGTACATCCCTCAGGAGTTGCTCCAGCATATGATATCACTGATCGGCTCTGAGCGGGTTATCTTCGGCACTGATTACCCTTTTCGCCAACTCGACGACATTCGCCGGGACATCGAGGTAGCGCACTCCATATGCAACGGACCCGCCGAGGCCGAGAACGTCCTGGGGAAGAGCCTGGCGGCGCTGATTGGTTGTGACTGACATATGGACCGCCAGAGGATACAAGAGCTGGTAGAGATGCTGGAGGCGTCGTCGGCAGCGGAGATATCAGTCTGCGAAGGCGACAGCTTCGTGCGAATCCGGCGAACGATAAATGGGGTGGCAGTCGAGTCCGAAGATAGCTCGGCTTCCGCCACCGGCGAACCGTCCACAGCTGCGCCTACGCCAACGGAGGCTGAACTAGTGGTGGTGCAGGCCAAGCTGGTGGGGACTTTCCACCTCAAGCACCAGGGCGAGGCCACACCGCTGGCCGAGCCGGGTACGTGCATCGCCGAAGGCCAGGTCGTCGGCGCGCTTGAGGCTTTGGGCAAATGGACTGACGTCATCAGTCCAGTGGCTGGTGAGGTGGTGGAGATAGTGGCGCCAGACGATTCCCCGGTGCACTACGGGGATGTCTTGATGCGCATCAAGGCCCAGGAGGAGAGTCAGTAAGATGAGAGGGCCCACAAGATCGTTGCCAGGTAGCGGTCCGGGGTTTGTACTGATCGAGATTCTGGTAGTGTTGGTACTACTCGCGGCCCTAGCCGCAGTATATTTTGGGTTGCGGGACAAGGAGGAGAAAGCTGAGCCTCGCTTTGAGGGTGAGGCGCAGACTACTCTGGGTAAGGCAAGGCAGGCGGGCATAAGCGTGGAGTGCCGCAACAATCTCAGTCAGTTGCGCCAGATGATCCAGATGGAGTCAATAGATGGCCGCTTGCCACCCAAGCTCAGCAATAAATGGAGTGTCTCGCTGAAGTGTCCGGTGAGTGACTACGCCTACGAATATGATCCGCGCACGGGCAAGGTGCGCTGCAGAACGCCTGGACATGAGAACTACTAGGCACATTTCACGCCGCCGGCCGTTAGCTGGCTTGGGCCTGAAGGCGCCCAACTGGCCAAGGAGAGCGCATGTTTGAGAGGGTTCTGATAGCCAACCGCGGCGAGATCGCCTGCCGGATACTGCAGGCGTGCCGCGAGCTGAAGATAAAGACGGTGGCCATCTACTCGGAGGCCGACGCCAACTCGCTCCATGTGCAAATCGCCGACCAGGCGGTCTGCATCGGCCCGCCGCCCAACGCTGACAGCTACCTTAATAGTGCCAATATCATCAGTGCAGCGGTAATAACCGGTGCTGATGCGATTCATCCGGGCTACGGTAATCTATCGGAGGACCCTAACTTCGCCGAGGCCTGTGAGGCGTGCGGTATTGTCTTCATCGGCCCAGGGGCCGAGGTTATCGCCAGTATGGGTGATAAGGCGCAGGCCCGACGGACCATGCGTGATGCCGGGGTGCCGGTAGTGCCGGGCAGCGCTGATGGGGTACGTGATCTGGGTGAGGCTCGCGAGATTGCCGAGGACCTGGGCTACCCGGTGATGATCAAGGCCGCACGCGGGGGAGGTGGTCGGGGCCTGCGCGTTATCCACAACCCCGAGCAACTAGGCGCGGCCCTGGACCAGGCGTCCAGCGAAGCGCGCAACGCCTTTGGCAACGGCGAGATGTACATCGAGCGATACCTGGAGAATGCTCGGCACGTTGAGGTGCAGGTGCTGGCCGACCGTGATGGCAGTGTTGTGCATCTGGGTGAGCGCGACTGCTCTATACAGTATCGCCACCAAAAGCTGCTGGAGGAATCACCTTCACCGGGGGTGTCGCGGAGTCTGCGCCGCAAGCTAGGCGAGGCCGCGATACGCGCGGCGGAGACAGTTGACTATTGCAATGCCGGTACGGTCGAATTCCTGCTGGACGGCAAGGGCCGATTCTACTTCATCGAAATGAACACCCGCATCCAGGTCGAACATCCCGTCACCGAAATGCTTACGGGAGTGGACATCGTCGGGGAACAGATCCGGGTGGCTGCGGGTGAAAAGTTGATCTGTGAGCAGGGCCAGATCTGGTTTAACGGCCATGCTATCGAATGTAGGATTCTGGCTGCCGACGGCGACAGGGATTTTGCCCCTTCGCCAGGGTGCATCGAAGAATGGGAGGTCCCCAGCGGGCCCGGTGTGCGAGTGGATACTGGGGTAACCAGCGGCAGTGAGGTATCCTCGTACTACGATCCGATGATAGCCAAGGTGATATGCTGGGGCCAGGATCGCCCCGCAGCCATCGCCCGAATGGAAGCCACTCTCCAAAGCGCTAAGACTGCCGGGATCAGAACGACCATTCCGTACCACCTGCGCATCCTGGGCAATGCCTATTTCCGGCGTGGCGAGGTGGATATTCACTTTATTGAACGCCGAATGGGCTTAGACGAAGGAGGATAGTCATTATGAAAGGGTCGGAAAAAGCGAACGGCTCACCAGAATGGATCAGCACGGTCATCACCATTGTCGCGACCGTAATCGGGGCTGCTTTTGCGCTGATCATTGGCGTGATCTTTGTCTCGACCGGGCTCTGGCAAGGGCTGTTTGTGCTGCTCCTGACCATCGTGGGAGCAATAATCGGCCGATTATACGTGGCCAGTGAACAGCCCTGGTGGGGTGGCGAGTAGCACCGCCACTGCGGCGGAATTGATAATCGAGTCCAAAGTAAGGCGATGGGTCCAGCGTGGCTGACAGCTCGCGAGCCAACCAAGTAGGTGCGCGGCGGCGCGCCCGGGAGTTCTGCCTGGCGTTAATCTTCGCGGCGGACGTCGGTCGCCAGACGCCGGGCCGCATCTTTGAGCGCGCCGCGTGTACGCTGAAGACACTGATCGAGCAATGGGGATTGGCGGATCGGGAAGCTATCAAGCTCAGTATGGAGATCGAAGACTATGGGTGCCAGCTCGCCCAACGCTACTTCGCACATGCCCCAGCGATAGACGAGATAATCAGCAACTACTCCGAGGGATGGGCGCTGGCGCGGATGCCGGCAGTGGACCGCAATATCCTGCGGATGGCGCTGGCGGAGATGCTCTATGAATCGCAGGTGCCGGTCGGCGTGAGCATTGACGAAGCCGTGGAGCTGGCCAAGGAATATGGCACCGAGGATTCAGGCAAGTTTATCAATGGCATCCTGGGGGCCGTGGCCCGGGAACTTGCGGGGGCGAGCAGCAATAGCGTGATGCCAATTTGACCACTTAGGACCGAGTGCCGCCCGACACCGCCCGAGACATGAACATTATGCAGACGCCGATATTCACCGTCTCCGAATTGACTGGTTACATCAAAACCCTGTTGGACAGGGATGAAGTGCTCCAGCAGGTAACAGTGCGTGGCGAGGTGTCCAATTTCACCAGCCACCGCTCCGGGCACCTCTACTTCTCCTTGAAGGACCAAGCCGGCCAGCTCAGTTGCGTCTGTTTCCGCAACATTGCGCAGACGCTGGGCTTTGCTCCGGAAGAGGGTATACAGGTGGTGGCCGCGGGCAATGTCAGCGTATACGAGCGGGCGGGCCGCTACCAGTTAATTGTCCGCCATATGCGGCCAGATGGCGCCGGTGAGTTGGCTGCCCGTCTCGAGGCCCTCAAGACCAGGCTGGAGGCGGAGGGGCTGTTTGACCTGGCGCGCAAGCGCCCCCTGCCGCGGTTCCCTAGGGGCATTGGGATCTGCACATCGCCAACCGGCGCCGCCGTCCAGGATATGATCCGGATAATCGCCCGCCGCTATCCGCTGGCTAGGATTGTCTTGTTCCCGACCATCGTCCAGGGGGAGGGGGCGGCGCCCAGTATCGTCCAGTCGCTGCAGGCTGCCGCTCGCTGCGAAGGGCTGGCAGTGATCATCGTCGGCCGCGGCGGTGGGTCGCTGGAAGACCTGTGGGCGTTCAACGAGGAGAGCGTCGCCCGGGCGATCTTCGCCTCTCCCTTGCCGGTCATCAGTGCCGTCGGCCACGAGACAGATTTTACGATCAGCGACTATGTGGCCGACGCCCGTGCGGCCACGCCTTCGGAGGCGGCGGAGTTGGTCGTCCCCGATCAGGCCGAGCTTCTGGCTGACCTGGCCGGCATGACTGGGCGTCTGCGCAGTGGCGTACTGAGCCGTATGGAGATGGCCCAGCAGAGACTGGCCTCGATCCTGCGGCGACCAGTGATACGTCGCCCGCGAGTTCTATTGGAGCCGAGGCAGCAGCGGCTCGACGAGGCCGCTTCCGGGCTGGGCGAAGAGCTGGCCCAGCTCCTGTCGGGGCTGAGCAACCGCGTGGCTACAGCCGCAGCAACTCTTACGGCGCTGAGCCCCGCCGGGGTGTTGGCTCGTGGTTACGCTATCTGTCGCCGGGAGCGCGACAGTGAGGTGGTGAAGTCGGTGGCGGCGGTAGACAGAGGTGAGCAAATCCGAGTGATGGTAAGCGACGGCGACCTCCTCGCCGACGTGAGCGCGATTCAGCTTCAGGCAGACTGCCGGGGTTAGATTATGGACGAAGCGCGGGAGAGTATAGAGCATTTAGAATTCGAGGCAGCTCTCACCCGACTGGAAGAGATCGTCGCCGAGTTGGAGGTGGGCGAGCTTGCCCTGGAGGAAGCGCTGGCGAAGTTCAAGACGGGCATGGCTCTCAAGGAGCTTTGCGAGCGCAAGCTGACCGAGGCCGAGACCCAAATCGAAGAGTACGTCACGGAAGAAGAGCCCGGGCAGGAGGCAGAACCGCTATTCGAGTAGCGTCTCGTTATGTCTGAACTACTGGATAAGATAAGCTCACCCGCTGATCTCAAGTCACTGTCCCTAAGCGAGCTGCATCGGCTGGCTGCGGACATCCGTGAGTGCATCATTGAGACGACGGCGCGCACGGGCGGGCATCTGGCCCCCAATCTGGGCACGGTCGAACTGACCATAGCCCTCCACCGGCTATTTGACTCGCCCCAAGACAAGATAATCTGGGATGTGGGCCACCAGTGCTACGCCCACAAGCTGCTTACGGGCCGTCGCCAACAGTTTGCCTCGCTCCGCCAATATGGTGGCCTTTCGGGCTTTGTCACCCGCGAGGAAAGCCAGCACGACCCCTTCGGCACGGGTCACGGCAGCACTTCCATTTCGGCGGCGCTGGGCTTTGCTACTGCACGGGACCTGCGCGGCGGGGACGAGAAGATCGTGGCCATTATCGGCGACGGTGCTCTTACCGGTGGCTTGGCTCTGGAGGCACTCAACCAGGCCGGAGAGCAGAAGCGGGATCTGCTGGTGGTGCTTAACGATAATGAGATGAGTATCAGTCGCAATGTCGGCGCGCTGTCCTCGTACCTGGCGCAACTGCGGGCGACGCTGCACCCGGCTTCTCAGCGGGCGCGCCAGGATGCCATGCGTATCCTGCGCCGTATGCCTATGGGCGAAGAAATGCTCCATGCAATGGACCGGGTCAAACAGGGCGTCAAGCAGCTTGTAGTGCCGGGGATGCTGTTTGAGGAGTTCGGTTTCACCTACCTCGGCCCGATTGACGGCCACGATATAGCTCACCTCACCGCCCTGCTGGGCCATGCTGCTCGGCTCAAAGGGCCAGTGCTGCTCCACGTGCTTACCCAGAAGGGCCGGGGCTATGAGCCGGCTGAGGACGACCCTCGCCGCTTCCATGGCACTACTCCGTTTGTGCCAGAGAACGGGGAGAGAATCCCCTCGAGCGATCGGCTCACTTTCAGTGAGGTATTCGGCGAGACGCTTTGTGAGCTAGCCGAGCAAGACGAGCGAATTGTGGCGATCTCGGCGGCGATGATTGACGGCACCGGCCTGCGCCGCTTCAGCCGGCTTTTCCCCATGCGTTGCTTCGATGTGGGCATGGCCGAGGAACATGCCGTTACCTATGCTGCCGGGCTGGCTGCCGCTGGCTTGCGACCGGTGGTGGCGATATACTCTACCTTCCTGCAGCGTAGTTACGACCAGATTATCCACGATGTCGCTCTGCAGAATCTGCCAGTAGTCTTCGGCATAGACCGGGCTGGCCTGGTAGGTGATGACGGGCCCACCCATCACGGTGTGTTCGACCTGAGCTACCTGCGCCAGATCCCCAATATGACGGTGATGGCCCCCTCAGACGAAGCGGAACTGCGCGGCATGCTGGCCACCGCCTTTGCCCTGGGGACTCCGACTGCCGTGCGCTACCCGCGCGGCTGCGGGCCGGGCGTGGACTGGCCAGCGTCGCTGGAGCCGCTGCCGGTGGGGAAGGCCAAGGTGCTTCGCGAGGGGAATGATATAGCAATAATAGCTGTAGGGAATTGCGTGGGGACGGCTCTGGAGGCCGCTGAGAGTCTCGAGACCCAGGGCTGGGCTGCCACTGTAGTAGATGCTCGCTTCGTCAAGCCGATGGACGAGGCTCTAATCATCAGTCTGGCCGGGCAGATCGGGCGGCTGATAACTATTGAGGAGAATATCCTCGCCGGTGGGTTCGGTGCGGCGGTGGCTGAGTTGCTCAGCGACCGGGGGCTCAACCACTCCCGCCTGGTGCGCCTGGGCATACCCGACGGGTTTGTTGGCTTTGGCGATAGGGAGCGGCTATGTGCTGATTACGGCATTGATGCCGAGGCCGTCGTGCAGGCGGCAGCTATACTCTGCCGTGAAACGGAAATCGTACGCGCCCCAGAACATGTGTTGCCGATGGCGGGCGACCAAACTTGATAGGGGGAGTGTTAGAGATGAAACGCAGTCTTGGCGTGGTCCTGATTGGACTGCTCGTGGGACTGGCAGTCGCCAGTGCTTGCGCCCAGACCGATAGCCTGGACGATTTCCAGAAAGGCCTCGAGCTTTATGAAGCTGGCGATCTCAGAGGTGCCCAAGCGGCCTTCGAGGCGGCCTTGGGACTGGTGCCCAACGATCCGGTTGTGCTGGCGTGGACCGGCACGGTGGCCTTGCAGGTGGGTGATACTCAGCGGGCCATCGAGTGTCTGGGGCAGGCAGTTGCTCACGACGACGAGTCGCAAGTCGCCCACAACAACTTGGGCAACGCCTATGCCCAGGCCGGGCAGATCGAGAAGGCGCAGGAGCACTATCGCCGGGCGCTGGCGATCAATCCGGAGTATTTTGACGCTCACTACAATCTCGCCAACCTGATGGCCCGCCAGGGCAATTATGTGGCGGCGTTCAATGAGTACAACCGGGCGCTGGCGATTAGTCCTAACGATGCCGAGGCGCACATCAATTTCGGGCATGCTCTCCAGCGCACGGGTGAAACGGCCAAGGCCATCCGTGAATACGAGGCAGCACGCACACTCCAGCCCCAGAACAGCGCCGTTGCGGCGACTCTGGGCTCGTTGTATCTGCAAACTGGTAACCACCAGGCGGCGATAGCTGCCTATCAGGCAGCGCTGGCCAGTGACCCCGCTATGACCGATGCCCGCGTGGGCCTGGGTACGGCGCTGTATAATGCCCGACGCTACGAGGAAGCCATCAATCACCTCCAGGCGGCGGCAGAGGATGCGCCCGATAGCTTCATTGCGCGGTACAACCTGGGCCTGGCTCTCGCTGCTCTCAGACAGTACGCCCCCGCCGAACTCGCCTACCAGCAAGCCCTGGCAATTGACTCCAAGAGTGTCAACTGCCTGATCAACCTCGGGTGGGTGCGATTCCAGCAGAGCAAGTTTGGCGAGGCCGCTGAAGCTTTCAGTCAGGCTGTCAATCTTGAACCGCGCCGCGAGGTGGCGCACCTGAATCTGGCCTGGTCGTTGGCCAAGGTGGGCCAAGAGGATGCGGCCCTGGCCCAGTGGCAATCTGCTGTAAGAAAGTTTCCCGGCAGTGCGGCGGCCCATCTGGGCCTGGCCAACGCCTACTACGATCGGGACGAGAAGTCTCAGGCACTCCGCGAGTACCTCCAGGTGGCCAAGCGGGAGCCCGGCAATGCCGAGGCCCACAACAACATCGGCCTGATCTTCCTGGATCGGGATGACGTGACCGAGGCTATTGTGCATTTCGAAGCGGCCCTGCAGACCGATCCTCGATACATCTATGCCATCAATAACCTGGGCGCAGCTTATCAGCACCAGGGCGAGCTGGCCAAGGCCAGGCAGCAGTACGAGCGGGCGCTGGCGATAGATCGAAATTACAAGCCTGCCCAGGAGAATCTGCAGCGCCTCCAGGAGTAGGGAGGGGAGCAACCGGGTTAATGAGTTCTGCGCCAGGCGTCCCCAATATCAAGACCGTAGGCCTAGTTGCCGCCCCGAGCCGAGCGGGTACTCACGAGTTTGCGCATCCGCTGATAGACAAGCTCCGTGATGCGGGCATCGCGGTGCTGGTAGACGCCTATACCGACGAGGGCTGCCCGACCGGCTGTCCGCGACGCTCGCGCGAAGAGCTGGTCGCCGAGTCGGACATAGTCATCGTTATGGGCGGCGACGGACTGCTCCTGGGCCTAGCGCGGCTGGCCGGGCCCAGCGGTGTACCGGTACTGGGTGTTGATCTGGGCAGCTTTGGCTTCCTGGCGGCGGCGCGGCCCGCCGTGGTGCTAGAACAGCTCGACCGGCTCCTGGCCGGCGACTACCAGATTCGCGAGCGATTGATGCTTTCGGTGCAGGTGCGACGGGGTGAGCAGGTGACGGCGAGCTTTGTGGGCTTAAACGACGCCGTTATCTCGCGGATTTATCCCCGCCGCATGGTGCGCTTGGATACGCATGTGGATGGTGAGCGGGTTGCAGTCTACCCGGCCGATGGACTGATCGTCGCCACGCCCACTGGCTCGACGGCGTATAACTTGTCTGCGGGCGGGCCGCTGGTGGACCCCGAGCTAGATTGTTTCATTCTCAACCCGATTTGTCCACATACGCTCTACCTGCGGCCCCTGCTCCTCAGCGCTGATTCGGTTATCGTCGTAGCAGTCCAGGAACATGACGGTGAGACCGAGACGGCCCGCCTGAGCGTGGACGGCCAGGAGGATGTTGACGTCACTTCGCAAGACGTTGTGGTTATCGAGCGAGCGCCGTTCCGGGCGCAACTGGTGAGGATTGACAGTGGATCGTTCTTCGCACGGCTCCACGCGAAGCTGCGCTGGGGGTTGGAACGCTAGCAGGTTATCTACTCCGCGCCGTCCGGGGCCTTACTAACTGATGTTGAGGAATGAAGTAGCTTCATGTTCAAGATTGTCATAGACCAGCAGCGCTGCAAGTCATGCGGCCTGTGCATTGAATTCTGCCCCAAGAGCGTTATCGAGACGAATCCCGAGCTTAACGAGGCCGGCTTTCACGCCGCCCGTATCGTCTCTCAGGACGACTGCACCGGCTGCGGGAGCTGCGCGCTAATGTGTCCCGAAGCTTGCATCGAGATCTACCGGGTCGAGGTGGAGGCGCCGGCGAATGCCTGAGCGCGAGCTTATAACTGGCAATGAAGCGGCCGCCGAGGGCGCTATTGCGGGTGGTTGTCGGAATTTCTTTGGCTACCCCATAACGCCGCAGAACCGGATCCCTGAGTACATGTCCGAACACCTGCCCGAGATCGGCGGCGTCTACATCCAGGCGGAGAGCGAAGTCGCGGCAATAAACATGGTCTATGGCGCAGCAGCCACGGGTGCTTGGGCAATGACCACGTCGTCTTCGCCGGGTATCTCGCTGATGCAGGAAGGCCTGTCGTATATGATCGGGTCGGAACTGCCCGGCGTGGTGGTTAATATGGTGCGGGGTGGGCCGGGACTGGGCAATATCGCGCCGGCCCAGTCTGACTACTGGCTGGCCACGCGCGGCGCTGGACACGGCGATGGTCGCTGTCTGACTTTCGCCCCGTTCAGCATCCAGGAGGTCTACGATCTGACCGGAGAGGCCTTTCCCATTTCGCAGAAGTATCGCAACCCCGTCATGATCCTGGCCGACGCCGTCTTGGCAAGCATGCGTGAGCCGTGCCAGCTACACGAGCGCCGTGACCCGCCGAAGGAGAAGCCGCCCTGGGCGGTGGGAAGGGGCGCGGAGAGCCGCGAACGCAATATCGTTAACTCGTTGTGGATTGACCCACAGGTGTTGGAGGAGGTCAACTGGCGCATTGAGCACCGCTACCAGCAAGCCGCCGAGGATGAGACGCGCTGGACCGAGCACGGCGCCGACGAACCGCAGATCCTGGTCTGTGCCTACGGCATTAGTGCGCGCATCTGCCAGACGGCGGTCGAGCGCGCGACTGAGGCGGGAATATCAGCGCGTCTAATCCGCCCGATCAGTCTCTTCCCCTTCCCCTCACAGGTCATTCGCGATTGGGCGGAGCGAACGAGAAAGGTCCTCGTGGTGGAGCTATCAATGGGGCAGTTCGTCGAAGACGTGCGCCTGGCCATCGAGGGGGCTTGCGCGGTGGAGTTCATGGGCCGCACCGGGGGCGCAGTGATGACACCCGCGGAAGTTGCCGAGCGCATCATCGCAATGGCGTGAAGAAGCAGCGCATCGCTGCTGGCGTCCAGAGCTTACTCACGGAGGAGGCAACGTGCTTGGCTACGACCGAGGCAAGGGAACCGATATATACGCGGCCGGACAGCCTGACCGATACCCCGATGCGGTTCTGCCCGGGCTGCACACACGGTATTGCCCACCGGCTGATTGCGGAGGTGCTCGATGAACTGGGTATCAAGCAGAGGACCGTCGCGATTGCCACGGTGGGCTGCTCGGTATTTGCGTACGAGTTTTTTGACACCGACGCGGTGCAGGCCGCGCACGGCCGGGGCCCGGCGGTAGCCACCGGTATCAAGCGCTGCGAACCCGACACGATAGTCTTCACCTACCAGGGCGACGGTGACCTGGCGGCAATCGGGCTGGCGGAGGTTATGCACGCCGCTGCCCGAGCAGAGAACTTCACAGTGATCTTCATAAACAACGCTGTCTTCGGCATGACCCAGGGGCAGATGGCGCCGACCACCCTGATGGGGCAAAAGACTACGACCACGCCCCGCGGTCGCAGCATCGAGCAGGGCGGTTTCCCGTTGAATGTCTGCGAGTTGCTTGCCCAGATACCTGGCGTGGCTTACCTGGAGCGGGGGACGATGACCAGTCCCAAATACGTCCGTCAGGCCAAGAGGAGCGTGAAGAAAGCCTTCCAGACACAGATGGACGGGCTGGGCTTTTCGCTGGTAGAGCTGGTGAGCAGTTGTCCCACCTGGTGGCACATGAAGCCGCTGGAAGCGCTGAAGTGGATTGAAGAGGTCATGCTCGAGCAATATCCGCTGAAGGTGTTTGTGGACAAGCTCGAGGCGGGAGAATAGGCAGATAGAACCACCTATCGGCATTCATTGTGGGAGGGGCACCCTTGCCCCGACTTGTGACGAATGTCGGTGTCGTCGCGGCAAGGGTGCCGCTCCCACAGAATCGGGCGGCGATAGAAGGCGATATTGATGCGACAGGAAGTATTCATGGCGGGAATCGGGGGACAGGGAGTCCAGTTGGCTGGCCAGATTCTGGCTGAGGCAGCTCTGGAGGCCGGCTTGGAGCTGTCTTGGTTTCCCCTGTACAGCCCGGAGGTGCGCGGCGGTCCGACAACCTGCACGCTGGTTATCGCCGACGGTCCAGTTGGCAGCCCGGTAGTTGGTGGGGATGCTGACATGATCCTGATGGACCGCGCTGCGGTGGCAATGCACTTGCCCGGCCTGCGGCCCGGCGGGCTGGTGGTGATCAATTCGTCCCTTGCTGGCACTGACTTCGAGCGCGATGACGTGAAGATTGTGGCTGTCCCCGCCAACGAAATCGCCGCTGAGTTGGGCAGTGAGCGGGCGGTCAATATGATCCTACTTGGCGCATTCGTCGGCGCTACCGGCGTGGTGGCCCGCCGATTCATTGAGCGGGCACTCCACAAGGTGCTCCCCGAGCGCTATCACGAATATATTCCGTTGAATATGGCGGCGCTGCAGCGTGGTGCCGAACTTGTAGCAGAGCAACCCTTGCGAGGTGATTAGCCATTCTTAGTGGATTAACAGAAATATGCCACCGAATCCGGGAGTCTTTTCAGCAGCAGGACGAGGCCCGCGAAGGGGCCTATAATCTCTCCCGCCGCGTCGTCCGCACAGCCTCGAGCTGTATCCGCAGTGTCCATCGCCAGGAAAAGGAGGAGACGCAGCGACTCTTGGCGGAGACGCGTGAGATCACTGCCCGGATGATCCAGGCGGTGGCAGACCACCCCCGCCTGCGCCACGGCGGGTTCGTCGCCGATGCCGAAAAAGAATACGCGGAGGCGGCTATCACTTGCGCGGTCATAGCTGGTGACCCTCTACCCACCCCCGAAGAACTCCAGATCGACTACGCGCCCTGGCTTAATGGCTTGGCCGAGGCCGGCGGTGAGTTCCGCCGTCACCTTCTCGACCTGATTCGCGAAGACCGTGCGGAAGAGGCGGAGGATTATCTCGATGCGATGGACGAGATCTACCGCGTAGTCATGGGTTTCGATTATCCCAATGCTATCAGCTACGGCCTGCGGGGACGCTCTGATGCCCTGCGGGGCATGGTCGAGCGCACCCGGGGCGACCTGACCAATGCCCTGCGCCAGAGCCGCGTGGAGAAGCGCCTGGTGGAGTTCGAACGGAAGCTACCCCGGTAAAGCAGTATACTAATAAGCAGCAGCCGGAAGGAGAAGGCAATGAGCAATCTGAGTCCAGTAACGCGTCGGGCAGACGCCGGGCTTGTGGTGATCGGGCTGATTGTCGCCGTTTCAGTCGTTGTGATGGGACTGTTTGTAGTTCCGGCAGGGGCAGCCACCGATTGGGACGAGTTCTATCAGTTTCGGCACTCTTCGAGTCTGCCAGGTAACCTGTTTGGGGTTAGCCCGCAAGGCCAGGTCGGCTTCGCCGGTGCCCTCCAACAGAACGTCCCCGTCGCCTACACGCCAACCAAAGGCAACTGGATAATAGGCGGCAACAGCGGCAGCAACACCGGCAGTGTGGAAGTGGGTTTCAGTGGCGATGACGTCAACGGTACGGCCTTTCTGGGAATGGGCTGGGGGAGGCCAGGCCGCGGTTTCTACAGCTCGTTTATGGCCACTGGCAGCAAAGTCGAGGAGGCCTATAACTTCCAGTACCAGTTAGTCCCCGGGGATAACGGCGGCTGGGCGTTCGCCGTCGGCGTACAGGACATACTCAATCAGCGCCAGAGGCGCCTTGGGGTTATGTACGGGGCGCGCTCGATATACGGTGTGGCCACCCGGCCGGTTCGAGATCTGTTTGATGGATACTTGACAGTAGGCTGGGGCGACGGACGGTTTGATAGCAGTCCCTTCGGCGGGGTGTCGGTGGTTCTTGATGAGACGATCACCGTCGTGGCGGAATACGACGGCTTCAACGCCAATGCTGGTTTGGCCATAAGCGGCCTTGATCCTGGCGGTGAGGAGGATTGGGTTGTCCTCGCATACTTCGGGTACTCGGACCTGGACCGCCCGGTCGTCGGGCTGTCTATTACCAAGCACTAGAGCGCGGGCTGCTGTTGGGCTGCTCATACGTGCTTCCGCCGAGTCATTGTATGACCAGCTATGCTGTTGGTGGGGAGAGAGATGAGTGATTTCGGCGCAAGCTACCGTTCTGGGCAATGGCAGGTTCCCCGGCAGATGAAGGCCTGGCAGATGTTCGGCGCGGGGATGGAGAATCTCGGCCGGGACGGCCAGCCGGTAGTAATACCGGTCCCGGAGCCTGGTCCGAATGAGCTGCTGGCCAGAGTGGATGCGGCGGGCCTCTGCTTCAGTGACGTGAAGATCCTCAAGCTCGGCCCGGCCCATCCCCGGCTTCACGGCCGGGACCTGGCCAATGATCCCATTGTGCCGGGACACGAGGCGGCGCTGACTATCGCAAAGGTCGGCGCCGATCTCACCGACGAGTTCACTAGCGGTGACCGTTTTGTGGTCCAGGCTGATGTGTTCTACCAGGGGGTCAACCTCGCTTTCGGTTACATGCTCCCCGGCGCGCTGGAGCAGTATGTTCTGCTCGGCGATGAGCTTCTCCGAGGCGACGAGGGCCTGTACGTGATTCCAGTACAGTCCCAGACCGGGTATGCAGAGACGGCGCTGTCCGAGCCGTGGGCCTGTGTGGTCCACGCGTACCGCACTGACTTCCGCCGGCAGTTGGAGCCTGGTGGTGTCACCTGGATTATCGCTGACAACGAGGCGGGCGATTTCGCGCTGGGGGCACTGACCGAAGCCGAGCGGGGGCCGGCCACGATTCTTGTTACCTCAGGACCCGGTCCGCTCCTCGAGGAGTTGCAGGCAGCGGCTGAGAAGTGGGGTGCCGCGCTTGAGGAGGTGAGCTTGGCCTCTGGTGCAGCGGTCGCTGAGATCAAGGGCAGGGAGGCGGCTGACGGGTTCAATGACATCATTCTGCTGGGGCGGCCGCAAGCTGAGCTGATCGAGGCGAGCGCGGCGGCTCTGGGCCGCAATGGGGCGCTGGTCCTGGTTGCTGAGGAGCCGCTTGCCGGGCCAGTTGAGATTGATCTGGGGCGGATTCATTACGACTATATCCGCTATCTGGGCTGTCGCGGGCCGGACATATCTGAAGCATACACCGCCAGCCGCAATCCCCAGCTCGCACCGGCAGGTAATGCCCTCATCGTCGGTGGTGCCGGACCGATGGGGCAGATGCACGTGCAGCTCGCTCTGGAGAGTACCGAGGGTCCCCAGGTCGTGGTTGCCACGGATATCTCGCCAGAGCGCCTGGCGACGCTCCGCGAGCAGTTCGGGCCGGTAGCGGTGGACAAGGACAAGCAGCTCGTCTGCCTAAATCCCCAGGAGCTTGGCGAGGATGCCTTTGACCACCGCCTTCGTGAGATAGCGCCAGACGGGTTTGATGATGTGGTGGTGCTCGTGCCGGTGCCGGCGCTGGCCCTCCAGTCTGTCCAGTATATCGCGCCCGGGGGAGTCATTAACTTCTTTGCCGGAATGCCCCGGGGCACGATGGCGCAGGTAGACCTCAGTCCTATCGCGCTGGATAACGTTCGCTTCACCGGCACCAGTGGCTCGCGTATCCACGACTTGGAGGCGACGCTGCGTATGACCGAGGCGGGCGAGCTATCGCCCAATCGCTCCGTGGGGGCGATCGGTGGCATCGAGGCGGCTCATGAAGGGATGAAGGCAGTTCAGGAAGGCGCCGTGCCGGGCAAGATCATCATCTACCCGCAGATCGAGGGCCTGCCGCTGACCCGCCTGGACGAGCTACACGAAGCCCTCCCGCAAGTCGCTGCCAAGTTAGGGCCAGGCAGTATGTGGACCAATGAAGCAGAGCTGGCGCTCCTCGGAAGCTTCCTGGAATAGCTCCCGGATGGCTCCCATAAGGTTACTTGACCAGTCGTAGGCGGCCCCAGTAGCTGGGGTCGTATGGGTAAGGGGCTGGGTGTGGACAGCTCCAGAGCTGGCGGCCGGCGGCGGTATCATGAATCAAATAGTTGAAGCCGACCTCGGCGTTCGCTTGCGGCGACCAGTCCAGGCAGTCTCCTGTGGGCAGTCCTACCACCATCCGGTAGCTTCCCTCCAGGCGCTTGACCTCCACTCGTATTGAACTGGGCTCACCCAGTCGCGGGCGGCCTCGGGCCCGCCGGATATGCTGCTGCCAGGCGACCGGTCCGGCCCCGCCCGGGACCTGCGGTAAGATGACAAAGTGGTAACAGTGCGGAGTGGCCCGGTGGCGGCTGTCATCGGGCTGGGCATCAATCCATAGCTGCATACCATCCCCAGAGGCGGGGCGGCGCCGGTTCCCCACGATGGGCCCCAACTTAGGGACTTGCGCGGCCACATACAACCCGCTTCCGTTCCAGCAGACGTGCACCTGAGCAAACGCCTCTTCGCCGTCGAGTTCCCCTAGTGGCGGCAGCGCCGGGCCAGGCCAGTCCTCAGGTGAACTGCGCAGCGGCTGCTCGACGTGCGGGCAGTCAGCCGTGATCTTGAACAGCAGGCGCGAGGGGAACTGTGCCGCCATCATTTCCCTCCCTGCCCGACCAGACGTAGATAACCCTCGTAGCAGGCAGATAGGAAGCGAGCAAACTGCGGCTGCCGCAATTCATCGGTCGCGAAGATCTGCAGGCTGACTCGGTCGTAGCCTGCCGCACGCGTATGCACCCGCACGCGTGATCCCTCGCCATACTTGGGCAGCTCCTCGATCTCGTTCCAGGTGGGCAGGGATAGTTGCTCGGCAAGCTGCTCCTCGTCGAATAGCCCCTTCTCGGTGCGCAATTGCAGGTCCAAGTACCACTTCTTGTCGGTGCGCGCGCGCACGAACCAGTGCTTAGCGCCCTCCAGCTTATACTGCGCGTACTGCGCATCCGCCCAGTCTTGACTCGGGGGCTGGGACAGAGCATTGATCAGCTCCCTCAGCACCAGCAACGCCTCCGTGTCCCAGACGCGTGGCTCACCGTCCTCAGCCAGTTGCTGCTGCACATGCCACTCAACTGGGTTCCGCTCCCACGGGGTTTTGACTTCGGCCTGTATATTGATCGTATCCCTGGTTGGTGCGGTCACCATAAGCTCCGGCGCCGTGAGCTGCTCGCGCGCTTGGCGGGGGCTGGACTCGAGCGCTGCGCGCAGGTAGGGAGCAGTGGGCGAGCCCTCAGTGGTGGCGACATCTTCGGGTGAGCCGGCGGCACAGAGATACCCCCCGTCGTCACCACCGCCCGGCCCCAGGTCCACTACATAGTCGGCGGTCTTGATCACGTCAAGATTGTGCTCGATGACCAGTACCGTATTGCCCTGGTCTACCAGCCGATTGAGTACACCCAGGAGCTTGACAATATCGGCCGGATGCAGGCCAGTAGTCGGCTCGTCTAGCAGGTAGAGCGTACGTCCACGGATAGGACGGGCCAACTCCCGGGCGATCTTGACGCGTTGGGCCTCACCCCCCGACAACGTCGGCGCGGCTTGCCCCAGGGGCAGGTATTCCAAACCGACTTGACACATAACCTCGAGCATCCGCCGTAGCCTGGGGAAAACCTCGAACAGCCCCAGCGCCTCGGCGGTAGTCGTCTCCAGTATGTCCGCAATGCTGCGGTGCTTGTACTCGATATCCAGTATTTCTGGCTTGTAGCGGCGGCCGTTGCATTCTTCGCATGTCACCCAGACATCAGGGAGGAAGTGCATCTCGACGTGGATTGCGCCCATCCCCGCACAGCGCTGACAGCGGCCGGCCCGCTTGTTAAAGCTGAACCAGGCGGGCGTATACCCGCGCATACGCGCCTCGGGCAAGTTGGCATAGAATCGGCGGATCAGGTCAAAGATGCCGATGTAAGTAGCAGCGTTCGAGCGCGGTGACTGGCCAATCGGCGATTGGTCAATGTTTATAACCCTATCGAGGTTCTCGATGCCGGTGATGTCGCGATGACGGCCTGGCGACGTCGCCTTGCCGTGCAGCCGCCAAGCCAGCTCCGGATAGAGGATTTCCTCGATCAGCGAGCTCTTGCCTGAGCCAGACGGCCCAGTTACGCAGACGAGACGCCGCAGCGGGATCGTCACATCTATGTTCTTGAGATTGTGATGCGCCGCCTGGACTATGCGTAAGTGGCCATTTCCTTCTATGGGTCGGCGAGGTTGAGGAATCGGCACGGCCAGCTTCCCGGACAGATAGCGGCCGGTGGGTGATCTGCGTCGCCCGATCGCGCGACAGGTTCCCCGGGCCACGATCTCGCCGCCGTCGCGACCTGCCCCTGGCCCGAAGTCAACAATGTAGTCGGCCTCACGAATGGTCTGGGGGTCGTGCTCGACGACGATCAGGCTATTGCCCAGATCGCGCAGCGAACGCAGCACCGCCAGCATCCGCTCGTTGTCGCGGGGATGTACACCAACGGTCGGCTCATCCAGCACATAGAGCACGCCAGTCAGCCCCGAGCGCAGTTGGCCGGATAGCTTCACGCGCTGGGCCTCGCCGCCGGACAGCGTTGCGGCGGGCCGGTCCAGGGGCAGGTAGTCAAGCCCGATATCCACCAGCAGATGTAGTCGGCCCATGATTTCGGCGGGAATCTCAGCCGCGCGTTGCGCCTCGGAAGGGGTCAGTTCCAGGCACTCGAAGAAGCTCAAGCATTCGCGCAAAGACAGTCGACACAGCTCCGGCAGTGTATGTCCGCGGAATCGGGTTGCAGCAGGCTCCGGGCGCAGGCGCCCGCCCGCGCAGGCCGGGCAGGTGACCTCGGTCCACGCCCGGGCAAAGCGCCGCCGGCTATCCTCGCCCAGCGCCACAGCCGAACGCACGCCCTCCACGAGGCCAGTGAAGCGTAGAGTCATCCCATCAACTGCGAATTGCTCGTCGCTTCCGTAGAAAAGCAGGTCCCGCTGGGAATCGGTCAATTCAGTAAAGGGCTGATGGAGGCTGAAGCCGGCCTGGTCAGCGACGGCGGCCAGCAGCCTGTGAAGAAGGCTGCCCGGTTCCACCGGTCCCCACAGGCTGACCGCCCCCTCCATCAGGGGCTTGCCTTCATCGGGCACTAGTGCTGCTGGGTCTACGCCCGGCTGGGTGCCCAAGCCCTGGCAGACCGGGCACCAGCCCTGCGGATGATTGAATGAGTAGCTGCGGGGCTCTAACTCCGCATAGGCAATCCCGCAATTCGGACAGGAGAGGTCGCTGGCGAAGCTAAGCTCTTCATCGCTCCCGGCCCCCTGTCCTGCTCGGATTACGATGACTCGGGCTTGACCAATTGCCAGGGCCTGCTCGACGGCTTCAGCGACCCGAGCGCGGCGTATCTTGGCTACACGCAGGCGATCAATGACCAGTTCGACAGAGTGCCGACGGCGGCGATCGAGGGGCGATTCCAGGGGCAGGCGGTGGATCGCGCCGTCCACGCGCACCCGCGTCCAGCCCTGTTTCTGGAGCCGATCTAGCACTTCCTGGTAATCCTCGGTGGGCTTGAGCGGAAGCGGGGCCAGTATGATTATCTCTTGGCGGTGTAGGCTGGTCAGGAGCCGAGCGACTATGTCGTCCACGGAAGCAGCGCCCAGGTTGCTGCCGCACTGTGGGCAGTGCGGAATACCAAGGCGGGCATAGAGCACGCGCAGGTAGTCGTAGATCTGGGTGAGCGTGCCGACGGTCGAGCGCGGCGTCTGCACGGTGTTACGCGGGTCGATGGCGATAGCCGGCGACAGGCCCGCCACCCGGTCCACCTTGGGCTTGGGCATCTCGCTCACGAACTGGCGTGCGTAGGAGGAGAGCGACTCCACAAAGCGCCGCTGACCCTCGGCGTAGACGGTATCTATAGCCAGGGAGGTCTTGCCGGACCCCGAGACGCCGGAGAATACGACCATCTGCCGCCGGGGGATCTTTGCTTCGATATTCTTCAGGTTATGTTCCCGCGCGCCCCAGACCTCGATGGCTTCTGTTCTGGACCGGCGGCGCAGCCGCCGGCTGCCGACGCGCCCTACTTTGAGTTGTTGGCCGTTGCCGTCCAGTATCTGGTGTAGCAGTTGGCCGGTATATGACTCTGCGCAGGCGGCGACCTGCTCCGGGGTCCCAGTAGCGACGATCTCTCCGCCATCCTCGCCGCCTTCGGGTCCCAGATCAATCACCCAGTCGGCAGTCTTAATGACGTCCGGGTGGTGCTCGATGACGATGACTGTGTTGCCTGTGTCCACCATGCGGTTAAGAACCTCGAGCAGGTGCCGAACATCCTCGAAGTGCAGGCCCGTAGTCGGCTCGTCGAGCAAGTAAAGGCCGCCGCCCTGCGCCGCTCGGGCCAACTCCCGGGCTAGCTTGACGCGCTGGGCCTCGCCGCCCGAGAGCGTCGTGCCTGGCTGGCCCAGCTTGATATAGCCCAGGCCGACATCGGCTATTACTTGCAGCACTCGCTTGATTCTAGGGACATTGGCGAAGTGCTCGAGCGCGCGACTGACTTCCATATCGAGCACGTCGGCGATACTTGCGCCCCGGTACTCGATGGCCAGGGTTTCGCGGTCGAAGCGCCGCCCGCTACACTCCTCACACTGGACCCAGACGTCGGCGAGGAAGTCCGACTCCAGTTTGATCGCTCCGTAGCCGTCGCAGTGTGGGCAGCGGCCCTCTTTGACGTTGAAGCTGAACCGGCCAGACTGATAGCCGCGTACTCGCGACTCGGGGAGGTGCGCGTACAGTCGCCGGATGTCATCAAGAACCTTAGTGTAAGTAGCCGGGCAACTGCGCGGGGTGCGACCGATGGGTGACTGGTCAATCATCACCACCTTGCGGACGTTGTCCCCGCCCTCCAGTCCAGAGAACTTGCCCGGCTCGATCTCACCGCGGTGAAGCTCTCGGGCCAGAGCCGGATAGAGTGTATCGGCAATCAGCGAGCTCTTGCCTGAGCCGGAGACACCGGTGATGCAGATGAATCGGCCCAGCGGGAACTCGACGGTGAGATCCTTCAAGTTATTATGCTGTGCTCCGTAAAGCGTGAGGTGGGCACCGTTGCCCTCGCGGCGCGCCTGAGGCAGGGGAATAGTGCGCCGTCCGGCCAGGTAGTCGCCGGTCAGCGAATTGCGGTCGTTCTTGATCCTGGTAACGGACCCCTGGGTGACGATAGAGCCGCCCTGGATACCTGGGCCCGGGCCGAAGTCCACGACGTGGTCAGCGCTGAGAATCGTCTGCTCGTCGTGCTCGACGACGATGACCGTGTTATCCAGGTCACGCAGGTGCTTGAGCGCCTCCAGGAGACGGCCCTGGTCGCGGTAGTGTAGGCCGATGCTGGGCTCATCCAGCACGTACAGGCAATCCACCAGCCCACTGCCGACCTGGCTGGCCAGGCGAATACGCTGCGCCTCCCCACCGGACAGGGTAGGCGCGGTGCGGTCCAGCGCCAGGTAGTGTAGGCCGACCTGCTTCAGGAACGACAGCCGCTGGGTGATTTCCTTAAGGGCATCTTCGGCGATGAGTGCCTCGGTATCGGTAAGCTCAAGGTTGACAAAGAACTGACCGGCCTCGGCCACCGTAAGCTGCGTGATCTGGGCGATTGATCTGCCCGCGATGGTCACCGCCAGGCTTTCGGGCCGGAGCCGCTGTCCGTGGCAATCCGGGCAGCGACGCTCGCGGATGACCTCCTCGAAGCGCTTGCGCAGCGGTCGCGACACGGCTTGCTTGTAGCGCCGCATAAGCCGGGGAATAATGCCTTCCCAGGCGTCTGCGTGGCGCCACTCCCAGCCGTGCCGGGGATGGCGGAAATAGTACTCAACCAGCTCCTCGCCGGAGCCGTATAGCAAGGCATAGCGTTGCTTTTTGCCGAGCTTTGGCCACGGCGTATCCAGGCTGAATCCGTAATGCTTGGCGACACCCTCGTACCAGTGACGGCGGCGCCGGCTGCGCAGCGACCCCAGCAGTGGTATTGCGCCTTCGGCCAGCGACCTCTCCGGGTGGGCGACCAACAAGTCGGGGTCAATGCTCCGGGCTATGCCCAGACCCTCGCACCTCGGGCACATTCCGCGGGGGCTGTTGAACGAAAACGAAGTATGAGTCGGCTCGGGGATGCTGGTCTGGCAGCCATCGCAGGCGAAATTGCGGCTGAGCAGCAGGTCCGGTGCGCCCTCCTGAACTACGATGAGACTTCCCTCACCGATGTCGCAGGCAATGTCCACTGCCTCGCCTATTCGGCTGGGGGGCGGGGCAGCGGCGGGCAACCGATCAATGACTACCTCGATGTCGTGGCGGCGGTAGCGGTCCAGCTCCGGCGGCTCGGCCAGGCGGATGAACTCACCGTCAACTCGGGCGTGCGCATAGCCCTGCTGGTGGAGGTCGGCGAACAACTCCTTGAACTGCCCCCGGCGGCCCCGCTCAATGGGCGCGAGGATCTGCAGGCTACCTGCGTGGGCCAGGGCCACAATGCGCTGGACGATGCTGTCGCGGCTCTGGGCGCCGACTTCACGCCCGCAGTTGGGACAGTGGGGGATGCCGATAGCCCCAAACAGCACGCGCAGGTAGTCATAGATCTCCGTAAGGGTTGCCACAGTCGAGCGCGGGTTGTGACTCCGCTTGGCCTGGTCAATCGCTACCGCAGGAGCCAGCCCCACGATGCTATCTACCTGGGGCCGAGGCATATCCTGGAGGAACTGCTGCGCGTAAGCCGAGAGCGACTCGACATAGAGCCGCTGACCTTCGGCGAAGAGGGTGTCAAAGGCCAGAGACGACTTGCCCGATCCGCTGATTCCGGTGAAGACGATGAGACTGTTCTTGGGCAAGTCGAGGTCAACGCTGCGGAGATTATGCTCGGCAGCGCCCCGGATGCGAATGGTATCTTCAGACACAAGTGGTCGGCCTCGGGATACAGATGAATAGTGGTTCAGGGAAAGAGTAACAGTTGCTGCTTAGTGTTGGCTTCCTGCCAGCTTACGACGCCCCGGCCCACGGGCAACGAATTCAGTGCCATGCCCCGTTCCTGAGCTGCATGCGCGGCAAGTCACAGTTCGTGGATTTCCGCCCCCGCCACACCGCCATGTTCGACGAGGAAGGCTTCCACATCGTTCCGTCGGGCCAGGCTGGGCTGGGCACCGGGCACCGTTGTGGCCAAGGCACCAGCGGCGTTGGCGAAGACGGCCGCTTCGACGATTGGCATCTCCTCGGCTATGCCGATGGCAAGAGCAGCGGCAAAGGCGTCACCGGCGGCGGTAGTGTCCACTGACTCGACCCGGTAGCCGTCCACCAGGTGCGTTCCCCCGTTGCTGGCTACTAGACAGCCGGCTGGCCCCATGGTGACGACGGCGATCATTATGCCCATCTCGCGCAGGCGATGGACCGCCGCGACAGCGGAGACGACGTCAACCACCTCGCCGCCCGTCAGGTGACCGGCTTCCGTTTCGTTGGGTAGCAGGATATGGGCACGGCGCCACAGTTGCGGCAGTTCGTCGCTGATGGGGCTGGGATCAAGCTGAATCGGCACCTCGCGGTCCACGGCGATCTGAATGGCGCGGTCCACTACTTCCGGCGGCACGCCCAGTTGCACCAGCAACAGATCACTGTGCTCAATCTCGCTGACGGCCGCTTCGACCTGCTCCACAGTGCAGCGAAGGTTCGCACCCAGCACGGCGATGATACAATTCTGCCCGTCCGGCAAGACCGTGATGAAGGCCGCGCCGGTAGTCGTCTCTTCGTCCCGCTCGATGAAGTCGGTGTTGATATTCTCCCGCCGGAAGTTCTCAACCAGCGCCGGCCCGAAAGCGTCTTCTCCTACACAGCCAATCAGAGTGACCTGAGCGCCCAGGCGAGCGGCTGCCACCGCTTGATTGGCTGCCTTGCCACCCGGGACGATCTTGAACTCGCCTGGGGCACGCAAGGTCTCGCCCGGCTGGGGCAATCGGTCGGCTGCCACCACGAAATCAATGTTGATGTTACCCAGAACGGTCAGGCGCACGCCCATAGCAGGCCTTGTCTCGAGAATAGAACCAGTGGACTTGCCAGCTTCTATCTAACTATACGAGATTTCCCCAGTTCAGGCAACACCGAAGCGACGGAGTGCGATGTCGCTACACCATTCGCTGGTGTCATCCACCTGTATCTGTCGTTGCATGCCGTTATCCGTTGTTACCTGCTGCTTATTTGATATTCGCCTGCATCCACTCCAGGCACTTGCCGTAGCCAACGCCCTCGGCGACCTCTGGCCCCTCGTACTCTGCGCACCAGACGCCATCATAGCCGACGGCCTGGAGTTGTGCCACTGCGTAATCGAGGTGAATTTCACCCTCGCCCAGTGCTGCGCCGACGTAGTTTTCCCGGGCGCCCGTGCCATCTTTCATGTGCGTGTGCATAACGTAGGGCGCTAGCTCGCGATAGAACTCGTCGCACTCTTCCACAGTCCAGCCATACCAGCGCAGGTTCATCGTGTCCAGGTTGCTGCCCACATGGGGCGAGTCAACCGTGCGGATAACCTCCAGGAGCAGCGGCGCATTATTACTGACGAGGCCATGGTTGTCAATGGCCAGATTCATCCCCATCGGCTCAACGAATTCCAGCGCTCGCTGGCAGCAGCCGATGATAGCCTCAGCCTGTCTGTCTTCGGGCACTTCGTCCTTGGGGCTGCCCCCTTCAGTACGCAGGACGTCGGTGCCCACGATCTGGGCCAGCTCGCAGACCGTGCGTACCTGCTCCATCTGGTAGGCGACCTCGTCGGGGTCCAGGACGACGAAGTCATTGCCCACGGAGACGACCGAGGCCTTAATGCCTCGCTCTTGCATCATCGCCATGACCTTCTCCGCCTCCGCGTGCGGGTTGTCGCAGTCCTCCGGCCACAGGTCCAATTTCTGCAGCTCAACGCACTCAAAGCCAGTCTCGGCTGCCCAGTCGAGGAACTCTGCCACGGTATTCCCGGGCGCATTGTAGTGGATCACTCCAAATTTCATGTTTACCTCTCCTATCTGAGGCTTGTGATGGGTACGGATATGGCTAAGCGGGCCGCCTTGGCGGCCGCGTTAGCTGCTCAGTCAAAGTGTTCCTCGGTTTGGGTATCCTCCAGGCGGGTATGCTGGCGCATCAGGGCCTGGTTGTAGGCGGCTATGACATTCTTACGGGTGAGCAGACCGAGCAATCTGCTATGATCCTCGCGGGCTACTACCGGGATCCGCCCCACGTCGCGCAGTCCCAGCTTACGCATCCCATCGTTGATGCTTTCATCGGGGAAGGCAATGACCAGGTCGTGGGTGGCGACCTCGTGTACCTGCTTGTCCAGACCCGCTGGCCCGGCCTGTTGGACGTCACCAATAGTGATGCAGCCGTGCAGTTTACCCTCCTCATCAACGACCGGGAAGCCGTGGTGCTTGGTGGTCTCGCAGAGCTTGGCCACTTCGCGTACTGGCGTATGGGGCTTGACACTAATAATGTTGGTCGTCATTGCCTCGGCGATGGTGATCTCGTTGAGTAGGCGAGCGTCTTGTCCCAGCTCTACATGCACACCACGGCGGTGGAGCTTGAGATTGTACATGGAGAAGCGATAGAGACCCTTGGCGACAACTATGGAAATCCCACAGGCTAGCATCAGCGGAAGAATCATCCGATAGTCCCGGGTCAGTTCAAACCCGAACATTACTGCACATATTGGGGCGTGGCTGGTGGCGGCGAAGACCGCGGCCATGCCCACCATGGCGTAAGCGCCCTCTGAGCTGATCAGACCAGGGAACGCGCGCTGGAATACCAGGGCCATTGCTCCGCCCAGTGCGGCGCCCAGGAAGAGCGATGGTGAGAAGATCCCGCCGGAGCCCCCCGATCCGAGCGTGGCTGATGTGGCCAGAAGCTTCAGGCCCAGCAGGACCAACAGTATCGTGATGTTGCTCTGCACGCCTTGAAGTATGCTTTCGATCAGGCCGTAGCCGACTCCGTATAGCTCCCGATGGTAGAGGCCAATCACTCCAACAATCAGTCCGCCACTGATGGGCAGAAGGTACGGCGGGATAGGGATAGACTCGAAGCGGTCTTCGGCCCAGTAGACCAACACGATGAAGAGTATGCCCACCAGGGCAGCCATCAAGCCCAGTAGGGCGAACAAGGGCAGCTCGGCAAAAGTGGCCGTAGTGTTCTCAGGCAGCGCAAAGGAGGGCACGTCACCGAAGGCCAGTCGGCCCATAACGCTGGCGGCCACTGACGCCGCCACTACCGGCGCGAAGGCCTGCGCTGTCCACTGGGCCAGGATAATCTCCAGAGCAAAGAATGCTCCAGCGATGGGGACATTGAAAGTGGCAGCGATCCCTCCGGCTGTGCCACACGCGACGAGGGTGCGGATGCGGTTATCGGATAGTCGTAGATGCTGGCCGAGAGTCGAGCCAAGAGCGGCCCCAATTTGGGTGATGGGGCCTTCGCGTCCCACCGAACCGCCCGAGCCGATACATATGGAGGATGCCAAGGACTTCATCACGGCTACTCGTGGCCGGATACGCCCGCCATAGCGCACCACGGCGTCAATCGCCTCTGATACGCCGGGCCCCCTTACCTCCGGAGCTACAAAGTGGATGAGCGGGCCTATGATAGCGGCACCAATCGCCGGCAGGACGACCGTGTAGTAGCGACCCATGAAACCAAGCACATAAGCACCGTAGCCAAAGAATGTCTGGGTAGCCTGAGCGATCATCCAGCGGAACGCGACGGCGCCGCCGCCGGCCGCGAGCCCGACTAGTACCCCGAGCAGCAGTAACACCGACGGCTCAGAAATCCGTGAGCGTAGCCACAGGGCCTCGATGGCCGCAACGATGCGACCTGTCAGGCCGTTATGTAGCGATTTGGTGGCGCTTTCGTCGTTCATTTGACTTTACTGTTTACGTATGCCCATGGACTGGCCCCGCCTATTAGGCAGCGGACTGCACAAGAGAGCCCGGGCGGCTTGTATTGTTGGCTGCCACTAAGCTCGGAAGGCTATCGATGGACAAGAAGTGGTTAGGCCGAGTAGTTGTGTTTCCGCTTGACGAGGTCCGGCGGTCTGGTCAGCCAATTTCCGGCTCGATGAGCCCGTAGTCGCCGTCGTGGCGTCGGTAAACGACGCCAACTCGCTCGGTCTGTCCGTCGAAGAAGACAAAGAAGTCGTGGCCGACCATCTCCATCTGCAAGACGGCCTCTTGCGGGGTCATCGGCTTGAGCACATGACTCTTGGTCCGGACTATTCTCACTTCATCCGGACTTCGTGGCGTTTCCGTCTCGTCGTTCTCGGATGAGGGCGGCTCAGATGCATCTCCCGCCGCCGCTCGCTCCTGCCGACCCCGGCTGTACAGCTTGGTCTTGTAGTCCCGCAGTTGCCGGACCACACGGTCCAGGGCCTTGTCGAAGCTGGATACAGTGTCGGGAGAGCGATCTTCGCCGCGGATGAGAGTTCCGTCAGCGTCAACCGTGATCTCTACGGTGGCCAGATGCCGCTGCTGCGAAACGACGATCTTGACCTCAGCTATCCGCTCAAAATACTGGGTTAGTCCGTCAATACGGGGATCAGCATGCCTGCGAAAGGTATCAGTAATGTCGGTGTTACGTCCTTGATAGCTTACTAGCATCTAAACACTAAGTCTCCTGTCGAAGGCTTCCCTGCCCCAGCATCCAGTTAGCCCATCAGCCAGTCGAAGTTGTCGGTTGACTCGGCGATCAGAATGTACTGGCTGGGTTGATGTCCTAGCCACCCAGCCCCTCGCTACCACTACCAGTTGGAAGGCTCTTCCTCTGATTCTTCCGCCGCACTTGGCTCGGTGCCTTCGTCGGGCGCGCCACCCACACGTATTACCTTCTCGGCCTGCGGACCGCGTTCACTATCGGCTATCTCGAACTCGACCAGATCGCCGTCGTTAAGGGTCTTGAACCCCTCCATGCTGATAGCCGAAAAGTGGACAAAAACGTCCTCTGCATCAGCTTGCTCGATGAACCCGTAGCCCTTCCGAGGATCGAACCACTTGACTGTCCCTTGCAGGCGCAACACTCTCGCCTCCCTGAGGCTACTCGTAAGATGCACCGAACCTACCTTATTATAAATAGCCTATTATGTCAACCACCTATGTCAACTTCGGCGAGCTGATTGACTCCCCGGTTTACTCGACCAGGGCCGCAGCCTGGACTGCGTTGGCGCGGCGGAAATAGTCGTCGCGACGTTCCAGCCCAAACTCGTCAATCACCTGCTCGATATCGAGCCCTTCCCGCTCACAGCCGATAGCATATCGGGCCTCCGGGCAAACGTAATCGAAGGTCAGGTCGGGTCCGTACTTGGCGAGCATCTCATCCATCTTGCCATAGTTGTAGTCCAAGTGCAACAGGCGGCGGTTCAGGTTGATCTCGCGGGTTATCACCGGCTGGGCGAAATAGGACTCCACCAACTGCCGTCCGGTTAGGTCAACTATCTGGCCCAGGTCACTACCGATTGCCGCGACGACATAGCAGCCTAGCTCGACAGCTATTGCCTCCTGGCTGATGCTCTGCTGGGCGGTGTGAGATTCCGTGAGTCCGCCCAGCATTCCTTCAGCAGTCCGTTTGGTAATTGAGCGTTTGGTGGTAGTGGCGGAGGCCTGCTTGGCTTGATGGCGAATAGCAGGGAAGTCCGATTCCCTATCAGAGGAGAATAGGCAATGGGCCAGAAGCCGATAGTACGGCATGAAATGGACGTGCCACTGCTCACCGAGGCGTGTGGTGGCAGCCGCCGTATCATCACTGCTCAGGACGGCACTAAGAGCAGCCTGCACGTGGTAAGCATCGTGGATTCGAAGCTGCACTATCACGAGGAGACCGAGGAGATCTACTACGTGACGGCCGGCTGGGGCTATATGAACATAGACGGCGAGGACTACGAGGTGCGTCCGGGGACGACCATTCATATTCCACCGGGTGCAGTGCACGGTGGCCGCGGCGGCTTCGTGACGATTGTACTCTGCACGCCCGCCTTCATGGAGGACCAATTTGTCGTCGCCGAGTCGTCAATGACTGGCGAGGGTGTTGACAAGGACTGACAATTGCACTAATGTCTCGGCGAGGTTGGCCCAGTACTGGTTGGTCTAAGAACGTCTCAGACCAACCTGAAACACGGACAGTCAAGTTGCCTTCCGGCTAGGCTGGAGGCACCAAGGAGGCTCTTCTAATGCCGAGACCACTGCGCGTAGGACTGATTGGCGCCGGCAGCATTGCCCAGGCGCATATGGCGGGGTGGCAGCAGAACGCTCACGCCGAGGTAGTGGCGATCTGTGATATCAGCCGCCCGGTCCGCGAGGGCACCGCCGAGCGCTGGGGCGTAAGCAAGGATGCTTTGTTCGAAGACTACCGCAAGATGCTCAAACACGTTGAGCTTGATGCGGTGGATATTTGCACGCCCAATTCGTACCACAAGGCACAGACAATCGCAGCCTTCCGCGCGGGTTGTCACGTCATGGTAGAGAAGCCGGTGGCGACCTCGGCAAGCGATTGCCGCAGAATGATTACCGCCGGAAAGAAGGCGCAGCGGCTGCTGATGGTTGCCCAGGTTATGCGCTTCAGTGGAGAGGGGCAGACGCTGCGTGCGTGGGTGGACGCCGGCCTGGTAGGTGATGTTTACTGGGGCTACTGCACGTTGTTGCGTGCGCGCGGCGTGCCCCCGTGGGGCAAGTTCATAGATGGTCAGGCCTCCGGCGGCGGGCCGTGCTACGACCTGGGTGTCCACATCCTGGATATGGCTTTGTGGCTGATGGATTTCCCCGAGCCGGTAACTGTCAGTGCCGGCACCTATCTCCAGGTAGCTAACAAGGCCTCGCTAATGAAGCACAAACCGCGCAAATACACTGTGCCGGAAGATATGGCTGCGGGCTTCATCCGCTTCAAGAATGGTGCAACCCTCTCGCTTCAGACCAGTTGGGCGCTCAATGTCACCGAAGAGTTCAGTGCGAGGAACATCATCCTGTGCGGGACTAAGGGCGGCCTGCAGTACTCGCCGCCGACTCTGGTCCGTGAGCAGGACGGTATGCTCGTCAACTACACCCCGCAGATTGGAGCGCCTGTGGGTGAAAGTGGCTTTGTTGACGAGATAGACGCTTTTGTCGAAGCGATCCGCCACGGCCAGCCGTCACCGGTGCCCGGAGAGCAGGCGCTGATTACACAGCGCATCCTCGATGGCATCTACGCCTCCGGCGAGGCGGGCAAGGAAGTTAAGGTCTAGATGCCGGCAGACGAGGTGGCCCGTCGGTGTGATCCGGATCTAGGTGAGATAGACTGTGAGGAGTTGGGCGTCTGGGATGGTTTCAGCCTTCCGCATGGGCGATCACGTCAAGGAGCGCTTGGGGATACTGCGCTTTGGCGAATGACAACCTGTGCTCCTGCCTAGCGGTTCAACTCATCCCGAATCCCCAGGACCTGCGCCAGCGTCTGCGGCGTTGGTCCCGTCGGCTTGTACTCCAGGCCAATGTAGCCCTCGTAGCCCATCTCGGAGATCGCCGCCAGCACGTTGGGATAGTTGATCTCCCCAGTGCCCGGCTCGTGACGCCCAGGGACGTCAGCGGCGTGGAAATGCCCAATTAGCTCGGCGTGGCTGGTGATGTTGGCGATCAGGTTGCCCTCGGTAACCTGCTGATGGTAGATATCATAGAGCAGCTTCACCGCCGGGCTGCCCACCTGCTCGACGATCTCGAAACCCTCCCGGCTTGAGGTCAGGAAGTAGCCCGGGTGATCCACCAGTGCGTTCAGTGGCTCGAGCACTAGCGTCACTCCGGCGACTGCGGCTACCGGAGCGGCGGTCTTGAGGCAGGCAACCACACCGGCATGAGCTTGGTTGCGGTAGGCGTAGTCCTCAATGTTGCCTGTGGTGCAGATCAGTGTCTGACAGTCCAGGAGCTCTGCGGCTGCTACCGCCTGCTCCACGGCTGCGGCAAACTTGTCGGCCAGGCTGAAATCCAGCATACCGTCCGGAGCTTCCACACACATCGCCGCTACCGGCAGCCCGGTTTCCTGGCTGGCAGCGGCGATCGCGTCGAGGTCCTTGCTGGAATAGTCCCAGAACTCGATTGCATCCAGGCCCGCCTCCGCTGATGCGGAGATGCGTCCGGCGAAGTCCTCGATCTCGGCAAACAGCATTTCAATACATCCGGACAGTTTAGTCATGGGTATAGTTCCTTTCCTTACCACGGGAGCTGACTATTTATCGTACTTCCACAGGGGCCGGACATCGCCGACTGATTGACTGTTCGTACAGCTCACGGGAACGGCTCCTGTAAGATCTTCCAGTTAACCGCATGGTAGCGGAGGTAGCACGTACCTGGCAGGTAAGATTCAACACCAGTTGGCCAATACCTTCTGTCGGCAATGAACCAGTGGCCAGCCTGGTCGTCTACACTACCGTAGCCCGATCCCAAGCAACTCAGGGGAGGACTGAAAAATGACACGGTGGCCGATAGCAGTGGCGTCAGGCGCATTGCTGCTGTGCACAACGCTGGCCTCTGGGCTCCCGGCTTCTGCCGCCGCAGACTCTGCCGAGAGCTCCGGCCTCGGCCTGCGCCACGAGATTAAGCTCCTGCATCTGATCAATGGTTTGGAGCTGACCAATGAGCAGATGCGCTTCATTCTCGATCGGGCCTACCAGTTCCGCGATCTGCGCGAGCAGCTACTCGCCGAAGCGAAGTCCGTTGAGACACAGGCGGCGCTGGACGAGTATCGGGCCAGGCTAATGCAGCGGGAGCCGATCGAGCCCAACCTGACTAGGCACGTCGCTCAAATCCAGCATCAGCAACACAGACTAGTCGAGCGCATCGGCACCGAGACAACCCGCCTTGCCGAGGAGGTCGAAGGTCAACTGGACGGCTTCCAGCTCTTTGCGCTCAAGGACTATGTGGCCTGCGTCATTCCGCCCCCGGGTGAGTCCAAGATTGGCCAGGCTGCTGAGGCGGGGCCGGTCAAGGGCTTGGAGCGCGTCCGCAGCTTACCCGACCAGGGTTACCGTTTTCGACGGCAACAACTGGCGGAGCAGACCATGCGCCGACTGATGTACAAACTGCCCGTGGGCTTCGAACTGCCGGGAGGTGAACAGCAGGAGCTGGCGCGCATTCTCGGGATTATGGATCAGGCCCGGGCGCTACCCGAAGTTGATTTCGCCGTTCAGAAAGAAGACCTTGCCCAACAGTTGGGCGCGCCCTACGACCTGAAGGCCCGCCCCAACAAGACGATCACAAAGATCACCCGGCACCTGCTCAATCCCGCCATCATCCCCCTGCTCGAGGCGAGGTTGGGTAGCTAAGAATCGTCATTCCCCCCTTCGGGCTACGTCGCTGGCCTGATGACCCTTCGAGCTTGCCGAAGGAACAATCCCCGCCGCCCCCGCGTCTAATAGGTAGATGCACGTAGACTCGAATAGAGGTGAGAGAAATGCGCTGCTCCGTTCTCCTGACGGTAACGTTGATTCTTATAGCCGGTGCCACTGCTTTCGCTGACGGAATGCTGATCCCCGGCCCGCCTCACGCGATCATCGCCGACGAGCCGTACTTCACCGTCAAGTACCACCACGTCAAGAGCGAGATCCGCGACCAGGTCTGCACCACCTACGTTGACCAGGTCTTCGTCAACGAGGGCCGCCGCGAGATGGAGGCGACTTATCTCTTCCCGCTCCCGCCGGGCGCAGTGGTCAACAAGTTCACGCTCATCGCCGACGGCGAGGAAATCAAGGCCCGGCTGCTGGATAAGGACGAGGCCCAGCGCATCTACGAGGAGATCGTGCGCCGGCGCAAGGACCCGGCCCTACTCACCTACGCGGGCAACAACGCCTACCAGGCGAGAATCTATCCGATTCCGCCTAAAGGTGAGCGGCGCATCGAGTTACGCTACTCCGAGGTGCTCTCTTACGACAGCGGGCTGATCAGCTACCTCTACCCGCTCAGCCCGGAGAAGCTCTCGCACAAGCCGATTGAGTCGGTGGTGTTCACTGCTGACATCTATTCCCAGCAAGCCATCGGCAGCGTCTACTCACCCACGCACGATATTGAGGTCAACAAGCTCAGCGACAATCATGTCCGGGCCTCATACGAGGCCAATGACGTCCGGCCCGAGCGCGATATCCTGCTCTACTACAACGTGGCGACCGACCCGGTCGGCCTCAGTCTTATTACGTTCAAGGAGGCCGATGACGATGGCTTCTACCTGCTGCTGGCAGCGCCAACGATAGAAGAAGATGAGCGTGAAGTTGTGCCCAAGAACATCCTCTTCGTCCTGGATACCTCCGGCAGTATGAGCGGGGAGAAGATCGAGCAGGCCAAAGAAGCACTCACCTTCTGCGTTGACAGCCTGAATCGCCAAGACCAGTTCAATATCGTCGCCTTCAGTGACAGCATCAAGGACTTCGCTGGCGAGTTGGTTGCGGCAACGGAGGATCGGGTCAGGGAAGCGCGGGACTTCATCAAGGCGTTCGACGCGAACGGGGGGACGGACATTGACACCGCCCTGCGTACCGCCCTGGCCCAGCGCGAGCGCGGCGACGTCAACTACATCGTCTTCCTGACCGACGGCCAGCCGACTGTAGGTGTCACCGACGAAGCGCAGATTATCAAGAACGTCGCCGAGGAAGCAAATAAGATGAGCAGAACGCCGACCCGCCTCTTTATCTTCGGCGTCGGCTACGACGTCAACACCAACTTTCTTGACAAGCTCTCCCAGGACAACGGCGGGCTGACGACTTATGTTCGGCCTACTGAAGACATTGAGGTCAAGGTCTCTAACTTCTTCGGCAAGATATCGCAGCCGATACTGACTGAACTCAGTCTGGACTACGGCAGCGTGGCGACCTACGACGAGTTCCCCCGCGAGCTGCCTGACCTCTTCCACGGCTCGCAGCTCGAGGTCTTCGGGCGCTACGAGAAGGAGACCACCGAGGGCACCACCATCCGACTGACTGGGACGGCCGGCGATGACTCCAAGAGCTTCGAACTCAAATGCGAGCTCCCCGAAGTGAAGAAGGGCACTGACCACATCGCGGCGCTGTGGGCCGCCCGCAAGATCGGCTACTTGCTCGATCAGATCCGCCTGAGTGGCGAGGACAAGGAGCTGGTTGACGAGATCGTCAGGCTCAGCCTGGAGTACGGGATACTGACCGAGTACACCGCTTTCCTGGCCGAAGAGGACGAGGCAGTGCCTTTGGCAGAGGCCGAGGAGCGGGCCGGATTGACAATGGATGCCGCCTTCAAGGTGGGCTACGGTGCCGGGGCGACCTCCCGGGCGCAGAACGCCCAGGTGATGCAGCAGCAGAAGGGCGTCTACGCCACTAACACATACCTGGATGCTGGGGGCAATCTCCAGCGCATCGCCAACATCCAGAACGTCGGCCAGCGCGGCTACGTGCAGCGCCAGGGCCGCTGGGAGGATACCCGCTACCAGCCGGATATGGAGATTGTACTCCAGGTCCAGGCCTACTCTGAGGCCTACTTCCAGCTCAGCCGCAACTTCCCGCAGCTCAACCAGCAGATGAGCGTGGGTGATAACGTCCTGGTGATATTGGGCGACCAAGTCATCGAGATCGGCGGGGAAGGCAAGGCCGTGCTGAGCGACGCTGAGCTGAGGGAGCTGGGCGCAAGCCAGCAGGTTCAGACCGGGGCGAACCCAGAGCCGGCAAGCAAGCCGGGAGTACTCGCCGCACTATTCGGGTGGATAGTCGGCCTCTTTAGCTAAGCCACGCTCGCTCGAAACTTGATAGACACACAAGCGCTTGATGTCCTACTGTGGCGAAGCGTGGGCGAAGGTGGCTGCGATTCGGGACTGCTGTATCGGCGGGTCGTTGGTACGGTAGACGACTATGTAGTAGACCAGCGCCCCGATCCACTTGGTGACCACGATCAGCACGCACCAGAGGGCCCGGGTATTGGGGTCGGGGAAGTCGCGCCGCGCACAGTCGAGCACCGCTAGGATCGTCACCACCCAACTCCCCAGGCTCACCAGCACCATTGTCCCGATGAACAGAAAATAGAATACGAAAAAGGCCAAGGCAAAGATTGCGCCGCCGGCGTCTTCCACGCTAGGCCCACCTACCTTCCGGCAGTAGTGCTATTTCGTGCTTTCACTAGTTGATGTTCGCTCTCGGCGGGCCAGTTCCTCCCCGGGCGGCAGGGCCCCGGGGGGACAGCTTCGGCGGCACCGGCGAAGGTATCTCCCTCGCTGCGCCCTACCACTAACCATTCTGCGTCCACGTCCGCCCTGAGGGGTGGTTCTCGTTTTCCTTCCTATGGCCCGGGTGTTGTGTAGCGCCGCGGCAGCAGCGGCTTAGCTCGCCTGAAACTGTGCGAGTGACTGTTATCACCTCCTGACTCAAGTGCTGCGACCGCTCAGCTTTGGAACGACTCCACCTCCTCCCAGCCGCCGGCATAAGCGGAGCCTTCGCACGCCTCCAGGACCGCTTGCGTCTTCACGGCATCAGCAAAGGTGGGTGCCGGGCTTTCGCCCTTCTGAATGCCCACCATCAGGTCAGCGACCGTGTTGATGAAGGTGTGCTCGTAGCCGATGATATGCCCCGGCGGCCAATAGCGCCCGCCACCGTCAGGCAGTCCGAGGAAGGGGTGGACGTCCTCGGTGACCTGGATGGTGCGGAAGCCCTGCCGACCCACTGGGTCCTCGACATTGTAGTACTCCAACTCGTTCATCCGCTCGAACTTGAAGCGGATGCTGCCCTTGGAGCCATTGATCTCGAAGAAATTGTAGTTCCGGTGCCCCGGGGCAAAGCGGGTCGCCTCGAGCGTGCCCACCGCACCATTGGCGAACCGCGCCAGCGCCACGACGCAGTCATCCACATCTACCTTGAGCTTCTCCCCGGCACCAGCGCCTGCCCCCAGCATGGCATCTATGTCGCCCAGCGGCGGCCGCTCCTTGACGAAGGTCTCCATATCACAGCATACCCGCTCGATATCACCGACCAGCCAGAGCGCCAGGTCAGCGCTGTGGGCCAGCAGATCGCCCAGCGCCCCGGAGCCGGCGGTCGCCTTCTGCACTCGCCAGACCGCGGGCTTTTCCGGGTCAATCATCCAGTCCTGCAGATACTGCGAGCGCCAGTGGTAGATCGTGCCGAGCAGGCCCTCCTCGAGCATCTGCTTGGCCAGCGCGACCGCCGGGGCCCGCCGGTAGTTGTGACAGACCATATGCACGACCCCAGCTGCCTCGACCGCCGCCAGGGCCTGCTTGGCCTCGGCCAGGTTCATCGCCAGCGGCTTCTCGCAGAGGACGTGCTTGCCGGCCTGTGCGGCTTTGATGGCCATTTCCACGTGCACGTTATTCGGTGTAACGATGTCAATCAAGTCAATGTCATCCCGCGCGATCAACGCATCAAAGTCTGTCTCGGTGTCCTCCCACGCCATCACCGCAGCCGCTGCCTTAAGCGCCTCCTCACGGCGCTCGCAGAGCACCTTTAACACCGGCTTGCTCTCGAGCTCTGGAAAGTAGAAGGGGACCTGCCGGTAGGCGTTGCTGTGCGCCCGGCCCATAAAGCCGTAGCCGACCAGACCAACTCTGATTTCACCCATAGTCGTTGCCTCCTTTGTCAATTGAGACCAGTTATGACTCCCTGCCTTTACTAAACAGCACGATCTCTGGTATATTAGCCGCTATCGTTAATAATCCTTTCTTCGCCCGCCGCGGAAGACCCGGAGTTGTCCCCCCGCCGCGAAGGGGACCATTGCCATACCGAGAGAGTGATCGTATTGACCTCACGCGAACGCCTGCTGTGTGCAATGCACCTGGGGACGCCGGACCGAGTACCAGTAGTGCACTTCCATAACCACGGGCCATGACCCACTGCTACGACCAGCTCCTGGAGATGGGGCGAGAACTGATTGAGAAGGCCGGCCCCCACGCCTACATTCTGGCGGGAACATCTTCCGGCACCTACACCGACCAAGCTGCCCGCAGCTTCATCGCCCTAGCCGAGCTATCCGAGCAGATGGCAGGGTAACTAGAACCAGCCCCGGTCGGCCATCGCCTTGACCAGCTCATCTACTGCCAGTGCCCAAGCCGACGTACGTATACTCATGCGATCGTCAGCGAAGTCCCACACGCGCGCGGCAGTGTCAGCCATTGTCTCATCAATTACCTCGTACGTCTCCTGCTGATTGGTCATCGTGCCCGACTTACCCAATCGCCACTCGAGATACGAGGCCACCACCCCACCGCTGTTGGCCAGAATGTCCGGCACGATAGTGACACCGTTTTCCACCAGAATCGCGTCGGCTTCGCTGGTGGTAGGGTGATTGGCCGCCTCGATAATAAGCTTAGCCTGCACCGACTCGGCATTCTCTTCGGTCAAGACTTCGCCGCAGGCCGCCGGAATTAAGAAGGCCACGGGCAACGCGAGCAGCTCGGCATTACTGACACCAGCCGGACCGAAGTCTACCAGCGGCTGGCCAGCGTTGACGTGCTCGGTCAGTCCCCCAATGTCTAGGCCCTTCTCATCGTAGATGCCGCCGTGGATGTCGGAGACGCCGACAATGCGCACACCCATATCAGCCAGGAATTGGCAGGTCCAGCTCCCGACATTGCCGAAGCCTTGCACGGCGCAGGTCGCGCCCTCTAGCGACTCGCCGCTGGCCCGCTCCCAGGCCAGAGCGGCGACCGCTGCCACTCCCCGTCCGGTTGCTTCCCGTCGGCCTGGCAGACCGCCATTACGCGGCGGCTTGCCGGTGACGCTCTCGGGGATGTGGGTCTCACCGTAGATGATGGCCATATCGCGCGGGTTAGTACCCATGTCCGGAGCAGGGACATAGTCGAGCGGATAGACGAATTCCTTGCGAATCATATGGACGAATTCCTTGATGAGACTATCCTTTTCCAACGGCGCCAGTTCGTACGGATCGGCCTTGATACCCGATTTGCCGCCCCCAAAAGGGATCTGGGTCAGGGCAGTTTTTAGCGCCATCAGCTCAGCGAGGTCCTGGGTCTCCTCGAGCGTGACGCTCGCGTCGAAGCGGATGCCGCCTTTCGCTACCCCTCGCGCGGTATTGTGGTATACCACATGTGCGTCAGCGCAGAAGAATTCGTCGCCCAGCGGCAAGCTCAGCGCGAAGCTGATCTGCTTCTCAGGACGGGACAACAGTTCCCGTGCCGGAGTCGGGATATCGATGACCTCGGTCAAAGCGTCGTAGTCAACCACTGGCATTCAAATCTCTCCTTCATACGGACTCTCGTCAGCCGGTAGCAGGCATAAGCAGCAGTGATTGCTGAAGGATCGCTACGCCCTGTTCTACACCGCCATCACGAGTTGCGCGATCTCCCGTGCTGCTCCCGGCCGGCCCCAGGCCGCGCTGGCCTGAGCCATAGCGGTACGTTCCTCATGATCTCCATAAAGCGCCAGTATTCTCTCTGCAAGAGCCGGTCCGCACAGTTCGGCATCCGCGATCACAACTGCGCCGCCCGCTCCTGCTATCTCGGCGGCGTTGTAGCTCTGGTGGCCGGCGGCGTGAGGATACGGTATCAGGATCAGCGGCTTGCCCAACGCGGTGGCTTCCCCGATGCTGCTGGATCCCGCCCGGCTGACGATTAGATCAGCCGCTGCCATAGCTTCTCCCATCCGCTCCATAAAGGCAAGGCAACGGTACATAGGCGGCTGGGCTCCGAGACGGTGAGCCGCAACTTTGACTGCATCGTAGTCGCGCTCTCCCGCCAGGTGCACGATCTGGATCTCCGCCTCAGCGAGAAGCGCCGGGAGAGCCGCCAGCAGAGCCTGGTTGATGCTGTGCGCGCCCTGGCTACCGCCAGTTACCAGAACAGTGAACCTATCCGGCGCCAATCCCAGCAACTTCCGCCCCTCTTCGCGGCTGGCAGTCAATATCTGCTGGCGCACGGGGGCACCGGTGTGGATAGTCTCTGCAGCAGGGAGGTATTCGGCCGCCGCAGCAAAGGCCAGCGTGACGAGCTTAGCACCCCTGCTTGCCAGCCGGCCCGTCCGGTCAGGGTAAGCATCACCAATATGAACTACCCGCGGCACCCTCAACAGCCGCCCCGCGCTCATTATTGGGGCACTCACGTAGCCGCCAGTGCCGAAGATGACCGTGGGCCGGAAGCGGCGCAGCAGCCGGATCGCTTGGGCTACGCCGCCCAGGAGGGCCAGACTGCTGGGCAGTAGGCGCCAGGAGAGGCGGTACGGAAAGGGCCGCGCTGCGATGAAGGCGCTGGGTAAGCCGCTGTGCTCGATGACAGAATTGCCGTGGTCAGACTGGGCGACGATGAGCAGGATTTCGATATCGTCATCAAGCTCCCGAAGCTGCTCTCCCACCGCCAACGCTGGGAAGAGATGCCCGGCCGTCCCGCCACCTGCCAGCACTATCCGCGCGCTCATCCGCTACTGTTGCCCCCACGTCTGCCGTTGTGCCGGGCCACAGCCAACACGACACCCGCCGCCAGTAGCGAACTGATGAGACTGCTGCCGCCCGCACTGATGAAAGGAAGCGTCAGCCCGGTCGGAGGGATCAAGGCGGTAGCAACAGCGATATTGACCAAGGCCTGAAGTGTCAGGGCAACCCCCATGCCCACTGCCAGGTAGAAACCCAGCCGACTCCTGCTGCGCCATCCGATCTGAAAGGCCACTGCCGCCAACAGAACTATAATGAAGAGCACACCCAGCGCACCCCACAACCCGAGTTCTCCGGCTATGACGCAGTATATCGAGTCAGTGTGGGGCACCGGTAAAGTCCGCCACTTGTCTGGGCTCATCCCCAGCCCACAGCCGAACACCCCCCCCCGCGCTGTCGCGATAAGCATGCCGTAGATGTGATATCCCGCCTGGTGGATATAGTCTTCGGGCCGGAGCCAGGCCTTGATCCGCACCACAATATAAGGCTTGGTGAGCGCGTAGGACATAGCTAGACCCAACAGCGCCAGCGCGGTCGGGATGAGGTAGCGTGGACGCGCACCGCCAACGAACGCCAACGCCAGCGCCAGTAAGACCATCAACATAGCCATGCCCTGGTCCGACTGCTGGAATAGCAGCCCCACCATCAATCCGGTAGCCACAACGATAGGCAGAACCACTGTATACAGATTCTTCCGGTCCATCGGGCCACGGGCCAGGTACAAGGCCACAGTCGCTACATAGGCCACCTTGGCGAACTCGGAGGGCTGGAAGCCCCAGATCCAGCAGCGGGCATCACCGACACGTCGCCCCCAGATGGCCGCGGCTGCCATCAGGATCAGACCGACCAGGAAGGCCGGGCGACTGAGTCGCTTGATGAGACCCAGTGGCAGCAGGCTCACCAGCACCATCCCGACCAGCCCAATGCCCGCGTGCTGCAAGTGGCTCTTGAGGAAGAAGTAGGCATCGGCGTGGTAGGGAGTTGGCCGTCCCGCCCCTGGGAAACTAGAAGAGAACACAAAGACGATCCCCAGTATAACCAGCCCGTAGACAATCACCAGAAAGCGCCGGCCTATCGGTCCATACGCGCCCTCGTACGCATCGCCCTCGACCACACCAGATCGGGCTACACTAGCCACCGGCTATGGCCTCCTTCTGGCTTCCCGGGCCGCGATCCGCCGCACCAGGCGCGTGAATACCTCACCCCGGTGCGTCTGGTCCCGGAACATATCAAAGCTGGCGCAGCCCGGGAGCAGTACAATAGTATCTCCCCGCTCCGCGCGCCGGTAGCACTCCTCAACAGCCTGCTCCATACTGGCCGCTTGCCTGGTGTTGGTAGCGCCACCAATAGCTGCCTCGATCGCCGGTCCACTGTCCCCGATCAGGCAAACGAACTTACCCCGCTCGCCCAGCCGTCGCCCGAACTCGGCAAACTCGACTTCCTTGCCCTGTCCCCCGGCAATGACCAGCACCGGCCCGGCAAGAGTAGCCAGATCAGCTATCGCCGCGGCCGTGTTGGTCGCCTTGGAGTCGTCAAGGAACTTAATGTCACGTACCTCGACGACTTCCTGGAGCAGATGATCTACCGGCCCGAATCGCTTGAGCCCCTCGGCCGTCTGCTCAGCCGTAGCTCCACAGAGCCCCGCTACCAGACCCGCCGCCAGGGCATTGGTGAGGTTGTGGCTACCCGGAACCGGCATAGCTGCGACCGGCAAGATGCGCTGTGGGCCTGCGCCGGCGTCCACGACTAGGAATCCATCCTCGACGCGCCCATTGGCTCCCGGGCAATTGGCTGAGACCGTCAGCGGCGTGCTGGGCACCTGCGCTTGCATTGCGGCCACAGTGGGATCATCAATGCACAGGACACTGTAGTCTTCCCTGGTCTGATTGCGAAACAGCCGCGCTTTGGCCGCGGCATACTCAGCCTGATTGGCGTGGCGGTCGAGGTGGTCAGGCGTGATGTTGAGCAGTACCGCTATCCAGGGCCGGAAATGCACTATCGTCTCCAACTGAAAACTGCTGACCTCCACTACCACAACCTCCACCTCGCTCGCCCGGTCAATCTGGCTGATTACCGGCAAGCCGATATTGCCGGCGACCACATTGGCAATGCCAGCAGCATCCAGCATATGGCCGGTCATCATCGTCGTCGTGCCCTTGCCGTTGGTGCCGGAGATCGCGATCATCGGCGCGGAGCACAAGCAGTACGCCAGTTCGATCTCGCCTATTACTTGAATGCCCGCGGCCCGCGCCTCGCTTAGGGCCGGATGGTCACAGGGAACTCCCGGACTAGCCACCACCAGGTCCACATCGCCTAGCTGGCACAGCCTACTGAACTCGACGACTACTTCCGCGCCCAGGCTGACGATCTCGTGACTCGCATCGGCCAACTCGTCAGCACCCTTGGCATCCGCAGCGACGACCCGCGCCCCGCGGTTGATCAAGTAGCGCACACAGGCCAGCCCGGTGCGTGCCAGGCCAATCACCCCGACGCGCTTGCCGCTCAGCTCAATATCCTGCCCGAAAACCGTATGCGCAGGGATCGCCATCGCCAACTCCTAGAACATACCACTAGCGATAAGAATGCCTATCACCGCCGCCACCACACCAACCAGCCAAAAGCGGACCACTATCTGTGGCTCCGCCCAGCCGCGCAGTTCAAAAGCATGGTGGATCGGCGTCATCGCGAACACCCGCCGGCCGGTCCAGCGGAACCAGAGCACCTGAATGATCACCGTCAGAGTCTCCACCACAAACACAATTGCCACTACCGCGAAGACCAGTTCGATGCCGGCGGCAACGGCAATGCCTCCCAGTAGGGCACCTAGGCCCACGCTCCCCACATCTCCCATGAAGATCTGGGCGGGATGGGCATTGAGCCACAAAAATCCAGCCGCAGCGCCAGCCACCAGAACGGAGAGCATGGCGAGCGACATTGCGCCAATTGTCCAGCAGATTATCGCGAGGCCCAGCGCACAGATGCTCACGAGCCCGGCAGCTAGACCGTCGAGCCCGTCGGTGAGGTTGACCGCGTTGGCGCTGGCCACGATTACCAGCGCGCCCAGGATTATCCTCGCCGCCACCGGCCAGCCTGCGAAGCCCAGCAAGGTGTCACCGCCCGCCGGCACTACGCCGGCCATGAACCAGGCAAAGCCCACAGCGACCATCATCTCAGCGCCTATCCTGTACCGGGCCTTGATGCCTACCGTGGATTGCTGCTGGGACTTGAGGTAATCGTCACTAAAGCCCAGCACCGCAAATACCACCATCAACCACAATATGCCCAGTATCGGCCAGGACGCCATTTGGTCAAGGTTAAAGACAAGCAAGCCGGCGACGAGCACCACCGCCAGCATAGACAGGCCACCCAGTGAAGGCGTGCCCTGTTTACACTGGTGTCGGCTGGGGGCATCTTCCCGCACCGTCGTCCGCCAATTGAGCCAACGAGATAGGCAGACGTTGAGGCCAGTCAGGGCAGCCGCCGCCAACAGTGCACCGACAAATAGGGCTATAGCTGGGGCTAGCTCAGTCATCATTCAACAATCCTTCTGCCACTCGCTCCAGGGCCATTGCACGCGAGGCCTTAACCAACACAACATCCGACGACGTCAGCTCCGTCCGAAGCAGGCTCACCGCCTCATTAGGGCCTGTGACTATCTGGACCCGGACACCTGCACCCGCCGCCTCCTCGGCGGCCAGGCTTGCTCCCTGGCCCAGCGCGACCAACCAATCAATGCTTCTCTCAGCACAGAGTTGGCCGATGCGCCGGTGCGCATCCTCCGAGGCACCCCCAAGCTCGAGCATGTCCCCGAAGACGAAGATCTTGCGGCCGGGCAGCTCCGCCAGCATGTCCAGGGCTGCAACCACAGAACGCGGCGCAGCATTGTACGCATCGTTAATTAATGTAGCTCCCTCTGGCGTGGTACTCACTTCGCTCCGCATCTCCCCAGTAGGACAGCTATTCAAGCCCTCGGCAATATGCTGGGTGGAGCCAGTCACGACCCAGGCAGCAGCAGCGGCGGCGGCGGCATTGACAAGGTTGTGCATGCCCGGCAGAGCAACGTTGACGGGCACAACTTCACCCCCGACGCTGAGGCTGAAGTCTGCCCCGGCTAGCCCTTGCAGCTCGACATCCCGGATGCGCACGTCAGCGCGCGGATTCAGGCCAAACGATACCGTCGGGCAGGGCGCCAGTTCCGCGAACAGATTATAGTAGAAGTCGTCCGCATTGAGCACCGCCACGCCGTCCGCCGGCAGGGCATGCAGCAGCTCCGTCTTCGCCTCAGCAATGGCGTCGCGGCTGCCCAGCCGCCCCAGATGCGCCTCCCCAATGTTGGTAATGATCCCTACGGTGGGCTGCGCTACCTCCGCCAGATACGCTATTTCCCCACGCCCGCGCATCGCAAACTCCAATACACAGTACTCGTGCCCGGCAGTCAAAGACAGCAGCACGTTGGGCACACCGATCTCGTTGTTCTGATTGCCCGGGGAGACCAGCGCCGGCCCGTGCCTGCCCAGTATGGAGCCGACCATGTTCTTCGTGGTAGTTTTGCCGACGCTGCCGGTAACCGCAACTACGGACAGATCAAATCGCTGCCGATACCAGCCAGCGAGCTTGCCGTACGCCGTCAAGGTGTCTTCCACCAATAGCAGCGGTCGCCCCTCCGGCAGGTCGCTTCGCCCTTGACCTACCACAGCCGCCCGGGCACCAGCTGTGAAGGCCGCCGCCAGGAAATCATGACCATCGAAGTTTTCGCCGGGCAGCGCCACAAACAGCTCGCCGGCCCGCAGCGTGCGGCTGTCAGTAGAGACGCCGCAAACTTCAATATCGCTGTCTGCCTGGTGCAGCTCGCCGCCGGTCGCCAAGGCTGCCTCTGCCAGAGTAATTTTCATATCAGTTCTGCCTACCGCTTGCTGTCAAGTCTGATCAGTGCTTCGCGCACTACTTCGCGATCATCAAAAGGAATCGTCTTATCGCCGATTATTTGGTAGGATTCGTGGCCCTTACCAGCAATCACGAGAATATCGCCTGGTCGGCACTGTTCGACGGCCGTAAAGATCGCCTGGCGCCGGTCCGCCTCGACGCTGTAAGTGTCACCCGTTGCTCCGGCAACGATTTCGTCTATGATAACGTAGGGGACTTCGGAGCGCGGGTTATCGGATGTGATTATGGTGAAGTCCGCCAGGGCAGTGGCAATTCGCCCCATCTCCGGGCGCTTGCCGCGGTCGCGGTCGCCACCACAGCCAAATACGCAGATCAAACGATCCGCCTGCAGGGCCCGCGCGCTCTCCAGGACGTTCTCCAGTGCGTCGGGCGTATGAGCGTAGTCCACTATCACAGTGAAATCCTGGCCTTTGTCAATTCGCTCGAAACGACCGGGGACCGCACTGAGCTGCTCCAGCCCCGCCACGATTTGCCCGGTCGCAATGCCCAACCCCCAACCGCACGCCGCCGCGGCTAGCGCATTGTGTAGATTAAACCCCCCGACGAGTCTGAGCCTGACCGGCACCGGACTGGCTTCCGGTAGGACTAGCCGGAACTGGAGGCCAGTGGGCGTGACCTGGGAATCTGAAGCAGTGACCATTGCTGCTTCGCCCAGCCCGTACGTGACCAGGTCAGCCCGGGTTTGCTCACAGATCCTCACACCGGCAGGATCATCAATATTGACAACCGACCGCGTTGATTTGTGCGGCTTGCCAAGCTCGGGATAATCGGTGAACAGGCGTAGCTTGGCCGCGTAATACTCCTCGAGATTAGCATGAAAATCGAGATGATCCTGGCTGAGATTAGTGAATATGGCAGCGTCGAACTTGCACATCCAGGTCCGGTCCAGTGCCAGACCATGCGACGAGACTTCCAAGACCACATGGGTCACACCAGCAGCGCGCATCTCCGCCAGCAGGCCCTGCAGCTCCACGCTGTCGGGTGTGGTCCGGTCGGCTGTAAGCTGCGCGCCCGCGATGAACCGGGCCGGCGTGCTGAGCAGCCCGGTGGAGGCGCCGCTCGCCTGAAAGATGCTGTCCACCAGGAAGGCGGTCGTGGTCTTCCCATTGGTGCCGGTGACGCCGACCAGCGTCAGGTTATTAGAAGGGTCCCCCCAGAAGTCCGCTGCGATTTCGGCAGCAGCCCGCCGCGAGTCGAGCACACCGATAGCGCTAACATCATCGGGCACAGCTGAAGCATCGTGGTCATCCTGGTAAACCACCGCCGTCGCGCCTCGCGCTATGGCCTCCGGGATGAAGTCGTGACCGTCGGCGCTGTAACCCTCAATGGCTACGAATAAATGACCCGGTTGTACTTGCCGCGAGTCCGTCGCCACCCCGGTAACTGGTCCGCAGGACACCAGGCGGCGACTCTGTCGCCAATCCCTGGTCAGATTGTCCAGACTTCTGTTCAGCACCGCTCTCCATCGTTTCTGTCGTATGACGCAGTCAGGAATCGCCTGGGCTCGCCAGTCATTCGTGGGGGATGAGATCTCGGTTCTTCAGCATGTGAAGCGCAATCTCTCGGGCCACAGGTGCGGCTACATCCGATCCATGCTGGCCTCTTTTCGGATTCCTAGCAGTCACCAGTATAACAAACTGCGGCTGGGTGTCTACTGGTGCCACCAGTACGAAGCTCATTATATGCTGCCCCACGAGCCATTTTCTCTGCTTGGCAGACCAGATCTGGGCCGTCCCTGTCTTGCCACCGATGGCAACGCCCTCGATTCGCGCTCGGAAGCCGGTGCCATGATCAACTGCCCCCCGGATTAGACTGCGAACGATGCGGGAAGTCTCCTCCGAGCATACCCGCCTGATCGGCAGAGGATTGACCTGTCGGTAAACGCTACTGTCCGCATTGAGCACCTGGTCGACAACGTACGGCTGCATCAGCACGCCGCCGTTGGCCACCGCCGATACCGCCGCCGCCAGTTGGACATCGGTCACCGCCACGCCCTGACCAAAGCCCATATTGGCCACGTCGCGCTCATACATCTTCTTGGGGTTCCCCAATCTTCCCGCTGCCTCTGCCAGGAAACCAGCCCTGGACGGTGCACCTATTCCACACCGCCGCAGGAATTCACAGTAGCGCGTCGCGCCGACTCTGACGGCAATGCGTGCTGCGCAGATGTTGCACGACTCAGCGAGCATCTCCGCCATGTTCAGCCAACCATGCCCCCCATTGGTGGCCCACCGACCCCAGCATTTCAACGGCTTGCCGCCCAGCTCCGTGGTCCCAGAGCAGTGGAATACGTCCGTGAGGCTGACTACTCCACTGTCTATCGCCGCCGCCGCCAGGAGCACCTTGAAGGTACTGCCCGGCTCGTACTCGCGGCTCCCCACCAGATTGATGAGATTCTTCTGGGGAATACCGACTCTCGCTACCCCCGCTCCTGCGGAGGCAATGCTGTTGGGGTCGTAGTTGGGGCGATTCGCCAGAGCGAGAATCGCCCCCGTGTTGGGGTCCATCACCAAAGCGGTAGCCTCGTCGGGACGCTCGTGCCGCCAGCATTGTTCCAGCTCATCCTCCACCACTTTTTGCAGGTCCCAGTCCACCGTGAGCACCAGGTCCTTTCCCGGCATAGCCGGCAGACTCGGCTGATTCTCCATACCCACTATGGTCCGGCCCCAGGCATCCTGGTTGCGCAGCGGCGTACCCTCATGCCCTTGCAGCACAAACCGATACCGATACTCCAACCCTTCCAATGGCCGGTGGTCGCTGCTGTAACATCCCAATAGGTGACAGCCCACCTCCGCTTCGGGGTAGACTCGCTTGTACTCCAGGTCCCGGGATATGCCCGTCAGTCGCCGCGCCATGATCTCGTCTGCAACTGCCAGAGGAAGCCGCCGCTGGAGATAGACATAATCCCGGTTGCTGTTGATCTTCTGCTCAAGCTGTTGGACCGGCAGGCCCAGAACGTCGCTCAAGTACTGAGTCGCCTCAGCCACGCCCTCGTACCGCCGGAACAGTCGAGGATCAACCTTCAGGGAGGCAGTCACGACGCTGTCGGCCACCGTCCGCCCGCGCCGGTCGCGAATCGCCCCCGGCCGACCTTCGAGGGACTGGTTAAGGGGATCAATGCGCGCGGCGACCCGTAGGAAGTGATTGCGAGCAGGGATCTGAATGTAGGCCACTCGGGCCGCCAGTACCAAAGCCACAGCAATGATGACAGCTAGCATCGTGCGTAGTACCCGCGGCTCGGGGAAGCTGTTGCCGTGGGCCGCCGATGCTCTACTTGTGGTGTGAGCAAGGCGGCTACTATTCACTGCTGAGACCCTCTGGTAGCAAGATATAACTCGACAACCGGTACCAAAGCGACACCGGGCCCGCCGGCCATCACTGCCAATCGGCCCGACTCAGCTAGAAAGTGTCAGCGACACTAACCCGATGAGCAACACTGAGCGGCTCGGCGCGAGCCGGCTCCGGGCGGCTGACGAGGGTCTCAGGCTGCGGAGTTAGGGCCGAAATCGTCCACTGCTCCGCCGGCAGAGCGGGCAACTCGACGTAGTCCCTCACCTTGGGCGCCAAAACCATATCATCGCTGTCTGCAACGAACTCCCGTAGTCGCGTCCTGTCGCGCAGTTCAGCCACCCGCTGCCAGAGCTGTCGCTGAGCAGCCATCTGCTTATCAATCTGGCGGTGGAGGCTGCTCACCTGCAGTTCCAACTGCGACACCCGCGCACAAGAGACCAGAAAGAGAATGCTGGCCAGGCCTATGCAGGTGATAATTAGGCCCGGCCAGATGATTTCCGACCAGATTGTGCGCAGCTTACCTCGCCGCCGCGCCGGCAACTGGTTGGTGCGCCCCGAGTTGTTGCTCACCGCGATGACCTCCGGTACTCGTCCCGTCCGGCCCGCCGATACCGCCTGTACTACAAGTACGTTGAGGGTGGGTGCCGAGCTTCAGCTTCTGCTCCGAAATGGCTTCCGCATCTGGTCTCGTTCGCTACTTGTTTCCCTGCACTGTTTGGTGCACAATACAGGGCACCCTCGGCCTGTGCCTGTTACTTCGTGTTTGGTGCCACTGGTGCTATTTCTGGCACCCACCCTCGTTAGTTCTTGGGCTACTGCCACTCCGTTATCTAACCATCACGGGCCCGTTCCTCTGCCCTGTAGACAGCCCCAGTACTCGCGCCGCATGCAGACGGCAAGAGCGCGCCGCCCGATTCCGGCTCACCTCTGATGCGTCCGGACTGAGCGGCTTCGGCAGCAGCACCTCCGCCAGTGGCTGCTTGCCGCAGATGCATGGGAGGGCGGGAAGACAAGTGCAAGGGTTCTGCAAGCGCCGTAGCTCGCGCCGAACCAGCCGATGCTCGTGGCTTGCCCAGGTGAGTACCACCAAGCGCCCTTGCGCTGGTTGGAGAGCCTTGATTGCCACTTGCAGTCCCCGGCAGAGCTCGCCTAGTTCATCATTTACTTCAGCTCGAATCGCCATCAGCCATCGGCTGGCTGGGTGACGTTTCTTTCCCCAGCGGCGGCGATTCACCGTTGCTGCGATCAGTTCTGCGAGCTGAGCTGGCGACTGAATCGGGCCGATCCCCTCCCTGAACGACACGATTCGTGCTGCCACTTTCCTTGCCTCCCGCCCCCTCCCGACTACCTTGAAGACGTCACAGAGTTGCTCGTACGCATAGGTGTTGACCACCTCATAGGCGGTCAACTTCTGCCGACGGTCCATTCGCATGTCCAGCCTATGCGGGCTCTGGAAGCTGAAGCCCCGTTCCAGGTCGAGCATCTGATCCATTGATATCCCCGTGTCGATCAGCACCCCATCCACTCGCTCCGACTGCGCTTCAGCCAGGACCCGGGGCAGCTCGGAGAAACGCTGGTGAAAGAGCTGCACCCGTTCCCCGAACCGAGTCAGATGCGCTCGCGCCATGGCAAGTGCTTCCTCATCGCGGTCGAGCGCAATCAGCCGCCCATCCGGAGCCGAGGCCGCCAGGATCAGTTGCGCATGGCCGGCACCGCCGACAGTCGCGTCTACGTAGGTCCCTGCGGGCCGGATGTCAAGGTGCGCTATCACCTGCTCGGGCATGGCTGGCTGATGCTGCGGACGGCTCAACTGCTAGCTCCGCCGGCCCCCGCATCCTCGCCGGCGTCCCCCCGAAGTAGTCTGCGGGCGATTTGCTTCAGTTCCTTACCGCGCTCTGTCAGGAATTGGTTATACCGACCCACTTCCCATATCTCATACCGATCATCTAGACAGATAAGCTGAGCCTCGCGGTCTTCGCCATCCAGACCTGCCCAGCGCAATAGTGCATCGGGAAGCTTGACCCGGCCCTGATCGTCAATACTACACTCCTGCGCAGTGGCCAGCAGTAGCCGCTTCAGATCGTGCAGATCGGGGTCAAGACGGTCCCCACCAGCACGAGCAAAGTGCTGTTCGTACAGATTCCAGGATTGGGGCACGAACAGGTTAATGCAGTTATCAAAGCCACACGCCAGTACCACTGCCGACGGTAAGTTGGCACGCTGGTGTTCGCGCAGCTTGAGTCTGCCCGAAGAATCAAGCTTGTGAATTGTCGCCCCCTGCGGCACGACCATCTAGTTCCGCTCCACTCCAGTATTTACCGCTGCAGACCTATAGAGACCATTATAGTCCAATGATGGGAGTATGTCAAGGGGTCAGAGTCGAAGACTGATCGGGGAACGGCAACGTGGCGAGTTCGTCAGGTCATCCGTGGCTCACGCAAGTCCAGAAGCACACGCCCTTGAATGCAAAAGGGGCGGGCGCTCAACGCGCCCGCCCCTACAACGTCACACTACACTGCCTCACCAGATTGCCCATTCATCCACGCTATGGGCGGTGCTCAGCCAACTTCCCCCACGGCCCCCCGCAGTGACTGTACACCCACGGTCAAGCCCTCGGGATGGTCGAACAGGTACGAGCCGCAGATGAGTATCTCGGCACCGGAGGTGACCAGCTCCCGCGCGGTGTCCGGGTCCACGCCGCCGTCTACGACAATGCGCGCTTCGGGATTGAACTCGTCGAGCAGCTCCCGGGTCTGCCGAATCTTGGGCAGCACCGAAGGCATGAACTCCTGGCCCGCGGCCCCAGGCTCCACGGTCATCAGCAACACCAAGTCAACCTGGTCGGCGATTACCTCCAGCCCAGCGATCGGCGTAGCGGGATTGAAGACTAGACCGGCAAGCAGGCCCAGACTGCGGATTTCGGCGAGAAGATGCGCTGGCTGGGTGACTACCTCCCGCTGGATAAACAGCGAATCAGCGCCCGCTTGGGCAAAGCTCCCAATATGCCTGGCCGGGTTACCCACCATCAGGTGGGCATTGCAGTGCAACTTGGTCTCACCACGCAAGGCCTCGATGACAAGCGGACCAAAGGTGATATTGTCCACGAACCACCCATCCATTATGTCAAAATGCAGCCAGTCCGCCCCGGCCTCGGCAACTTCCCGCGCCTGCTCCCCAAGACGGCGAAAATCCGCACATAGCATTGAAGGGGCAATCGTGATCTCGGCCATATTTAGAACGCCTCTCACTCTGTGCTGCCCACGCTCAGCAGCTACAAATACTCATTGCATTGACTCTTCCCGAGCTGCATTCGGACTGGGACGGTACCGTGGGCCGTAGTCACGCAGCTTACCAGCAAGGTTCGTCAAAAGCAGCTTGATCCCGGCCACCTGAATGATGTCGCGACCAGTCGCGGCCAGCAGCGCTGGCTCGCCCTGCCAGCTTGCCATACCTACCCCCGCCACGCTCTCCCGCCCACCAACCAGCACCATGCTGGCTTCACCCAAATCCGCCACCTCGGCCACCTGGCAAGCCCCTTGCCACATCTGCAGCCCAGCGCTGGCCAGCCGAGTCCTGTCTCGCCCAATGGGCGCAGCCGTGAGGACCGTCTGGTCGCCCATCTCACCCAGCGTCATAGCCAGACACCACTGCTCCAGCAGTGGGTCGGCCAGCGGGTGTGAGACAGCCTCTTGTGGGCATACCATTGCGGCGACACATGGCAGGCCAGTGAAGCTGATCGGGCCAGCCAGTTCAATGTCGCCCAGACTCACGAGCGCGCGGCGCACCGCCACAGCCGCCCTACCTGCATCAGTACCCGGCTGTGCAAGCCCCACCCACCGGTGCTCGCGATTGGGGTCAGGCGCAAACCCCCAGCAGCCCTTAGCACCCTCGATCAGCAGGAGCTGCACAGCACCGGCAGCCGCAGCCTGTGCCAGAGCCTCCGCGCCAGCCAGCAGAGGAGCCACCGTGGCTGCCAGCTTGCTCTCGTCAAGGTCCTGCTGAGCCCCCCAGACCAGGACGCCGCCAGCAAACGCCGTGATGCCGGAAGCAGCCTGTCCCGGCAGGATCTGCTGGCCGACCGGCTCAGGCTCGACTGTCGCTACGGTCTTGACTTCCTCAGGCTCCTCGGCGACAACCGGTATGCGTGAAGTGTCATCAGCGGACTCGGCTTCGGCAGCCACAATATCCGCAATGACCTCGGGCGGCTCAATCTCGGCTCCATCGAGGGGCAAAGTCAAAGATTCGGATGAATCTATATCCTCGTAGAATCCCGCACTGGCGCGCGCCGCGCGCAACTCCCCCGCCAACTCGGGCTCGACTGCTGCTGGCTCGGTTCCTTCCTCAGCACTGGGCTCCCTGAGTGCCGCCAGGAGTTCGCGCTGTCGTTCAAACTGGTCCTCCCACGCTTCGCCGGCCGCCTCGGTCTGATCAGGTGCGTACCAGCCACCGCCCGCGCTTGCCCCCCACGTATCCCGCAGAACCCATAGGAATATAGCGACCGCACATATCTGGACAATACCGCCGGGCCAATACGACAAGTAGAAGTAGCTAAACCGCCCCAAGAAGCCAGCGGGGCTGGCCTGGGCCGGAGCGGCTACCTGGGTAGTGATTACGCATATGCCCGCGCGGACCATAAGTCCGAGGAGGGTGCCCGCGAAGGCCCGACTGGCCCCTGTGTCGCTGGGCGCCGCCACAGTCAACACAACCAGATAACAGATGACCTCAGCAATAAGGAGAGCCAGTGACCAGTGGGCGGCGGCGACGGGGCCGCCGACTTGCGAGCCTTCCAACAACATAGTCCCCGCAACCGCTACCACAGCGCTGAAGATCAGCCACAAACCGACGGAGAGTCGTGACATTCTCGCCGGAGCCTGCTGCGACAAACTGGCTCCCCCCTTGGGTGCTCTGCTCGCTGCTGCCTAGTGAGAACTGCTATCCTTGCTGCCTCTTTTCGCCTGTAGTATAATACACTAGGAGTTTTTGGGCAACTGCAAGATTCTGACTCTACGCGCGCCAGGCACACTGTGGAGAGAGCCACTGACGAGCGCAATCGCCTCAACGACCTAACCAACAAGGAATGGCTGCGGGAAACCAAGAGCTTCTGGATGAGCAAGGCTCCGCCGCGCGACGCCTTGAAGCTCCAGCACCCTGCCACCTTCTCCGAGTGTGATATTGAGCGGCTCATCCGGCTCTTCACCAAGTCCGGGCAGACCGTTCTGGATCCCTTTGTCGGGGTAGGCTCCACGCTCATTGCCTGCCTACGGGCGGGCAGACGCGGGATCGGCATCGAGCTATCATCCCAATGGTACGAGACCGCGCAGCAGCGCCTATCCGGTGAAACCGGCAAGGGCATTCCTGAGGAAACTACCCTCATTCTGGGCGATGCGGGCACCGAGCTGGCGCAGATGGCGCCAGCGAGTGTAGATTTCATCGTCACCAGTCCACCCTACTGGCGCATCTTGAACAAAGACGGCCAGAAAGTCAGCACCGAGCGTACCAGCCATGACCTCCCCACCAACTATGGCAACGACGAGCAGAACCTGGGCAATGTCGGAGACTACGGGGAGTTCCTGACGAAGCTTGGCACAATATTCGGCCAGTGCGCCCGGGTACTGCGTGCTCGCCAGTATATGGCGGTGATCGCCTCAGACTTCCGCCACGGGCCTCGCTACCACCTGTTCCACGCCGACCTGGCCGGCAAGCTCGAGGAACATGGCTTTGTACTCAAGGGCACTATCATGCTGCTTCAGGACAGCAAGAACCTTTACGCCTACGGCATTCCCTACGCCTTCGTCCCCAATATCCACCATCAGCAGATTCTGATTCTCCAGAAGCCCCAGGCTGACCCAACGGGTAGGTGATGACGATGCTGAGCGACGACCAGAAGCGCAGGCTGATTGAAGTGGCGCGCCAGTCGCTGCACGCCGCAGTGGCGGGCGGGCCCCCGCCAGACCTGGGAACCGATGACGCCGAACTGCTTGAGCTGCGGGGGGCTTTCGTCACCCTGAAGAAAGCCGGAGAGTTGCGCGGCTGCATCGGTTACATCGAGCCGCGGGTGCCGCTGATCCAGGCGGTGGCGGACAATGCCGAGTCGGCCGCGCTACACGATCCCCGCTTCACACCAGTAACGCCGGACGAGCTACCCGCCATTGAGTTCGAGATTTCGGCCCTGACGCCGCTGGTCCCGGTGCATGATAGCGAGGAGATCGAGGTTGGCCGACACGGGCTGGTTATCTCCCAGGGACCCAATCGCGGCCTGCTCCTGCCGCAGGTGCCGGTCGAGTGGGGCTGGGACCGCGAGGAGTTCCTCGAGCACACCTGCCTCAAGGCCGGCCTGTCTCCGGAAGCCTGGCGGCGAGAAGACGTCGAACTACTCTGCTTCGAGGCAGAGGTGTTCTCCGAGGTGGAATTACAGTCCTAACGAAGCGACTATGGCCAAATCTTCGCAGCGGATAGGCCGGCAGCAAATCACTTAGCTTATGGTGTTCATAAGACCATATAACCTCAGATCAAATCGCGAGACTGTCCGAAAATGCCTAGCCGATACATACACGGCGGATCGGGACAAACGCATCAAGGAGAGCCCGCCCTCATGACGTCACGGGAACGAGTTAAAAAAGCGATCCACTTCCAAAACCCGGATCATATCCCCCACCATCTGCCGGATGGCAAGGAGAACGATATTCTGTGGCTATGGCTAAAACGCCCTCCGGATATCCAGCCCTGGGAGGAGATAAATGGCCGCCAGCGTCGCATTGATCCGTGGGGCGCGATCTGGGAGACGATGGGTGGTGGTAGTTTCGGCGAGGTAACGGAGTGGCCGATTAAGGATATTACCCGTCAGGCCGAATGTGTCTTTCCCGACCTGAACAATCCGCGTTACCTCGTAGATGTGAAAGCGGCGATCCAGGCCAATGCCGCCTCTGACAACCCCAAGTATTGTCTAGCAGTGATGCCCTTTAGCTCTATACACGAGAAGACGCATGGACTCATAGGGTTGGAGAATATGTTCGTTGCCTACTACGAACATCCCGACGATCTCAAGGCGTTAATCGGCCGACTGGCCGAGAAGCAGCGTGAGTCGATACGCATTCTTGGGGAATACGGCTGCGACGGCGTTATGGGGTACGATGACTGGGGAGTGCAAGACGGGCTTATGATTAGCCGGGCGATGATCGAGGAGTTCTTTATGCCCCACTACCGCGGGAATTGGGGGGTAGCCCATGATCTGGATATGGATGTGTGGTTACACTCCTGTGGATATATCGTGGAGGTACTACCCCAATTCATTGCGGCAGGACTGAACGCAATCCAGATGGACCAGCAGGAGAATATGGGGCTGGACACGCTTAACCGGCATTTCGGCGGCAAGCTGGCTTTCTGGTGCCCTGTGGACATCCAGAACACGATGGTCAACGGAGCCATCGAGGATATAAGAGACTACGTCAGGCAGATGGTAGAAACTATCGGCTCGCACAACGGCGGCCTGATAAGCATGGCCTACAGCACCCCAGAAGCAGTCGGTCACACCCCCGAGAAGATTGCCGCTATGTGCGCTGCGTTTCGTGAGTTCGGCAAATATCGCAAGTAACACGCCGAAACTGAAGGCCATCCCTAGCTTCACATCCCAATCTATGCACAGGCGGCCAAACGCTACAGGAGGCCCAAGGGAGCGGAAGCCCTAGCCTAACCACCATTTAGCGAAGGCTACTGTCGGGGCGCTACCCGGGCTGCGGGCACATCTACGTATGAGCATCCGTGCTAAGCAGGCCCGTGCCAGATGACGAACTGGTCCAGCAGCGTTGCAGCGGCCCAGTGCAGCAGCCACGCGCCGAGGAACGACTTGCCGTGGTAGCACATAACCCCCAGCGCTAGGCCCGCGACGATCGCCGCGAACGCCTCTACCTCCGGCTTGGGGAAGTGCATCATCACAAACGGGACCATCTGGATGACGATGGCAAAAGCGCCGTAGCGCAATGAGAGCAGATTGAGCAGAAAGCCCCGGAAGAAGAACTCCCAGGCGAAAAAGTAGACTCCCCAGCCCAAGATGGACAACAGCCCAGCCCCCAGGCCGAACCTCGCCCAATCATAGCTGGGGTAATACTGACGAATCGAGGGCACGTAGCTGGCGACGACCAGTACCGGCAGGATGACCAGACCGAAGAAGAGCACATACTTGCCCCAGATGTGGGCCCGGCCCCACTGGAGGCCGTAGCTGCTCAGACTCTCGCGCCACGCCAGCTTTATTATAAGTGCCGGGCCGCCGAAAAGCAGCACAAAGTTAATCGCGAACCACCCAAACAACTGGATGCGCGGCGACAGCGAAACGATGCGCCCGTGATAGTAGACGACGGCCAGCAGGGCAAGCGCCAGGATCAACCCGGCGGACTCGCGCACCGGTGGCGGCATCCGCCGCCGTTCCGACGAGAAGTCCTCAGCGTAATCATGTTCGGGTGTCGAGTTGTCCATGGCTTCTAAGGGCTCCCCGGAATCTTCGCCCGGACAGCGCTTCAGCCGGGCATTCCGTTCCAGCTTTCGCCATCGCCGTTGCCAACTCCTGCCGGCGGTTGCGACTACCGGGCCAGTTCGGTCAGATGCCGCAGCAGGGCCTCCGCGGCGGGGCGGTTCATACCGGGCACTGCGGCGAGTTCTTGGACGGTCGCCTGGCTCATCGCCACCACCGACGGAAAAGCCCTGAGCAGCGCCTGACGCCGGCGCGGGCCGATGCCCGGGATATCGTCCAGGGCAGATTTGGTCATGGCCTTGCCCCGCAGAGCGCGATGATGAGCAAGGGCAAACCGGTGCGCCTCGTCACGGATGCGCTGGAGCAGGAGCTGCGCGCGCGGATACTGTTCGCTCCCGACCGGCTCGGGCTGCTCAGGGATGAAGACATCCTCCTCCTGTTTGGCCAGGGCGACGACGGAAATATCCATCTCAACTTCCTCGAGCGCTCTGACCGCCACACCGAGCTGCCCCTTGCCGCCGTCCACCAGGATCAAGTCGGGCAGCGGCAGGAACTTCTCATCGCCGCTCTGTGCCCGCCGCAGGCGACGTTGGAGTATCTCCCCCATCATCGCATAGTCGTCGGGCTTGTCAGCGGTCTGACGCATACGGAACCGCCGATAGCTCTCTTTGTCGGACAGACCCCCAATGAAGACGACCATCGAGCCCGTGGCGTGCTGCCCCTGGATATTGGAGATATCGTAGCACTCGATGCGCTGAGGCGGCTGGGGCAGCTCCAGCATCTCGGCGAGGTCAGAAAGAGCCGCTAGGGCCGCCTGCCGCCGCTCACCTCGCGTCTCGGTCATACGCATCAGTTGGACCTGCGCGTTGCGCTGCGCTAGTTCTACCAGCCGGCGTTTGTTGCCCCGTTGGGGCCGGCGCACCTCGACATTCGACCCGCGTAATTCGCTGAGCATCGCCGACCAGTCTTCATCATCTTCCAAGTCACAGGAGACCAATACTTGTTTCGGTGCCCAGCCTGCGCGCGTGTAATGGTGCGTCAGGAAGGCCTCGATAATCTCCGCTTCGCTGCGGCCAGCGGTGTGCAGAAGGGCAAACGGCTGCTGGTTAATGAGCTTACCCGCCCGCACTGCCATCAGTACCACCAGCGCCCGGTCCTGCTCGGCGGCCACGGCGATAAAGTCCTCATCCCGGGCCTCGACCGAGACCATCACCTGGTCCTCGAGTACCCGCCGCAGCCCGCTTATCTTGTCGCGCAGGATCGCGGCCTGCTCGAACTGGTGGCTCGCCGCCGCTTGCCCCATCCGCTTCTCGAGCTGCTTGACTATCTCGTCAGACTTGCCCTGCAAGAACAGTTCGACCTGCCGGATCAGTTCGGCGTAGTCCTCTGTGCTGACCTCGCCGGTACACGGCCCCACACAGCGCTTGATATGGTAATTGAGGCAGGGCCGGCCCACCGGTTCTCCGGTCAGTTCCTTGCGGCAGGAACGAATCCCAAACAGTTGGCTGGCCAGGCGCATCGTCCGCCGCATCGCCTTGGCGTCGGGATACGGCCCGAAGATCCTGCCGCTACGCGCCGTGTGCACTTCCTTGCGCTTGGGGTCGTGAAAGCCGCGGCGGATGGCCCGGCCCGCCGCAGGCCGTGCATCTTTGGGCAGGTCCCGCACCAGCATCAGCCGTGGGTACCTCTCATCGGTGATCTTGATGTACGGATAGCTCTTATCATCAGCCAGGCGCACGTTGAAGCGCGGCTCGTGCTCCTTGATAAGGTTAGCTTCGAGAATGAGCGCCTCCAGGTCTGACCGGGCAATGATGAAGTCGAAGTCGGCAGCGCGGCTGATCATCGCCTGCTGCCACGGGCCGCCCCGGCCATCCTCGCGAAAATGCTGGCGGAGCCGCTGGCGCAGGACGCGCGCCTTACCGACGTACAGCACGTTCCCCTCGGCATCCTTAATCAGGTACGCCCCGGGCTGACTTGGAACAGATTTCAGCTTGGCTTCAAGGTCCATAAAAGAATCACTACAGATCGTCCACCGTATAGCCCTGGGACCTGGCCCATTCGGTAGAAACATGAAGCTTCTTCATCTTCCGCCGGAAGCAAAATGCCACTGGAATGAAAATCGCCACACCCACCAGCCAGACACCCAGCGCTGTTGGCCAATCAATAAGCCAGGTAACACCACCGACAGAGAATGTTCCCGGCTGCCCCCGTAACGCCTTCGTGAGAAGACTACTTGGGTAACAGAGTGTAAGGCCCATCCACCCGCCCAGGAGCCCATAATACATACGAACTTTGGCCTTTTCGCCTCTGGTCATACGCTTGTATGTCTCTACACGCTCCTTGGGTCGCAGTAACAACTTTTTTCGCCAATCCATCTCGTCGCCTCCTTATCAATACATACTATTTGCACCTATGTTCTTTGCAGCGCCTTCAGTTCTTCGATCTCGTCGCGGATCTGGGCGGCGCGTTCGAACTCCAGGGCGTCGGCGGCCTGCTTCATCTCCACCTTCAGCGCGGCAATGATGTCGGCAAGCTCGTCCGCCTCCAACTCCTCGGGAGCCTCCGGCATAATCTCCTTGACGGCCCGGTCACGCGCCTGCTGGGCGGACCGGATCGTGTCGCGCACCGCTTTGGTCACCGTCTGCGGGGTAATCCCGTGTTCTTCATTGTAGGCAATCTGCTTAGCACGACGCCGCCCGGATTCATTGATCGCCGCCTTCATCGCGGCGGTGACCCGATCGGCGTACATAATCACTTGCCCCTCGACATGCCGGGACGCCCGCCCCATTGTCTGGATCAGCGAGGTCTCCGAGCGCAGGAAGCCTTCGCGGTCAGCGTCCAGGATAGCCACCAGCGAGACTTCGGGCAAGTCCAGCCCCTCGCGCAGCAGGTTTATGCCGACAAGCACGTCATACTCGCCCAGCCGCAGGCTGCGCAACAGCTCGGAGCGCTCCAGCGTCTGGATGTCGGAGTGCATATAGTGCACGCGAATGCCCAGCTCGGCCAGGTATTCGGACAGGTCCTCCGCCATCCGTTTGGTCAGGGTCGTCACCAGCACGCGCTGCTCATTGTCAACGCGCTTTCTGATCTCGGCGACCAGGTCGTCAATCTGCCCCTTGGTAGGCCGCACCTCCACCGGCGGATCAACCAGGCCGGTCGGGCGCACGATGAGTTCGACGACCTGTCCGGCGCGCTCCAGTTCATACTGCCCGGGCGTTGCCGACGCACAGACAACTTGGTTTGCACGCTGCTCGAACTCCTCGAACCTCAGCGGCCGGTTGTCGTAGGCCGAGGGCAGCCGGAATCCATGGTCCACCAAGCTCTGCTTGCGCGAGCGATCGCCCTCATGCATGGCGTGGAGCTGCGAAATGGTCTGGTGCGACTCGTCAATGATGAGCAGGTAGTCGTCGGGGAAATAGCCCATCAGCGTATGCGGCGGCTCGCCTGGCTGGCGTCCGTCAATGTGTCGTGAGTAGTTCTCAATGCCCTGGCAGTAGCCGACCTCGCGGATCATTTCCATATCGTAGCGGGTGCGCTGTTCGAGGCGCTGCGCTTCCAAAATACGACCTCGCTCTTCGAACCATCTAAGCCGCTCTTTCAGCTCTTGCTCGATTGAGCTGAGGGCTTGCTCGAGCCGCTCCTGGGAAGCGACGAAATGCGTCGCCGGGAAGACAATCGCCCGCGACTGCTCCTCGATGATCTCGCCGCTCAGCTCATCCAGCGTCATAATCCGCTCCGCTTGTTCACCGAGTAGCTCAATACGGGTTATCACATCCTCATCCACCGGGTGAATCTCAATGACATCCCCACGAACCCGGAATTGCCCACGGCCGGGGGCCAGATCGTTGCGGTTAAACTGCATGCGGACGAGTTGGCGCAGGATTTCCTCGCGGTCAACCGGCTGCCCGCAGGCGATGTCGAGGATGATCTCCTGGTACATCTCAGGCGATCCCAGCCCATAGATGCACGACACCGAGGCCACAACCACCACATCGCGACGCTGCGCCACCGCCTGAGTAGCGGAGTGACGGAGCCGCTCGATTTCGTCGTTAATGGAGGCGTCCTTCTCGATATAGGTGTCGGTCTGCGGGAGGTAAGCCTCGGGCTGGTAATAGTCGTAATAGCTCACGAAATACTCAACTGCGTTGTCCGGAAAGAAGTCGCGGAATTCTGCGCAGAGCTGGGCAGCCAGGGTCTTATTGTGGGCAATCACCAAAGTGGGCTTCTGCACCTGCTCGATGACCTTGGCCATCGTATAGGTCTTGCCCGAACCGGTGATGCCCAGCAGCACCTGGTGCTCCAGGCCGCTGTTCACCCCATGGGCCAGCCGCTTGATAGCCGCGGGCTGATCGCCGCGAGGCTCATATTCAGATATGACCTCAAACTCAGGCACTAACCAATCACCACTGTCGCACAGAGCAGATATGCTTCGCAACTATTCATTATAACACGAAAGCCCGGACGAAATCACGTCCGGGCCGACCGGGCAAGGTCCCCGCAGCGGCAAGCATCTAGTATATAGAACTCAGGCCACCCAGTTCCAGGGTTACCCCACCGAGATCGCGCGACCAGCGCAGACCAATCTCACGACCTTGCCACACTCGCCAGGCCAGGCCTAGCTCGATGTCGTCAAAGCTGGTATCATCGTACTTGTAGTACGTCCCCAGCGCCGCCAGACGCCAGCGATCATTGAGGCAATAGATCAGATCCAGGGAGGCCAGAGTGCCGTCGTTGGTCAGATCCCAGCTTCCTCGCAGGTACGATTCCCAACGGCCTAGAACAGCCCAGCTATTGAGGTCCAGCACCTGCCACCAGTCCTGCCGGTAGGCATCACCCGAGCCATACTCCAGGCCGTAGTCAAAGAATGCAGTGACACTGTTGCCGAAGCCCTTTTCCAGGCCCAGACTGGTTCGAGCCCTGTTGGCACCGTAACCGGCGGTGTCCCATGTGTACACGTTGTCAATATCGAACCGCAGCCAGGTCTGGGAGGCCAGCCGCCACGCACCGAAATCCATTTGGCCGTAAAGCTCGTTATCGAACACAAGCCCGCTCTTCTCCCAACTGTCGTGCCGCCCCCCCAGAGACGCGCCCAGGCGAAAAGTATTGTTACTGCCCTGGGTAAACCGGCGTGGGGAGGTCAGCCAGTCAACCGCTAGCCCATAGCTGCTATCGGAGTATTCGGGCCGGCTGTAGTAACCGCGCACGTTGTTGCGGTAGCTGCGCCGGTAGTTGAAGAGGTTGGCATCCACAAACAGGCTGTGATGCTCCGGCGAACTAATGCTCAGGTCAGCCAGGGCTCCGCCAAATACCCGCCGGGTATCGCGCCACTGCATCCCCCAATCACCCCGAGGTAGACCCGACAGCATTACCTCCCCCTCGATCTCGCTGCTCCGGTACTCCTCCCGCAGTCCCAAGGCCCAGCCCTTGTGCGCCACGACGCTGCCGCTCTGCGCGCCCCGCCGGATCTCTATTGCTCCTGCGGCGGTGTCGGTAACGCGGTAGAAGAAGGGGAAATTGACCGACAACTCGCCATCGGAGCTCACTCCCAGAATCTGGCCGTGAGACGCACCCCGATAGCCCGGCATCGGAATCACCCAGCATGAGGGCAGGCTCACAGCTTTCTCCCCGTCTACATACATCTTGGCATGGCGCAGGACAATCTTTTCATCCACAAACACAGTAATGCTGTCGGCGACGAGCCAGGTATGCGACTCCGCGTCCACAAAGTCGAAGGCTTCCGAAGACAGATCCTCATCCAGGGGGCGACTCTCCATGCTGAACAGGTCGAAGCTCACTCTGCGCGAGCCCTCATCGGTGAACTGGCGCAAGGCACCGCGCTTGGTGTAGAGCTGGAAGAAGAGGCTTTCGCCCTCAAGCTGCTTGTCATTGCGAGCCACCGTAGCCGGCTCGGCACGCAAGTCCATTCTGTCAACGTCGAGCTGAAGAATGTCGGCGCCGCTAACAGTCATGCCACCGTACTCTAACGAAGCGTCGTCCCGCGCCTCCACGATGTTCAGATCTACCGAGTAGCCAACCCAGCCACCCCTAATATTGACCACGCGCATTGCTGGAGCCGCCTCTTCCCCTTCGGGCCGGAAATCTATAAGGAGGTCCTCGCTGCGGCTCGCCCCCACGCTTATCTTGATCTTAGCCAGCCCCGGCGTGTGGCTAGTGGCAAAGACGAGGGCACGGCCTACCGTCGTCCTGACGGTGAGCGCCGCACTCTCAGGGAATTCGGTCTCGCCCAGTCTGCCCAGGTCCGTGCTGACCACCACATTGGTGCTGTCCGGCGCGGGCCGCCCGGCGGTATCGCGGACATCAATGTAGATGCGGGCAGTACTCTTACCGTCAGCCGGCACCGAGTAGGGATTCGCCCGGGCGGTGATCTGAAAGTCACCCACCCGGCCGCCCTGAGCCTCACAGCGAGACCCCGACCCAGTCAGCACCAAGCACAAGGCCCCCATTAACGTGACCACCAGCACCGCAGACCGGTGCTGGTGGCGTATACTGTCAATTCGCCCTAAGGGCATCTCTAAGCAACGACTCTCTGTAACTAGTCTCAGTTCTCCGAATTAGCTGCCGGTAAAGTCTACCGCATTGAAGTCAACCCACTCGCTGACGATCTGGTTAGTGTAGACCGCGCGGATGTGATAACGGTACCTATTACCTGCGTCAACATCATAGTCCGGCCAGTCGGTGCGCAACGGTCCACAGTGTCCGTAGTCAATGCCATCCCAGCCGCCCCCATTGACCGACCGCTCGATCTGGTAGCGCTGCAGGTCCAAAGCGGTCACCGGTGTCACCCAGGACAACCGGATAGCGTTCTCATCTACCTCGATACCAAGATCTGTTGGCGGCTCTCCTGCGGTGGATAGACGCTCTCCCCCACCACCAGACTTGCTAATAAGAAGGCCCGCTAGTCCCAGCAGAATCACTGGACCAAGCACCTTCCACTTGCTGGTCTTGCGGGGCTGGATGTGCTCGGTAACAACCTGGCTGACCGGGGTGCCACCCATAACCTGCATAAACTTGGTTGCGGCATCCTCTAGGGCCTCGCGAACCAGGGGCCGGTCGCTTCCGGTGTAGTTAGCCCGCGGGCGGCTGGTCCCGGTGACCGTAAAAGCCTTCTCCGGCTGCGGGTCTCCCACCGGCTGCCCAGCTGCTTCATTGTAGTTCGGGCTCACCAAGTAATATTGGCCGGCCAGCGTAATGCTTATCCGACGCGGCGGCATCTGCAGGTTCACGCTGTTGACCGTAGCCAGCAAGACCGCATCTACGCCCAGACTGTGACCCACGCCGATGGTGCCGGCCACATCGCCGACCCCAACTTCCATATGTACGGGCAGCAACCGGCCTTCGCTCAGTGCCCGCCGCACTAGCGGCGACCAGCGCTCAAACTCAACGACCTCCATGCCCACGACGCCCTCAAGGGCTGCGTAGATTCTGTTGGTGGTCATCTCGGCCAGATCAGCGACATCGCCACCACTATTGTCCGCCGCGGGGAACAACAGAACCTTGGTTGGCGTATCAACCGCCGCCGAGACCGGGATCGCACTCCAGGGCAGAATGGTTACGACCATTGCTACAGATAGGAATCCAGCGATTGCTCCAGACAATTTGTGCGATCTGATAAGCATCATAATACCATCGGCCTCCTCGTTTGATGAGGCTACTGCCAAACTTTGGCGCAAGACAGCTTGTTGCCGCAATCCTATCGCGTCACCGCGAAGGTGCTAATGACCCGACCCGTCTGGCCAGTATCGGGGGACCTGGCCTCAATCTCCACTAGATACCGACCGTTGGGCACCGCTGTGCCCCGGTCGGAATGCCCATTCCACAGCATCACATTTCGCCCCGCGGTGGATACCTCGCCGCTGCTCAGATGCTTGATGACAACACCCGAGATATTGCGGATTCGGGCCTCCACCAACGCAGCACCACTCAGCGTGTAGGAGATCGCCCAGTTACCCGCAGGAGCCGCCGCCGCCGTAACATCGCTCACTACTGGCGTCACCTGGTCAGCCATCGCCACAGTCACCTTCAGCGTCCGCACTCCGCCGTCGCCACTGTTGTATGTGTAAGAGGTGGTGGTGCGCATAAAGCGCTTCTGCCCACTAGCCACATCTTCCAAGATGGCGATCATATCCGGTGGGAGCGCGGCCAGCGATGGCCAGGTGACCGTAATCGGCTCGTTCTGGGCATCAGTGGTAACCGCCAACAGCCAGGTATACTCACTCAGATCGGCAGGGCGCATATCTACCACACAGGCAGGAGCCTGCTGTGCCGGGCTGATGAAGTCGGCCCTAAGCACTGGTCCCTGCGCCAAGGCCGCCGGCGGACTGGGCACATCAGTCTTGTCCAGACCCTCCTGGGCCACTGACGAGACCCCCAGTGCTCGCCCCTGGCACACGCGACTAGCCCCACTTACCACCAACTCTACCTGCCACCCGTCAGCCTCGCTCGCCTCCGACGCAGCTGGCACGGCTTGGACAGGCGCAACCACCAGGGGCGGCGGAAAGATCAAGCTGATATCCTCCCGCGCTAGGATCCAGTACCCCTCGAACGGATCAAGCCGAATCGCATACAGGTCAGTTTCCCATTCGTAGTCGTTGATACTCGGATCGTAACTGAACAGAACTGGCTGGAACAGGTTCCGGTCTATCGCTGCCTCAATGTCAAATACCTGCTGCGTACTGGTGCGCAGGACTTGCGCCTGGCTCAGTTGAATAGGCACACCAAAGGGAGAGCCGATCTGGTTCCAGTACTTGTCCAGATGCACAATGTACGCGTCGTCAGTGGAAACCTCCTCGGCGTCGGCAGGCAGCACCAGGGTCTCCTCATTAGGGTTGTACACCCAATACCCCTCACCTGGGACGACATTTGTCAGGAAGGCGTGGGGAAAGGTCCGATACTGCCAAGCGGACGGTTCATATCTTATCAAGCGGGGATCGTCGGGCCCGCCCCCGGTCAGGTCACCCAAGCTATCGAAGACGTGCTGCGCATCGGTGTTGTCGAAGGTGAACGGAATGGAGAGCATCTCCAGCCCCGTTAGTGAGGGCCGCGGTGGCAGGATTGGCAGGGCCGGTACGAAGACCTTGTGGCGGATCAGTTTACCTACACTGCTCATCTTTATTACAGCCAGCCCTGGGCGCGGATTCACCGCCCGTACCGTCCAGCCAACACTCTTGAGGTCATTGGGGTTAATCTGGCCTAGTGACTTGACCAGGCTCTGGCCCTCCGGACACAACTCAAAGCCATCGGGCAGGTCAATGGCGGCTTGCGCATTGAAGACCGGCTGGCCCCCGAAATTGTCCACGTAGAAGTCCACCGGGAACGGCGAGCGGCCCTTCTCGTCGGATAGGTAGTAGTGGTCTGCATCCTCGATGTCGTCAGTGGCCGGATCATCGCCTCGTTGCTCCTGCAGGACACGAGGCCCGTATCCCGCCGCCGAGACGAATGGTTCGTAGTCCGCCGTCGCCGCGCCCAGGCCGTAAAAGGTCACATATCTGCGCGATTGGCCCGGCTCCAGTCGTTGCTCATCCCACTTGACTGCGTAGGCCCAGTCCATTCCCACTAAGTTCTGGTTGGGATTGGGCAGAAAATCAAACCATGCTCGAGTGAGGCGTGACCACTCGCCAAATTCCAAACTGTCCGGAGGGCCCGCGCTGAAGGTCGCATTACCACGCGAGTTAACCTCAGAAGACTTCACCAGCCCTCTAACGGCAATCGGCTCGGGATCGCCTATAGCAACCCAGTACTCGGGCAAGTCGGTTTCAGCATCCGGTAGGATGCATTCATTGGTTATGGTTTGCCCCGTCGGCAAAATGAATGGCTGGCCATCGAAATAGGTTGGACCACCAAAACTGCCATCGAAGAACAGCCTCGTGCCGACATAGTGGGAGCGGTCGTCCTTGTTAGTAATAATCAGCTCGACCATCAAGAGGTCGTGAATAAGCTTGAAACGATGCTCCACATCCAGCCACAGCCCGGAGTCAGTCTGGGCGGTTTGCACTTGCCCAGCAGCAGAACCGCGCCACTGATTCCCAGCGCTGGGCCACACTCCCAGGCCAGTGAGGGGATCCACCTTCGCTCGCCCGGAAAGGGCAGCCAACAAGCCCCCTGTCTGGGCCACCCCAGCGCCTTCTGCTTCCTCCTCTTCTTCCTCCTCTGCAGCCTCGAGAGGAATCCGCGCTACTCCCCAGATCTCGCGTGTGGTAGCAGTGAGCGGAATCGGCCAGAAGTTGGCCATGTCCGCCTCCCAGTCGTCAACTGGCGCAGCGGCATCACCCAGATTGTGGATGTCAACGTAGAGGCCCGGAAGCAATGCGTTGGTTTGGTCTATCGAAAACTCGATCTTCGAAGAGAAGCTGTAGAGATCATTAACGGGAACCAACAAGTCACTGCAGACTCGCCGGTTTTCGTCGCCCACCTCAGTGGGGTCTCCCCCGGTGGGAGCAGCGATAGCGGTGCGCAACTGAAAGTGGGCGGCCGGTCGCTGCCAGAACTTGCGCACGTCCTCTTCCGTCCAGCGAAGCGTGACCGGCTCTTCCACCTCCACGGTCATCAGACCACCCGGATGATTGAGCGTTAGCGTATACTCCACCTGCGCCCAGCCCGGCGCCGCAACCACCACCAGTCCAGCCACGCCCAGCAGAAGTCGAGCCAGAATTGATAGCTTCGCTTGGCCATTGCCAGTATTAGTTCGGAACACTTAGCTCTCAGCTCCTTTCAGAACCGGGAGAACGATTAGGGCAATATGGTGAACGGGCGTACTGCCTGCACGGTCTGGCCATCGGCGGCCTCCGCCGTGATGCGCGCGAGATAGCGACCCGCGGGCACCTTGCTGCCCCGCTGACTGCGTCCATCCCACAGCATCATCTCGACCTGGCCCCCACTGCTGGTACGCTCGCTAAGTCGTTGGATGACCACGCCCGATATATTGCAAATCTCCGCGCCAACTGTAGCCGGCTTGGAGACGCTGTAGGTGATGACCACACCACCGGAGTCCGACAGCGCCTGGGCACTTATTCCCGACAGGGTCAGCGATGTCGCTGTGTCGTCGTAGGCCACTATCCTCAGGTGACGCACGGCGCCGCCCTCGGGACTGCTAAAGGTATAACCACCGGCAGTACGCATGAAGACCTGCTGGCCGCTGTCGAGGTCCTCGAGCATCAGCTTGATTTCCGTGGGCACCTCGGCGTTCAACCGCGGCCACGTCAATGTCACCGGCACATTACTTAGCCCGCAGAACACCTCTATATCCCAGGTCTGCGAGCCGGCTGCCGCCGGCCGGATATCTCGGGCGTAGTGCGCCGAGTACTGCTCCCAGTCGCTTCGCGGCTGGTAGCACTGTATGACATCATCTACTGCAGGCGGCTCGACGACATCCAGGCCGGGATCGTAGCCGGCTGTCGCCCGGCTGCTGATACCAATATAGTTGGCCTGATCGGTATGTCCCCCGGCGCTGGCGATAATCTGCGCTTGCCAGCCATCTTCGGAACTGATCGTCCCAACCTCCGGATGCTCGGCGGCCGCTCCCCCAAGCTGCCCAGCAAAGATCACCACTGTGGTGTCTTCCCAAACATGGAGCCAGTAGCCCTTGAACGGCTCCAGGCTGGCGCCGGCCGGACTAGCTGGGAAATCATAGTAGCCGCTGTCCCCCGTGCTGGTAAATCCCCATAGAATTCCGTCGGTGACACCTTCTTCGATCGCTTCAAAGAAACTCTGATAGTTGCCCTCTGTGATAAACTGGGCGCTCCCGAAGTTGACCGCGTTGGTAAACGGACACCCAATCATATTCCAGCCACGCGGTCGATTGGTACCGTAGCCCAAATCAATCTCATAGCTCGATGTCAAACCATCCAGGGCAATGCCAGTATCCTCTATGGTCCCGCCGGCCGTCGTCTTCAGCCTTATGAAGTAGCCGAGCCCAGCCGGCGGCGAGTCTACGATCGCACTACCTCCCTGAGCGTCCGGCGGATTGAACGTCCCGTAGGTATCATAGCTGCCATTCTCCGGATCGTAGACTCGGTACTTGTTGGAAGACGAGTCCTGCGGCCACCATCGGGTCGTGGCCACCTCATCCGGGTCCAACCCGAACAGACTGCTGGGCGTGGGAAACTGCCCCGGATTGTAGGTATAGGGGAGCGAGAACAGATGCAGGCCAGCGTCGAAGGACTTCTGTAATATGCGGAAGTAGATAGTCTTCTCTGCTTCATCGCCATCGTTGTTCTTGGCCCGTACCGTAACCTGATGCGCCCCTTCACCCAGACTCGCCTCATAACGAAGGAATCCCGAGTCAGCATCGTAAGTGAAGTCACCCAGCGTGTATACATCTGTATCAATCGTCAGCACAATCGAGCTTTCATCCACGCCGCTGTCCGGATCTGTTATGAATGCCTGGATGACAGGGGTGGTGCTGAAGATAGCGCTATTGTTGAGCGGGTTAGTTATCTCTATCACTGGACGGGTCGGCTCGACCAGCTGGATATAGGAGGCGGTTACTGACGCACCTTCACTGCAAGTGACCGTGACGCTAATTCGGTATTCGATTGTGCTATCGGTAGTATTCTCGGGCGAAGTCCAGATAGTAGTCGGAGCCCCAGGGGTATCAAAGCTGCCGGCGTCATCGGTTGCACTCCACCTATAAGTCAAGCTGTGGCTGAGATCGTCCACCGCCGAGACGCTGCATTGTACCTGTCCTTCGCCAGTCACCGGATTAGGATCGCCCTCGGGCCCATCGGTAACCCTCAGGTGCCCCAGGCGAATAACGTTGACTGCATAGTGCTGCATGTCCGAGTAGATGCCGCCCCAGGGCATGGTATGGTCATTATGGTCCCAAGTATCGTGGATGTACATATCGCCGGTGTCAGTGTCGTAGCCCAAGCCCACCATCGAATGCCCTTCAAGGTGGATGAGAACAGGGCGGCCTGCATCAATCTCGGCCTGGAAATCCTCAAAAGTGAATCCCTGCTCCGTGTTGCCTCGAACGCTATTGAGGATGTACTGGCTGAAGTTCTCCACCACCGAATAGCCACGCGATTCGGCAAAGAGCTGCATACCGTGGCCTCCGTCTCGATAACCCTCAGAGTCGGGGGGGTCGTAGAAGGGCGAGCCATCATCATTGTAGAAGAAGTAGGTTGTGCCATCCGACGCGTTGAAATTTGATTGATTGGTGCCCATGAAGTCGGCGGTGCAATCGGCATGGATATGCTCGACCCACCCGTTAACAATAAAGGGGTCCGGACCGGGATCTCCGAATGCGACCCAGTAGTCATCTACATTGCCCCGGGTGGTGCGGCCATCATAGCTCATATGGGTAGCACTAAGCGGGCACTCGCCATAGCCCCACGACGCATTAGTCATCGGAAAGACGCCGCCGTTGGTCGGACCGGCATACATGTTTCCTAAGCCGGCGAGGTTGTCGTAGTAGCCAAACATCATGGCCGCAGAGGTCGGCGAACACCCGTAACACCAGTCCAGAGCAGGCACGTTAGTAAGAACGTTGACGGCTTGGTCAGGGCCGACCGCTGCGGGTAGGACTACGGGGGGCTCGGATTGCCTCAGCTCAGGAGGACAGCCTGGGACCACCATCTGAACGACAGTCTTGCCTTCGTACTCAAACGTCCGGACTATGTAGTCCTCTACTGCAGCAAGAGAGACAGACGAGGATATAAGAAGCAGTGCGACTACCGCCAGGAGAACGAGGCGGCATCCAGGGCCCAAAGACCGCCGCCGCGCATGGGTTGCAGGCAATGCGGGGGCAGCTAAGAAGTTGCGCAGGAGCAACGACCTCGGTTTGCGGGCCTTTGTCTCTAGCATCATTCGTGCTCTCCCGTCACTTTTCAGCATCATTATGTGCTGGTACAACGCTGCCTGCCAACAACGTCCCCTCACCGACAAAGTCAAGTAAGTCTGCATCTGCCGGTTCCAGCTAGGAACCGGATAGGAATTGCCCTGTCAGCACCTCCGGCATTGCTCCTGCGACCCCGGCCGCCTGCAGGCCGCTCAGGTATGAGTTTAGGAAAGGCAGCCAAGACTCTATAGTCTGGCCCTTCCCAGCCTGCCCATACGCCGCCGGCCATCCCTCCCTGCCCAGGGGGAAAAACACTGCCAATCCCTGATCTCGGACCTGCACCGGGGCCAGCGGACCTTGCAGATAGCTGGCAACTATAGCCCGTCTAGTAGCCCGGGCCAGTTGCCGAGCTTGCTGGGCAACTCCGCCATGAGCAGTAAGGCCCCCCAGCGCAGTCGCGAAACCACCCAGATCTACTAACTCCGACTGGGTCCCCCAACTCTCCGCTCGGCTGCGCGCCAGGGTTATCTCCGGGATTATTGCGGGCATTTCATCTTGTGCCCCAGCCACCAAGGCTCGTAGTCGCCGCCCCACCGCCGCCGCTCTGGACATATCAATCGCAATCAAAGAGATGGCCACGTCAGGCTCATGCTGCCACATATCGCCCAGGCTGGCCACAGCCTGTTGCGCCAACGCTCGCCCATCCCCCCCAGGATGGGCTATCAGCCACGACAGTATTTCATCCCATGGCAGCCCGGGGCTATACATCAACCCGGGTGTGCCTACCAGGTAGCGCACCGTCCCCGCCAACTTCGCCGCGACTTCCACAGTGACGCCAAAGCAGCAATCCAGGAAAAGCGCGTCCAACTTCTCCTGAGCGCTGCCCTCAACCCCGTGTGACAAGGCCACTTGCAGGTCCAGCCATAGGAAGCTGGCTCCTGCCCTGTCTTGCTCTGAGGCCAGCGTCGGGGCTACCTGTCCGTGGCCGACGACCACCAGCGCGTAACGTTTAGCCACCGCTTGCTGCATCCCCCATTTTATAAGGTTCGCAATACGCTTCCCCTGCGACGCCTCGCTCAGCTCCACCACCTGGCAATGTCGTTGCCCCACTTTGTCGAAGAAGTAGCGCTGCCCCCGCACTTCCCCTGGCTCATTGCTGTCCGTGGTCACCACCTCGGCAACCGCAGTGATTTGACTCGCGTGCCGCACCCTCTCCAGGTAGCGCAGGTAGCGCTCCCCGAGCCGCGGGAGGTCAGCCTGCTCACTTACATATACCAGTAGCCCCCATTCTGCTGGTCGGGCCGAAGCACCACTAACCTCGACCAGAGCCAACAGCCCCAACACCACCGCGCACCCAAGGTATTTCCCCCATCCCGAGGCTGTCATTGCTCGCTTTCGTCTTGCCCGGCAACCGGCCCATCTCGGCCTGTTGCTAAGAGATCTCGTACGTGCTCTCAGCGGCGCCCGTCCCCGAACTCTTGCCCGCGTTCATGCCATAAGCCGCTGCGACTGGCGGGATGCCGCGCCGGGCGGTCACTGCCCCCTACCGCCGCGCTTGACGGCGGGGATGGCGGCCCTTCGGCGGTGGTGAAGGTGAACACGCTGCTGTAGATCCAACCAGTCCGATATTCACCAGCTACGTACGAAATGGGGTCAGCTTCGCCTATCTTCCGGTTGCCCACTACCCACCAATATTGCCTGGCATTGTCAAAGGTATAATCCGTGACGGTATGGGTCATGTAGTTGCTGCCGGTCCACGAGAGGTCACCACTCGTGTACACAGGCGGCCAGCTTAGCGTCGGGCTATCGTAGACTTGCACCTGGTACTGGTCGGCGCGCACTGAAGGAGTCCATTCGAAGGTAACACTGGTAGGATTAATCCCCCCGGTGTTGCTGTCGGGCTCCTCGAGGATAGCCGGCTCGAAGTAAGTCACTGGCCCCGCTGCCCGACTCGCTTCGCTGAGTGCGTCGGGAGGGTCAACCTCCTGCGCGGCTTCTTCCTCTTCTTCCTCCTCCTGCGCCGGGCCTACCCGGGTTGCCCTCACCCCTGCCGACCCGACAACCGGGGGAACGGGTTGGATCGGGTCCACGACGCGCGCTACCTTGTAGAAATATGTGTCGCCGGTCACCAGTGCGGGGTCGTCGTAGGTAATATCCACACTACCGTCAGCCATTTCGTTGTTACGGTCGAGATACTGAAAGCTCGTGCTAAAGATAACCCCCAGGCGAGCCGGGGCAGTATCCTCGTAGAAATCCAGCCGTGGCTCACTGGTCGCACCGACGATATTCTCTGGTTCAGCGATCAGACCGGCACTTTCACCCCGATAGAACAGCCAGGCGTGGACCTGACTCGTTTCCGGGATCAAACCACGGTCCAGATTCACCCTGATGAACGGTGTCAGGCCCAGTCCGGCTTGGCCGATTTGCGCGTCAACCACAGGTGGCTTGGTCGTTCCCTTGCTCATGCCTATCGCCAGTACCCCGAGCAGCATAGCGAACGCCCAACCTTTGCGTATCGTCTTAGTAATGCTTTGGCGGTGCTGGCGCTCTCGGACGACCTCAGAGGGAGTGTACTGCGCGTAGATATAGTCGCCGGTGCGAGGCCACAGACTATCGCCAATGGCCCTGCCCTTGGAGAACCGAGCCTGCACGTCGAAGACCGTGATCTCCCCCACCGCCCGAGCCTTAACCCGCTGAAGATCAGGATTCCAGTCGGCGCGCACGACCACCATATTCTGCCCATCGTGAACGCCGTTGTTCAGACCAATGTTCATGGTTACGATCCCGTGGTTGTCTACAGAGTCAATCTTCCCCCGCGGCACATGATGGCGCAACATCGTCCTAACCGCTGCCTCTGCCACCTGCCGGAGTGCCTCGTTGACCACGGTAGCGTCGTCCCCCCGCCAGCCCGGAATTGGCGCGGTCTCGACAGAAACCATCGCGCCATCCAGAACCCACCCCAGGAAAACGTCCATCGCCTTGAGCTCCAGGCGCACCCGGCACTGACCGGTCCCGCGGTCCACCGCCACTTCGTGCACGGTGCCAGTAATTACCTTATCAACCTGGAGATACTCACCGAGACGAACCTGTTGGGTCTCCATCAGCGGCGGTACCAGCCCCAGGTCCGCCAGGGCTGCGTGCAGTGAGCGCTTGGCAATAGTCCGGAACTCCCCAGAATCTTCCAAGGCCATAGCCACCGCATCGGTGGCCTTCTCCGAGGCCTTGAACGAATCGTGGCCGGTGATATCCTGAATCGGCAGCACTACTGCGGAGGTCATCTCGGTAAAGGCTTGCCCATAGGCAGCAGTCGGAGCAAGACCGTAGGGGACTGCGATCAAGACTGCTACAATGAGTGCTACGTGCTTGGCTAGGGGTTCGTGGCTTATCCGGTACATTGGCTACACTCTCCCTATGAGGATGTCGCTGGTTCTGTCTATGTGTTAATGTAGCTTAGTATACCACAGCGCCGTCAAACGTGTAAACTCTCCCGACACCTCTCCCACCTGAGTCTCCACTGACCTTGTCCATCTTCTACTACGACAATATCATCCTCGTTTCTTCACCAGCGCCCAGCCCAACACCATTCCGCCACCCGTCTCAGTTACAAGCGGCCTGGCCTTCAACCACCGCGATGTCCGTGTTTGCCCTTGTCTCTGGCTCCGTATTATAGCACAGGCCCTCTCTCGGTGCAAGCCTAACTTGGCTGCTAGCAGCAGCCCTCCCCAGATCCCAACGCCTCTGCTGCATCCCAAACTGGTAAGGCCGGGCAACCACGGCGCCTACTTATGACTCTGGGACCTTGCCCAATTCACCGAGATTCTCGGCCAGCACGGACTGCCCGCCTGCCGCTACCCGGCACACACAACGCGCGTGCCCGAAACCTGTGGATCAAAGCCGCTGCGAACCCAAATGTCGACTTTCTGCTGTAGAGCATACTCGACCGCCTCCCGCTGAATGACCTGCGGGAACTTCGGCCACTCCAGCAGCTCCCGGCCATCCACCTCACCCAACTTCCGCGCCTCCTCATGGACGGACGGGTCGCGGTCATAGATGCCGTCCACGTCGCTGCACATTGTCGCTTCGCTCTGGCCCAGCGCAGCAGCCAGTGCCACGGCCGTCAAGTTGGACCCACCTCGCCCCAGAACGGACACCTGGTCCCGGCCCGTCTTCACTTCCCGGCAGTAGCCCTGGAACCCGGCTACCACCGGCACAATGCCCCAGTCAATTAGCTCCAGAATATACTCGCTGTCTACCGACTCAATCAACGCGCCGACTACTCCACCCGTGGTGCGTATCCCCGCCTCCCGGCCGGTCATTGAATAGGCGGGACAGCCCATCGCCTCCAGCGCCATAGCCAGCGACGAGTTGGCGCGCAACTCCCCGCTCATAAGCAGCCGGGCGTATTCGCGATCCGACGGGTTAGGAGAGATGTAGGCACTGAGCTGGTCCAGCTTGTCAGTGGCCCAGTCAAATGCGGAGACAACGATTACGGGAGTTACCCCTTCTTCACACAGCGGTATAACATACCCCTCGGCGATCTCGCGTAGCCGTTTGGCCCGGGCCCGATTGCGCCACTGCTCCAGCAGGCGGTATATCTGGTTAGCATCCCCCAGCCCACAGCATTCTTCGACTAGCCGATCTTCGCCCGGGCCGAACCGCTCATAGCCCTGCAGCGTTCTTCCTCCGAATTTCAGCACCGGTATCGTTGCCGACACTGTCTTTCCATACGCTCCAATAATGGCAGGTTACACTTAGATAGCGCTGCTGAGATTATAACCATAATCAATCTGCTGTCAACCGTGCCGCCCCATATTCCTCGGGCAAGGGGAATCAACCTCCGACCGGGTCAGAGCAGCAACCGCGCAAGGTTGACGGCCCAGCCGACCAGCAGTATGACGAGCATTACTCGCCCCCCCTGCTCCGAGAACAGCCAGCGGGGCAGCAGCATCCCGTCCCGTACCAGCCCTATAATTGTTGCCAGCAATACTGCCCACGTCGCCAGATAGGCCGCCGGGCCTAAAATATGGATGTTGAAAGCAGCAACTACTCGCCCGTCAGCCATCAGGGCGAAGGCCGTAGTCATCCCGCAAAAGGGGCACGGCAAGCCCGTCAGCCAACGGAAGAGGCACGGCAGCGGCAATAGGTGCTCGTGGGTGCCATAGCCGCCGGCTTCAGGAGTCAGCAGCCGCGCAACTATCAGCACAGCCAAAGCCCCCAGGGCCCACAAGAGCGATTGCTTCCGCCCTTCCGACCACCACCCAACTGCCCGCCCAGACGATACCATCAGCCTGTCGCTGTCGGCCGGAGCAGCCCTCTGGATTCTCGCACAAGACTCAGACACCACTGTGCTCTTGATGGATGGTTGGAGCGATCGCCGCCATGCGTATTGAGATTGGCAAGTCAGGATAAGATGGTGGTGCCGGGGATGGGATTTGAACCCATACGCTCCTTGCGGAGCCCAGGATTTTAAGTCCCGTGCGTCTGCCGATTCCGCCACCCCGGCCCTAGCCTTGATATTAACATACCCCGCTCAGGCTGTCCACCAATCCCCAATTTCCCCCTACTCCGCTGGCACCGGGTGTTTCCGCTTGGTTGACGGTTGGCTCAAGGCCTACCGTGATGGCCTGTTATTCGTCCCTAGTTCGCAAATGGGCGTGAGGATCAACCCCAATTGACGTAAGGTACTCATCAATAGCCCGGTGCTTGGCCAGGGCGCAGCCCAAGGTGATAAGCTCCGCGGGATCTACTTCTTCCAGGTCCACGGCACCGAGTTCGCCCAGCTCGCGCAGGCACTTGTGGAAGTCAATGGTGCGGACCACTTTAGCGCCGGCAACAGTGTCTTCGATTTCGACCTCTACGTTCTCGGGCACTTCTATGGATGTCAATATGCGCGCCTTTATAGCCATGCAACTGCTCTCCTTGCTTTCAGATTACCCGCCTTGCTTGACGGTCAGCTCAAGGTCTGGCATAACCGTAGAACTAGAAAGCGAGCTGTGGACACCGACTATATTTCGCTCCCCCAGGCCTAGCCTCCGCAACCCCTGCTTCATATCTTCTTTGGTGAGGACGGTTTGTCCGATCATTTTGAACTAACCTCTTAAGGCTGGTAGCAAACTGACTACCATCTATCGCTCGCGGGGTGATGATACGGTACCTCCGGCAGCAAGGCCTGCAGAGCTTGCGCCACCTCGGGGCCGAGCTTGGGTCTCAGCGTCAGACCGCCGCGCAGGTAACCCTCCCAGGCGGAGATCATGCCGCAAACGATCTGCGTCAGCAGCTCGCGGGATCCGACCAGGTCCAGAGCCGCTCCCGACCCACCCAGTCCGAGAGTACCGGATTGCTCACCCCAGGTTAGCGTGATTGCTTCCGCCAAGACTGATTTATCCAAAGCAGTGGCTCTCTCCTCAAACATAGGGCGCAGCAAGTTAAGCAGCCCCGGCAGGTCGAGGATTTTGAACTGGAAAACACAAGCCGGTGCCGGCCGGTAGCCGCGAGCCCACAAGAGATGCACCAGTGGTTGGTCGCCCTCCGATATGGAGAAGGTGAGTTCGGTCTCTCCCAACTCTCTTACTGCGGCGCTGAGAGCATACAGAAGTGCGTCAGCGACTACTAGTCGATCCTCGATGTCCGGGGGAACAAAGAGCCCCGCCACCAAGCCGGGCCAGTATAGGAAGCGCTCGCAGAATCCGATTATCTCTCCGTGTTTCTCGGCGATAACCCCGACTGGCTCTTGACCGCCTTTTCGACACCCCTCTTCGCTTGTATACCAAGAATGGCTTTTCCTCCACCAAACCAGGTTCTTCTCACACACACCAAAGTACGGCCGTTGGACCTGTTTGACGAAGCTTAGCACGGCGGCTTCATCATCGTCGCAATATGGCCGCACTGCGACCTGCCCAGCTTGCTCCGTTGCAAGCGGGCCGCTATAATTACGTTGGTTAAAGAGGTATACATGGCCAGCACGGGCGTAAAGCCGGCGGGGGTGATTACCAGCACTCACGGCTGAGCAGGTATAACCATGGTCTAGCGCAAACTGATGCGCTCGCTGCATCATGCCAGCGGCGATGCCTCGACGCCGCACGCTCTCGTCGACGCTTACACCGCCAATCCCAGCTAGCGGAACACAGACCCCAGTGGGAAACTGAAAGGAAATATGGGGAACTGTGATGCGACCGACATCGTTGCTCTCTAGGGCGGCTATAACAGTATTCGCTTCCCATCGGAACCGAGGTTCAGTCATCGGGAATGTCCTCCTGTGATACTTTCGGCTTGTTCGGAGCGGTCAAGTCGGCGAAGAATATCCCAATCTCCGCGGCGTCCGCTGGCTACCCTTCTGCCGACTAGCTTCGGCGTTGCACCAGTCACGGACGGTCCTTACCGCGATATCTAGCTGTTTAGCCGGCTACCTGACGGTCAGCTCAGGGTCTAGTACTCACTGCTGCCCTTCGTCGCACCTTGCTATCCCGCTCGTGAGTACGTTCAACCAGCTTGCCAAACGCTGCTTGACTAACAACACTGTCGCATAAAGCCACCTCGCCCGGGCCTTCCCTGACCAGGGAAGCTGGCGCAGGATATACGCGAACTGCCACCGCGCCTTTTCGAGCTTGCCGCCGGCCAGGCACATCTTGCCCGCCTCGTAGTGCTCCCGCAGCGGACCATATTCCAACGGGCCCAGGTCTTGCTTGGCCTGGGCAAGCTGCCTCTCAAGCTCTGCGTCCCGGTCGAACTCAATGCCTCTCTGCTTAGCCCGGAACTGCGCTTGGGCTGTGCGGGCTAGGGCCATTTGCTCGTGCGTGTGACGAGTCGAGACCTGCCCGGCGCGGTGGCGGATCATCACCAGGGGCTCGGGCACGAATCCGATGCGCGAGCAGGCGCTAACTCTGAGGATCAGATCAAAGTCGCTGGCATACCGGAAGAACTCGTCATAGCTATTGAGCTGTCTTAGCACAGACATACGTATCATACTAGACGAGTGAACGAAGGGCATGCGGCATTGCTCGAAAACACGGCGGTGGGCGCCAGCATCGTCCCGAGGCTTTTTCGGGTGGGGGTGACCGGCGATCGTGCCCTCCTCGTCTATCGCCCACGATGTGCCCCCCACCAGCCCTAGCTCAGGCCTCTCCCGGATCGCGGCAACGCTCAGCGCGAATCGCTCGGGCCGGGCAACATCATCGTTATCGAGGATAGCGGCGAATTCGCCCCTAGCGGCAGCAACAGCCCGGTTGCGCGACGCGGTCCCACCGACGTTGCGTTCATTTCGCAAGAGCCGAACGCGTGCGTCCCTATTGGCGAATTCCTGGACGATTTCGGCGGTCCGATCGGTGGAGGCGTCATCTACCACAATCAACTCCCAATCCTGATAGGTCTGCGCCAGTACCGAGGCCACCGCCTCCCCGACATGGGCCTCACAATTGTAGGCGGGCATGATGACGCTGACCAACCCGGGGATGCAGTTGGCGCACTTACCAGCCATCTGCTTGCCGGTCAGCTCAAGGTCCGGCACGGGTTACTCCTCACTCTCCGGCGTTATAATGCCGAGAGCAAAAGCGTCCGGCGGAGGCCTATACTCATCATAAACAAAGAGAAGGCTCTTGAAATGATCGTTGAACCTGGCGAATAATTCAACCCCTTCCTGCTGCAACCCCAAAGCCTCCAACCGAGTTGATGTAGATGCCTGGCAAAGCTCGGGAAAGTCTCCTACCGCATTGTCTACCAGGCGCGCCGCAGTATAAGCCCAGAAGGAATAGTAGATGGAGTAAGGATCATCCCGGAGATTCCTGACAGCCCATTTGAGTCTCTCACAACTTCTCTTATTAAGCTCGCGAGACTTTTGTATTGCCTGCAGTTCTTCCGTCGTGCCTCTAGGGGAGGCAATGCTTATCACCCGCATGTCTCGTTCGATCCGGTCGAGTACTGCGGACGGACCGTTCGTGACCGGGGCTTTACCCTCCTCCGTGCCTCTAGGGGCGGCAATGTCTATGTTCTCCAGAAGTTCCCACACTTCCGAATTCCAGTTGTCAACGTCACTTGCCCATTGCCCAACCTCCGCAGGACTCTCAAGCTCAAGGTCCAGAACAGGCTCCCCCTCGGCTGGGGTGGGAGGCTCCCCGGCTTCCTGGGCAAAAGCCGCCTGCCCCAAGAAGAGCCAATTCCCCAGCATACCTCCACCCAGCCCGGCTACTGCCAATACTGCCAGTGCCACATAATACTGCTTACGGTTCATCTCTCTGCCCTCCGTGTTTGCTTGGTGTGACTGCGGACTCTGCCCGCCTGCTTGCCGGTCAGCTCAAGGTCTGGGATAGGCGACTCCTCGCCCGCCCGTGGCAGCTTTCCATCCTATCAGGCGCCACTGGTGCGATACCTTTACGTTTCACTATACGCGCTTCCCGTGCGTCACCAGAGCTCCAACATCTCGTCGCCCACAAGCGTCTCTCCCTGTTCCCACTCGGCGACTGGCACGTCTTCCATGAAGAACTCTATGCCCAGGTCCCCGTCGGCGATCTCCGGGAAGTAGTCGCGCACAATGCCGGCAAGCTTCTCGGCTGCCTCAGCGTAGGTAGTCTTTACCTCCTCGTCAGAGCACGCGAAGTCTCCGTCACCCAGATACATATCCCAGTCGGGTTTGGTGCTCGTGTTTACTTCCAGGTTTATACCCCAGTACTCAACGTAAAGTACAGAACTTGTCTGCACGAGCCGGTCGGTGAGATACCGCTCGTAGCCCTCAAGGGCGTTGAATTGAACCTCCCGCCACTCCACCAGCGTCGGGGTGTGAGACTCCGAATAATACTCCGGCAGAAAATCAAGAACCAATACCTCTTCTTCCTGCGCCACTACCATTCCGGCGACAAACGCCACAACCACGGCTGCTCCAATTGTCAGCCACAACCACTTCTTGCTCATTCTCAGTCCCTCCCTCGTAGAGTTGTTGGCGTACTTACCAGCCGCCTGCTTGCCGGTCAACTCAAGGTCTGGCATTGGCTATTCCTCGCCCTCTTGCTTCGGCGGGAAGAACAACCGGCGGCGGGTCGCCAATACCCACACGAACAGAGCTATCGTGATGAGTCCCGGCAGCCCGACAAAGAAGACGAAGAAGCCCAGAAACAGCTCCCCTCCAATATCCCGCCGTGTTGCTAAGAACGCCAAGCCTAAGCCTACGAGCCCTACTATAGCGAGGCTCGTCCAAACTGCCCCGCACCACCATCCCCACCGACGCAGCCGCACTAGGCCCCAGATTGTCACAAAGCCGAACAGGACTACAGGAAGGACTACAGGACTATAAGAATATAGACCGCTAAACAGCCCTGCCACGACCTGCAGGCTTACAGACCCGACTATTGCCGCCACGACATACACCGGCCAGACGGACGGCCTGGCTCTGTGCTTGTCAGTATCTCTAAGCGTGTTCATCTGTCTCACCCTCTTGCCTATTTACCCCGCAACAAAATAGGTCGGCTAGTGCGCCAGCTTTCGCTCTACGGGCTTCCTGTGCGCCTGTGGGCTATTCCTCGCCCTCTTGCTTCGGCGGGAAGAACAACCGGCGGCGCGCTACCAAGAGTCCTAAAACGGCAACTCCAAGGCACACTGCGGGGAGCATGACCGACCCCGCCCACTCCACCAGCCCCAGCCCCAGTATGGGCAACGCGCCCCCGACTATCCATATTCCAGCGAATACACTTCCACACCACCAGCCCCATCCCCGCAATTGGAGCAGGCCACTGGCTGTGACGAGTCCGAAGAGCCCGAATACGGCACTAGCTAACGGTAGGACCAGGAAAGCCGCGTCAGACACCGAAACAACAGGCCCCCGGATGACGGACAACAGGCCACCCCATAGCAAGACCATAGCCAGGTGCGCCAGGGCGATAATCAGCACCGCCACCACCGCCACATACACCGGCCAGACGGACGGCGTGGCTTTGCCCTCGTCAGTGTCTCTGGGCGTGTTCATCTGTCTGCCTCCTGTCGCCGACTTACCCCTGTCTGATGGTCGGATAGTGCCTTGGCAACCTATGAGTAGTGACTATGGTAACACAGGCGCGGAACCGGGTGTCAGGGTTATCAAGGCCCCGTAGCTGAGGAGGTTGTCCGGAAAGGCCCCCATCCCGGCCCGCAGTGCCGCCTCGTCACCCGCAAGTTTCTCGGCCGTCCGTTGGAACTCATCTGCGGCCGACTTGCCTCCGGCCGCCCCTGTCTCGCGGCAGATCTGGGCCATCAAGAACCACGGGCCCGGCGCCTGGGGGATCTGTTCCGTCGCCTGACGGAGAAGCGACAGGGCCTTCTGGACCCGCTTCTGGCGGTAGGCCAGGTACCCTCGCTCCTGAAGGAATATGAACCGGTAGCCCGGGGACAGGTCCCTAACGTTCAGGCCGGCGCGATACCGCTCTTCCGCCTCGGCGGGCTTCCCCGTGGCCGCCAGCGAGTAGCCGTAGAGGTAGTACTCCGCCGCTTGCTGATTCGGGGTCCGCGGCGGGTATGCCGACGTCGTCGCTAGAGATGGCCGGGCGCCGTCCTTTGGTGTGAGGACGCAGCACATACGGTCGGCGGCAGACCACATCGCCTCGAAGTCGTCGTAAGGCACCTCCCAGGCGGGGCCGAACACTGGATCGTGGACGATGACCACGCGGCGAGCCGGGTCAAGACCGACCACCACGCGCACACAGCGCGTCGCGATCTCGTGGAGAGGGTTCATCGGGAAGGACTCGCCGATCTTGCGGTGCACATCCAGGCCCACCATGCGGCCCACAATCCGCGACGAGTAGTCCTGGGAGTCAAGGTCCTGCAGGGTCACGCCGAATTGGGCTCCTGCGCCGATTAGCATCTCGAAGATGCCGTAGAGTTCATGTGCGTAGGGCGTGTTTGCAGTGACGACAAGCACGGGATTGCCAGCGGACAGGAGAGCACGAAGCTCGTCGAGAGTCTTGCCGTCTCCCCATTCCTCTCGCAGCGGTCCATTCTGCTCGTCGGTAGCCTTGAGGTAGTCTTCCCACGTCTTGGCATCCGGCCGGTGGTAGCGAAGCACCATCATGTGTGCTGCGCGGGAGGAGGGGTGGTACAAGATCAGCGCGGGATGCTCGATTGCGCAGCCTTCTTTGATGGAAATGAAAGGTACGCCTCCGACGAGCACCGGTGCGGGGGCTTCGGCGGGCGGTGGGTCGGCAAAGACCACCATTGAAGTGCCCAAAGGTCCCAGCGCCAGCACGGTCAGAGCGAGGAGGCACGGCAGGCCCCACCGGTGCGAAGCCGAGCCGAAGCCCTGATTCAATGTTGTTGTCGACTGCATATGTACCCCTCCTTGGAGTGCGAGCGGAGAGAGCACCGCCCGTCCTCAGCGGGAATTAGCCATATGGTTCATTGTCAGTGATAGCGTTCTCCGAGTGACCCGGGAATTCTTGGGGCACGCCTCAGCAGCTCCTCACCCAGCCCCGCCGGCAGCCCCATTCAGTTTACTCGCTGGGTGGCTCCAGCAGTCCCCGGCCCGACCAACAACTCAACTTCCCCCGGTTCGGACAAACCTCTTATAGCCCAGGGCAATCGTCACGATCAGGCCAACCCCCACGGGGATGACGGCGGTTTTCGGGCTATGAGCGAAACCCAAGCCTATACTGAAGATAAGCGTAAACAACCCGCCCAACAACAGGCCTTCGGCGATCACCGGCAGGCTGCTGGCGAACCCGACGCCAACCGCCATCACCAGCACAGAGATGAGCAGCGACAGCAGGGAGACATTCCGGGCACGTCTCTCGGTCTTGTCCGAGAGAGCCTCGTGGAGCTCCTCCCGTTTCTCTTGCTCGGCCTCATACCTTTTCAGCGAGGTCTCATAGTCCTGAAGCTTGGCTCGTTTCTGGGCAGCACTCAACCCCTCAAGGTCTAATGCTGTGGGTTTGTCTGGCGGCGACTCATACCGGGGCACACCTGCATACTCCGATTCCCAGTCCGGGGCCGGGTATAAGGCCGCCATGGCCCACGCCACAAACAGCACTAGCAGCACGCCGAGGAAAATGCAGTACAATACTTTGATTACCATCACTTCGCCCCCCTTGAATCTGAGAGATTGTCGCCAGCACCCACTACTTTCGCCGCGCTGGACGCAAGGTCCTGCTGCTCAGCCGGGGGCCGGCAACTGCTTGAAAAATTCGCGGAGGGGGGGACGCAGGTCGGGGTCAAGGTAATCGAAGTTCACGCCCCGGTCGGTAATCTCCCCGAACTCCGGCTCGGTCACGCTCAGCAGCTCCTCGCCCAGCCCCCGATTGTCCTGTCGCTGCCGCCTAGTTGTCAAGGTTCACGGATTGGTCTCATTGTTTCACCTCCTTCCTGTCTTTGTGAACCGTTACCTCAGTGTTTACGCTTGCGCTCCCGCTCCTGCTTCTGTTCTTCACGTCGTTTCTTTGCCCTTTTCACTCTCTTCGCGCCCTTGCCTGCCACTGCTCTCACCTCAATTCGTCGGCCACAGTTAAGTACAACATCAGACCTACCCAAACGACACCTCAGAAGTAATAGCTGCGTATAATCGCTTTCATAACCGGCAACCCCCTTCCGCTTCTTTCCGCCCGAAAGCCCCTGCTCATCAGCCGGACGGCGGCAACTGCTTGAGCAATTCGCGGAGGGGAGGGCGTAGGTCGGGGTCAAGGTAATCGAAGTTCACGCCCCGGTCGGTAATCTCCCAGAACTCCGGCTCGGTCACACTCAGCAGCTCCTCGCCCAGCCCAACAAGGACATCAGGCTCAACCTGGCGCAGAGCCGCCTGTACCTGCTCCTGCAACGACTCGGCCCCTGCGGACAGATAGAAAGCGCCCAGCGCCAGCCACATCTTGTATACACCCGCCAGCGCCTGGCTGAAACCTCGCCTCTGCAGCGCCCCGCCCAACGATAGGAAAGCCGCGAGCAGATCAGCAGTCAGCGGGCAGTCCTGTTGATAGGCCACGCGATTGAGGACTTGCAAGTCATAGGCTACCGTCTCGGCGACGAACTGCACCCCCTGGCCCTCCGCGACGGGGGCATAGTAGCACAGATGCTGGCTGATGCGGACGGCCAGTTCCGGCCGGGAGTCTACCAGGTATTCAGCGAGGCTGCGATACTCGGCCAGCAGATTATAGATGATACCCTTTTGCCGGCTATTTATCGCCTCGCGCAGGAAGGTGTTGAAGTGCTTCACCACCAGCTCTACCACGGTATCATCGCCGGCGGACAGAGCGCTTTCCCCCAGACGCCGGGCGCTTACTGCTACCGCCGTCGCCACCTCCCGAGAGCCTCCCAGAGACGAGCTGAAGATGCCCTGCAGCTCGCGGAGCACCTTGACCTCCACCCAACTGCGTTCCTGCTCAATGCGGCTGACATACTCCTCGGAGGGGCCCAGGAAAATGCCCGGCTCAACGATGAACCACTGCTGGGGCTGCTGCGGCTTGCGCTCAAGGCAGTTCGCCGAAATATCCATCAGCGCCCAGACGCTGCTGAGCGCGACGCTGGTGTCGTTAATGCGCAGAGAGCCTTTGGCAATATCGCTGATCTGCTCCAGGCTCTGGCTGAACCGCAGCTTGGGACTGCCCTCGGGAGTCGCCCTGCGGGGGGCCTGCTTCAGACAGCCCAGGGCACGCGATTTTATCTTGCTAATGATGCTGGTGGGCGCCAGGAAACTAAACACGAAGAAGATGTACGGGATCAGAGAGGCCAGACAGACCGTCATCAATATCAAGCACGTCAGGATCCCGAAGCGCGGGCCAAAATCTGGGGTTATCGTGTTGGCGACATAGAAACAGTAGATGATGGTGGATATGAAGACCGCCAGGAGTAGCAGGTTGGCCTTCGCCTCGATAAACAGGTCAATCAGCTTGGGGGTGTAACGGCTGGCGGTAAGCTCGACGACGATCAGGGCCAGAGTTATGGTGATAGCCAGCACGGTGCTAAGTGCACAGGCGATAGAGGTGAGGGTGTAGCGAGCGGTAGATGGGTCGGCCGCCAGCGACGATTCCGCAAAGTTGCCCGGGAGTTGCTGGCGGGCCAGGTCAACGGTCTGAATCACCGAGAACAATGCGACAACTACCACCACAATGACAATTGGCACAACTTTGGCCAGCCAGCGGATGCGATGTGATAGGCCTCTCATTGCTTCACCCTTATAAGCAAAAATGCGGCGTTCCTATCACGGTTCGCCGCAGAGCGGAGCATTACCTACCTTAATCAGAGCGAAGAACCGACTGGCTGGGTCGGTTCACCAAAGATTGGAGGCGGCGGCCGGAATCGAACCGGCGAATAGCGGTTTTGCAGACCGCTGCCTTAACCACTTGGCTACGCCGCCCCCGAAATATTGGAGCGGAAGAGGAGATTCGAACTCCCGACCTTCTGCTTGGCAAGCAGATGCTCTACCAACTGAGCTACTTCCGCACTTGGTTTTCAACGAATTGGAGCGGGAAAGGGGATTCGAACCCCCGACCCTCAGCTTGGGAAGCTGATGCTCTACCAACTGAGCTATTCCCGCCCATCGCCACCCGCCGTTACGCCCTTGCCCTTGTCCTGTCGTTGAGCCTGTTGTTGAACCTGTCGTTGCACCTGCCGTCAAATGGTGGGCGGTGCAGGGCTTGAACCTGCGACCTCTTCCGTGTGAGGAAAGCGCTCTCCCGGCTGAGCTAACCGCCCACTTTGCCGGTCATACTCTAGCTGGTGCCGAGGGCGGGATTCGAACCCGCACGAACCTTGCGGTCACTAGCCCCTCAAGCTAGCGTGTCTGCCAATTCCACCACCTCGGCGCACCCCAAAGTATACCTCTCACGACCGGATTAGTCAAGCTACGAGATGCGAATCTAGGCCCGGTCGGCAGACTCCGATAACGCGGAAATATACTTGTCATCATGACGTCCAGGAAGAAGCTTTGCTCGGCACGCGCAGGCCCAGTGGCAGGTAGGTAAAGACACCGGAGGTCAGCGGGCGGACGAACCCGCCGCGCACCAGCAGCTTATGACTGGGGATTTCCGCTTCCGCCGGCGTCGGATGGTGCGAGCTGCGGATCGGGGAGCAGTAGACCTGTCCGGGGCGCTTCCCGCCGCCACGTCGCCACGTTGACCAGGCAGAATGTGGGTCGGCCTGGCGACTCCTTGTGAGGAAAGTAAGTCATCACAGCTCCCTCGCCATCTTCCGCCAACTTAGAGCAAGAGATTCGGCGGCTCGTTCAAAGCATTCGCTGCGCTAGCTGCTTCCTTGCCAAACGCGCTCGAGGACGAACCCCCTCGCAGCGTGAAGCGCAGACAAAGCAGAGCGATTGACATCGATGAAGTTGCCAAAATCGCGATCTTGTTCACGCACGCCGAGACGGTGAAGCTGGTCTATCTCTGCCTGAGCGTCGTCAAGCAAAGCAAGGTGGGCCTCGAACGTCTCTCTGTACGAGCCCCTTGAAGCTAGGGAGCATTGCCTGTGCAGGCACTGCAAGTAGTGTCGATACGATTGCTGCTCAGAATAGTCTGTAGACGTTGGCTGAGCACCAGAGAAAAGCACGTCAGCATAGTCTGAGCCGAGGTCCACGTCGGGCCGAAGCGAATCGAGCGCGCCATCCCTGTAGGCTATGTCCAGGAAAGGCACTTTGAATTCGGACAACGCTTGCGGACAGTAGTACCACTTTGCCTTGCGCTTTATGTCGCCAGGTTGACGCTCGTGAAACTTCTCAGGCGCGAACGAACGCACATTAAGCCAAGTGCCGGATGCGATAGCGTCCACGCGTGCTGTAGCGAGGCAGAGCATCTGATGGCTGCCATAACCGAGGAGCACGTCCTTGTCTTGCAGCTTCAACCCAGCGCACAGAATCAGGAGATTGCCGAGCCACATTGAGTCGTCAACTAGGTATTGGGTCGCTGGATGCTCTGGGACGATGTAAACTCCGCCTACATCCCAGGCTTCGGCGGCATTTAGTGCCATCTCAATCTGATCCTCGAATCGGAGTGCTTCAGCGGAAAGGCACAACGTTGCAATGCGAGGCCTATCGGTTACCAGATTTGCGGCCTCGTCGATGACCGTGCTCTGCACCGCCAACCAGTCATCATCGACACGTTCACCATAGAGTCCCGGGACCACGAATCTGTCCGCACACGCTGAGTCGTTCAAAGCCAGAAGACGCTGCAACAAGTCAACGAGGGCCGAACCTCCATCCAACATGCTTGTGGCGAAGTCGTCAGGCCAATAGTCGTGATTGACAAGTCGATGATGCGTCGCTCGTGGCTCGAAGAACTGCGGATCCAGAAGGTTGCGGCCTCCGCATTTCACAATTTCTGAACCGAAGTGTTGGATCTGCTTGCGGGTCAGATCGCGAGGGCTTAGGATTACCGTAGCCTCTTCCCAACGCTCCAGCAGATGGCGGCAGTGTGCCATCATCCCATAGCCGAGCTGAAGGTAGAGTTCCACGAGCTTGCCTCCTTAACTCTCGTCCAGGTTCATTACCGCGCATATCGCGTCAAACCACTGCTTGGCCTGAGCGGCCGACGGCGGGCGCCGAGAGGGGTACTCATCCATCAGCACGGCAAAGAAGCCGCCCAATTGATTCTCTGGATCTTCGGGAATCTCAAGCGCCGGAGTGGTCATCTTTTCGGTTCTGCGCAGTATGTCCAATTGATCTCTAGCCCCGTCTGCGAAAGGATGCACGCCCAAAAGACATTCGTACGCCACCACGCCAATCGCGAACAGGTCCGCACGGATGTCGATCTTCTTCTTCAGATTGCGGAATTGCTCAGGAGCAGCGTATCCTGGTGTGTGAGGGCCGAACTGCGCTTCTGTCGGCGTTATGGACGTCTTGGCAAGATGCCGGGCGATCCCGAAGTCCAGAAGCCTAAAAGACGCATCTGGGCAAACCATGATGTTTTCCGGCTTAATGTCTCGATGGACTATTTTCTGTTCCTCCATCGCCACAGCCGCCTCAAGCAATACCCTGACCAGTTTCAGAACGGTCGGCGTGCAGAGCCTCTGCTTTGCCTTTAGCTCGTTCCGAAGCGTCACGCCTTCGATGAACTCCTCAACGATGTAGACAGCGCAACCGTCGACACGCTCAAATGCTCCCGAACCATATAACCGTGCTGTATTGGGGATTTCACACACTGTTGCCACTTCGACCTCACGTTCCAGTCTCAGTCGTTCGTCGGAATCCGACTCCGGCAGGACCTTTATCACAACCTTGCCATGGTCCTCGTGCACGCCATAGAAAACTGTCCTCTGTCCGCCGCGATCCAGTAGAGTAACCGCGCTAGTCTTGGGAATATTGGCCTCAACCTCCTGGGCGTTCATCTCTTGCATGGATTTCCCCCGTTAACTGCTCTGAAGACGCCGGCCTATCCATTCGTTGAACAGCCATGAGCCATAGGAAGCGGGAATGTGGCCCTTTCGAGCGCTCTCCAGGCGACGCACTCGACCGCCGTTGAGCAGTAGTATCCCCACGCCGGTTCGACGTGAACGGTCCAAAGCCGTACCGCTGGGGCTCTCGATGGGCGACAGGACATAGGATTGTGACGCGAACCACTGGTCAAGCTGGGCTTGCCGAAAAGCATTGCGCCAGTTCTTCATTTTCGCTTCCACAGCCACAATTGAACGGAGACCGAACACCCATTTGAGGGGCTTGGGCATCCATTTGCCTCCCGATCGCGTGATCATATTGGCATCAAGGAGCCTCTCCAGCGTGCCCAGAAGTGTTCTTGGGTCGACACCAAGCGCGCCAATCAACATGCGCACATCGGCACCCTTCACACCCACAAGATGATGCATCACCTTGAGATCCACTGGCTTGAGTTCTAGTCGTGTCGCTGGCCAGCGAAAGGCCCTTGGCATATATTGGACAGCAACAAGATCAGGGAATCCACTGTCCATCTGAGGCTCATGGAAAAGCGCTACATCGCCCTTCTGCCACCGGAAGCAAGCAGGGACAAACTCCTTGAAGTCCTCAACTAGCTCAGCTTCGGGTCCCGCTGCCCCGTTGCGGGCCGCGAGGCCAATGCCGGGATTGCTTCCCCGGAATTCGATGATGTTCATCATCAGCTCCTTCTTTACCATAGCACTCCTATTTATGGCTTGTCAACACGCAGGTAACGTACACCCAGACGCCTGACATATACGGAAATCTGGTCAGTCAGCGACGCAGCACCACTACGGCGACTATAGCGACCGTCGGGCAACTACTCAAGGCCAATCACTTCCCGCCAGGAACCGCGCCAGTCTGGCGGTCGTCTGCACCAATAGGGCGGTTGCGTACGCTCTGCCAAATGGCGCACCGACTCTGGCAGCCGAGCCCTATTATCCGTTTGATCAAGCTGCAATGTGGTTCCCCCAGCATGGCGTCTCGCAGGCTGTCATAGGGCTTTCCTCCTTTTGGCAAACGCCCCTTGAATCGTATCTTCTCATGTTCGAGTTGCCCAAGCAACTGAAGGTATACACTCCCCAGTCAAGCAGCAGGTACCACCCTCGCGCAGCCTGGGGACTCGAAGAGCTCAGGGACAGGTGTAACCAAGGTGCAGTTGACTATTTGATAGCACCCGACCTATCGGGTTTGAGCTTTCCCTGGACGGACCCTAGATTCCGGATCATCAACCCGAGAGAAATCGCTCTTCTTGCGTCCGACCAAGCCAAGGGCTTCACCTATGTCACTACGTTCTCTGCCCACGGCAGGAGCCTGATCTTGTGCCGCGTTGACAAATAGCCACGGACGCAAGCTGAGTCACTGGGCAATGCCCTTTGGCCGGCGAGACGCAGTCAGCCAGAGCGGGAGCGGAGGCCAAGCAGCAAGCCGAGCAGAAAACCGACGGCCATGGGAAGATTGTAGGCGAGCGCGCTGACCCCGGCTTGCAGCGCATCCCCAGCCAGACCCGGGACGGGCTTCAAATGCTCAAAAAAGGCCGCCCAGTCCCACTCGACCAGACCGTAGTAGCCGAGGATCTGGACCGCGATGAACAGGACAACAACCAGACAGCCCAGCGCCCGTGCTGCCGACTTCAATGCCAGCACGGCCAGCCAGCCCAGCAGTATGCCGAGCGCTGCGCTTACTATGATTGAGACTACGTAACTGGGCATCTGTGATCACAGAGAAGTGGGTTCGCGCCACGCTAGGAGGCGGCCTGGGGACCCCAGATCATCTAGTCGCGTACACATGCACATCGTGCGGAGCAAAACTGTCTTGGAAGGTGCCGATGGGTGCAGTGAAGTCAGCCCTAGGCGAACCCAATCCCGACGTTCGGACCTCGACGTGTTCATCTGGGCTTGGTTCGCCGCGGGTGCCCTGATCGTTGCACGTGATCGCGCGGTGCTCAAACATAACACTTAGCTGGCGCGCTGCAATGTCGGGCAGAGCAAAGTCCGCTATGACACCCCGGTCTGACGTATTGACCACGACAATGTAGTCGCCGCCGTCGTAGTGCCAGGCGGCCAGATGCAGATCACCGTCGCTGGCCGTCGGCAGCAGGCGGTGTTTCCCCTGCAAGAACACCGGCGAGAGCCACTGCAGCTCGCGGTTGATCTGGGGCAGCGTTGCCCACAGGTCGGGGGCATCCTGACGCAGCCGGAACCGCCTCGTGCCCGGATAGCTGGGAATATCATACCCGTAATAGATCAACCCGGTAGCGCCGTGGACAAGCGCCAGATATGTCATCGCCCGCACCTCGGCCGAAGTCGGCTGCCGGCCGGAGTCGCTGGGGTCCAGGGCCGCGTCCTCGTACCAGGCCCGCCCGGCCGCCTGGATGACCGCCCACACTGGGCGCTCGCCATCGGTTGCCTCCACCGCCGCAGCGACGATACGTGCTAGAGAAGTTATCGGCGCCCTGGGCACGGGCAGTGACCAAGCAACCACAATGTCGGCGAAGTCGCTATAGTAGGGCAGCAGTGAGGGCGAACTAAGGGCCATCAGCGTGGGGTGCGCTGGACTCATTATTTCTAGCTCCTGACACACGGCCGCAGCCACTTCCGGCGGGGCGGTCTGCTGATCTGGCCGCGGCAGCACGTACCAGCCCAGGAGGGCCGAATTGCCCCCGAACTTGCGCACCAGGTTTTCCCACAAGTCGCGGCTCGGAGCGGGAATGCCGAGGCCTGTCCGGGGTCCAAGTATGCGTGGCGAAGAGACAATTAGGGATATGCCTTGGTTGTGCGCTTCATCGGCGAAGGCATAGCTGGCCCGGGACGAGGGAACAACCGCGAAGTTGAAACCGGCACCGGCGATAGGTGCCAGGTCAGTCGACTCGCAAACGTAATAGATGCCGCGTGGCAATATGGGCATGCCGTTCAGCCACAGCCGACGGTGACGATCGTAGCCTACTTCCGCGGCGGAGGGCGGTAGCCGTTTCAGCACAAGCTGCAAGCTCTGGCTAAGCTCACCACTGGGTGTGGCCGCCGTGATCAACGTCGTGTAGTTGCCACTGAGCAAGTTATCGGCAGACATGGTGATGACAAAGCGGGTCGGCCCAATCCGAGTAATGCCGCCGTTGTGCTCCGTCACCTTTGTTCCGGTTTCCGAGATCTCCGCAGTCAGTTCGAGTCGGCGGGCGATATTCTCAACGGCGTTTATCTGGCCGACAATCTCCAGTGTGTCGATCGGTATGCTGGATAGGAGCGTGCTGCGGAAGGCCGGTTGGGTGAATTGAGCTTCGATCAGTCCAGGGGCAAGCGTCTGCTGGTGGTCATATATCTCGCCGCTGTCGTCGTCCCTGACTACGAGCTGGAGGGTATGGGGCAAATCGAGCGGCAAGGCGTAGTCAAGATCCAGCACACCGGTGCCGTTAGCCTTAATGCGCGCCTCTTGCTCCACCCGTTTTCCGTTGCCCCGCTGGTCTACCGCGACAAGCACTACCTGCAGCTCGCGACTACGGGAGCTATGGTTGTCTAGACGGACGGTAGTCCGTCGCTTATTGGGCAGCTCATACACCGTTCCCTTACGCACAATCGTCGCCGCCACCTCGTCGGGGTAGGGGCGCAAGGCCACCTGGTCAACGTAGAATTTCCCCGGACCGGTAAAGCGGAGGATTGGCACCACCTGGCGCGCACCGGGGAGAGCTTCAAACTGCCACGAGAGCAGACTCCAGTCTTTGGATTCTGGGATATTTTTGGCCTCGGCCTGCAGCGCACGGGTCTGCCACTCCTGTTCGCGGAAATCCTCGGCGAAGGTCACCAACGACATCTGCACGTCGGGCTCCTGCTCGGTGCGATAATAGCAGGTCAACAACATCTTGTTGCTGCCCAGCTCGCTCATCTCGATCGGCGGTGCATACACATCGAACAGAATGAGCTGCTCGGCACTTTCCATCAGCAAGCAGTTGCGGCTCTTGTAGCCCTGCTGGACTACCCTAAGATTCGCCTGAGACCCAGGCTCGGGCGGAAAGGTACGCCAGCCGACCGGCATTCCCGCCACATCCAGCTCTTCAAATCCCCCATTTGAGAGCAGATTCCCAGCATAAGCGCCGCCAGGCAGACTGAGCAAAGATGTGATCGCCGCCAGCACCAGCACCATGCGCGTGGTTTGTCCGGCTAAGATCAGCGTTGAATAGGGACACTTGCTACGAGTCATTATCCGCCTCCGTTCTCGGCCCAGGGATTCGCGTGGCAGTTGAATCTCCTGCTACCTTGATTCACCGCAGCGGCTATTCTCCCTGCCCATCGGTTACCACATAGATGTGCCGGGTCAGCCTCCCCTTGACCACCTGTACCTCTTGGTGGATGCAAAACCCCAGTTGTCGGAGCAGGCGCCGTTCGTCAGCGCCAACCACCACGGCCATCCGCCTGACTTGGCTGCGCAGATTGAGCAGAATATCAGTGTGCAGGCCGGGAGCAACCGGGGCAGAATGGCCGTAGGGAAGATCAACCACCGCCGCATCAAAGCTTCCGGCGATAGTGCAAGCGTCACCGACGAAAATGTTGGGAGACAACCGTAGCGCCCGCAGGTTGGCAGCGGCCTGGTGAGCCAGCGCTGGGCTTATCTCCATGCCCCAGGCGTGAATACCGTCAGCGAGGGCCTCAGCCACCACTGTTCCACTGCCACAGCACGGATCTAGCAGAAGATCGCCAGGAGCCGCCACTAGGTTCACCAGCGCCCGGGCCATCCGGGGCGCCAGCGCATGAGAGTAATGGTAAGGACGCCGAACCCCAGCCCGCCAGCGCTGTGCGCTGCGCGAGATGATAGGCCCGAAATGCCAGCCATCATGGGTGACCACCACCGCAAGCTCCGTTCGCGGATAGTCAAGGTTAGGACGGCCCGATATCAAGTCAGCGATAGCTTTCTTCAACTCAGTCGCGCTAACTGCCGCCTTAGGCCCAGGCCGGAAGACCTCGATACGGTAGCCCTCAAGCTGAAGCTCAAGCTGGCCTACGGCCTCTTGCAATTCGGGCCAGTCGCTACCGGTGGCGACTTGCTCGCCGCACAAGCGGATGTAGGCAGCGCGAGTAACGTCTGCACCCATCGCCCCCACAGCAACTCGGCCTTGGGGTGTGCAACCAGCCACCGCCCACAACTCGGCGCGAGCCAGATCGAGTTCCTCGTCCGGCCCCATCAGCAGATAGAAATGGGCCAATCACCCCCACCCCCTGGGGGACTGCCAACGCAGGTGCAACTGCAGCAATAGTGAGGCTCGCCGCCGAGTCTGGGGCACGGCCCAACCAGTGCGCTATGCGGGCCCCCGCCGGCAGACGTCAGCAATCTTCCTCGGCCTCAGAGACTGGTGTCTCCTGCTGGAGAGAGTCCGTCCGGTGTAAGCCTTGCATCACGATTCGGCGAAAGGCCATCACCAACTCAGGGTCGAATCCGCTGCCGGCTCGGGCTAGGATATCATGCAGAGCCTCCTGCGGCGACAGACTCGCCTGACGAGCCGGGTTGTGCGGATTGATGAGCCGATCATAGGCATCGGCGATGGCGATTATGCGTGCGTCGTAGGGAATGGCGTCGCCCTTGAGGCTCTCGGGGAAGCCCGTGCCGTCCCAGCGCTCGTGGTGGTGGGTAACCACCGAGAGCACAGGTTGCAGGAAGGTCACGGGCGCCAGAATGCTCTGGCCGATGAGGGGGTGCATCCGATAGAAGGCCTGCTCAGGTTCGCCAGGTTCGCCGTTGGCAGGGAGGTCGTCCCGGTCGAGCCCGATCTTGCCGACGTCATGGAGGATCGAGCCGAAGCGCAGCAGTTCGCGTTGCTCCTCGGGTATCCCCACTTCTGCGGCAATCTGGTCAACGATGTCAGTGACCCGTTCAGAGTGACTGTAAGTATCGCTATCTTTGGCCTCAATCGCCCGGGTCAAGGTGCGGACGGTCTCGTAGTAGCTGCGGCGGATATCCTCGTACAGTTCGGCGTTCTCGATGGCCACGGAGGCCTGGTGGGCGAAAGCAGTAAGCAGATCCACTTCCCGCTGGACAAATCTGCGCGGGGACTTGGCGTAGACCCGCACCACCCCCAACACCTTGTCTTTGGTCTCCAAAGGCACAATGAGCACGGAGGTCAGGCCAGCTTGCCTGGCGGCTTCAGGGTACTGAAAATGAGGGTCAGTGCGCACGTCGTAGATCTGCTCAGCGTGGCCGCTGAGCACCCGTTGATCCACCACACTGCCTGGCACCAGCACTGGGCCTTTTTGCCAGTAGTCCTCGCCCAGCCCAGCGCTAGCCGTGAGCTTTAGCTCGCCGGTCTCCTCGTCGAGCAACCGGATGTTGCATGCCTTAGCATCCATAACGCGCATAGCGTGGGAAGTGATAAGCTCAAGCACCTGCTTGATGCGCAAGGTCGAGGTTATACTGCGGGCTACTTCATAGAGCGTCCGGGCCTCCACCACCCGCCGTTTGAGTTCGGACGATAGTCGCGAGGCAACGATGCCTACCACATAGAAGATGAGCATGCGCAGGATCATATTGAACAGATTCTGCAAGCTCGAATCGGCTGAGGAGAGCCCCTGTCCAGATTCGGTAGGCATCCACCAACCGCAGCCAAGCCCAGCTATCAGGGAGACGATTATCGCCCCGGGGTCACCAAACATGAAAGCGGCCCACAGTATGGGCAGATAGTAGAAGTGCACAGCATAGCTGTCGGTCCCGGCCAAGTACACCAGCCATGTGACAAACGCCATGGCCAGGGCCAGCACCATCAGGGATACTATGGTTCCTGTTCGGCTACGCTTCATCGCTGCCAAGACCATTCCTCCTGGTTACCCGTTGTCCTCCCACTCTAAGCTGGACACATTCGCGGTAGCACTGACCGTTGGCGACAAAGTAACACCGATTGACAGCCGGCTTCCCCGCTCACAGCTCAGTCATACTGTCCCGCCTATCGGACTACAGTGCCTGGCGGGCAAAGGCGATCGGCCACCACCAATGCCTCGGGCTCCTCCGCACCGACGGCAAGAATCATACCCTGCGACTCTACCCCATGGATGGTCGCCGGTTCCAGATTCGCTACTACGACCACGTTGATGTTCAACATCTCCCGGGGATTGAACTGCTTGGCAATCCCTGCTACGATCTGGCGGGACTCGGACTCGCCCACGTCAACTATCAGCCGCAGGAGCTTATCGGCCCCGGGGATGCGATGAGCCTCCAGTATTGTACCCACGCGCAGATCTAGCTGCGCAAACTGCTCAATAGTGACAGTATCGGCACGGGCCACGGCCTGCTGTTCTGCTGCGGATTGCTCGGCCCGCTCACTGCGCGCCTGGAGACGGTCCATGGCTCGCCTTATGTCCACACGCGGGAAGATGGGGCGTCCGGGCTCGATAGCGATACCACTGGGTAGCTGCAGTGCCCGGCAGTCGTCCCAGGATTTTTCGGCCCCCGCAGATTCTAGCCCCAGTTGCCGCCAGATCTCATCACAGATAGCGGGCATGAACGGCGAGACCATTATGGCCAGTACCCGCACGCAGTCCAGGACATCGTACAGGACCGCCTCGAGCTCGACCTGCTTGGCCTCTTTATGGAGTGTCCAGGGCGCGCGCGTGTCCAGGAACTTGTTAGCGCTCGCCACCAGCTCCCAGATGGCTACCAGAGCAGCACTGAAGCTATATTCCGCCATCTCCTGCTCCACAAGCGCGCGGACCCGGTCAATCTCGGCGGCCAGTTCGCCCGCACCCGGCCCGGGCTCGGGAATCTTCTTCTCCAGGTAGCGCTCGACCAACGGTAAAGTGCGGTTGAGCAGGTTGCCCAGATCGTTGGCCAGGTCGGCATTAAATCGACTTAGCAGTCCCCGCCAGGAGAATGAAGCGTCCAGACCGAAGGTTACCTCGCGCAGCAGGAAGTAGCGCAGACTGTCCACGGCCACAGCGGTCGTCGCCCCGGAAATATCGGCCAGCTCGCGCGCCACTTCGTACGGGTGCAGCACGTTCCCCTTCGACTTCCTCATCCTGTCACCTTGGGCAGTGATCCACCAGCCATGTGCAAAGAGCGTCTCGGGCAGCGGCAAGTCCAGCGCCATGAGTATAGCCGGCCACAGGGTGGCGTGAAAGCGGGTTAGGATGTCTTTGCCCATCAGTTCCAGACGCGGCGGCCACCACTGCCCGAACTCGTCGAGGTCATCGGGATACCCGACCTGGGAGAGGTAGTTTATCAGGGCATCGAACCAGACATAGATGGATTGCGTGTCGTCGTCGGGCACCGGTATGTCCCATTCGGTATGGCCGCGGCTGATGCAGGCATCGCGCAAGCCCTCCCCCATAAACGAGAGCACCTCGTTGCGCCGCGACTCGGGCAAGATGAATTCGGGATGGCGCTCGATGTGTTCCCGAAGTCGGTCGGAATAAGCAGACGTGCGGAAGAAATAAGCCGGTTCGGTGACCTGCTCGACCTCCCGCTTGCATTCGGGGCAGTCGCCCCCCACCAGTTCACTCTCTAACAGGTGCGTCTCGCACGGAATGCAATACCAGCCTTGGTACTCGCCCAGGTAGATGTCACCGGATTCCCGCAGCCGCCGGAAGACGTACTGGACAGTCGCCACATGATGGGAGTCGGTGGTGCGGATGAAGCGGTCATAATCAATGTGCAGTCGCTTCCACATCCGCTGCCAGGCCTCGACTACCTCGTCAACTAACTCCTGAGGCTTCAGGCCGCGGGCCTCGGCAGAGCGGGCTATTTTCTGCCCGTGCTCGTCGGTTCCGGTCGAAAAGAGGACCGGTTCGCCGAGCAGCCGGTGGTACCGCGCCTGGGCGTCCGCCCCTATCGTGGTGTACGAGTGCCCAATGTGGGGCAAGTCGTTAACGTAGTAGATAGGCGTGGTAATGTAGAAGCTTCTGCCCGAATCGTCTGCTGATCTCATCAACTGAGACGTCCTTCGTGCAATTGTTGCTCTCCGCCCCGCATATTGCGCTGCTCTATGGCTCGGCATCAGCTTACCTACAGCATGAGGCGCAACTGCTAGCGCTGCAACTGGTGCAGCTTCCCGAACCACTTATACTCCGGCTGGTCGAAGAGCCCGAGCCGACCCGTCCGTAGAACGACGACATTATACGCTGGATATCGCTCCCACCACAAGACGGGCAGGCGGCCGGCTCATCTCGAGCAGTGCGCGAACGCAGCAGTTCAAAGCTGTTCGCACACTCTCGGCACCTATACTCAAACAATGGCATAGCTCCACTCCGACTGCCTTTTTCTCAATATCCTCTGGGTGCTGGCTAGGTCAACTGTCTTGGTCTATCCTGCGCTCTTGCCTTGCCACCGTGTGCGCATCGGCGGCAGACACAACGACGATACGCTGGTCGGCCAGCTTCACCGTTAACTCCTGCTTGAGTACGCGCTGCTCAACGACTTGGCCCTCGCCGTGGGGCGTCTGGACTTGCTCTCCCACGTCTGCCAACCGGGCGCGGGCGGTGGCATATACGCCGTGTTCATAGCGCAAGCAACACATCAATCGGTTGCACACCCCGCTGATCTTCTCTGGATTCAGGGGCAGGTCCTGGTCCTTGGCCAAGCGAATGCTGACCGGTTTGAACTCGCGCAGGAATCGCGCGCAGCACAGCGGCTGGCCACAGGGGCCCAGGCCGCCGTGCATCTTCGCCTCGTCACGCACCCCAATCTGGCGCAGCTCGATATGGCAGTGAAAGGTCTGGGCCAAGTCCCGGACCAACTCGCGGAAGTCCACCCGGCCCTCAGCAGTGAAGAAGAAAATAAGCTGGCGCTGGTCCAGGGTATAGTCGGCCCTGACCAGCTTCATCACCAACCCGTGCTCGGCGATCTTCTGCCTGCAGACCGCGATGGCCTCCCGGGCCTGCTCCTGGAGCCAACGCTTCCTCCGGAAGTCGCTCGATTCGGCTTTGCGCAATAGCGACTTGGTGGGGGCAGGATGACCTGGTTCGGCTTTGTCCTTCACGTAGACCACTTGGCCAACATCCGGTCCCCTCTCAGTTTGGGCCACGACAAACTGCCCCGGCCTGATCTTCACTCCGCCGGACTTGAACCAGTAGATCGGCCCGGTACGCCAAAAGCACAGCGCGACAACCTCGTCGCGGCGCTGCTCCGCCCGACTCCGCGTGGGCATGTCCGCCCCCCGCGCAGTCTGGCCAGCCTCGGTCTGACCATCTTGATCCCGATTGTCCTGCAGGTCCCTGTCAGCCATAGTCTTGATCACCGATCGTGCAGAGCCGCGCCACCACACAGCTTACGAGGCGGTCGCTACAGTATCCTGCTCTGCTAGGTCGTAGTTGGCCCTGTCCAACAGCCGCCCAACCAACTCCTGGACAGCAGCCATTGCAAACTGGCCACCCTTTTGTCTGTATCCGAAGCAGATCTGCTGTGAGTCGAAACTGGCGCGGGGCAGCTTGGAGCGCGCCCCCCGCCGGGCCTGAAGCTTGGTCGGCTTGTACAGACCCTGTAGCAGACGCAACTCCCCAGGCTTTAGACGTGCCTCGGCCCGCAATCGGATAACAATCCGACTATTCTCTGTGGTGATGTCAGCGATACCGACGGCGATACAGCGCAGCTTGAGTTCAGCTATCTGCACCAGGTTCTCAACCGCAGGCGGCAGCCTGCCGTAGCGGTCGGTCATCTCCGCGGCCAGGTCAGCTATCTGCTCAGGAGTGGTCGTCGCAGCAAGCTGCCGGTACAACGCTATGCGCTGGTTCTCTGCCGGCACGTACTCGGCGGGAATCAGCGCCTCGATGGGCAAGTCAAGCGCCGGCGCGCCCTCGTAGTCAGACGTCGGTTCGCCTTTGAGCGTCTTAACGGAGTCGGCTAGCATCTGGCAGTACAGGTCCAGGCCCACCGCCGACAGGTGCCCGCTCTGCTCGGCCCCCAAGATATCGCCGGCACCCCGTATCTCCAGGTCGCGCAACGCCAGCTTGAAGCCGCTGCCCAGTTCGCTGAATTCCTCCAACGCCTTGAGGCGCTGCTCGGCCTCGGCAGTCATTCGTTCCGGGTAGCGGTACAGTAGATATGCGTAGGCCTGGCGGTCGGATCTGCCCACACGCCCCCGAAGCTGGTAAAGCTGGGCCAGCCCCAGTCTGTCCGCATCATCAATTATTATAGTGTTAGCGTTAGGTACGTCCAGGCCGCTCTCGATGATGGTCGTGCAAACCAGTACATCAAACTCCTCGGCATAGAAGGCCAGCATGACCTGCTCGAGATCAGCTTCGGGGAGTTGGCCGTGCCCAACTGCTACCGTAGCCTCGGGCACCAGACGCTGAACGGCGGCGGCAATATGATTAATAGATTTTACCCGATTATGGACGAAATACACTTGGCCGCTGCGGCGCAACTCGCGGAGAATCGCCTCGCGGATTAGCTGATCGTCTCGCTCTCGGACGAAGGTGCGGATGGGCATACGGCCCCGGGGCGGGTCGTTGATCAGCGAAATGGCCCGCACCCCCGACAGGGCCATATTCAGCGTCCGCGGAATCGGCGTAGCGGTCAGCGTTACCACATCCACGCTCTGGCGCAGTTTCTTGAGCTGCTCTTTCTGCTTTACTCCGAACCGCTGCTCCTCGTCAATAACCACCAAACCCAGGTCATTCAAGCCAACATCAGTGGCCAGCAGACGGTGGGTACCTATGACGATATCCACGGTGCCTTCTTTGAGCCCGCGGATTATCTTCTGCTGCTGCTCGCGCGTGCGGAAGCGGCTGAGCATAGCTATTTCAACCGGGTACCCCGACAGACGCTGGCCGAAGGTATTATAGTGCTGTTGGGCCAGTACGGTTGTCGGCACCAGCACGGCGACCTGCTTGCCGGCCAGCACCGCTTTGAACGCCGCCCGCACCGCCACCTCGGTCTTACCGAAGCCGACATCACCACAGATGAGCCGGTCCATCGGCTTGCCTGCTTCCATATCCGTTTTGACATCGGCAATGGCCCCCAGTTGGTCGCCAGTCTCCTCGTAGCGGAAGGAGTTCTCCAGTTGGGCCAGCCAAGGGTTGTCGGGGGCGAAGCAGTAGCCCTCGACCTGCTCCCGCGCGGCATACAGCTTCATCAACTCACGGGCTAGCAGCCTGGTGGAGGCTTGGGCCTTCTTCTTGGCACGATTCCAGCGCCCACTGTTGAGCTTGGTAATCGGCGGTGAGCCATGCGAACCGATGTACTTCTGAACGCGGTCGAGTTGAGTGGCCGGCACGTAGAGCTTGTCGCCGTCGGCATACTCGAGGACGAGGTATTCCCGCTCCACTCCGTTGAGGGCCTGCTTAGTCAGACCGCGATAGACGCCAATGCCGTGGTTGATGTGCACCACGTAGTCGCCTTCGTGCAACTCGCGTAACGAGGTGAGCGAGAAGCCCGGGTGGTAGCTGCGCTCTGGGGGCCGCCGCAGCTTGCGCCAACCGTAGATCTCATTTCCGGTCAGGACTATGAGATCCACTTCGGGGACGGTGAAGCCGCCAGAGAGGTCAACGTCCACCACGTTGATACTGCCAGGTAGCAGCTCGTGAAGCTCGGTTTCCTGGTAGACTCTATCAAGCTCTCGCGAGCGTAGGACCTCGCTGATGCGGGACGGATCGCTGGTGCAGATGACCAGGTACTTGCCTGCGCGTTGCCACTCGGCCAGGCCTTCAACCAGCAGTTCGAATCTGCCGCCGAAGCTGTCCACGGGCGGAGTATCGAAGCGCACCACCGGAGCATCTTGCTGCCACGGCACTTCCCGGCGGAGCATACTCAGGTAGATTATCGGTCGGGCCCAGCGGTTGTGCTCAAAATACATAGCCAGGAGCTTAGCAAAGGGCATACAAGCAGTCTCGGGCAGCCGCAGGTGGCTACCTAGCTTAACGCCGGCCCGGTAGGCCTCGTGGACCTCGTCCTCAAACTGCTCGGCATGCGACTTGAGGTGGATTGGCTCGTCCACGACCAAGTAAGCGTCCTCAGGCAGGTAGTCACAGAGCGCCTGGGGGCGGGAGTATACATAGGGCAGGTAATGCGCCAGCCCGGGCGCGGGCCGAAGCTGTCTGAGCAGGCGCAGGTCCTCGTCCATTCGCTCGCGGAGCCGCTCGGCCTCGCGCAGCTTGTTCTGGGAGCGGAGCTGGTCCAACTCGCGCTCAAAGGCGCTGCGAATGGCCGGAAGCGCCGCCTGTAGCGACTTGTGGGTGAGCAGTATTTCCCCGGCTGGACCTATCCCGATACGCTCCAGGGGCTGGGTGGCCCTCTGCGTGACCGGGTCAAAGAGCCGCAACCGCTCCACTTCATTGCCCAGTAGTTCCAGGCGCACCGGCCACTGGCTAGTCGGCGGCGAGATATCTACAATGCCCCCCCGTACCGAGAACTGCCCGACCTCATCTACCAGGTCCACCCGCTCATAGCCCAGATCCAACAGCGCCCCGCCCAGCTCGTCGCGGTCAATCTCCTGCCCTGCTACCACCTCCCGGCGGGCTTTACGTAGCTCTGTCTGAGGCATCGTGAGATGCAGGACCGCCTTGATGCATGCTACGACTACCGTTGGCCGGCCGGCGCACAGCCGTTCGAGAACTGTCAAGCGCTGGGCGACCTGAGCAGGGCCAGGCTCTACCCCATCGTAGAGAGCCGAGGCTGTCGAGGGATACAGCATCACCTCGAGGTCAGCGATATTGCTAAGCAATTGGCCTAGGTCGGTAGCCAGCTGCTGGGCGCGGTCGTCGGTGTAGGTGATTAGCAGAGCAGTGGACCGCTCACGGCTGAACAGCGCGGCCAGCAGCACCGCCTTGCCCACAGCACTGACCCCTTCAACCGAGAGGGCCCTCGCGCCACTGGCGAGTTGCTGCTGCAGTTCAGCGAAGCTGTCCGCTTCGGCAATCTTGTCACGAAGTTGCGAAAGAATTGTCGTCGCCATAACCGAGTGCCAAAACACACCTAGCCCGAGATACCAACTCGGGCGGGGTGAAAGTTGAATGATTCTAAGTTGTTAGACATAATCCGGCGCGCTACGGTTCGGTCTTCTACTAGTACAGACCGGGCAAATCAGCAGCCGCAGAGTGCTATCAAGGGCTGAACATGCTCCGGGTGTTACTGGTCCCCGAAGATGTCCTCACCCTCGGGAATCGAGCTGAACTCGTCGTCAGTGTCGGAGGCTGCCCCGGCTTCGCCGCCCGTACTAGGTGCAGCAGGGGCACCAGCCCCGGCGCGCTGCTGTTGGCCAGCCCGGCGGCGTTCGGCTTCCTGGCGGCTTTCCAGGAACTGAACGCGTTGCGCATTAATCTCCACCGCATAGCGGTTCTGGCCGTCCTGGGTCTGCCAGGTCCGCGACTGGACCCGGCCCTCGACGGCTACCAACGAGCCCTTGTCCAGGTACTGGGCGCAGTTCTCGGCCTGCGCTGCCCAGGTTACGATGTTGAGCCAGTCAGTTTGCTGCTCCCCCTCGGGAGCATCACGTCGAGGCGGGCGACCTACCGCCAGGCGAAACTTGGTGACGGCCGTCCCGCTGGGCGTATACCGCATCTCCGGGTCGTTTGCCAGCCGTCCTACGAGCACCACGTTGTTGACCATAGCACATCCCCCGTTATTCGTCGCTTGCGGCCACTGGGCGGGCAGCTTCCGCTTCGGACTCCTCGGCGGGTGGTCCGGGCTCTTCTGCGGCTTCAGGCGCCTCCGGGGATGATTCGGCCGCTTCCTCGCCTATCTCGTCCTCTACGGCGAGTGCTTCTTCCTCTTCCCCCACAGCTTCCGGCAGCTGCTCAGCCGACTCCGAGGATGATTCGGCCGCTTCCTCGCCTATCTCGTCCTCTACGACGAGTGCTTCTTCCTCTTCCCCCGCAGCTTCTAGCGGCCGCTCAGCCGACTCGGAGGCGGCCAGCGCATCGGCCACAGCTAACTCGTCTTCCCGTCCTGCCGCCTCACCCCGCTCTTCCAGCTCTTCGGCGCGCTTTTCCTCTTCTTTGCCAGAGCGGAAAATGGCCGCCGGATTGGCCACCAATACCCTCCCACGTATTATCCGTTCGTTCAGTCCAAACTCATTCTTGAGAGCCAGCACAGCCGCGCCGGTGCCCTTGAAGTACAGAATCCGGTAGATGCCGTCGCGGCTGTCGTTGATCTCGTACGCCAGGCGGCGCCGGCCGAACAACTCGTCTGCCATTACTTCGCCGTCAGCAGCTTCCACGGTGCTTCTGAGTACCCCAACTATCTCCGTCATCTCCTCGTCTTCAACGTCCGGGAGCAAGATATACATCGCCTCGTAAAGAGTCAGATCGTTTTCCACTTAGTCGGTTTCCTCCTATGGCCTGGCGGCTTTGCCCAGATGGACAAAACAGGATAGGGTCGCGAACGCACGGTCGGCGACCCCGAAAATCATCAGGTATTATACCACAACCCGGCTCCGCGCGCAACCTAGTGACAGCACCCCCGTGTTCTGCTATACTCTTGCCGCTGGGAGGTAACAGCCTTGCTTGAGAAGCTGGAAGCCGCTCTACGGTCGGCGTTAGAGGGAGCGGCCAGGCTGCTGCCGGGCAAACTGCACCCCCTGGAGCTAGCGGGACAGCTGCGCGTGGCAATGGACAGCAGCCGGGTAGTCTCCACCGAAACCGGGTATGTGGCCAACAGATACCGCGTTCTGCTCCATCAAGAGGACTTCGAGCCGTTGGCGGAGCTTGCGGCCGACATCGAAGCCCAGTTGGCTCACCACCTACAGGAATACGCAGCGCAACAGGGCTACGGTGGTAGTCCGCGGATCACGGTGAAGATCGCCAGTGACGGCGAAGTAGCCCGCGGCTCGGCCAAGGTGACCTCGACGTTCGACCGTTCGCTACTGCCTGCTGAATTGGCAGTAGTAGGCGGCTTGCCGGCGCAGGTGTTCGAGGTGACCAAGGCAGCAGAAATGGGCCGGTCCGCACAGTGCCCGATTCACCTCCCCGAGCCGAGCGTCTCGCGGCACCACTCCCGACTGGAGTGGACCTATCAGGGCTGGCTGCTGCGCGACCTGGGCAGCAGCAATGGCACCTACGTGAACGGCGAGCTGCGGTCTGAACAACTACTCAGTGATAACGACCTCATCCAGCTCGGAGACGTTCAATTGCGTTTCAACTGCCGCGTTGAGTGATTACTTGTGGGACTTGGCCTGCTAGTGACAATCGGCAAGTACCTATTTGTTGGGCTGATATACCTGTTCGTCATTGCCATCTTCCGCACACTCATCGTGCAGATCACGGCTGTGACACAGACAATAGCTTCACGGCGAGCAGCGACTGCGCCGCCTATGCCCCGCCGGCCGCTTCCTCGCCAGCCTGCGCCAGATCCCGCTACTACCGGTGAGCCAGTTGCAGCAGCCCCGCCCGAAGTGCCGCCGACAGCAGCACCACGGCCGCATATCGCGCGTCTGGTAGTGGTGAAGACCTCGGCAGCCAATCTGGCCAGCGGCTTGAGCTTCCCGCTGAGCAAGTCAATCAGCATCGGGCGCAAGTCTCACAACGACATAGCCCTGCAGGACCGGTATGTGTCGGCTACGCACGCACTAATCATGGGCGACGAGAGCAACCACATTCTGCGCGATTACCATTCCACCAACGGAACGCTGCACAACGGCGCCAGAATCAAGGAGGACGTGGTCCTGCGCGACGGCGACGAGGTCACAGTGGGCACTACCGTCCTCCGCTACCAGGGCTAACCTGATTCGCGCGGCAGTGCGGCCCGGTCGAACCCTGGGGGAAACCCTCTTCCTCACGAAGCGTCTTGCTCAAGGAGAGAATTCCTTATAACCGCAGCACGACGAACAGAACTCAGCTTGTTGGTGGTCTGTGGCGCGATAGGTGGCCTGGGGCTGGCGCTGGTGGCGGAAGCTACGGCTCAGCCGCTCTCCTGGGCCCTGCGCGGTCTGACCCCGGCTGGGGTACTGCTCCTGGCGGCCCTGCTGATGGATCTGGTAAACGGCCACCGTGACCGTCTGCTGCTGCCGCTGTGCGGGCTGCTGGCCACCCTCAGCGTGGTCTTCCTGACGCGGACCGATGTCTTCCTGGCGATGCGCCAGCTCATCGCAATCGTCATCGGCGTCTTCCTAATGGTTGCCATCTATTTCCTGATTGAGGACGTCCGGTCGCTGGGGCGGCTGAAGTACACTGCGGGAGTGTGCGGGGTCGGGCTATTGGTGGTTACTATGCTGTGGGGCGAAGTCCATCACGGCGCCCGCCTGTGGCTGGCGATACCTCATCTGGTCACTTTCCAGTCCGGCGAGGTTGCCAAGATCCTGATGGCCATATTCCTGGCTGGATATGTGGCCGAGCGGGGCGAGTTGCTGCGACGCACCGGTATCCGCCGCATGGGAATGCGCCTGCCCCCACTGCAGGTCGCCGCCCCGCTGCTGGTGGTGGTGATCTTCTGCCTGGCCATATTCGTGGCCCAGCGGGATCTGGGAGCAGCGATGCTGTTCTTCGGCCTGTTCGTAGCAATGTTCTACCTGGCTACCGGCCAGGCCAGCTACGGACTATTAGCCACGGTGGTCTTCGGGCTCGGCCTGGTCATCGCCCACCACTACTTCCCCCACGTCGGCGTGCGGATGAGCAGTTGGCTCAATCCCTGGGCAGACCCACAGGGAGCGGGCTACCAGCCGCTTCAGGCACTGTTCTGCCTTGGCGAAGGCGGCATCTTCGGGGCGGGACTAGCACACCTGCCGGTCACCAAGCTGCCCGCCGCCGCCACCGACCTGATCCTAGTGGTGATCGGGGCGGACCTGGGGCTGATCGGCTCGCTCAGCATCGTGCTGATTTATGCACTGATAGCGCTGCGCAGTTACGGCCTCGCCTGGCAGGCCACCGACCGCTTCGCCAGCCTGTTGGCCGCTGCGCTGGCGACGGTCTTCTCCCTGCAAGCCCTGGTCATCATGGGGGGAGTACTGCGGGTCATTCCCCTCACCGGCATTACGACCCCTTTTCTCAGCTACGGGGGCACATCGGTCGTAGTCAACTTCGTCGCCCTCGGCCTGCTGCTGGCGGTATCGCGCGACTGTGTGCCGCAACCGGAACCGACGGAACCAGATGCAAGAGCTTAGCGCCAACATAAGACGACTCGCCGTCCTGATGTTGTGGGGATTTCTGCTGGTATGCCTACTCTTCGGCTACTGGCAGGCCGTCCGCGCTCCGGGGCTGCGCGCCAACCCCCATAACGAGCAAGCCCGACAACGCGAAAATGCCATCAAACCCGGATGCGTCTACACCGCTGATGGCGAGGTCGTCCTGAGAGCCGAGAGGATCGCCGACGAGTGGCGGCCTGCCTATCCGCAGGGGGCAGTCTACTGCCATCTGACCGGTTACAACCGCGACACCGGCCTGCAGAAGGCCATGCGGGAGGTGCTACTGGGCATTGGCGCTTATGAAGACTGGTGGCGCACAGTCCGCTATGGCCCAGGTGGCTTGGACATAGCACTAACGGTCAACAGTAAGGCGCAGAAGTTAGCCACCATGCTAATGCGCGGCAAGCGAGGCAGCGTGGTGGCACTAGACCCCAGGACCGGGGCAGTGCTAGCGATGGTCAGTGCGCCCGCCTACGATCCGGCCGTCGTCCTTGAGAATAAGCTGAGCTACGAGATGTTCCGCAACGATCCCAACTCGCCCGAGTTGAACCGGGCACTGCAAGGTCTCTACCCGCCGGGATCAATCTTCAAGGTATTCACGGCTGCGGTTGGGCTGGACATTGGTCTGGTCGAACCCGAAACAATCTTCGAGTGCAGCGGCGCTACGCGAGTCTCTGGAGTTCTGGTAAAGTGCCGCAAGCCCAGCGGGCACGGACGGCTGACGCTTTCGTGGGCTCTGGCCGATTCGTGTAATGTGGCTTTTGCCAAGCTGGCTGAGCAGATTGGGCCGGCGCAGTTCCGCAGCTATCTCAAGAAGTTCCACCTGCTGGACCAATCGGATGTCTCCCTACCCGCTTCTCAGGGGAAGATGGCGGACTTTGACGCATATAAGGGCGAGAGGGAACTGGCCCAGGCGGCTTTCGGCCAGGGGGCAACGATGGTGACGCCCCTGGCAATGGCCCGTATGACGGCGACCGTCGCCAACGGTGGCGAGCTTATCCAGCCCTATCTGGTCGCCCAGGTCAAGCGACGCGACGGCCAGATCCTCAGAGAGTACAGCGGGCGCTCGCTGGGGCAGGCGATAAGTCAGGAAACTGCGGGGCAGGTGGCAGGTATGATGGCCCAAGCTGTCGAAAAGGGCACAGCAAGCAGGATGGCACTGCCCGGCTACAGTGTCGCAGCCAAGACGGGATCTGCCCAGGTCATGCACGGAGAGCCCCACGCCTGGATGGTAGCCTTCGCGCCAAGGCAAGCGCCACGGGTGGTCGTAGCGGTAGTTGTGGAGAACGGCGGCGCCGGTGGCACAGTGGCAGGTCCCATTGCCCGTGAGCTGCTCAATACTTTGCTCGCCGAGTAGAGATTCACCCGCGAGTCAGCGGCGGGTACGGCCGGAAGTCACAGACCGTGGAGGTGAGAGAATGGAAGGCAGGATAATCGCTGATCGGTACCGGATCGAGAGTCGCATCGGTGAGGGCGGTCTGGCTGTGGTCTACCGCTGCACGGACGCGACCTTGGACCGCATAGTAGCCATCAAGGTCCTCAAACCTGAGTGGGCCTTGGATGCTGAGGCACTGGCGCGCTTTCGTCGAGAAGCCCGGTCTGCTGCCCGACTAAATCATCCCCATATCGTCCAGGTATTTGATACCGGCGTGGATGGTGATGTCCACTATCTGGTAATGGAGTATCTGCCCGAGCCAAACCTGAAGCAGATTATCACCGAGTACGCGCCGCTGCCATCGCGGAAAGTGCTGGAGGTAGCCGTGCAGGTCTGCCGCGCCCTGGCCTACATCCATCAACAGGGCCTAGTCCATGGTGATATCAAGCCACAAAACATTCTGTTTACGGACCAGGGCCTAGCCAAACTGTCTGACTTCGGCATTGCCGCGGCCGCGGGCAGCGAGAGCGACTCGACCTCGGGGATGGTGCTGGGTACCGCCCACTATATCGCCCCGGAGCAGGCGCAGGGCAAGTCAACAGGGCCGCAGTCGGACCTCTACTCACTGGGCTGCATAATTTACGAGGCTTTCACCGGCCAGACGCCCTTTTCCGGTGAGACTGCAGCCCAAGTAGCCGCCAAGCACGTTCGCCAGCAGCCACCCTCGCCGCGCATCCTCAACCCGAGCATATCGACCTCCGAAGAGTATCTGATAACCAAGGCGATGACCAAGGACTTGAGCCGCCGCTACCGCTCCGCCGACGAGATGGGCGCCGACCTGGTCAAACTCGCGTCCGGCCAGGAGTTGGACCGCACCGGCGTGCTGTCCCTGGAGGACCAAGCCACAATGCCGATGCGCCCGACGCCAGCACCACCGGAGCCGGCGGCGGCAGGAAGCCAAGCACCCGCACCAGCGCCGCTGCGCCGCGAACCGCAGACCGATGCCACTGTAATCTGGAGCACCGTCACCGTAATTGTCCTGGCGCTGGCCGCGCTCGTGCTATTCGGCTGGTTGATGAAGAGAGCCTTCTACCCGGGAGCCCCGCCCGCGGAGGTGCAAGTGCCCTCGGTCCGCGGGCTGACCGAGGCCGAAGCCCGCCAGCGATTGGTGGACGCCAAGCTCGAGGTTGTCGTCAGCCGACCCGAGCAAGATCCAACGAAGCCGGTGGGGCAGATCATTGACCAGTATCCGATGGAGGGCCAATCAGTCCCAGTGGGCACAAAGGTGCGGCTCACCGTCAATCTAGGCGTGGAAGAGGTCACTGTGCCCGACGTGGTGGGGCTGTTGTATCGTCAGGCCGTAGTCAGGCTCGAACAGGCGGGACTGAGTGTGGGAGAATTGGATGAAAGGCATAGCGACGAGGTTCCCGAAGACAGAATCATTCGGCATTCGTCACACGCCCCGGGCACGCGCGTTGACAAGGGCACGCCAATTGACCTGGTCGTCAGTAAGGGGTCCGAGCCAGACGAGCCCGCTGAACCAGCGGAGACGGCCGAGCTCGTCGAGGAACCTATTGAGGACGATGAAGAGTTCGTGCCCAACGACCCCCATGTCAGCATCAGCGTGGACGAAACCAGCATCTCGGCGGACGGCATGGAGCGCGATTACATTGTCAGTATCACCGTACTGGGCCAGAAGGAACAGCAGGAGATCAAGGTAATCAAACGCGATGCGACCGGCAGCCCAATAATTGAGCTCAACGAGACGATGAAGCCGGGTCAGGCGAAGGGGCTACGGATTACCGGCCGCGGCAATACGACCATACAGGTCTACCACGATGGTGAGCTTATCAAGCAAGAGCACTTCACCGTCGAAGCGCCAGTGAGCAACAACAACGAGTAATGGATGTCTACAAGTGTAGGCACAGCATTCCCCAAGGAGTGATGAATCAATGACCAGACCATCGGTGCCAGGATCCGCGGTCATAAGCCTTATAACGATTGTGGCCATAGTCTTGCCAATCTACGCGGCCGAGCCGATTGCTGCGGGCGCCACCAACATCGCTGCCGCAGAAAACGGTGGGCATATCGTGGCCTTCTCCAGCCAAGCTCTGGACGAAAACGGCAGAGTAATGCCGGAGTGGCAGGTAACAAACCTGATTGACGGCAAGCACGTAGTGGGCAACTACACTCCCGCCGAGTCCTACGGCTGGTCCTCGCAAAGCGCTCCCTCCGAGGAGAATCCCGAGTGGATAATCATTGGCTTTGCGGAGGAGCGAACCCGGCTGCTGCGCCGGATCGTGATCGACCCGCAAACTGACGACCCGTCGTTCATCGGCCGGTGGGTGCGGTGGTTCCAACTCCAGGTCTCCACCACTACCCGCGACGGTCCCTACAAAACTGTGGGCAGCTTCCTGGTGGACAACCGGTCGGTGCAGCAGGCCTTTGACTTCATGCCAGTTGAGGCCCGTTACGTTCGTATCCTTGTCACCACCAACCACGGTTCGGACAAATGCGTGGAGATGGGCGAGGTTGCGATATACGAGGCCATCGTGGCCGACAGCGTCATTGACGACTTGATCATCCGCCTGGAAAACTTGCTTGGCGAACTCAAGCGCTACCGCGATTTCCAGCTCTACCAGCAGGAGCAACAGAGCCTGGAGGCTGCGACGACGAAGCCTGAGCCGCCTGCGGGCACAACCGGCGCCGGCGGCGACTAACCATCCATACAGGTCCTGACTACGCAGCACAGCGCTAAATGATAGCCAGGGTTAGCCGGTGACTATACGGTCTAACCCTGGCTGCGTGGTGGACGTCGGCGCAAGCGGCCCGTGGGGTAGCTGGTTCTACCAAGCCTGGCGGTAGATCTCCTCGACCAACTCCATCGTCTTGATCGCGTCCTCGAACGAGGCAATCGGCTGGGTGCCGGACTTCACGCAGTCAATGAAGTAGCGGTTCTCATCGAAGAAACCGTAGTAGCGGTAGTGCTCATCACTGTCGGCGAACTGCTGGGCATCGAGCCTCTCAACGAACTCCTCGCCATTGATGTGGATCACAGATTCATAGTCACCATTGATGAAGGCTGAGGCACCGTCGGTGTGCAGCTCGAACTGGTGGACGCGGGCACCAGCGCGCCAATTGGCCAGCAGTACCCCCACGCAACCGTTATCGAACTGAACCAGCGCCGTGAAGCTGTCGTCGAAGTCGCAGTGCACTTTCCGCACTGAGCTGGCCACCCGGGTCACCTCGCCGCCGGCCAGCCAGCGCAGCGTATCAACGGCGTGCACGGCATCACACGATAGTATGGGCCCTGAGCGTCAGGGTGACACTTGTAGAAGGTAGACACCACCTGCTGGACCCGGTCGCTGTGTGCCAGGACCTTCTCCCGGCAGTGGGTGAGCACGGGAATGAAGCGACGGTTCCAGCCGACCATGCCGATTACGTCGTTTTTCTCAGCATACCTTGCCATCCACGTAACCTGATGGGCAGTTATGCCCGGAGGCTTCTCGACAAAGATGTTAAGGCCCATCTCCAGGCAGTCAATGGTCAGGTCGTAGAGGTGGTGCGGCGGCATTATAATGTAGATTGCATCCGGCTGGGTCTCTTCCACCATTGCTCGATAATCCGTGAAGCGGCCCTCGACACCGTAGCGGTCAGCGGTTGCCTCCAAGCGCTCCGTATTAAGATCGCATATCCCCACCAGATCAACATCATCCATGTCGGCTAAAGATGGATAATGTACAGCAGTGGCCATACCACCGGCACCAATGAAACAGACTCGTACTTGGTCGCTCATGTTGGCCCTCTTTCGAGATTGTTGCACAAGCTACCTCTCACAATTGAGACAGCACGATATTCAGTTTTTTTGAAGCCATAGTTCTGGCATTACTTATCCAGTTTCTTGGTCTAGTTGTGGTTCAGGCGCTTTCTAAGCGATATGTCACGGGCACCATTTCAGCCGTCGTAGCCGTAGGCTACTATGGCGAAGTCGGCCTGGTTGTTTGTCGTCGTCCCGCGATGTGTCTCGCTGCCTATCACCTCCTCAGCCTACCGCCGGACATAGCTTGCCGCTGGTTCGGCACAGTCCGGCGCTCAATAGTCTGACTATCTTCTGGCAATTGACCACGATACACGTCAGCACCACTTGCCCTCTAACTTTAGCCAGGCCCCAGTAGCGCACCTTCCCCAGTGCTTACTTTCAAAACTCATGCTGTTATGAGCGTGCTTGGCACGGGCGTTGCGTTGAGCGAAGTGGGTGTCTAAAGTGCGGCGTCGCTCAACTGGGTCTTCGAAGTTCCTACCGAAAAGCACGCGGCGTTTGGTCTGGTTGAAGATCGCTTCCACCGGGTTCAGCCATGGACTGTAAGTGCATAAGGGGAACAGGAATATCACCGGGCGGCGCGCAAGCGCTGCGCCGCAGAAGTCCCGGAGGGCCGCGGCCGAAGCTGTCGCCGCAACTCGTGCTGATTGGGTTCGCCCAGAAACTTGAAGTACAGTTGGGGCACTTCCGCCACTTCGTACACCGCGTCCATACCTTTCTCAGGATCAAGAAAGCCACCGTACTGTAAATCGACGTGATACCTATCGGTCGGCGTCTCCGCGCACGCCGCAAGGATCAGCCCCCGTGCGCCCGAGAATCCAGCGTTGTCGAGTATTTCGTCCAGCTCAAGCTCAGATGTACGCATCAGGTGTCCCCTTCCGGCGCATTGCTACGTGTTGCCGTCCGGATTCTCGTCCATCGCTTGATACACATTATAGCATATATGTTCTAATACGACAACCACTTCGCTTCGCGTTTCGCCAGGAGCCCGAAGTATAGTACGCTGGTCTTACGCATGCCCCGCTCTGGTATTCCCTGCAATCTGCGGCATTCCCTCCTGCACTCCAGCGGGGGCGACGCCCGGCCCGGGGTGACCATGACCTAAAGCGGCGAAGGATCGGTAGTCTTGCCTATACCCAGGCGAGACTGTCTCTGCTATCGCCTAAGAGCTGTCATATTTGTTCAATTCGGGGCAGAAGCTTCTTCATAACTGTTCCAATCTCGGGTTGTGTTAGCCAAATGATCCGCAGCAGGAGAAATCGGTGCAGGAAACAAAGAATGTTAAACGCAGCAACAGAGGATATGGGAAATGCCAGGTATAGTAAAGTGCAATGTCTGCCTAACGCAAACGAGCCGGATGAAGTTCCTTCTGTCGTAGATCTTCAGCGAGAATGATAGCAGCACATGCCAATTTGCCACGAGAGGAGTGCCGGCGTCTTGATCACCATAAATAGACAATTCTTCCGTTGCCCCACGTGTATCGTTGTATATTGTGTGATCCTTGTGGGTGGTGCCACCAGCATAGCTTCAGCGTATGAGGTCGCGCCCGGGCTTGACATGCAGCGGTTGACCGAGGACGGGAAGTCGTATACCGAGCGGGGCATGGGATTTGCCCCCCAAGGCGACAGCATCGTATTATACAAAGAGGTCACGAAGTCGCAACGCGAGCTATGGTTGATCAAGGCTGACGGCACCGAGACGCAAGCTATCAGTCCTGTGGGGTGGCCCACGATTGCCGGATGGTCACCTGATGGGAGCAAAGTAGGTTACGTCTTTGCCAACAATAACGATCCCGAGAGCGAAGCTTCCATTTGCGTGTACGATACGGCTACCAGTGAGACTACGAGGATTGCGGGAGGCTACTAGCTACGTGATTTTGGTGCGGGGTGCAACGCGCCTCCCATCTGGGCGCCCGACGGCAGCCACCTGGCCTATCAGATTCATGACCGCCAGCGCGAAGCGTGGTTCTTGTGGGTCTTTCCCGCCGATGGTGGCACACCCGCGCGCCTTGGGGGCAACCTGGCAGGGACGAAAGCTTTCGATACGAACGGATCTTGGTCTCCCGATGGTCACGAGATCGCCTTCGTTGCGTACCCGTCGGAAGGATCAGAAACAGAGATCTACCGGTGCAAAATAGACGGCACTGGCCTGTTCAAGATCACCGACGACCGACGAGATTGTGGCGAACCCAAGTGGTCACCAGATGGAGAGTGGATCGTCTTCTTCTCTGCCAAAGACCGACTGCCTGAGGAAGTGCGTATGGGCTGGAAGTGGAATCTGCTCCTCGTGCGCCCGGATGGCACCGAAGAGCACACTATTCTCAGCGGGAACAGCCAGACCACCGAAGGTCGAGCAACGTACGTACACCCAGAATGGTCTCCTGACCAGAGCTTCGTTGTTTGCCATGGTAGCGTTCGAGATAGGGATGATCACTCTTACAACGGTACGTATCTGGTTGACTGGCAGCAATACACGTCTGAGCCCAAGCTCATACTGGGGCACCACTTGGAGATAGGAATCAGAACTGGGGCCATGATTGGGCGATATCACCTGATTCGAAGAAGGTCTTCCGCCACGGCTCGACAAGCGTTCTTCGGGGAACAGGACGCGAAGCGCAAGACACCGATTACGGCGGCCGCCTCGAAGTGTACGACGTCGCCACCGGCGAGGTTGCCAAGTTGATCTCCTACCGTGAGGAAAAGGACCCTTACTACCTGTACGGGGCAGAAATAACTAATGACGCCGAATCATGGGCACCGGACAGTAGGTGGATACTAATATGCCAAGCGAAAGTCATTAGCTGGGAGCAAGAGCAATTCGAGCCCGACTTGTACGTACTGACTATTCCAGGGGCAGCGGAAGCCGAAGAGGCCACCCCCGGCGCTGAGACGCCTCCTGCCGAAGCGAGCCTTCCCGCGCCGCTGAGTGCCCATCTGATCCGCCCCAAGTACCTGACCGTGGAGCAAGTACTCGCAGTCATTCCTCAAGAATACCAGTCACATATTCAGGCAGAGCCGGAGCGGAACATATTGATGGTCACGGGGGGTGCTGAATTCACCGAACAGATTCGAGAGTATCTGGCAGCAATCGACGTCCCGGCACCACAAGTGACACTTGATGTGTTAGCCACAGAGATGTCGAAGCAAGCCAGCCGTGACCTGGGGCTGGATTGGAGCTACGCCAAAGGGCGTTTCGGAGCGTACCTTCCGATTGGGGACCTCGGGTTGGGACAGGCTGTCTATCAAGGGGTGGGCAAGCTTGACGAGGAGTTCTTCGTGGCCCTGAACGCACTCGAGGAGAAGGGTGCTGCGACCGTCTACGCCAATCCGCGTCTTGCTGCAATCAGCGGGAAGTCCGCCGAGTTAAGAATCCGCCGGGTCAAGTACTACTTCTACACCCAAGGATACGATGCACAGGGCAACCCAATCATTCGGCAGAGTGACATTTCCGCGGACATCACTGGCAAGATTACTCCTCGGGTTGTGGGGGATGGACACATACTGATCGATATTGAGGTGGGTGTTGGCAACTTCATCTTTACCTCAGCTAGCACCTTGCCTGACGTCACCACTCGGGATGTTAAGGCTAACGTCGCTGTGAACGAAGGGGAGACCATCATGATCGGCGGTCTTGTGCTTCGGCAGCAAACACGTGCCGTCAGCAAGACCCCCATATTGGGTGACATCCCGCTGATTGGCAACTTGTTCCGCAAGAGCCATTGGGATACCGAGGAAACGGTCCTGACGATCTTTATCACACCCTACATCGGCTTGCGACCTGAGCAGACTGCCGAGTCTGAGGGCCACGAGAACTTGCGCCCTCCAAGACTGGGCAAGACTAGTGGTGGTTAGCATTGCCTGCAAGCGTACGCCCTTGGTCTCTGCGCAGCATCCAGGTCAAGCTGATCAAGATCGGGGCCAAGGTAGTTCGCCACGCCCGACAGGTAATTTTCCAGATGGCGGAGGTGGCGGTATCCAAGGAGCTCTTTGAGCAAGCACTGGCGTGAATCTGGGCCTTAGCGCCTGGCACCGGTGACGGTGCGGCCGACGCCCGCGTTACTGATAGCCACTGTCTCACCCACCCAGCTACAAACTCAGCCCCAGTTGGTGCTTAGCAACAAGCAAAGCCTCCCGGGCCCCCTCGGTCTCCTCACAAAGCTCATCGAACATACCCGGTCTTAACTCAGCATTGCGGGAGAGGGGGAGAGAAGAGTAGCGCTGCTCTTGAAGGACCTGAGCGGCCAGTACCCTCGCGCGGATCACGGCGGAAGGCTCACCGGAAGGGGGGGAGAAGACCTCCTCATCGGAAAGCGGGGGAACCCACACTCTCAGGTCAATGCGATCCCAGATAGGCCCGGACATCTTAGCGACATACTTTTGGCGCTGAGACCTGGTGCAGCGGCACTCGATACAAGGATGACCCCAGTACTCCAATGGGGGCCTACAGCCACAAGGATGCCCACGACAGAAATCGTCAAAAACCGGCCAGAATGCCCCTTACGCACGTCAGGCGGCGATTTGGTAAATTGGCATCCGCTACCACCAGATAGCCCCCCCGCCAGGTCGCCCGCTGGGGTGGGGGGAAGATGGTGCACAGAGGGGGGTGAGTGGGGTGAGGGGGCAAGGGTGAAGAGTAGGTGGGGAGGGTAAGCAACGGGTGATTTGGTTGTGATATTGGAACAAGAATGGGATAAATAGGGGCAGCATCAGAATCAGAAGTAAACAACGGTGTAGAACCAGGAGCAGACTTGAAACCGGAGCAGCGTCAGGAGCTGGTGATCAAGCGCAGACAGCGAGGCTGAAGCCTGAGGAGGATCGGTGAGGAGGTAGGTGTTAGCTACGAGACGGTTCGCGGGGACTTATCAACTGTCAGGAGATTGGCAGTTGACTTCCTCGAGCGCACCGTAGGCAAGGATGGCAGGTCCCGCCCAGGCATGAGTATATACTTGCGTGTACGTTTCCAGGCATGTTTTCTTGTCACAGGGAGGAAAGAATCGGGGGACCTGCTTCGATCCTGTGAGTATCCACACCGGACGTCAATACGCGGTGGGCGATATCTATACATATTGGGCACGGTCAGTTGCCGTCAGAACCTGTTGTGAGCAAACGCAATACGTGACAGCACAGGGCGGACAACTGGCTCGTTGTTGCCCCTTGCGCACGGCTGAAAGTCGGCCGCTTTACCACCACGAGCAATGGCCGCGTCGGTTCTTGCCTTATGACTGCGTCATAAGGCAATCCCCAGCAACATCCCTAGCCCAGACGGGCACATGACCAGGATTATCACCCTTCGGCTTGGCATGACAAAGCCGACTATGCTGCTGAGGAAGAAGAAGCGAACAGGAACGTTGGGGGAAGAGCAGGGGAATCCATGTAGCACTTCAATACGTGGCAACAAGTAAGCCGAGTTCTGGGCTCAAAATCCCTAGTTATCCGCCCATTTTCGGGCTCATAGTGGGTGCATAATTGGTGATATTATCCCACTTTCCCGGAATCCTGCAACCTCGCTTACGCCATCTACTGTATTCCCCGCCACCTATTGAGAAACCTTCTTTTTCACCGAAATCCAGCACTAACATCTCTCATCCAAATCCGCCTCGGATGAAGCGGCGACCATCTGAAGTCGGTTGAAGCTGCTGGCTGCTAAACCGCGTTCATCTATTGACGTGAGATAAGCACAGCAACAAGAGCCGGGCAATAGGCAAGAAGTTGGCCGACTATTTGAAGGAAGGATTGAAATTCCGCTGGCTCCCCGGGACCCCCCAAAATCCGAACTTTCCCCCCTTTAGTTAACATAATACTGTACCTAAAGCCGGAATTTGTCCGAAATGGGCGCCCTGAACGTCTGGGCTACTGCTATGCCCTGACCGTCGCAACATTCTCAGCACCGCCCGAAACACGCAGAGTTAGGAGAGAGACGCCTCTGGAAAGGGCTCAGCGATTCCAGCGGATGCTCGACTCTGGCCAGGTCAGGAATAGAGCAGATCTCGCCAGGACGCTCGGTTGCTCAAGGGCGTGGGTGACCAAGGTCCTGCGCACCCTTGCCTACAGCGATGCGGGCTCCTCTCCGTGAACGGGACTCGGTGGCTGCTGTGGAACTTGCCCACTTCGGGGAGACGGCCGCTCACCAGGCTGGGGCCGTGGCTTGTCCACTGACCGCTATGGCTTTCGCCGGGCTCGCCGCCGTGGTCTGCAGCACGTATCCCGAGGTCCGAAAGCCATCTTGTCAGAGCGAATAGAATTCCGAAGAAGAAGTCAAGACTGTCACTGACAGCCTATACACCGTGCCATCCCGTCCTCCCCAACTGCGCAGATCAGTCCTGGGACCTTACGGGGCACAGCGCCGTCCTATATCGGATAAAGCTGCTATTTGGTCATTCCGCGGCGGTCAGTTCCCTCCATGATCTTCCATCCACACTAGAGACTAATACTCTTGGTCCATTACGGCAGAAACCGCTGATGCTGTCGCCGCGGGCAAAGCGACAAACGGTCAATGTCGAGTATCTCATCCGGGCCCGCTGCTTCCGGCACGCAACGAGGACACACTTTAGATCGGCTCCCGCAGGGGGATGCTCAGAAGCAATGTACGGCGGAGCTCTTGAAGGTGCAATACAGTTCAGTGCCCACGTCTATACCCAGAACATTGAATGACTCGTACGTGACGAGGGCCGTTAGGCTCAATGCACCGCTGGATATGCGCACCGCCAGCAGAGGGCCGGAATTCTCCCATTCTTCCACTGTACAGCGGAACTGATTCCGCGCGCTGGAATCAAAGGGCTGGCGGGACAGCAAAATCTCCTCAGGCTTGATCCACATGTGAGATATGGACTCGTCAGCCAAAGCCGCGTGAATCTCCACTCCGCCGGCGCGACATATGCCTTGGCTAGCAGAATCCACTGTCATGATGTTCCGCATACCGAGGAATTCGGCGACCTCCGGGTGGGAGGGCGAGCGGAACAACTCCTCGGGGGTGGCGACCTGGCGAATGCAGCCCCCCAGCATCACCCCGATGCGGTCAGCCAGATACAGGGCGTCATCAGGGTCGTGGGTCACGTGCAGGAAGGTGGTGCCGGTGTGTTGGTGAATGCGCCGCAGCTCATGGCGCAGTCGCGCGCGCAGGCCGACATCCACAGCCGCGAGGGGCTCGTCCAGCAACAGCATGCGCGGACGCGGGGCCAACGCCCGGGCCAGCGCTACGCGCTGCTGCTCACCGCCGGACAGAGCACCAGTATGGCGATTCAGTAGGGCAGCGATGCCCAGCGTCTCAGCCAGAGCGCGGATCCGCCCCGCAGCTTCCCGCGACTTGACACCCCGCGCCCGCAGACCGTAGGCAATATTCCCGGCGACGGTGAGGTGGGGAAAGAGAGCATAATCCTGATAGACGACGGCGAAGTCACGGGCTTCCGGGGGGCTGGTTGTGATGTCCTGGCCTTCGCAGAGGATCCGGCCGGCATCCGGAGCCATAAACCCGGCGACCATTTCAATGAGAACCGTCTTCCCCTCCCCGGAAGGCCCCAACAGGACGAAGTACTCCCCCGGATTCAAACGCAGATTAAGCTCAGCGATGGTGAATAAGCCCAAACGCTTGCAGAGGGATTCAAGTTCAAGCATTCTGAGCCTCCTGAGTTGGGCGACGGGCGAGGAAGCGCACGACCACAAAGATCGCCACGCAGATGATAATCAGCAAAACCGCCACTGACCGGGCATAGGCCAGGCCATAGTCGTTGAAACGCTGAAACACCATTACCGGCGTAGTCATGGGATGATAGGCGATGATGATCACTGCACCGAATTCGCTGATGCCCCGGGCCCACATCAGCACCATTCCCGAAAGGATGTCCCGCCAAGCCATAGGCAGGGATATAGTGAAGAACACCCGCCACGGGGAGGCGCCCAAGCTGCGGGCCGCCTTTTCCAGCCTTTCGGGCACGGCCAGAAAGCCCGCGCGGGCGGCGTTGATCAAGAAAGGCACTGATACAAACGCCATTGCCACCGCAATCCCCGTGGCACTGCCCATTAACCCGCCCGTCATCGACCCCAGCAACGAGCGCCGGCCAATAACGGTCAGCAAGGCGATGCCGGCGGCAGAGTGCGGGATGATTATTGGCAAGTCTATAATCGCCAGTAGTGCAGTCTTACCGCAAAACTTCTTTCTCGCGAGCACGTACGACAGAGGAACGCCCGCGAGGGTACAAATGAGCGTTGCGGCCAGGGCGGCGGCCAGCGTCAGGCGGATGGATTGGGTTACCTCTGCGTCGGCCGCGGCCTGAGAAAGCTCGCCGAACGACGATGACAATACCAATGCCAGCAACGGCGCGACGATCAAGAGCAGCACAACAGACCCCAAAGCCGCGAAAATCAGGGCGAACCAGGAGATCCGATAACTACGCGCCTCGCCCAGCACGGTGCTCATAGTGCACCTGCCTGCTTGCACAACGGTTGCAGTCTGGCCGGCACTCGGTCGTATTGTAGAGCCTGCGCCGGCACGATAGGCTCCTGGCCGCATTTGCTCATAATGGCCTGTCCCTCCGGCGACAACAGTAGGGCGACGTAAGCCTCGGCCAGATCCCGGTTTGGGGCAGTCCTGGGAATCGTTACCGAATAGACAATGGGGCCGCCGGATCGGGTAATCAACTCGCCCGGCTGCTTGCCGGTCACCGCGACCGTGGCGCTGCCGTACAGATCAGCCAGCTCCGGAGAGCGCAGACTTATTTCATCGGGTAGCCGCAGAATCTTCAATCTGTGCTGCTGGCCGACTGAACGATAGATGAACAGATAATCAATCTCACCGGCTTCCAGCAGGGCCAGCAGATCAGTCTCTTTGGGACGGATGTATTTGTGGCCATGCTTCTGCGCCAGGCCTGTGGCCAGACCAGGTACGTCGTAGTGCTTCTCCGCAAGCTGGAAGACCATTACCGTACGGTACCCGCAGGGGTCACTGTTGGGATCGGAGCGACCGAACGCCACATCATCCTGCAGTAGAATCTCAGGCCAGTTGCTGGGACTAATCTCGTCGGCTCTATTGCTCTTCCCGGTGTAGACTATGGCCATCTCGTTGGTGGCGAAACGGATGTTGAAATCAGCGTGTTCCGGCATAAGTAGATTCTCAACAACCTTGTAATCTGCGGAACCAAATACGTCGCAGCTTCGACCAAGGTCACTTATCTTGCGGGCACACTCGCGGCTGCCGCCAGCCTCGGCTTTGACAGCAATCCCCGGATGGCGCTGCTCAAACAGAACGGACACCTCACGAAAAGGTACGGATAGGCTGCCGGCGTGGAAGATCGTCAGCTCTGTTGACACTGCCGCCTGCTTGCCAACCGGGCCTTTCGGACAGCCAGTCGTCAGGAGCAGCCCAACTGTCGCCAACGCCAATACACCATGTACAACCAACGAAGTTCTCGTTATTTGGTTGACTCCTTGCATATTCCGGCACGAGTGCTTCCGAGTTCACAGAATTATTGTCAGATCCAGCTTCTCTCCTGCAATCAATGTATGTCCAATTCGTGCAACATTAGGATAAGGTGTTCCATAGTACGCAAGATTTCCCCCATATACTCCTCGACCGCCCTGACGCTGCCCGGAAGCGCATATATCAAAGTCTGGCCGCGAACTCCGGCGACCCCCCGGGTCAGCAGGGCGTTGGGATTCTGGGCCCCGAACTTGACGCGTATCGCCTCCATTATTCCCGGAATGAGCTTGTCGCAGATGCCGGCTACCGTCTCCGGGGTGATGTCCCTGGGGCCCACGCCTGTCCCCCCGGTGGTGAAGATGACGTCGACACCCGTCTCCTGCGCTTCAATCAGCACCGTGCGGAGCTCATCGGCGTCATCGGGGAGGATGGTCTGCTCTATCTGCGGGTGCCAACGCTTGTCCTCCAGAAAGGCCTCCAGTAATTCCCTAACTCGGGGCCCGCTACGGTCAACGTACTCGCCCGCAAAGGCCCGGTCACTCAGGGTGATGACCCGGAAGCGTAACGGCCGGGGCAGGTATTCGACAGAATCGCCCGGGCGGATCGTCCCGCCCTGCACAACCCGGCAAAACAGGCCCTCAGTAGGCATAATGCAGGTTCCCACCTGCTGGTATATCGCACAGGCATCCCCATGACACTCTTTGCCTATTTGGCTGACTTCCAGTTCTATCTCGCCAATCCGAAAACGGTCCAGAACGGCGACTGTAGTTAGGTCAACCCCACGCAGGTCAATGTTCTCACCAAAGTCGCCGGGAGACAACTCGATCGCCATCTCGGCGGCAAAGCGGTCAATGCTATCCTGGCTGAGGATGCTCACCTGCCGGTGCCAGACGCCGGCGTGAGCATCATCAATAATGCCCCGCTCATCCAGACGAATCTCTGGCACCGGGCGCTTCACGGTGCCTTTTTCGTCGGAGATGTTTACCGAGACGACCTCAGCATTCTTCGACATCGCGCTTTACCTTCTCCACGAGAAAAATGTCGCCAATACGCATCTCTTTGTCCACGGCTTTGCACATGTCGTAGACCGTTAGCAGGGCGACGCTGACCGCGGTAAGTGCCTCCATCTCCGCACCGGTGCGGCCGACGCAGGCCACTTCACTGCTGGCGACGACTTGCTTCTCCGCCAGCCGCAGTTCCACGTCAACCTTGTCCAATACCAGAGGATGACATAACGGAATAAGCTGTGCAGTCCGCTTGGCCGCCTGAATGCCCGCGATCTGGGCCACCGTCAGTACATCACCCTTCTTGATATGGTTCTCAGCGATCAAATCCGCAGTGGTCGCGGATATGCTAATGGCACCCGTGGCGCGGGCCAGGCGTCTCTGCGGAACTTTAGCTCCGACATCAACCATCCTGGCTCGCCCCTGGTCGTCTACGTGAGATAGATTGCCCATCCTACCCTCCGATGCCGTGCATCCAGTTATGTGCGCAGGCCCCGCCGGCAGCAGGCTTCTCCCGGATGGCCTGCTCCACAGCCCCGGCCGCTCCCAACTCTCGCACGCTGAAGGCGAGGTCGGAAAACAGGCACGGCCTAATCAGGCCGTCGCTGGAGATGCGCACCCGATTGCAGTGGGAACAGTCGCCGCCCGCGCCGCCCTCCACCACAGAGAATCGGCCCGTGGCCAAGTCCATCACATGAATAAACCGTGCTTCCAAGCCATTCTTACAGGCGAATTGAGCTACACTGACGGCGTCCGGCTCCGCCGATGACTCTGTGACTACACAGTTGAGTTTTATGGGGACCAGCCCGGCCTCGCGGGCAGCCTTGATCCCCGCCAGCACTCGTTGGAGGTCGCCACCGCCGGTAATCTGTGCGTAGTGCTCTGGCTCCATACTGTCCAGGCTAATGTTGACCCGATGCAATCCGGCGGCGGCCAGAGCGTCGGCATGGTCGCTGAGCAATATACCATTGGTGCTCATAGCCAGATCCTCAATGCCCTCGATCCTCGCCAGCATTGCCACCAACTGCTCAATATCGCGACGCACCAGCGGCTCGCCACCGGTCAACCGGACCTTAGTGAAGCCCATGCCAACCGCCATCTGCGCCACTTCCACGATCTCCTCGAACGACAGAATCTCTTCGTGTCGAAGCAATCTAGCAAGCCCATCGGGCATACAGTACTGGCAGCGCAGATTGCACCGGTCCGTAACCGATATGCGCAGATAGTTGATCAAGCGCCCGAAGCAGTCAATCATTGATGGCACCTGGTTAACGGTGTGAACGTGACCCCATTACCCCCGTGAAGCTCAGTAACGCCCACAGGCACGACGAAGAAACCATCAGCGCGCGTCAGAGCGTACAGATGCGCGGAGCCGTGATATTCTACCTGTTTAACGGCTCCGTCGCGGGTCAGCTTACAAGGTACATATTCCACTCGCTCCGCCTTGCGGCGCTGGAAATCGCTGGCCAACGGCAGCGTAAACTCGCGCATCTGGGATTCAGCGCCGGTCATTAGTGCAACCGCGCGCAGCACGAACACGTGAAACGTCAAGTAAACCGCGACCGGGTTGCCGGGCAAACCGAAGACGACCTTGCCCGGCGCTGAGGCATAGGTCATCGGTTTACCAGGCTTGACAGCGACCCGAGAAAAGTGGAGTTTAAGCCCCACATCGGCGAGCGCCTCAATAACGAAGTCAAAATCGCCAGCCGAAACTCCGCCCGAGAGCACCACCACGTCCGCTTGGTCCAAGGCGGCGTGCAGAGCCTGGGCAATCGCCTCCCTGTCGTCAGGCACGCACTCTTCACTATCCACCACAAGCTGGTGCTCGGCGGCCAGTTCGGCGAGGAGGGGCCCGTTGACATTCATAATCTTCCCTGGCTCCAGAAGCGCAGCAGAATCCACAATTTCATTACCTGTTGAGATAATGGCCATTGGCGGCTGCCTGGCAACTTTCACCTCGGCGAGACCACAGCCAATCAGGTTAGCGATGTCCACAGTGCTGAGGATAGTACCGGCGGACAAAACCATATCAGCACGGCGTACGTCCTCGCCCTGCCAACAGATGTTGGTGCCGCCACCGTGCTTTAGCACTCTGACTGTGTCTCCATGCTGTTCAGTGTGTTCAATGATGATGACACGTCCGGTGCCCGGCGGTACAGCGACGCCGGTCATAACTTTTACCGTGGTGCCCGGCTCCAGGCGCTTAGTCCCCACCTCGCCCGCGGCAACTGTTTCCAACAGGCGGTATTCGTCGCGCTCGTCATCCGCCAGGACCGCATAGCCATCCATGGCGGACTTGTCAAACGGTGGCAGATCCACCGGGGACGTCTGATCGGAAAGCAATACGCGGCCGACAGCATCACGAACCGGAATCGTCTCGCCGTGCACTTTGACGTCCGCCAGCGTGTTATCCACTATGCGCAAAGCCGCCTCAAGGGGAATTATCTTCGCAGCGTCATTCATCAGGTGACTCCTCGTGGTTGCAGGCCACAAACCGGGCGTCAGCAAAGGCAGCTACTTCTCGGTTGATGCGCCTGAATACTTCGAGCAGGCGCCGCCCCTCAGCGGAAAGCGCCGATTGGCCCCCGCCAGTGCCGCCAGAATGCGGCAGGATTAGCTGCTTGCCCAGATGCTTTTCGGCAGTCTTAATCATGTCCCAGGCATGGCGGTAACTGATGTGGGCGGCCCGCGTAGCCTCCTGCAGTGTCCCACAGCGTTCCACTCCCGTCAGCAGCCGCGCCAGTCCCGTCCCAAAGATGTGCATGCCCTCCGCTTCGAACCACACCTTACTGCGCACCGCCAGGCCGGAGTTACTCAGATAACGCTTCTGCTCGGCCAGTACCTCGCAGACGGCCCTACATAAGCCGCTGTCCGCCAGTTTGCGGCGTAAAACCCTCTTCCAGTCGCGGACCGAAGCGCCGGCGTAGACCCATAGATGTGCGTGGGAACGCAGTTCGTCCACATCAGTGCGTACATCGGTCTGATCATGAATAGCGTCTACAAAGATGACGATATCACCTCTGCCGTGCCGGGCCCATGCGTTGGATTCGATCACGATGTGGTCATAGGAGGCGCAGGATTGTTGAACGAACACAGCGAGCTGCTCCTCGGTGTTGAAGAAGTTAGCAGGCTTATTGGCCTGGCGCTGACCGTGCCCGCATTTGGCATAAGCCGAGTTGGGCAGCACCTCGCACAGCCGCTGGGCCAGATGAGTCTTGCCTACGCCGCGTCCTGCGCCACAAATCACCCACAGCATCACTTGAAGCACCCCAGGCCGCAATTGCGCACTTTAATGTTTAGAAAGTCTAACAGCTTCCCCATTTGCCTCGTCCGTATGCCTAGCTTCGCCGCCACGCTCCGGGCAGTCTCGCAAGCGATGAAACCACCCATATATAGCCTGCGCAAGCCGCAGAGGCGCCGCTCATTAGCCGCCACAACCTGCACGGTGCACTCGTCATCCATCGAGACTACATGGACTAGAATGCCGTGGGCCCCGACGAACTCGCCAAGTGCCGTCAGCATATTCTCGGGAACGCCCAATGTGGCTGTCACTGGAGTGCCTCCGTTGCCATCAGGTCGGCACCGTTATGCAGTGCTGTGCATAACGGTTGGCTTGTAACTTGTTCATTGGTCATTGCGATGGCCATTGCACGGTCGGCAACGTGCCCAGCTTGAGCACGTCATCCTGCTCGCCTGGCAGATCTAATCTTATTTCGGGATGAATCTGTGTAATCCGTCAGAAGTCAAAGACCGTGTCAAGCTCGTCATGCGGGACGTCGAAGACGGTTTCGTGCGGCGACAGCGGCTCGTTCTCGAAGGAATCCGGGAGACGATCATGAGGCTGGCCAGCAGCGACTCAGCCCCAAGGCCGGCCACAACACCACAGCCACCCAAATGAGTGTAAACTTGCTGAGCCTGCTCATCGCTTGGCTGCGCTCCCCATCTATCCGACAGGTGTGTCGCTGCTGTCGGATTTGTCGGGAGATTCTTCGCCCAGGCTCTGGACCTCGTTTACTACCTCGCTCGAGGCCTGCTTGAATTCCTGAATACCTCTGCCCAGCCCGCGCATCATCTCAGGTATCTTCTTGGCGCCGAACAGGACTAGGATGATTAGCAGAATGACCAGAAGCTCCTGAGTTCCTATTCCGAACATAGTCCCTTCCTCCTGTGCCGTCCCGAAGCTGTATTTGACTAGATTATAACATAAACTACTGACAGCGAACAGCAAGCAGATTGAGCCCTACTTGCCAGGGGTCTGACCTTAACCATAACGAGAGAGGGATACGAGCCAGACAACAATCACCCGCTGGCTACCTTGTTTGTCAGACGCATCGACGCGCACAAAGGCCGACGCTCGGAGCAAGCTCCCCGGGGACTGACCACGGGGCCAGTCTCGTCTACACTCAGTGATGGCGCTCCACGACGTAGTCGGCCAATCGCGACAAGGCGTCACGGGCTGGGCTCTCGCGTAGTTCAGTCAACGCTGCCTGTGCCTGGTCAACGTGGTGTCTCGCACGGTGCTCAGCATACTCCCGTCCGCCCAGGCGCTCTATGAGCTCAGTGGCCTGGGCTGCCTGCTCAGATTCTGGCCGCTGCACGATGATGAACTGCTCAATGAGCTCCTGCAGCGGGTCGGCACCTGGCTGTTGCAGGGCATAGATGACCGGCAAGGTAAACTGGCCAGCCTGTAGGTCTTGGCCTATGGGTTTACCCAAGGCCACGGTATCGCCGTAAAGGTCCAAAAGGTCGTCTCGAATCTGGAAAGCGATTCCGAGGTCATAACCGTACTGCCCCAGGACTTGCTCCATGCGTGGGTCAGCCCCGGCACATATAGCTCCCAACCGAGCTGATGCTTGCATCAGCACCGCCGTCTTGGCCGAGATTGCACGCAAGTAGTCTGGTTCGGTCGCTGCTTGGTAGCGCCACTGCATCTCCTGTAACGCGCCCAGGCACATCTGTACAATCGTCTCCGTTAGCACTGACACAACACGGGAGTCGTCCTGCGCGGCAAGCTGACGGCAGATGTGTGCGACTAAGTAGTCACCAACCAGTACCGCCTGGCGGTCGCCCAGCAGCATCCTCACTGAGTCCCGACCTCGGCGACTGCGAGTATTGTCGACCACGTCGTCATGGATCACGGAGGCCAGATGTACCTGCTCCACCGCTACTGCTGCTTGCAGCACGCGTCCGTTGTACTCTCCTGTAGTCTCGGCTCCCAACAGCACAATTAGCGGCCGCAGACGCTTGCCGCCACTGCGGAGCATGTGCTGGTAGGCCCGGACTGCTGCTGGGGGCGCGCCTTCTTGGGCCCGCTCCAGACGCAGTTCGACCTCCGCCAGCTGACCAGCAACTGGGAGGCTAATCTCCTGGAGAATTGTGCGGTCTAGTTGGTCGTCTATGCCGACAGGCCCTCCGAGCAACGGCAGTATGCCGGCCATTTACGTACAATAAGCCAGTTCGAAGCCATCTTGGCGGTCATGCTACCCCGAATCACGTAACATGCGCGACTTGCAGGCAGATAGCAGACACAGTGCCCCTCAATCCCCCACGGTTACGCTTCATCGTTACTCCTAAACCCACTGTCACCCTGGGCCTGGTGCCAGAGCTCGGATTCGGCCCCGCTCCCGTTGGTCGCTTCGGGGCCGCCGGTAGATCCGGCACGGCCTTAGCGTCTATCGGAAGCCTAGCTGCCACTGGAAGGCGAGCTCGTCCCGGCTCGGATCCGACATGGCTCTGTTCTTGCCGTTCATGTACTGCAGGGTGAGTTCGTTGTTATTATCGAGCCACTGGGTGTACCCGATATGCCAGGCATCCCAGTAGGAATTGGGCGTGCCCTTCATGGGATCATACCTGTCGTACTTGACAAATGCGGTGCCCCCTGGCATCGCCCGGTACTCCGCTTGGGCATACCACCCGTCAATATCGTTGCCCAGCAGTTCGCCATCGACATACTCGCCCTGGGCAGCCCACTGACAATCCCGCGGTGCCCACCGCACATAGCCGATAATCGCGCTGCGGTCCGTGATGTCAGGAATGCTGGGGATGTTCAGGTTGTTGATCCACTTGCCGTCCAGCCACGTGGCCCCGAACTGGCCCCAGTCGCGATCCCAATGCAGCTTGACCACCACGTTCTTGTTGCTATTCAAGTCACTTCCCCGGAACTGCCCGTTCATTACGCCCAGCGTGACCTTCGGGTCCCACTTGCTGGTTGCCGGCGTGTACGTCAGCCAGACGCCCCGGTCCCACAGGCCGCCGAAGTACAAGCCCCGAGGCCTCACCCCGCCGCCTTGTAGGACAGCGGCACGCTCAAGCGCCATACGCTTGGATGAGCTCTGTGGCATCTCGAGGCCGAAGTGGTTATTAGACTGACCGATTCGAGTCGTCAACGTATCGGTCACCTTGTACTCCACCCAGACATCGCCCCAGTCGGTGGGCGACGTTGCGTTCGGGTCCGCACCGAAGCGAACCCACTGGACTAGTGTCTTCGTGCGACCATTGGGGGCCGCGAACAGGTTGACGTACATCTGGCGGAAGGTGAACTGATCTACATCCCACTCCGGGTGCACGTACCGCATCTGGAAGTAGCCGTTGATATTCATACTGTCCACCCAACTGGGTTTTTCGGTCGCTGGCTTGTCCTCTGCTACAACGGAAGAGGCAACAGATAGTACGACGATTACGCCCACCAACAGTGCATGCTTCATTACGATCTCTCCTTAAGATAACTGACCGATCTGTGACCATTCTGAGATACGAAAGCGAGGTGTCGGAACGGATCACCTCCAGCCTCACTGCCTCCCGTCCGTACGTACTGGGGGGCTAAGAGTTGCCCCCCACAGACGCGTATGACAGCCGGCAAAAGGTGCGTGTCATATTGGCACGAGACATCAACTGCCCTCGCAGATTACGTCGAGAACATCCCGTGCATAGCCCTCCCTCTGCGCGATGAGGTCTAGGTAGAGCGTTGCAGTGTCCTCCACAAGGGGTAGTACGTCCTCGATCTCCGAGAGCTTGCCCTCGTCCACGGTCTTGATGTACCGTTTGCACTTGTCACAGACCTCAATCCACCACGCCTCCACTCCCGTGACGGTGACCAATCCCATGGTGCTCTGGTCATCGTTAGCGCAGAAGGGACATTGTACCCTGGCAAATGCCCACTTCTCCTCGCACAGCAAGCAGCACAGAATGCGCTTTCGGTCGTCCTGACGCAGCCTCGCCAAGGCCGGTGGCGACCCGCAAACGGGACAGTGGCCTGACGACTCCCGGGAGGCAGCTACGGGGGCCACGACCTCCCTGCGCCGGTGTGCAGCATCGGCAACGAAGGGCGCCGCAAGTACGCGACCAACGAACAGGAGTACATCGGCGGCAGTCCCGACCCGGTTGGAAAGCTCCTGCAAGGACTGCTCATCGCCGAACGCGGACACCTCGGCGAGCTCCTCAAAGAGCCCGGCGTCCTCTTCCGCGGCTTCCTGCAAACCGGCGAGGCCAGCGGTCTGATTGCCAGAGCGCACGACCAGCGCACAGACGTCCTCGAAGAGCGATGCCAACAGTGCGCGGTTCCACTGGATCGCTCCTCGTGTGAGCGCCGGGCTCGTCCGAGTTGGCCCGGCGTCCGCGGCGACAGTCGATGACTCGCGCTGGGCAAGGGCCTCGCGCACAGACGTCTGCGCCTTCGCCAGCCCAATGCGGAACCGGACGTAGTCCTCGGAGACTGCTTCCTGGCCAATCAGCGCATCTAGGCGCTCGACCGTATCGGCGAGCCGCGATGACAGCGTATTGTCGTCAGTTGCAGACATTTGCAGATTGGCCCTCCAGCCGATCAGCCGGCGCGACGGGGTCGCCGGATCGTCAGCGATTACCTGCCGCCCGCGGCGCGGCCGCAGGCAGCCCGAAGCCATCCTGCTCCTCGCGGGTGAAGACCGGGAAGATCTTAGCCGCTAGCGTGAACAGCAATACGACGGCCGAAACCATGGCTATCGTGATGATGAACTCGCCGATGCTCGGGAAGTACCCGACCTTGCCAGGGATGGTCATGCCGAGTAGAGCCACGCTCAAGCGGTTAAAGACAACACCCACAATGGCAAGCGTAGCCGCAGTGAACAGGGACGTCATGCTTTCGCGGGCTCTCGCACTCGAGAGGATCAGGGCTGGTAGCCCGAGGCCCACCAGCACATCGACGAGGAAGACGAAGCCCTTGCCGCTGACGAAGGCCCCGCCCAGTTCCCCGCGCAGAAGCACATCGATGATGCGCACAGCCAGGCAAATCCACAGGGCTCCGCACAGCAACCGGCCCAGGCCAGCGAGTGGCCCCTGCTCCAGCGATCGCCCAAAGAACCTCGCGCTGAGCATCGCCTCGAAGATCACCATCGCAAAGCCCACCGCGACGGCACTGAGGAAGAAGTTAATGGGCAGCATGGGGGTCCACCACAGCGCGTGGAGCTTGCCCGGCATCAACAGGAAGAGCGACCCCAGGGATGACTGATGCATCGTTGACAACACGATTCCGACCATGACCAGGATGATGGGCACGCCTGGCCGCGAGGCGAACAGGCTGGGAACCACTGCAGCCACAACGGCGAAGACCACCAACACCACCACTGCCCAGGCGACCGAGTGTGACATGATGTAGGTGAAGAAAGCTACCACAATAACCGAAAAGGCCGGCACCAGCCTCCGCCACAGTCCATGGATCCGATCCCAGCCGAAGCGCTCAAAGACTGCCGGCGCGAACTCCAAAGCCAGCACGCTCATGTACAGCATCACGCACCAGGCGACCTCAAACATGACGGAGTGCTCAGGCCACATGATGATGGGGTGCCAGATGCGCCAGGGCAGGCCGAGGTCCACCAACAGTGCCACGCCCACGAAAACATAGCCGAGAAGCCCGGTGAGGACCGCGGGCCGCACGAACATGTGGTACTTCTCGCCGCCAAAGATATAGACCGCCGCGGCGACGGTAAATGCTCCGGCCGCGAGAGCCACGCCACACATGATGTCAACGGAGATCCAAAGGCCCCACGGATAGCTATCGCTGAGGTTCGTGACCGCGCCCAGCCCCTGCCAGTAGCGGATGACAGCTACGATACCGCCTAAGATCATCAGCAAGGCAAGGGTGATGCTGGCTGGAGTTACGAATTTGGCCTTGACGGGTTCATGGTTCATGCCTGGTTATTGTCCTCCTGTGCCGACGTCCCGGCTTTGGCTTTGCGGTTGGCAACCCAGTAGACGCCGCTGAGAAGTAGCCCCAGACCCGTAACGACTGCGGGTATGGCTTTCATCACGGGGCTCGTGTAGGACGGATAACTGCGCTTGCCTAGGTCGGTGGGGAAGCCCAGTTGGTCGAACGGGACGTCCGAGATGTACATCCAGCTTGTTCCGCCCACCTCTTGCTCACCGTATATGTGGTCAATGTACTTGCCTGGCTCGGCGGTCATTCGTTCCCTAGCCTCGGCAAGCAACTGGCCGCGCTCTCCGAACTTAAGCGTTCCTGTAGGGCAGGCCTTGACGCATGCGGGCGTCCGGTTGCTGTCTCGATGGCGGGCGAGCGACTCCTCGGAAAGCGGTTGGTCGTTAACCGAGGTGGTGCCGGCGTCGTCACCTTGCCTGTCCGCGCAGAACGTGCACTTCCTGATGAGCGGGATGGGCGACTCCCATTGGAACGTGGGGACGTCAAACGGACACGCCATCATGCAGTATCGACACCCGAAGCACTTGGTGTCGTCATAGACGACGGCCCCCTCGGCCGTCTTGCTGAGTGCGCCGACCGGACAGGCTGACGCGCACGCCGGGTCTTGGCAATGCATGCAGCCCACCCGGGCAAACGCCCACTTGAGCTTCCCGTCGCTGTCGGTCATTTCGACGAAGCGGATCAGAGTGAATGTCTTCGATGACAACGCTGGGGGATTCTGATACCCTCCGGGTGCCCCGAAAAACTCCGTGTGCTCGGCCTCGAGCCCATTCCACTCCTTGCAGGCCACCTGGCACGCCCGGCAGGCAATGCACTTCGTCAAGTCAACCAGGCAGGCTTTGCTCATATTGTGCCTCCCTTCCTGATATCGCAAAGGAACGCTTTGTATTCGGGGATGGTGGTGTTGGCGTCACCGACATGGGGCGTGAGCAGGTTGGCGCTGTCTCCTGTCGCGAGCCCTTGGTAACCGAAATGCCAAACCAGCCCCACGACGTCGACCGTCTTGTCGCCAAGTTGCAGTGAGCCGATGCGGGCCGTAACGACCGCGTGCATGGTCACCTCGCCGCGCGCAGAACTCATCGTTACCAGGTCGCCGTTCTCGATACCTTTGCGCGCAGCCAGCTCCACACCTATCTCAATGAATGGCCCCGGCATGAGCTCGATGAGCCACGGTTGGTTCCGGGTGAGTGAGCCGGTCTGGTAGTGCTCGGTCAGCCGGAACGAGGTGGCCACTATCGGAAACTTCTCGGCAGTGCCCGTCTCCTCGGGCCGCCACACCCTTATCATCGGGTTGTTCTGCTGATCACACATCCGGTTGAGCACGGGGCTCTCCAGGGGCTCATAATGCTCCGGGAACGGTCCATCCTTTGGGTCCGGGCTGAAAAGGCACCCGTGCCCCTCCTTGCGCATGATGAACGAGTACTTCCCCGCGGGGTTCCGCGTACCATCGAGGTTGCGCAACGGAGGCCAGCCGCCGTCGGGCACATCGCCCAGCCACTTTCCTGCCTGCCAGTCGTAAGCGATGACCGGCTTGTCGGGCGCCCACGGCCGCCCCTTAGCATCGCACGAGGCCCGGTTGTAGAGAATGCGACGGTTGACCGGCCAGCACCACGACCAGTTCGGGTTGAGGTCTATCGGATCGTCCTCGGGCGTCGAGCGCTCCCGACGGGCCATCATATTGCCCTTGTCGGTGTAACTGCCGCAGTACAGCCAGTTCCCGCTGTTGGTGGACCCATCAGCCTGAAGTGCTGCGAACGAGGGAACGAGATCGCCCGCCTTGTACAGCGTACCCTTGAATTCCACATCGCGCAGGAAGTAGCCGTTGATCTCCTTGGCCACCAGATGCACGTCGGGCTCTTCGTCGCCGTAGCTCCAGTCCAGATGCTCGATGGGGCCCGGGAAGGTGCCGCCGTCAGCATAGACCTTCTTGAGCGCCTCCACGAGCCGTGTGAGTATCCACAGGTCGGACTTCGCGTCGCCCGGCGGCGGCACCGCCTGGTAACGCCACTGGCCCCAGCGCCCGGAGTTGGTGATGCTTCCCTCTTTCTCAAACGAAACGGCGGCAGGAAGCAGGAACACCTCGGTTTGGATCTCGCTTGGATTCGCACCGGGACGCTTCCAGAACGCGGCCGTCTCGGTCTCGAACAGATCGAACACAACCAGCCAGTCCAGTTTGCCCAGCGCCCGGCGGACGACGTTGAGGTTTGCTCCACTGACTGCTGGGTTGTGGCCGATGTTTATCAGGGCCTTTATGTTCCCCTCGTCCATCTCGTGGAACAAGGCCAAGTGTGAGCAGTCGCCGGTGCGCTTGGGCAGGTAGTCGTAGGCGAAATCGTTCTCCTCTGTGGCATGGTCGCCCCAGAAGGCCTTGAGCAGGCTGACGGTGTACTTCGGGTAGTTCTGCCACCAGTTGCCGCTCTTGGAGTCCTGGCTCACCGGGGTCCACTTGTCCAAGTAGGCCTGGAGGGAATCGTTCTCGGTGGTCGGGGACTTGAGATAGCCGGGAAGAATGTGGTAGAGGACACAGTGGTCGGTCGAGCCCTGCACGTTCGATTCGCCGCGTAGTGCGTTGATCCCGCCGCCAGCGACGCCGATGTTGCCCAGCAGCATCTGCAGAATCGCGTAGGTCCGGATGTTCTGCGTCCCGGTCGTGTGCTGCGTGGTGCCCATGGAGTACATAATCGTGCCCGACTTGTCGGGCTCGTGGGTTGCGCAGAAGGCCTTCGCGGCCTGCAGGAAGACGTCCTGCGGTGTGCCAGTGATCGCGGACATAGCTTCGGGCGTGTAGCGCGAGAAGTGCTTCTTCAGCCGCTGGTAAACACAGTGGGGATTCTTCAGGGCGGGGTCCTTCTTGATGTTGCCCCCGGCGTCGGTCTGGTAGCGCCAGTGCTCCTTGGTGTACTTAGCGTCGTGTAGGAGCGTGCCGCTGTACTCCCCAAACAGCCCTGCGTCGAACTCGAACTCCGGGGCCAGCAGGAAGCTCGCGTTGGTGTGGGCGACGACGTACTCCCTCTGGATAAGGTCGTTCTGCAGCGCGTAGTTGACCATCCCGCCGATCAGGGCCACGTCGGTGCCGGGCCGAAAGGGCGCATAAATGTCTGCACGCGAGGATGTCCGCGTGAAACGGGGATCTGCCGAGATCAGCGTCGCGCCCTTCTCCATCGCCTTGGTGACCCACTTGAAGGAGATCGGGTGCATCTCGGCGGCATTCGACCCGATGATGAATACGCAGTCAGAGTTGGCGATGTCATTGAAATGGTTGGTCATCGCGCCCCGGCCGAAGCTGGCGGCTAGCGCAGCGACCGTGGACGAGTGGCACAGGCGTGCGCAGTGATCCAGGTAGACTATCCCCAGAGCCCTGGCGAACTTGGAGACGAGATAGCACTCCTCGTTGTCCAGGGCCGCACTCCCCAGGCACCCGATCGCGGAGGTGCGGTTCACAACTTGGTCTTGCTGGTCGGTGAGTTCGAAGGTCGCGTCCCTGGTCTCCTTGATCTTCTCGGCGATCCGATCGATGGCCCAGTCCCAGTCCTTCTCCTCCCAGTCGCTGGCACCCGCAGCCCGATACAACACCTTGCTCAGCCGTCGGTCGCTGACCACCTGGGAGAGCGCCGCGCCCTTGCTGCACAACGAGCCCTGGTTGATGGGATGATCAGGGTCGCCGGTGACGTCAACGATCTTGCCCTCGGCAGCGCTTATCAGTATGCCACACCCCACACCACAGTACGGGCAAATCGTCGTGCTCAAGCGCCCGCGTTTGATGCTCACGCGTTCGGCGTAGGCACGAGTAGCGCTCAGGTCTAGCCCGAAAGGGTCCAACAGCGTCCCGGCCATCACACCAGCCGTAGTGAGAAAAGCCCGTCGACTTATCTCCATGCTTTAGAGTCTCCTTACTAGACTGTCTTCGATATTGGATGGAAAGCTATGCCTGATACGCTGATTAGACGTCGGCCGATCCCGCAAGTCGGGCCCCGTCAACTCCCACAGCAGCGACGCCACCCTGTGCAGACCAGCCTCTCCCTCAGCGCTTCTCGGTGGGCACCAGGCTCCCAAATGGCCAAAGGGCTTCACGTCGAAAGGGCTTCACGGCCTCGAGCTGTGGGTCAAACCGGCGCACATAATACATCCTTGCTGTGGAATTGTCAAGCGCCACTGAGTAATACGGGGCAGCTCGTGGCTCTTTGCGTTTCTGAGTAGTTTCCTGAATTGACTGAAAACAGAAGATCGTGCAGAGAAGCGGGGTGCTATCGGTGAGAATCCGGCGAACGACTATGATCTGGCGTTGCTGCGGGGTGGTCAACAAGTGGTGTTAACGCAAGACGGCCAGTTCAGCGCGTTTCTGATCACTGACTGCAACAACCTGAAGACAATAACAGCCTCCGACCTTTACCTCCCCGAAGGTGTGCCAGCGGAACCAGAACCGGCTTTACCGTGCCGATTCGTGATGTCCGTCAGTGAGTGCTGGCTTCCCGTGTCCATTGTGCGGGGAGATGCGCACCATGCCTGGCCTACCTACCCTCCCGGCCGCAGTAGACTGGGTGGGTGAAGAGACGGAAGTCGCGGGCAGCATTACGGCTCGGCTGGGCTACGTGCGAGGGTATGAGCCTCGATCATACTCCTCCATACGCGTCAAAGCCACCATCAACTATTATTACCGTCCCGTGGATAAACGAGCAAACATCAGACAATAACATCAGAGCTGCGCCAACCAGATCTTCAGGCCGGCCAAAACGCCCCATCGGCGTGTGAGCGATAATTCTCTTGCCTCGTTCGTTCAGCTCACCAGTCTGTTCGTCAGTTAGTAGGAATCTATTCTGCTCGGTCAGGAAGAACCCCGGTGCAATGGCATTCACCCTGATGTGAGACGAATATTCTTGCGATATGTGCACCGCCAGCCATTGAGTAAAGTTGACGATGGCAGCCTTGGCAGCGGAGTAGGCCACGCTCTTAGTTAGCGGGCGGTAGGCTCCCATTGAAGCTATGTTCAGAATGGATCCGCTTTGCTGCTGGACCATTAATTGGCTGAAAACTTGACACGGTAGGAACGTGCCCATGAAATTCAAATCGAAAACCCAGCGCACTGCATCTTCAGGGAGATCAAAGAACGATAGGCTTTCACTTGTGGTTGCTTCCTTCTTAGCACCGCCTGCTCCATTAATGAGAATGTCAACCTGCCCGAATTCTTCCATAACGCGCTCGGCGAGCGATTCCAGGGACTGCTTATCCAGCACATCAGCCGATATTCCTATGGCATGTCCCCCTTTGCCGCGGATATCCGCAGCAACCTTATCCAAAGACTCTTGAGTCCGGGCTACCAGGATTACACTAGCCCCACACTGCCCAAGAGCGTGAGCAATGGCGCTGCAAAGTACTCCTGACCCACCAGTAATAACCGCCACTTTATCGGTAGAATCGAGAGTCTGGTCAATCGTCATAGCCTGATCCTCTTCTGTGCTCAATTACTGCTCTCGCCTACAGCTCTGATAGGATAGACTTGATGGTGCAAATTCCGTCTTCCATTGCTTGTCTAGGGTTAGGCAAGGGCAACACTTCAAATGACAGATAACCCGTGTATTCCATCCGCCACAATTCCCGGAGTACACCTCGTAGGTCCATATGACCGTGTTCCGGCGCCTGCCGATTAGTGCCAACAAGGTGAATATGCCCTATCCGCGGACCCGCCCGGCGCAGACTGGCCGCAATGTTTACTTCTTCAATGTTCATGTGAAAAGTGTCGGCCAGAAGCTTGAGATTAGGCGCATCTACCTCGTCTATGACTCCCAGACCGTCTTCTACCGTGTTGATATAGTCGCACTCGTAACGATTGAGCGGTTCCAGCAAGATGGTGATACCCGACGCCCTGACCACCTTGCACACTTCTTCCAGGCAGGCCAGAGCCACGGCGCGGCGCGTCCCCCGCTCCGGAGAGTCGCTACCCAGATTGCCACTAAGGCTGCCTATAGTCACAGCGGAGTCAAGACCAGCAGCTAAGTCGATGTGGTCTTTGACGCGCTCCACTGCCTCCCGACGGATGTCTGGATCGGGGTCGGCAGAAGTCAACCCGTCTTCTCCGGCAGCCATGCCCGTCCCCAATGTAGGGACGCCAATGTTAGCCTAGCGGACGACATTAAGCTGTTTTCATGTGTTCATCGCATAGGTTCCGGCTTGCGTCAAACGGGAGCGGCCGCAGGTCGGTGAGGATTTCCAGATCGTCGCGGTCGCGGGCTTCGTCCAGGTAGGCGGCGGAGCATTCGACTTCGGTCAGGGCCAGCGTGTTGCGGATCCACAACAGTTTCGCATCGGGTGGCTCGGTGAGACCGATCTGGGACAACATGACTTGTAGCATCTCGCTGTCCGTGTCGTAATCGAGAGGCACCATCGATCCCGTATAATGACCGCTTGTCAGGGCGTTCAGGCGCGTGACGTCCACAGCCACCTTCTCAAGCAAACGTGTTCGGCAAAATTCGGCCAGCCCCATGCCCTCAGCGTTGCCATGACTCAGGTCCGTGAGATCTCGGAGCGCGATCATATTAACCTTCGGGTACTCATCGTCTGCCGCTTTGTGAACAAGATACTTTCGGCCCACAACGCTCAAGTCAAAACCGGTTCCGCTGATATTCTTGCCTATCTCATCGATCAGCAGAATGTCTGCCGTTTTGAACGGCAACCGCGGCATCAATTGCTTGGCCTGGATGAGCAACTCCTTTTCCCGGTCCTCGAATTGCTCGGGCGGGACCGCTTCAATCCTGGCGGTTTGGCAGTAGCTGTTTTCAATAATTGCGACACCCGCGGCAATGGAGCACTTGGTCAGGACTTCGCCCGCGACGCTGCGTACAATTTGGCCAAAACTATAATCTTTGATTGCCCGGTGGTAGACCTTTGCACCGGAGTGCTTGCCCAGCCCGCTCAACATCATTTTCATCAAGCCGCTTTCGATATCGCCGACGAACTGCGTGTGCGGCTTAATTCGATTGCACACCACCACGTGATCAGCGGCATATGCATGCTTGTCGAAGTGGACCGGAAATCCCTCGGCGGCCTCGCAGACGATAACAGTTTCCATATTCGAACGGATGGGACATCCGCAGAATTCTTGGGTAATGCCATAGGACTCGACGATCTCCCGTTGCCCTTCAGCCATGCCACCTCCGTGACTGCCCATGGCCGGCACAATGAACGGATCGGCACCGAGCCACTTGATGTGAGCGACAATGGTTTTGACGATACGGTGGATATTCGCAATCCCGCGGCTTCCGACAGCGATCGCCACGGTTTGGCCGGGTTTGATCTTGTTACCCAGAGACAGGCGCGAGAGTTGGGCCTCCACTTCACCGGGCACATCGTCAATCTGTGGCGCATCAAACTTCTGTCTAACGCGAAAGACAAGCAGGTATTCGATATTGTCGCTAATCACGGCCAACGATGCTCCCTTGTGGGATTTGCCCGAAGCGTCAAGACCGGAATTACCCGTATGGTTTCTTGCTACCGCCAATATTCTCCGTATGACGCAGGAATTCCTCTCTGGCTCAGGCATTCATCTGCAGAATGTGAGTTTGGAGCCCTCTTGAGGGTCATATTGCCCCCAATTAGGTAACACTAGTGGTTCTTGCCGAGACAGAAGACACACTGCTCCCCGCGCGGAGATCGGCCGCAGCGCGTTAACCACGCCGTTAGTGGATCGAGCCAGGGGCGGGCAGCCATTCGGATGGTTAACATTTGACCTGGTCCCACCGAAGGTTGTTGCCTGGTAGCTGGGGCGCGCGATTCTGGGCAGCCTTGAGTGAAGACTGGCTTGCATATGCTACCGATACTGAGGCGCCTCTTTCTGAAGCCCATCAGAAGCCCGCAAACCACTGATTCGTAGTGGAAAACAGCTAGCACAGGTAGGAGTTCATGCCTCCGCCGAAGAATGTTAGAAGAGGTAAGAGACTGTGTGACGAACGTCAGAGCCGGTATCAAGAGCACGGGTAAGCGCGGGATACTTGTAGCGAGTCGCAATGTGTACTGCTTGTATTGCCACATTGCTCAAAAGCTAACTCACTTTTGCCAACGGTTAGCAGGAGGGGTGAAATGGGTACTGTTGCTATAACTTGCACAGCTATAGGGACTATATTGATAGTTGCCCTGGTGCCGCTGCTGCACCGCAGCATTCTGCCAGGATGGGCAACAGTGCAAGTGTCGGAGCAATCAAGGAAACCCTCTCAGTTCGTACGGCTGGTCCTGCTAAGCTTACTATGGGCTGTCTGTCTGCTTTCTACTCTCCATTTCCACTTCAGTTTGCGCCAACAAGTCATCGTCAGTCACCTTTTCTACGTACCCATTATCATTGCGGCCCTCTGGTGGCAGAGATGGGGAATTCTTTTAGCCGTCTGTTCTGGAGCTTTTCTACTGCTGTCACATCATTTTGCTTCCTTAGGTTCACTTACAGACGATATTGTCAGGAGCTGTCTATTTGTTGTTGTAAGTGCGACCGTTGCCTGGCTCAGTGAAAGAAACGTGCAAGCGATGACTAGGATTAGGGAAAGTGAAGAACGATTGCGGGCGCTGGCAACACAGTTGTCCTCAGTCGAAGAACAAGAACGCCGGGCAATTGCCGCCGGGCTGCACGACGATATCAGTCAGACCCTGGCGCTGTGCAAAATGAGAATGGCGGGTCTGGATGAGTCGTCGCCCCCGTCTGATGTGGCTTCAATCTCCGGTGAAGTCAGTGGATTACTCGACGAAGCTATCAATAGGACCCGCTCACTGACATTTCAGTTGAGTCCTCCGGTTTTGTACGAGCTGGGTTTTGTGGCAGCGGTGGAATGGCTGGCCGAACAGCTAGAAGAAGAGCACGGCGTGGTTTTCAGCATCCAGCAAGATAGCCATCCCGCGCCGATTGATGACGAGGTCGGCATCGTTTTGTTCCGGGCGGTGCGCGAGCTGCTAATCAACGTTATCAAGCATGCCCAGACTAACACAGCAAGAGTCTCTATTGATACGAACGGTGACCAGGTGCGAGTAGTAGTGCAGGACGAGGGCATCGGCTTTGACGTGGAGCAATTGGATTCCCCGGGGCGTCCCCCTGGGTTTGGGCTGTTTGACATTCGAGAACGGCTGAGCTATCTCGGCGGCGTCCTGCAGATAGAGTCACAGCCGGGCGCCGGCACCCGAGTTGCTATGATAATGCCGCTGAAGCTGCAGGAACAAGCCGCAACAGATAAGGAGCAGTGAGCTGGATATGCGAGTGTTGCTGGCAGATGACCACAATATTGTGCGCAGTGGCCTACGCCGCCTACTTGATGCGGAGCCCGATATCGAAGTGGTGGCCGAAGCCAGCGATGGCCGAGAGGCCGTTGCACTGGCGACACAGCAGTCTGTTGATGTCGTCGTTATGGATGTGGCTATGCCGAATCTTAACGGCGTTGAAGCCACTCGCCAGATTCTGGCACAGTCTCCCGCCCCGAAGGTCATCGTTTTGTCAATGCATTCAGACCGACGCTTCGTGGCCAGGACGCTACAGGCGGGTGCCTCCGGCTATCTGTTGAAGGATTGCGCTGCTGAAGAATTGGTCAGCGCTATTCGCTCCGTCGCCACCGGGCGCACCTATCTAAGTCCCCAAATCAGTGAAGTGGTGGTCGAAGATTATGTCAGTGGATTGGCAGAGGATGACTCTTCTGCTTTGGCCGTCCTGACGCCCCGCCAGCGCGAGGTGCTTCAGCTCCTGGCGGAGGGAAAAAGTACCAAGGAAATTGCTGCGGAACTCTACGTCAGTCCCAAGACCATCGAGACACACCGCCATCACATAATGAGGAAATTGGGAGTTGACAGCCTCGCCGAGCTCGTAAAGTATGCCATCCACGAAGGACTGACCTCGTTCGACGCTTGACAGGACCACCCACCGCGCTATGTTGCGCTTTTCCCCCACAGCCCTCTCCCCCAGGAATTAAGGGATTTCGAAGGTGTAATTGAGGGATTCCCTGATTGCGTGTATTGCCGAAGATTGCCTAGAATATACACAAAGCTAACCAACGGGCATCTGGTGAGGAGGTGACCGTGATGAACCGGAAGGTGGTAGTGATATTCGGGGTGCTGCTATTAGCACCGGCAGTAGTGGGGGTGTTGCACGTGGCGGCCGCCATCGGATACCGGCTGTGGTGCTGGTAGTGAATTGAGAATAGAAAGGAGCGAGTTCGCTGACTGAGCAGCTAAATGAAGAATTCGAAGAAGAACGCATGGAGCATCTGAGCGCGGAATTGTGGATCCTGGTCATGTTCATTGTGGCAGCGGCTCTACCGTGGCTCGTGGCAACACTAGCGCCATATTGGCGGATAGTGGGATCGGCCTGTATCGGAGTGGCAATATTGGGGCTGATGGTCTATGCCGCGCTGCAGCGGCCAACCTGACCCCATTGGCTGAGGGCAGCGGGGACCTCGGGTCGCACCGGCCTCGGCCCTGCTGCCCTCCGATATTGCAAGGGACAGTCCAGAATTATCGAGGCTGCCCAAGCAAGAGTCGAGCAGACCCCGCTCCCACCATCAGCATCTTATCCGCCAGCAGGAAAAGCCCGGCTCATTTTTCGGAGACGGGCTTTAGCCTAAAGCACGAATCCCGAACTTCCTCAGCCATGGCCGCCTCAACGGCCACCAGAACCCGCTCTCAGGGCACAATAGGCACCTTGATCAGAAGTTCGGATCATACAGCCAATTGGCTCCCCCTACGGGACGATTATCGGAACTTTTTCGGAAGCGATGAGTGCCGGGAACTCGCGCTCGCGATCTAGGCTGAGGTCCTGGTTTGCGGGCCAGCACTGCCATACTAGTCCAATTCTGCGTGGGACCTTCTTCGGAACTCTTCCAATCTCGCGTTGTGTAAGCGAAACGATCTGCAGCAGGAAGAATTAGTCCAAGCAAGATCGGATCTTCGGAAACCTCACCGGGGTCGGTACAGCTATCTCCTGCTGCCTACTCATCGGTCACTATGGTCGGCGTCACGACTACCATTAACTCAGCGCGTTCGTCGTGGTCATCGCCTCTGGCAAACAACGCGCCCAGCAGGGGAATCTTGCCGGGCAGGGGCACCTGCTGGCGCACACCGACCGTGGCCTCCCCATCGCTGGTCAACCCGCCGATGATGATGGTCCGCCCGCTTTTGATCTCTATCGAGGTCTTGACCTTACGGCCCCCATACTCCCTGTCGTTGAGTATATCGTCAACGTCTGCAGCAAAGCGCCACTTCTCCCCAGTCAGCCCGACTCCAAAATCAAAACGGCGACCGGCATCGGGGAACACGCCATATCTGTCCGTCAGATCCCGGCCTACCAGAGCGATACTAGGCGTGACCAGCGTATTAGCGACGTTGACTCGCTCCAAGGCCCGCAGAACTAAGCCGACATCGAGTGTAGTCTTGTTCGGCTGCCAGTGGAGATCATTTCGGCTTACTTTGACCCCCACGGACAGTGCGGCAGGATTATCCCCGATGATGCGGGGATGCGACACCACCGCGCCTCCCGCAACGTAGAAGAAATCGTTGTCGAAGTCTTCTATCCATCCCCCGGCGAAAGCGGCTGGGTTGCCGATCTTACCAATGGCCGCCTGAAAGGATCTGGTGTCCTGGTCGGAGGTAGTGTCCTGGCTGTAGCCAGCCACGCCGACCCCGAGTCCTCTGTAATCAACGCCGACTTCTCTCAAGAAGTTCTGGTCGATGCTGATGAAGCGTGTTTCGATCTGGACCTGAAGTCTTCCCAAGCCATTTCTTGCCACGGATCGCGACAGGTCAATGCCGCTACGCAAGTGCAGGCCACTCAAGGCTAGCAACTTGCCGTCAACCCCGCGCGCACTAGCGAACAAGACACCACCAGTAGCCTGGTACCCCGGGGCCGGATCCAGCTCCGCAGTTGTCTTCTCGGGGCCACGCACGGATTCTGCAGGTCTTTCCGTCGGCATGCGAAACAGCATCGGTAAGGCGGCTGGATTCTTCATGCCGGTAGCATGCTCGTTTGTGATGGCGACTCCAGTGCCACCACGCGCAAGTATTGCAGATGTGGTGCCAATCTCCGGCAGGAATTGGGCCCTCACCAATCCCGGGCTTGCAACCACCAATACAACGCTCACAAGCACAGCCAGTCTACACTTACTCATACGACTCATCTCCTTTCACCCACTTCATATTGTGCTTCTCGCTGGCCAAACCGAGGCGTCAGATGCGTTCGCCTGCAAACCCTGGTGATACCCAGGCCATAGCCCTGCCTGCGCTCATCATCAAGTCGGCTGCTAATGGGAAGTTGATCCCACGAGCGCCAGTTATGCTATCTACGATGCTCTGGAAGTGACTCTGTTACTAGGTGTTCTTCTCTGGACTACAATGTCCTCCCTCTCCCCACATTCCTCCTCCAGACTGCGAAAGCTGACACAACAGTGGAACATCATTTCTACCTGCTCGCTCTCGGTGCCGTCATAGTACCAGGTGCGGCTGAGGATTCCTGAGAGCCGCGACATAGTGCGAAAGGGCCGCCCCTCAACCTCTCGAGGGACGGCCCGAAATTCTCGTAGCTCCACGGGGCCCCCCCCAATCCGAACTTTTCGGCCTGTAGTTAACATAATATTGTACCTAAAGCCTGATTTTGGCCGAAATGGGCGTCCCGAGCACTCTCGCTATCGGTATGGGCTGACCATCCAATCGCTGGTCCCATCTGTAGAGATGCGCAAAGTTCGGAAGGAGACCCCGCTGGAACGGGCCAGGCGATTCCAAGTAATGCTCGATTCTGGTGGAGTGAGGAATAGAGCACAGCTGGCTAGAAAACTGGGCGTTAGTAGAGCGTGGGTCACCAAAGTCCTTGGGACTACTCCTCTGGTACCCACGGAAAAATCTTCGGAAGTGGAATAGAATCGCTGTTTGCCTCTCTGTGAGGCGAGAGCCCCTATCCATGCAGCCCCGATGTCAAGTGAAGTAATTATGGTTTTGGTATTGACAATAGAATATATGTTTGATATAATGGCAATTCCCGCAGAGGGATTGCCATGGGTAATTGGATTGCCTTTATACAAATTGAGAGCTTCTATATCAAGGCACACCGACCACCACTGTGGTCAGGGTTAATGCCTATGGTGGTGACTCGCGGCAGCCAAGTGCTGCAAGCCTGCAGGCAGGCTCAAGCGGAAGGCGTCAATACTGGTATGCCCTTGCCGCAAGTACGCTGTCTATGTCCGCAAGCACAGATAGTTACTTTCAACCCCGATGACTGCTGGCCGTTGCACCAGCAGATTTGGGATATTGTCGCTGATCATAGTCCGGTGGTCGAGCTGACCGGTTTCCATGAAGGCTTCGCTGACATTACGAAAGTCGTATCCAATACCCGGCGGGCCGTGGAATGGCAGAGGAAGGTGAGCAAGCAAATCCAGCAGCAGACAGATTTGAAATCTCTAGTCGGCGTTGGGCCAGGCAAATTCGCGGCTCGCGTGGCCGCACCTCGCAATGCCGTGGTAGCTGAAGAAGATGTCAGAGAATTTCTGGCTCCAATCTCGTTGTCTGAGCTTGGTTGGCTGGATAGTAAGCTGCAAGATACTTTGCAGAGGTTAGGTCTTACTACACTGGGTCAAGTGATTGAAGTGGGCAAGAATACGATCATTCAGCAAGCCGGGCAGCTTGGTGGGCAGCTATATGACTGGATAAAGCGCACAGACAACTGCGTAGTACAGGCTTTGTATCCTGCTGCTGAGGAACGGGTGCGACAGGTCTTTGATATCGAAGAGAGAGAAGAAGTGATCCTGCAGGCGTTAGGTGAGCTGTGTGAACAACTGGCTGACAAACTGCTGGGCAGCGGCAGCCAACCGCGCCAGATAACTCTCCGGCTGGAGGCCGACGCTGGATACCACGCGCAAACACAGCAGTATAGCAGGCCCCCGAAAGATGCCGGCCAGCTCTACCAGGCGGCCCAACGACTGTTGAAGCAGCTTTGGCAAGGCCGGCCCCTGCAAAGCCTAGAGCTGGTAGCGCGTGATTTGCAGGCAGTCAAGCCCCAGCAAATAGACCTGTGGGGCGGCCGCCGGCGCAGGACAGTTGAGCAAGTAATGGAAGCAGTCCGCAGCCGCTACGGAGCACAAGCAGTCAACCGGGCCTCCCGGTTGAAAGATAAGCGGCGCTTTGCCCAGATGATCCTGGCTGCGGAGGGGAGGGTTAGCTGGTGAGGCGGCTACCGTTTGACGAGCTTCGTGTTAAGGGTGGGAAGCAACCAGAGCAGATACTAGTAGGTGGCTGGTGGAGAACGGTAGAGAACATTGTGGATCACTGGCGAGAGGCTGGGCGCTGGTGGGAAGGAGAAAGACCTCGCGATTTCTTTTTGGTAGAGACCGAGCGAGGAGCATTCATAGTTTCTAAAGGGCCGGAGCGCTGGCGAATTGAGAGGCTGGTAGACTAATGTTTGTTCATCTTCATGTGCACACTCCGTTTAGCTTTTTAGACGGGGTCGGCCGCATCAGCGAGCTAGTAGGCAAAGCCGTTGAGCTTGACATGCCAGCACTGGCTATGACTGACCACAATAGCCTCAGCGGAGCGGTCCAGTTCTGCAGGACGTGCCGCCAGGCTGGTATCAAGCCAATTATCGGTGCCGAGGTTACCACAGAAACTGGACATCACCTCACCCTGTTAGCCAGAAGTCGAGTTGGGTACGCTAATCTATGTCAACTGCTAAGCCAGGCGCATTTGAGCAATGAGCGGGGCAAGCCCCAGGCGACCGAGCAGATGTTGCGAGAGTGTGCCGAGGATATTATTGCCCTGTCCGGCTGCTGGCATAGTGAAGTGTTTTCCTTGGCCTACAGACGGCGCTACCAGCAGACGGAAAAAGCCATTGAGAAGTATCAGGACATCTTTGGTACGGATAATTTCTATATCGAACTGCAGGAGGCTTTCTATCCCCAGCAACATGCTACCAACAAGGGCTTGGTCCAGATAGCTCAGAAGCTAAAAGTGCCTGTAGTGGCTACCGGTAATGTCCACTATGTGGATGAATCTCAGTACAAGGCTCAGGATGTACTTACTTGCGTGCGGACCCTGACTACAGTAGATGAACCCCACCCGGAGCGCAAGATCAATGCTGAGTTCTACTTCAAGTCTCCCCAGCAGATGGCAAAGCTGTTCTCCTGGGCATCCGAGGCGGTTGCCAATACTCTACGTATTGCGGAGCAATGCCAGGAATATGAGCTTGGTGATGATAGGTATCTGCCTCGCTTTGACACGAATGGCTGCAAGTCCACGCAGTTGCTGCGTCGGCTTACCTATGAAGGTGCTCAAAAGAGATATGGGAGGCTAAATCCAAAGATCAGCAGGCGACTGGCATACGAACTGAGTGTAATCGAGCAATTAGGCTTTGCTGATTACTTCCTGGTGGTTTGGGATGCAGCCCGTGAGGCTCGCCGGCGAGGAATTCGCTATGCTGGGCGGGGCAGTGCCGCTGACTCAGCGGTAGCCTATTGCCTGCACATTACTGATGTGGACGCAGTCGCTCGCAATCTGAGCTTTGAGCGCTTCATCAACCCCGAACGGGGCGATAATCTGCCTGATATTGACATAGACTTCGATGCCCGCTACCGGGATGACATTGCTGAGTATGTGACGCAAAAATATGGGGAGGACAAAGTAGCCACAGTCTGCACCTTCCAGACCTATCATGCGCGGGGAGCTATCCGCGATCTTGCCAAGGCTTTGGGCTTCCCTCTCGAAGAGATTAACCGCTTAGCTAAGCTCATGCCCCATATCAACGCTGACGGTATCGAACAGGCCTTTGATCACTTCCCCGAATTGCGCGATAGCCAACTGCCGCTTCACAAATACCGTCAGCTCTTTGAGCTTTGCTCCCACGCAGCAGGCCTGCCCCGGCATATCGGCACCCACCTGGGCGGAGTAATAATCAGCGGCCAACCTCTGAACACCATCTCTCCTATACAGGAGGCCGCCAAGGGCTGCCGGATCATTCAGTTTGATAAAGTTGATGTGGAGGACCTGCGCCTGTTGAAACTGGATCTGCTATGTCTGCGGATGCTGTCGGCCGTGCAGGACACCGTAACCTCTACTCCCAAGCAGCTGGATTTTAGCAGCATCCCCCTGGATGATAAAGATACTTACAAGCTGCTCAACAGTGCCGAAACAGCCGGAGCCTTTCAACTGGAAAGTCCCGCCCAGCGCAACCTGCAAAGCCGCTTGCACGCAGACAATATTGAAGATGTTGTCGCTTCGGTTGCCCTGATCCGGCCAGGACCGATAAAGGGCAACATGGTCGAGCCTTTCCTGGCCCGTCGCCACGGCAAAGAACCGGTAACCTATGTAGACTCCCGCCTGGAAGAAATCCTCAAAGATACCTACGGTGTAGTATTGTTTCAGGAGCAGGTCATTGAGATCGCCGTCAAGATAGCTGGCTTCAGCCCCGGCGAAGCTGACCAGTTGCGCCGTGCTCTGACTCACCACCGCGACAAGGATAAGATGCAGGCCATCGGCAAGGGTTTCATCCGCAAGGCTATGCAGCGGGGCTGTACTGAGCAGGTGGCCAAAACCATCTTCTCCTGCATTGAAGGTTATGCTGGCTATGGCTTCTGTGAGGCCCATGCTGCGGCTTTCGGTGACACCGGCTACAAAACGTCTTACCTGCTAACCCACTATCCGGCCTACTTCTACGCTGCTCTGTTGTCCAATCAGCCTATGGGCTATTTCCCTGCTCATACTTTGATCAACGAGGCCAAGCGCCGGGGCATAAGTGTACTGGGGCCTGATGTGAATCGCAGCCAAGTCAGCTTTACTGTTGAGGACAGCGCCATCCGAGTCGGCCTCAAGCAGGTAAAGGACGCGGCGGAGAGATTAGCAGACAAGATAGTTGAAGGTCAGCCTTATAAGGGCCTCCAGGATCTTACGTGGCGCATCAAGCCACCAGCAAATGCGGCTCAGAATCTGGTTCTGGGGGGCGCTCTGGATTGTTTCGACGCAAACCGTCGGCGACTGCTGTGGCAACTTGGAGCCCATAAGCCGGCCAAGCAGCCCCAGTTGAATCTGCAGCAAGCTGCTGAACTTAAGAATATCAGGGATTTTACTGACCAGCAGAAATGCTGCTACGACTGGGATATATTAGGCTTCAGCCCCGCCTGGCATCCACTGGAGTTTGTTAGACCTAAATTGGCTGAAGAAGGGGTACTTACCAACCAACAGATCAAACAGCAGCGCCCCAAGGGGCCTGTCAAAACTGCTAGCCTGCTCATTCGCCCTCATCGTCCGCCTACTCGCAGTGGCCGAACGGTCGTCTTCTTTACCCTCGAAGACGAAACCGGGCTACTGGACGTCACGGTCTTCGAAAACGTTTACCAACAGTATGGTAAAGAAATTTTTTCCTCCTCGGCGTTACTGGTCGAGGGACATCTGACTCATCGAGGTACCGCTTCCATAATAGCAGACCGCATTGAACAGCTAAGCTGACCCGCTCCCCCAGAGAATCCCATCCAGCAGGTATGCAAGCCGCTGGGATTAAAGTTCGGATTTCCACTGCTTCGCCCACTTCGATGCTCTCCCGTAGTCACCAGCTTATGCTGCTCGAAATACCCGCCATTAAGCCAAAAAGCCCCCTTCGATTGCTCAAAGAGGCGCCCGAAATTCCGGTGGCTCCCCGGGCCAGAGTTGATCCGAACTTTTCTCCCAATTTCGATCTTTTGTTCTATAGCTCATTCCAGAAAGCGCAGATTCTATCGTCTCTGCTACGGCATGTCACCTACCCACGCCCAGCTATCCCTACACCAGCCGTCGCCGTCCCATCAGACCATGGAAGAACGAGCCAGGCAATTCCAGGCTATACTGGCGTCTGGCAAAGCGAGGAGCAGAGCCGAGCTTGCCAGGAAGCTAGGTTGCTCTAGAGCGTGGGTGACGAAGGTACTCCAAACCCGCTAAGACGGTTCGACGCTCCAATGCCCTCCTGCCTCTGGAGGACTACCGCCCATTGCAGTGCAAGTCGCAAGCGAGTAGATGCGCCGACTGCTGTGAGTGACTATGACGGGCCCCCGCGCAGCCGCCCGAAGTCGAGCTGAATGCCAGCACCCCGCCTATCAGAATGTGATGCCCTTCGCGCTGCTCGAGAAGAGGCCCGAAAAGCGGCGCCCCCAAAAGTTACCATTCTACCCTCAATAGCCATATTTGCCAATCTGGCAGGCAGGTAATTGCTCTAAGCCCTTTGATTGCAAGGGCTGACGGCGATGTGGAATGTGGCTTATGATAGAGAAATACACGAAGGACTATTAAGCCAGAGGGCAGAACGCCGATCCACCACATCATGCGCGACCTGATGACCATGACCGAGTTCTTTCTGGAGATGCACGATCATCCCGACCGAGTGCTGAGCCTCGCCAAGAGCATGGAACCGTGGTTCGAGCAGATGGTCGCCGCGCTGACCGAAAGCACCGCAGAAGTCATCTTCATGGGAGCCAACTACGACGAGACCATCACCTACCCACCTTTCTTTGAGGAGCACTT
>JAUVXR010000044.1 GCA_030603495.1 bacterium
ATTTGTTTCTTCACCGAACATAAAGTAGGGGGGATTTTCGGCGAGAGGCCGATATACCCTGTTCGCGAACGAAGGCACAACAGCAACCCAACGAGCAATACCAGGTTAAGAGCCCACAAAGCCTTGCCCAGGATCCGGCGGTCCTCTAGTATTAAGACAACCGCGACGGGAATCACCCCTGCCAATATCTGCGCCGTGGGATTGATATGGAGACTGGGGAAACCTATTGCTCGACGGAATCCCTGGGTAACTGGATCGAAGTGTCTCACGAAATAGAAACCCATAAGGCAGGCCGTTCCACAGGAGGCCGCGAGGTACATTGCAACTACCTTGATGTCAACAGCCGAACGAAGCGCCAGAGCTGCAACACCGAAGACAGCTAGCGGACAGATTACGACAACAACAAGAGTCCAGAAGCTCCTGGCAAGGTCGCCGCTGCTTAACACAGAGGGGATGAACGAAACGGCCAGAAGGCCTGCGGCCAGCAATGCGGTGCGAGATGCCGCCACGGAGTATCGGTGTAGAACGCAACTGCCGGTGCCTATTACTAGCAAGCTCGCCAGCAGAATCGTTGAGCCGAGAGACCAGTGCGGGGTGAGCGGAGGTGAAGTCACGCCCAGAACACCAGCTAGAGGCAACACGAACAGGTAGATACCCACAGCGTGGGCCAGCTTTCCTGTCAATACCATCCCCAACGACAGGAAGGCCAGGGCTAACGAGACGATTAGCACGGCGGCGTAGGTTCCACCAATTTGGCCCGACGCTATGACTACAATCGCTGCACCAACGGCGGCAAGCGTCGCCATTACGGCGTGCCACACGGCAGGCCTAGGAACTGGCGAGGCTGCACAGGGCACCGAATCAGTTGACCAGAACCAGAGAAGGACTGCGACAACCAGACCCGGCAGCAGGAGATTCCTGGCCAACAGGGCGGCGGTGAACCCTGTAGTCAGATTCAACAAGGCAGCGCCGCTAGCGGCACTCAAGGCCGCGCACCCCAGTACCATGACTGTCGCACCCGGATTCTGGTGCCACTGGGCGCGTAGACGTTCCCAGCTTTTCCGGTCAAGACATAGTGTTTGGCGCACTTGGGAGCAATTCCTCACCGTGTTGTGTGGTGCGCGAACCATTGTCGCAATAGCACTGGGCAGTTGGAGGCAGCAAGAGCGACCTCATGTGGTCTTCAGTCTTCTTTACAAGCTCGCCAAATCAGGTGCCCGGCCATCTCCATGCATTTGCGCAATCGATAGTCGCGATAAGATTCTTCATTCGGGCCTCGTCGTATGGTCTGCCAAACCATCCACGCGAAGCAACGGAGTTCAAAAACCAATCGTATAGCCGGAGCAAGTAACCACGCGCCCAAGCGCCCTACGAAATGATAAGCGACAAGCACAGGCCCGTGGATCCCGGCGGTGATCTCCATGTCTGCAAAGCTAGTTACTGACAGCAGATGCTCTATTCCGTGAGCACTGGCATGAAAGAAGCAGGCTCTATCGTGCTCCGGCTCAAGATACGAGCTCGATCCCAGCAGTATGCCCCCTGGTTGTAGAACCCGGTGCGCCTCGGCAAGCAAGCTCCCCGGACTACGAACATGCTCCAGCACCTGTTGGCAGAAGACCACCTCAAATGTGCACTCGCCGAAGGGGAGCGCCTCACCATTTCCACAAACGAACCTGCCCCCTGGCGCCGCAAGTGGTGTCTCCACGTCCAGGCCCACCCAGGCATAACCTTTGTTGCCTATCTGCTCACGCATGGCCTGGCCTCCACATCCCAGATCCAGACACCAGCCATTTCCCGGGGGCATGCAATCGAGCAGGTTATGAAACCACCCCTGCCAGTGTGGTCCCGGTAAGCTTTGCCGGGAGGCCCTGTCATCTGGGGACACGCCTTGCTGTTGCACCATATTGATAAGGCTGCTTCCTCCGTTAGACCATAATCTCACAAGAATCTGGACCTTGGTGCGGCAAGGCACCACGGGCAAGAGAATCTCCTAGCGCTGCCAGGTCATCACCGTTGGCCACAGAATGACAAATGCGGCGGCAAGCACTACGCCAACCAGGTTCCCGGCAATGTCCTGAGCCTCGATCCCCCGTCCGGGTACGAGGCTCTGGTGAATTTCGTCCAGGATGCTGTAACTGAAAGCCAGCCCCGCACCTGCCATGGATAGAACCCACATCGGTTGTGTAGGCCATGTAGTCCTAAAGGCGGCAGTAGCAAGCAGACACAATCCAGCGTAGAGAACCAAATGCCAGAAGAAGTCTGGTATGCCAGTAGCGTCAACGTGATCAGTGATGGGGGAACCGAGACTAGACAAGACCCATACTCCAATCATGTAGATGACTACGGCTACCCACAACAATATGCAGACGAAACGATGACGCGGCGAGAGCAGGTGCGCGAATTGGGATCGGGTGCGATCGTGCATGAATGCCTAGCAACTCCAACTCACCGCTACTCGATCTTACTACGCATCTTCACTGCGGTAGTAAGAATCGTAGTGGTAATAGTAGTAGTAGTAGCGGCCGGCCGCTCGGGATATTTTGTTCAGGACCGTTCCCACAATGCGACCATGCGCGCGGATAAGTTGATCCCGCGCGTCTGCGATCAGTCTCTTGCTGCAGCCGCCCTGTTCGACCACGAAGATCACGCCGTCCAGGCGCGAAGCTAAGGTGGCCGCATCCGCTAGCATTGCTGCTGGCGGCGAGTCAAACAGGACAAAATCTGCCCGGCGTAGAAGCGTCTCGCGCAACTGGGCCATCTTCTCAGAAGCCAACAGCTCTGCCGGATTCGGGGGAAGTGGACCACTCGGCAGAACTTGCAATCCTTCTACATCGCTGGCCTTCAATACCTCGTCCAGGTCTCGTTCACCAACCAGCACATTACTTAGGCCCTGGGCGTTGTCTATGCCAAACAACTTATGAAGCGTTGGTCGGCGAAGGTCACTATCAACAAGAATGACTTCCCTGCCGTCTCGGGCCATTGTCATTCCCAGATTAGCGACCACAAAGGTCTTCCCCTCGCCGGCACTGGCCGATGTTACAACAAGTCCGTGGGCGGGCTCGTCAACTGATACAAAGCTCAAATTCGAGCGAATGATCTGGAATGCTTCGGCTATTGCTGATCTGGGAGGCATCTCTGTCAACAGGATGGGCTCTTCCTTGCGAACATGTGAGACTGTCCCCAGCACCGGGGCTGCCAGCAGCTCAGCCACTTCCGTGGGATCCTTGATGGTGTCATCAAGATAGTCAATCAAAGAGGCCAGTATGATTCCGAGGATAAGTCCGAAAACGCAGGCCAGGACGATGTTGAGGCGCGTCCTAGGCCGAATGGGATATATGGAGGCCACTGCTGGCTCGACCAGCCGAGCATTCGAGAGCCTCATCGCTTCGGCCACCCGCACCTCGTGATACTTCTCTAGCAGAAGCGTATACACTCTGCCAGCAACGTCTTGCGCCCGAATCAGCCGCGATAGTTCCTTCTCTTTAGCAGGCACGCCACGCAACCGTGACTCGGCCTGATGCAGGGCGTGTCCCAGGGCTCCTACCCGCCCGCGTGCCGCTGCTGCTCTCGCCCTGCTCCGAGCGGCCTCAGTCAGAAGCTCGTTGTACACCGGGTTAGCACCTATCGTGGTGGAGGCGAGCACCGTCTCGAACTGCTGGGAGAGCTGTTGTTTCAATTCCTCTATGCGTGCCTCGACTGCCTGCACCGTAGAGCTTTCCGTGGCGTACTCCTCCAGTAGCCCAGCGCGGGTCGCCTCTAGTTTGGCGAGTTCCGCCTCCAGCTCCTGGAGTACAGGATTACGCATTTCGTGGGAAGCCTGCAACCGCAACTGTTCCTCCCGGGAGAGCTTCTCCTCTATCGCCCGGCTTTCTGCCGACGCTGCCTGGGCGTCGGCTTCGGCAGAGGCTAATTCTTCGGTGATGCCTCCCAGTATTGCAATCTGCTGTTCAGTTTCCCCAGCAAAATCACTTATTCCCATACTATCCTTGAAGTACTCTACCTTTTCTTCTGCCTCGGCCAGTTGCTCTTTCACTTTGGCCAACTGCTCCTGCAGAAAGACAGAAGCACTGGCGGCCGAGGCCCGGCCATATTCCTGATTCAGCAATACGTAGTTGTCTGCAACCGCGTTGGCTATGTCAGCGGCAACGCCTGGGTCGGCGTCATCCACATGAATTTCGATTAGGTCGGTCTCCGGGAAGGTCACAACTGATATCTGTCGCTGAAGCTCTCCTGTGCCGCGGTGAAGGTCCAAGTCAGCTATCACTGCCTCCAGAACTGGTCGTCTCGTTATCAGCCGCTTGTGTGTCTCTATCGTCCGGCTGCGCATCGTTTCGAGACCGCGGGCGACTATCGGAAGCTCCTCGTAGCCCTGGACGCCAGCGGATTGGGTTTCCACTAGCAGCGCTGCTGCTGCCCGGTATACAGGGGTTTGCAGGAAACTGCCAATAGCCACAACACTGACTAGAATTACCGACACTTCAACGACTATCCACTTGCGTCGTTGTAGAAGTTCAAAGAAATCGCGTAGCGCCACTCCAGGTGTTGGTTCAGCCAAAGTGCGAACTCCTTTCAACTGATGCTGCGGGCATCTACGGCTGAGTAGGCATCAACGTGCACGATTGCCACCACGACTAGAAACGGTCAAACAGCCACCACACATTGACGATAGAGGTGATCAACTCAGTCCAGTCCTGCCAATGAAGCTTCTTGGACTCGGGCACAAAGATCACATCGCCGTCTTGGACCACAAGCGGCTCGGGGTCGCGGCCTTCTGTCAGATCCCGAAGATTGACTCGCATGGGCTCGCCGCCCGAGGCGCCTTGGCGCATTAGTACCGTGTGTTGGGGAGCTGACTTCTCGGGTACCAGCCCCCGCGCCTTGCCGATTAAATCCAGGATGGTATCGCCAGATTCGAGCGGATAAACACCAGGCTGGTTGACGAAACCAAAGACGGCGGCCCGCTGGCGATTGGTCGGCACTATGACCGTATCTCCAGCGTAGCACCATACATCCGGCTCCTCAGCTCCCTCTCGGAACACCGGCTCATAATTGACCGTGAGAACCGTGCTGTCGGGACCGATTATCCGGATGTGCTGTGAATCGCCATTGCTGGTCACCCCACCTCCCATCGCCAACACAGCACTCAGCTTCTCCTCACTAGCCAGGTAGTACGATCCTGGCTGGCGCACTTCCCCAAGTACGACAACTTGATTGTTGACTTCGGGAATAAGTAAGGTATCGCCGGAGTGCATTGGCATGGCGGCCTGGGGATCATTGCCCGATAGAATAGCCGCAAGATTGATTGGCACCACTGTCTTGTCTGCTCTAATCAGGACAGCTTGTGAGCGGTTGGCCCTGCTACTGCCAGTTCCGTAGTCTTTGGCGAATCCCTCAGCCATGGCCAACGCATCGGCCACGGTGCCTCCGTCGGGTAGTTGGTAGCTGCCTGGCTTCTCGACCTCACCAATAACGCTGACGATATTGCGTCGTTCGATAACGAGGGTATCTCCCGCCTGGAGCTGCCCTATTTCCGCCTCCGAGTCCCCCGCTAGTATCTTTGCGAGATCCAGAAGTGTCGAGGGCGCACCGGCGCGAAACAGCCGCGCCGTCTCCCGCGAGGCCTCGGGAGTGAGGCCTGCCGCCAGGGCTATGGCCTCCCGGATGCCTACGTCGCGGTCCTGAGGAAGTGCATATGCGCCTGGTTTGTTGACCTCGCCCAGAACATATATCTCTTCGTCGCGATACCTGATCACGTTTACCGCTACCTGGGGGGCACGGAGGTGGTGTCCCAGGGCGTCAACGAGCGCACCAGTAATCTGCTCAATGGTCTTACCTGCCGCCATGATCTCCCCCGCGAAGGGATACGAAAGCCTACCATCAGCTCGAATCTCTATGGGGTTGCGGGAATCAAAAGTGAGTTCGGGATGCCCCGCCACGGTAATTTGCACGACATCGCCGGGACGTAAGTGATAAGGGGCTGTCGGAGAGTTTGCCGAAGCCGGGCAGAGCAGAACCATCAGTAGAACTAAGCAGTAGACTACTAGTGCCGCATCCAGGCACACCCCATAACGAGTTCGCACGAGTACCGCTCCCTTTGCAGCGTTGATTTGCCCTTGTGTCTCTGGAGTATGGCGAGGGGGTACTTGCAGGTGTCTTAGGTCCAGTAAGTCGGCGCTCACAGCCGCCTACTGGTGACCTTTTGCTACTGGGTGCCCCCCCATATCGATCGCTTACTTGCCCATAAAGGCATCGGCCCACTTATGCCTTCCTCATCTGTTACTGCACCATCCTGGTAACGGTCAAACCGCTGTGCGCCGTCTCACTCGCACAGCACCAGGAGAGAAGGCACAAGGTGGCCTCAGCTTGGCACTACATCTGGGGTGTTGAAATCCCCAGCGCAGCTTGCTGATAGCCTATATCGGCATTCTCTGCAGATTTCTTGAGGCTGAAGCCGACAAATGATACAGTAAATCACCCAATCAGCAGGACTGTTGAGTGGGCGCAGCAAGCAGATATCCTATCCACACCCAACCAGTAAGCAAGGACGTCGCGATAGAAAAGGGAACCGTTGACTTCAGGCTGTTGCCGAGGTAGTCCACTCCGGCTGGCTCAAGGCCAGGAAGCCAGAGAGTTCCAAGGTTGCTTCGCGGAATACACGGCGGCAGTGAGGCCGTGGCCATATTCAGTGGTACGGTAGCTGACATTACCTTTGCAGAAGTGCTCTCCCCTTCCCAATAGATAAACGCCGATCACTGCATAATCAATAATAGTCAAAAGGCCTGTCCGTATGTTCTACACCGCCCAACGAATAGAAGGCACTATCACGTCTCTGGTAACTATTCACCTTATCCAGAATTGCCCATTTGAAATCGGATGGCCATCGCTCATTCGATAGCCTCTGGAGTTATGTGGAGGGTCGGCGGTCCGACATCAGCGAAAACCGGTACCGCCCCCAGTGCAACTATGGAGAGTGACGAGGCGATGTAGAAGCATGGGGTAACGATCACCTCATCCCCCGGACCTATCCCCCGGCAACCACGTTTACCACCCATGGGCAACTCAGTACACCCACAAGATATACAAGACAACAAGCACAACAAAGCCGAGTCGTTATCGTTGGCTTTAGATATGGCTCACGAATACGGCAACAGCAAGCGTGACGTGAAGGTCCTCACCACAAGCCTGGCGAAGTTCCGACTTACGCCTCTGGAAAAGGTCCAGGCCGAAGTGGACGAGCACGTGGCGGGAGGTAGGACAGAGAACCCAGCGGCTTACGCTAACCGCTTGGCAGTGGTCTTTGCAGAGGCAGAACGCGAAGCACGTGCGGTCAAAAAACTAAACAGCGCCGCGAGACCTTCAACCTAATACTGAGCACGGCAGCCCATTAACAGCAGGCCCGCCAGTTAACAGATCGCTTGGAAGCCGGATTATTGGACTATTGGCCTGATGAAGAGAAATTGAATGAGGAAGCGATCAAGCTGGTGACTGCCCGCTAGACTGACGGAGGCAACATGACCCAGTCACCCGGCCAGCGTGTTACTGTGTTTGTAATCGACGACGATGTACGCATGCTAGCCGTCTGTCGGCAGATACTAGAGCATGCGGGCCACAACGTCCTGGTAGCTCAGCGAGGGGAAGATGCGATAGGCACATTCCACGAGCATCACCCTACTATTGACGTGGCTGTGGTAGACTGGAAGCTCCCTGATCTGAGCGGAGATGAAATAATAGAGCAGATGCTGGAAATTGACCCGGAGGCCAGAATAGTATTCTTCACTGGCTACGCTGTCGATGAAGAGACGCGCCGGCGGGTCGAGCCCAAGACCAAGACCTTGCTGAGAAAGCCCTTTGATGGTCAGCAACTGCTTGATGCTATCCAGGCGGCCATGGGATCGGACAATCACGACAGTGGCAGCCGAACCAGCAAGGGCTGATCGAGAAGGCGATTGAGGTAGTGTCCACCTGATGGCTGGCCAACCCGACAGCCTCAACAGTAACAACCGTCTATTCTGCACTGGCAGAAAGGTACTGTCGCGTCTGTAACGTGTCCTGTGCGGTAGCCCGAACACGTGCAGAACCTTCACTTCGGGGCAATCTGAGACGTTTTCAATGCTTGCCGTACAGAACAAGAAGGAAATCGAGATCCTGCTGTCGAATAGCTAAGGCAGCGGTGAGAGACTATCGAATGAGCGATGGCTATCCAATTTCAAATGGGCAATTCCGGACAAGGTGAGTAGTCACCAGAAATGTGATAGTGCCTTCTATTCTTGTGGGGAGGTGTAGAACATGCAGACAGGCCTTTTGGCTGGTGTTGATTATGCAGTAATCGTTGTCTATCTATTGGGAATGGTTGGACTCGGATTCTGGATGTCCAAGCGTCAGAAAACCTCGAAGGACTACTTCCTGGCGGGACGCAGGATGGGCTGGCTTGTCTTGGGGCCGTCGATATTGATATCACTGACCAGCGGTATTTCGATGCTAGGCGGCCCCGGGTACTCATACAGCCACGATCTGCAGTTTCCCCCTGCAGGTGCGATGCTGATTGTTCCAATTACCTTGGTGGTCGTCTACGTTATTGTGCCGATACTTTATCCCCTGTCACTTACCACCGCCTACACGTACTTGGAGTACCGTTTTGGCTTAAGCGTACGGCTCCTGGGTAGTGGCCTATTCATCCTGCAGCGCGGCGGCTGGTTGGCAACAGCCATCTTTGCTCCCTCGGTAGCGCTGGCCGCGGTGATTAATGTACCCGGGTTAACTGAGCCGCAGGAGGCAATGCTGGCGGTGGTGGTAATAGGTACCGTGGCTACACTATATACTACGATGGGAGGGATCGAGGCGGATATCTGGAGTGATGTCATACAGTTCTATGTGTTTGCCGGAGCACTGGTACTTATATGGTTCTACCTGCTACGTGACGTGGGCGGGTGGAACGAAGTGTGGCGTATCAGCAGCGAAGCTGGGCGTACTTTTCCGTTGCGCACTGTTAACGAATTCAAGAGTTGGATCTTCAATCCCAACCTGAGCCCCACGGTTGAGTTGACGTTTTGGTGGATTCTCATAAGTACATCACTGGGTATGCTTAAGGACGCCGGTACTGACCAGATTACACTGCAGCGGTACTTCAGCGGTCGCAATATCACACAGACCATCCGCTCCATTTGGCTGGGATGGGTTGGCTTTATGCCAGTGTGTTTCCTGTTGCCACTCACCGGCGTCGGACTGTTTGCTTATTTCCATCTATACGGTGGCCAGCATCCTGCCATCCCGTCCAACCCTGATCAGGTGTTGCCCTACTTTGTGGCGGCTATCCTGCCGGTGGGAATCTCCGGGCTATTCATTGCTGCTCTGTTCGCCGCCACAATGTCCAGCGTTGACTCAGGCGTTAATTCTTTAAGCGCCAGCTGCATTACCGACTTCTATCGGCGACTGCGGGGAACAGAAGGCACGAAGAGTAGCCGCAAAGCTTTTGACAAATTCATTGCAGCGGTTCTGGCGGTGGTGATTGTGGGAACAGTAGTGGCGATAGTGCTGAACATACCGCCCCTTAGTCGGGTGGTGAGCCAAGGCGGCGCGGCCTCCGGTGTGGCTATCGCAACCGTTCTTATCATAGCATTAATAGTAGCCTTACGTGCCTACGCTGGCCTGACCCTGCCGCTGATACGAAGAACTTTCGCCCGGATCGCTCCCGAGCATGGCGATGAAGCCCACTACTTACGAATTTCGCGCTACGGCACTGTTGCCTGGGGCGTGGTGGCGACGGTTGCTGCGCTATACTGTGGAAGATTAGGTCAAATCTATCAAATTGGTGTGATACTGATGGGCTTTTGGGGCGGGCCGCTGTTGGGCATTTTCTTCCTCGGTTTCCTCACGCGCCGCGCGAATGCAACGGGTGCAATTGTCGGAGCAATTGTCGGACTCATTGTCACCGTCATTTGGTGGCGACTAGGTTTCACGGTGTTTCTGTATAGTTTTGTGGGCTTAGTTCCAACCCTGGTTGTTGGTTACCTGGTTAGCCTGGCCACAGCCCGCCCGACGGCTGAGCAGATTGAGGGCATGACCACATATACTCGCTTCCCCATTGAGGAGCAAGACTAAGGGGTAGGGCCGGCAATGCTGAGCTGCTTTATGACCGACATGGGGGATACGGGGCCAGTGAGAGCCGTATCAAGCAGCTCAAAGGCGACCGGCAAAGGGACCGACGTGCCCGCCGGGTTGCTAACGTCAGAGTCGCCTTCCCAGCTGAGAACCTGCTCCAGGACATCCCCGTAGATTTCCGGGCATTGCTCGAGCGTGAACCCTTCGATCAGGTTACCTTGGGTGGCCTGAATCCTAATCTGGACGCTGCCAACAGCGATTAGTTGCGCCAACGGCTGGACGACCGCGGCCTCGATCTGATTTCGGCCCATATCCGTGGCCGACGCGATAAGACCCAGGATGGGCGCAAGCTGCGCCGCTACGAGCGCCCCTGGATTGTGGAGTGGACCTGCGCTTGGTTGGCCAACTTCCACCGATTGGTCGTCCGCTGTGAACGTGAGCTGCAAATCTATGGCGCCTTCTTCCATCTCGCCTGTATCATGACCGTGCTCAATAGGTTATGAAACCAGTTCTAGTACACCAGTGCCTCACTCGCTGCTCCAATGAATTCTACATAGTTGTGCACATACTGTGGTGGCAGCGGGTACATGCGGGGAGACGTGGTGTTCATCATTATCTGCCCGCTGCGTCCTGCGACCATCTCCCGAATCGCCTCAACCTTCGTCCGCATCTCTCCAGGTTTCGCCGTATACAGGTCCCGATCCTGGACATAGCCCGTCAGGCAAATCCGCCCGTCTACGTACTCGAGCGCCTCGTCCAGGGCAATGTCGCCTTGGGGTGGTGGCTCCATCGGCTCGAGCATGTCAAAGCCGACCTCCAGGAAATCATCGAGCGCCACCCTGACTCTGCCGTGGGAGTGGAGCGCAACCAGGTGACCAGTCTCGTGCACCATACCCACAAGATGCTCGTGGTAAGGCGTCACCAGTTCGCGGAAGATATGTGGTGGTAACATCGCCGGCGTTGCCAGCTCCGCACCGCCCAGCGCATCTGCTCCGGTACGAATAGTCCAACGTCGCCTGGGCTCATCCACGGAATAACCCGGCCCTTGGGGCCCATGTGCAGCTTCGCCCGGCGCACCTCGTCGCCCATGTATTCGATATAGACTGGATACAGCGGGGTGTAGGTGGACGGCTCCGAGTTAATGCCGTAGACCTCATTGATCCAGGAGACATCCCAGATATCGTGATACCACGTGCCTGCCACGAAGTCATATACTCCCAACTCGGGCATCTTTACCCCGGCTGCACTGCAGCCCTGCGCGATGGCATGGTAGTACTCGCCGAAAAGCTCGACATGTACCGTTGTCAAGCATGGTTTACAAATTGGCTTAGGTGCCAAGCTTGTAGGTGTTGGGTAGGAGTCCACCAGAAAGTCGATCTCACTTTGCATATGCTCGCCGCGGTAGGTCGGGCAGCCGGCGTTGGACCCTGGTGCGTATTCGCCCGGCCCGAGTGCGCAGTGTGTCTCTTCTTTCGAGCGATACCAATACATGGTCATGTAGTAGCCGACAATCTTGTATCCGCGCTGACGTGCCTGCGCCACAAATTCGAAGGCCTGCTTGTAGTCGCGGGGGTATTTAGTGGCAGACACATGGGACATGGAGCAGGACACCGCCGTAAGGCCCATGCGATCACACATATCCAGGAACCCGGGCCAGCGTCCGCTAAGCTGCGTCCAGTTCCTCCATGGCCCGATCTGTGTGAGCAGCCTTTCAGAACGGGGCACCGGCCCGATGCTGACGGCCTCCAGCGGGACGGTGGCGGTATAACCCGACCTATCCTGCACCTCCAGGCCATAGCGCAGTTCCCCCCTCGTCCCTGCTGGCCAGTCCGTGGTCATCTGGAAATTGGCGAAAAACCCGCTAACGTCCCACGCACTATAATAACTCATAAGAAACGCTGAATCGCGCGAGATGGAGGTTGTCAGGATGTAGCGGGTACCACCATCTTTGAGACGAATCCGCTCGGCGCCCGCCAGTTGTGCCGACAGATCACCGCCGTAGATTCCGCTCTCGGGGCATCAACGACCGTGACGCCCGCCGGGACATCCACGAAAAATCGAATCTCGGTCGGTTCCGGCGAACTAACCACAATACCAAATCGGCACGGGCTGGCAAAATCGCGGCACACGTGGATAGTATCGCGCAGCGAGTAAACATACGGCATGGTGAAGGTGAACAGCCGTTGATCTTCAGCAGAAAACTCAACTTGCTCTGGGGCATGGTCGCCGGCAAATACCTGCAATTCGTCACTGGAAATGTGAGGGCCACGCATACGCAGCCCAACATATCGCCCCCGCGTCTTCAGATCGCGGAAGCGCAGGTTGTAGACCTACGGTGTACCTCTCTCTCTTCGAGCACGCCGAATTGCTCCCTGTCTCCCATCCGCCAGAAGTCAAAGTCGTCCGCCAGGTAGAAAGTCTCTCCATCGTCGCTGACTAGGACCTCGATGTGGTCCGGAAAGACGTCCGGACGGTGTGCCAGCCCACCCTGCAAGCGGATCGCCACCTCCTCAATCGGTTGAATCTCGCCCAAGTCGAGCTTGATCTGGGCGATGTGTGTACCATGCCAGCAAACAGCCTTGGGATCACTCCAGATGATTAATTGATCCGACACGATCCCGTCGGTGAGGTCGGTCCCGTCTGTCCCCTCCTCCTTAGTCCGGCCAAAATTGGGCACCGGCAGCATCTTGTATGGTTTGTGCAATGCCAGGTTGACGCGCTGTTCCTAGCCCTGCGCACCGACTACCTCCGCGATCTGCTCTCCTTCCTGTGTGCAAATAGCCTCGTGGTGAACAGCTACTAGCAGCCCTCCGATTACCAGAAAGGCTGTCAACATCGCCCACAGCCGAACAACACGCTTAGCTTTCATCTGTCTGTCCTCCTCCTACAGATTGTTGCAGAAGCTATATTCCTTACTTATGCACCGGCTCTCGGAGGAGCCCGCCATACAGCTGCTATAAGCATCTCCCGGACTCGATGTCCCCAGAATGCTGTGACAATTCAGTGCGGTGAGACGAAAACCTCCGTGCGGCTTTCGCCGACGCTAGTACCGCCGGGCCTCGGAGATGCGGATCTCGCCGATCTGGCCGAAGAAATTGCCCCAGCCGGCATAGTTGGCATGATGGTGACGGCCCTGTTCATCAGCACACCAAAACGCGTAGCGGTCTAATATTCTGGTGCTGACGCTGAACTGCGCCTTGTGCTGCCGGTTGTTGACCAGCTTTCTTCCATCAGGGTTATGCATCTGCCA
>JAUVXR010000024.1 GCA_030603495.1 bacterium
CTTGTCCCGACATTTCCCAGATGGTATGCCAGCGATGTCCCTATTCCCCGCCAACGTCATAGTTTCCTCCCTGCAGGGAAAGATTAGTCTGACAGATTAGCCCACCCCGAAGCGGAACGAATATAGCTTCGCCCCGAACTGTAGCTCGAAGCGCAGTCTTACCGGCTGGCCGGCAAGCGCTGAGACATCTGACTCGCCCCGCCGCCAGGTGACTACCCGGTCAACGGTATTAGCCGTGTGAATGCGGTCGCAATCGTCCAGGCTGAAGCCCTCAATGGGGGTCCCATCGGCGTCCTGGATCTCCACCCGGGCCAGGCCCAGCGCCGAAGTCTCGATGTTAATATGCAGCGACTCGCCCTCAAATTGCACCGGGCAGGTGGTGAACTCCCCACCGGTGTAATCCGCCTCCACGGCTGTGAACCTATCTTTCAGCAGCACCACTCGGCTCAGGGTCGCCGTATGCTGAACACCTTTAACGTCCCCGTGCAGGGTATCATACCCGACGTAGTACATCCAGATCTCATCGCCGCTGAGGTATATCCCCAGGCACATATACATGTGCTTCGAGTCGAAACTACCTTCCGGACCCAGGGGGATCCAGGGCTTGCGCTCGTATCTGTGCCAGTTAATCCCATCACGGCTGGCCGCCAGACCGATGTCCAACGGGCCAGTGTTAAGAGTATCTGCGCCGGAGCGGGGATAGATCGTCAGATCGTCTGCCAGGAACCAATCCTGGTAGTGCAGGTAGGGTTCGGTAAACAGAAAGTAGCTATCCTGAGCATAAGGATACTGAACTACCCCGGGAATGTAGAAGTCCACCACGCCCACGCCACCGAAATGCGCGTCCTTCTCGTCAAATTCAAAGACGACTTCCGGCATGGGGAAGCTGGACAGATCGTCGGTCACCGACCGCCCGATGGCTCGCATCGAATACATATCCTCGCGTCTGTACTTCTTCTTGCTGAGTTGCGCGAAATAGGCCTGTCGCTCGGGCGGAGCCGGATACGCATTGTTGACCCGGACATACGCTACATACTTGCCGAGCCGCGTATCGTAGAAGCAGACGTTCTGACTGTCCATGCCCCGGGGATAGAGGGCCGTGCCCGAAAAGATCCCCTGGTGCAGAAGCTCCCACTTGGCGCCGTCGCTCGAAACGCTGATCTTGTTGCCGCTGAACGGGTTAAACAGCTTGTATCGCTCCTCGGGCGGAGCTGTCGGATCGACAAAGGGGACACTCACCCCGTTTTTTAGTCCCAGGACGTCGTCGGGCTCCGGTGCCGTCCCCGAGCCGACCCGCCGCCAGTTCGCACCATCCTTGGTCAAAGCGTGGAACCCGCGGAAGGTGCCGTCAACCGGAAGAATCGTCACGTACGCTGACTGAAGTCCTTCCAGGCACTTCTCATAGGTCTTGCGGGGGGGACAAACGACGATGCGGCAGCCCTCAGTTGAGTCCATGTAGCGCCCGTCAATGAAGACCTGATTGCGATCGCCAATGTCCACGACTTCACCTTCCTGTTGAGCAACTCCAGAGTGTATGCAACTGACGATGAGCAGGCCCATCATCAACCACAGAAACACACCCGCTGTCATGCGCTGGCCTACGAAGCTAACCGTCTTCATAATGCTGTCTCCTTCTTAGAAGTGTTTTGCTTAACCTGACATTTCCTAGATGGTATGCCAGGGATGTCCCTATATTCCCGGCCAACGTCATAGTTCCCTACCTGGAGGGAAAGATTAGTCTACCCCATTAGCCTACCCCGACCTGGAAGTCATCATTCATTCCTCCTATCAATGAAGATTCTCCGGGCGACGTAAGCTTGACCTGCCCGCAAGAGCGGTACCAGTTGTTATCCGAGATTCACCGTTTGGCTTTTACTTGTTTCCATATTCTTCTCTGTGAGAAACTCCTGCTCGTGCTGGCAATGTACATCGAAAAACAAGTGCCTTGCAGCCTTCTATCCTGGATTTCCCACATCAGGCGGGTCACGACGTCTGGGATGCGTCCATCCCTCTGCGCCCGGACATCCCATGTCGCTATGTTCGGGTCAGCTTTGCAGAACGTCCGGCGGGGCAGGAACTGACCCTGATCGAGGTTGAGGTATTTCGAGGGGCAACGTATCGCTCCGCTTGCTGTGCTGCTTTCTGCCATTGTCTGTCTCTACCTACCGTATTCGGTCAGCCGCCGGTTCAGCGTCGAGCGGCTGATGCCCAGAATCTCGGCAGCGGCGCCCTTATCACCGTCGCAGGCCGCCAGCACTGTCAGGATGTGCTGCTTCGCCACTTCTTCGAGGGAGGGTAATGCAGAGCTGTCCGCCGGCTGGACAGCGCTTGGGGAGGGGCTACCGGCGGCCCTCACCTTGGCTCCCAGCAGCAGGTGCTTCTCCTCGAGGGTATCGGCGACTGCCAGGACTACCGCCCGCTGGATGACGTTGCGTAGCTCCCGTAGATTCCCGGGCCACGTATACGCCTTAAGCGCATCCCAAGCCGGTTCGGCGATCTGCTTCCTACCCTCCACATCAAATTGAGCCAGAAAGTGCGCGACGAACGGCTTAATATCCTCAGGTCGCGCCCGCAGCGCCGGCAGGTGCAGAGGGATGACGTTGAGGCGGTAGTAGAGGTCCTCGCGAAACCGCCCCGACTCGAGCATCTCGGGCAGCGGCTGGTTGGTGGCGGCAATTATCCGTACCTCCACCTGCCGGGGCTCAGTTCCTCCTAGACGGGTGAAGGTACGGTCCTCGACGAAGCGTAGCAGCTTTATTTGCATCGTCGGACTCATCTGGCTGATCTCGTCGAGGAAGAGCGTGCCCCCGTCGGCGATCTCGCACAGACCGGCCTTAGCTGCGTTAGCTGAGGTAAAGGCGCCCTTCTCATGGCCAAATAGTTCGTTCTCCAGCAGCTCGTCGGGAAAGCCCCCACAGTTGAGCGGCACGAAGGGCCTGTCGGCCCGATCGCTCATGTAGTGGATAGCGTGCGCCAGATATTCCTTGCCCACGCCGGTCTCGCCCTCGATGACCACGGGGGCACGGCTGGGAGCGGCCTGCGCTGCCATTATGTACGCCCGCTGTGCCTGGGGACTGCGACTGAGCACGTGCCGCCAACCGTACGTGGCAGCTAATGTCTCCCACAGGTAGAGGTTCTCGTCCACTACCCTGTCGCTTGCCAGCGCCCGTTGCGCCTTCGCCAGCAGCTCTTCGGTGTCGAAGGGCTTCTGGAGGTAGTCGAAGGCCAACGACTGGAGGGCTCCCACCGCAGTAGGCACGGAAGGATGCGCGGTGATGATGATGGCTGCTGTAGAGATGCCTTGGGCGCGGAGCTGCCGCAGCAGGTGCACGCCGTCGGTATCCGGAAGCTTGCGATCAATCAGCAGCAGGTCAAAGCTCTGCTCTTCGAGCGCCTCGAGAGCCTGGGTAGCGCTGTCCGTAGGCACACAGTCAAAGCCACCCTTGCCCAGGACTGAGGCCACTAGTCGCTGCACATCGGGATCATCATCAACTATCAGGGCTCGCCACTTCTTCGCCGACATTTCCTCTCTCCCTAGTTACCCAAAGACGGCCGCCGCGCTAATACTACTATACTGACAATCGGCGCCGGTGGCAACCCCCGTCGGCCCCAACGGACCGTTGAGGATTCTGGGCAGGGCGGTGCCGGTTGACTCCCGGCAGACGGCGTGGTCGGAGGTAAGGCGATAGGCGAGGCGACCGCCCGGGGGAAACGCTCTCGCGTTCGTCCTCGAGGAAGACTGGCGTAGGCTCTTCCTGCGCTGTGAGACAGCAGGGTAACGCGACTACCGCCCCGCCCAAACTCGAATCAGCAACATGTATGCCAAAGTCATCCTGCGGTTATGCTGCTGGTACTACAACACGCCACCACGGGGGGAAAGCTTTTGGGACAGTTGTTGGGCTATGCCCTCGGCAAATCCAGATCAATGCGAGACGCTGCCAACTACTGCACAGGCATACTGCTCGGTTCCTTGGAAACACCGAAAGGTCTTGTGTCAAGTGTATGTTCTAATGCGAGGCGGAGGTTCGTTGCTAGCGGCGAAGGGCGGAGGTATAATGGTAACTGATTAGTTGTGCCCGCTGGGACGGACCTAACTTGTGAGCGAGGTGGACGTTGATGAAGAGTGCATTTGGTTTGATAGCGGTTGTATGTCTACTGGTGCTGGTGGTGGGATGCCGTCGAACCTCGAGAGTGGTTTCGCCGGCCCCACCCACGCCTACTGCCAGGGCTGCCCCGTCCCCGCCCGTCAGCAGGAGCGCCGCGACGACGACGCCAGATGCCGAGGAGCAGGAGGCGCTGCGGCGAGGGGCCGCTGACGTGGCCCAGAGCTTCCTCGATGTCTTACAGGCAGAAAACTGGGCGAAGGCAATCGAGTTCTTCTGTGCTGACTTTCGGAAGGCGCATCGTCAGGAGTTGCTTGATGGCAGTCTGTTGCAGAAAGGTCGTGGGAAACAGAGCTCTGTGTCGGTCTTCTTCGCTGGACAGGCCGGTGAGTATGCGACAATGCGCGGTGAGCGCGCCTGGGTTGGAGTGAGTGCTAGCAGTGGTGGCCGCCACAGCAAGATCGGGCTGGCTACCTTGGAATTGGTTAGAGAGGACGGGGAGTGGAAGGTCCTTCGCTATCCGCCCTCTTATGATGTGTCCTACGCCCGAAGAGCTGGTTATGACGGGGAGGCGGCGGGGCGCTGGTTCAGGGGTATGCTCAGCGATGGGGAGTTCACGGAAGAGGAACAGGCGGAGATTGCCCAGGTGCTGGATAGGTACTACGCCGTAGTTGTCCAGATGGAGTCGCAGGCGGAGGGCCGACCCCTGCCGCCGCCAATGTACCGTCCGGCCACGATGGAGTGGCTAACGAAGAGGGCCACGCACCTCGAAGAGGCACGACCTGGGTTCAAGCTAGCCAGTATTGCCTTCTGGCCGGAGCCGGACGAAGACATTACTACTGTAGCGCAGGCGCTGGCCGAGCAGGCGATTCGCCAGGTTCATAAAGACCTGGCGGCGATCAAAGATGAATACCCCGAACTGGCCGACTTTGGCCAAGAGAATGTCAACTTCAGTGACACTAGTCTCTTCTATGCGCCCAATCCATCTGAGCCAGGCCAAAAGGGCTCTGTGCCCACGATCAGCGTCTCCATTGGTACGCCGTATTTAGGAGTGACCCAGGCTACCTTCCCACAGCGAATCTTCTTGCCGCGGCAGAAGCTCGCAGTAGGTCGCCATGCGTGGGTCACCGACGAGCAGCTTGCCAAGTGTGTGAAGGAGACGATTGAGAAGAACGTTGTGCCGCTGATTCGCTTTGAGAAGATTCTCGGCGGGGAGCCGGTGTACGATAACTGGTAATGCCTATGCCAATTGCGGCTGACTTCGCACCGAACCCAACCGGCTCCCCGTACGTCTAAGCGGGTGTAGACAGCATGGCAAATTGGGTATAGTATTAGGGTAGTTGTGGCGAGGAAAGGGCCAGTCCGGGCGCGAATATTGCAGGTAACAATAAGGCCGCATCCCCTGCGGACGCTTGGGCGCCTGCCTAGCTAGAGGTGTGCAATAAGCTTGTGGAGGTGACTTGTCATGTCTCGGGCCCGAATCACAGTTGTGCTGCTTATCCTCTTCGTTTTCTTTGGTGCAATCGCAGCTGCTGAGGACTTCGACATATCTGGAGCGCTCCAACCCTCCTTTGCGGACATCGCGCTGCTTCCCAGCCGGCTGACCTACTACAACGAACACGACGACGCAGCCACCGCTACCTACACCTGCTGCAAGCCCAGCCAGCACAAGCAGATTATGGCAGCCATCAGGGCCAACGAAGTCTTCTTGGATAAGTATGCTGACACCGACTTCGGCGATGACACGCTGATGCACTACGGCCGGGTCACTGGCGTTCAGGGGGATTTCCGGGCGCAGGTCTCCGCCTACAGCATCCTGCTGGAGAGATATCCCCACAGCCATATGGCTGATGATGCCGCCTGGCAACTGGCCAAGCTCCACGCCAAAGACAAGAACCATCCCCGAGCCATTGAGGCGCTGGAGTTCCTGGTGCGTAAGTTCCCCCGTAGCACCTGGGCCGACGACGCTTTGATGTCCCTGGTCAATGAGTACAACGAAGTGGACGATCCTCGGGCCACTATTGATGCATTGGTTGAGCTTACCGAGCGCCATTCCACTAGCGACTATGGCGCTCGGGCCTTGCACCTGCTGGCTACCAAGTACTTCCAGGTGGAGAGCTACGACCGGGCTATGGAGATAAGTGAGGACCTCATTGACCGCTACTCGATGACCGACTGGGCCGACGACGCCCAGATGATGATTGCTAACTCCCTGCGACTCAAGGGCGAGCTACGGGCTGCGCTTGATGCTTACGAGTACATAGTCAATCAGATGTATGGCAGTAGCCAGACCAATAAGGCGATGCGGGAGGCGAACAACCTGCGCAAGCGCCTCCAGCAGCGGCGTGAGCGGACCGGGGGACAGAGCTACGATACCCTGGCCTACGATCCGGGCCGCGACGCCAAGGACCTGTGGGAGCGCGCGCGCCACCATGAGAACTACCGGGAGTACGCCGATGCCATTGACCTGTACCGGGAGTTTATCGGCGAGTTTCCCGGTCACGACAGCTACGATGATGCCTTCTTCCACATCGGCGAGTGCTACCGCCAGATGAAGATCCTCTTTGAGGATATCAACAAGGCGAAAGGGCCCGATGACCTGTACAGGCTCAGCAAGCGCTACCAGATGGCCACAGGTGCCCGGCGCATGGCCTCCTCGGTTGACGAAGTGCTGGCCATCAAGGACGCGAGCAGTGCCTATGCGGCGATCGTCAATGATTTCCACGGCAGCCCGCTGCGGGATGATGCCCTCTACAAGATCGCCGAGGCCTACACGCCCTATGAGGACCCCGAGGCGGTAACACCCGACACCGCCTACACCCTTCAACAACTCTTGATCCACTTCCCAGGGAGCAACTACGAGTTCGAGGCCCTGGTGAAGGTGGTGCGGTTCTATGCTGATTCGAAGAACTATGAGATCGCCCAGCGGATCTATCCAGAGGCTTCGCGGGCGATGCCGGATGTCTTCCCCGCTGGCCTCGTCAACGATAAGGACACCTTCCTGCGCCTGATGCGGTTATACAAGCGACACACTGAGTTCGCGTGGTTTGAGGGCTACAAGAAGCACATAAAGTACGTGATGACGCCGGCGGACCTGGTCCAGCACGCCTACTACTACCAGTCGGCACTGTTGATGGATCAGGGGCAGTTCGCCCGCGCCGGACAACTGCTCCAGAAGCTCGTGGGACTGGGAACCGGTGACCTCACCGCCCCGGCGCTGTACCTGCTGGCCCGCTGCCATCAGCAGGTAGGGAACACGGAGCAGGCGGCGGCGGTCCTTCAGGACCTGGCGAATTCCTTCCCCCAGAGCGGGCTGGCCGACGATGTCAAGCAGATCCAGCAGGAGATGGCCGACGGGGGCCTGGCGGCAGCTCAATACGCGCAGCAAGTAGCCGAGGTGGCAGGTGGCGATGTCGGACACCTGGATTGCCACGTCGGCGAGAACGTCGTCGTCTTTGCTCCCTACACTGTGGCCGCGCTGATGCGCCAGTACAATATGCCCAATATCTGGGACCAAGCCCAACACGTCTTGCTGGACTGGACGGGCGTGCCCAAGTCAGAGAAGGTCGTCATTTATGTGGATCCCAGCCGCAGGCAGTCAGCGGGCAATCCCATTCGCGTCAGTGCGGCGGGTATCAAGGACCCGCCTGATTGGATGATCGGCTTGGTGCAGCTAAGCGAGAATGCGGTGCGTCAGGCCACGGATCCCTGGCTAACCACGCAGCCGGCCCTGATTGACGGGGTGAGCCAGTTTGCCGCGGCCTCACTGCAGTACGAGCTGGTCACCGAAACCCGGGACGCCATCGGCAGTGCTTCCGCCGTCAAGCTGCCCCAGGAGGCGGTCATCAGGAGTCGGGAGCGGGCACTGAAGGCCCTGGAGGAGTACGTGCGGGCCGGCGCTCAGCGTCAGCAACATGACCTCAAGTCCACCGTGGTGGCCGGGATGCTCTACTCGATCCTCGATGCCCAAGGCTACAGTGCTGACCAACTGATTGACCGCGAGCCCTACCGCGCCTTTTTCCTGAATCTGAAGGCCATATCTCCGCGTGCTCACAGCATGTACGCCTTCGGGACAGCGCTGGATCGAGTATTCGGGGGCGCTGCTCGCAATCAGCTTACTCAGTGGGGCATACCCGTCTTCACAGGCTATTCGCGGCTTGCGGGATAGCCCGGCTCACCACCCGGGTAGCTACAGTTCAGTATACAGTATACGCACGCAGGGGTCAGGTGCATGGCTTCACCCGATAGCATAGCTCGCCGCGAGTTTCTGGCCAAGTGTATACAGGCCGGGTGCGGGGCACTGCTGGGTTGTGGGCTAGGGGTGGCTGGCGGGCTTCTTTCCGCTGCTGCTCCGGCTGAGGCTGCAATCGGCAACGTCGCGCGACATCCCGCCCGGTTCTGGGAGAGCCTCTCGGGAGACACGGTCGCCTGCCTGCTCTGCCCGCGCCACTGTGTGCTGGCGCCCAATGAGCACAGCAACTGCAAGGCGCGGATGAACTACAGCGGCAAGATGATCTCCCTGGTTTACGGCAAGCCGACGGTCGTCCGCGGCGATCCCGTCGAGAAGGCACCCTTCTTCCACTTTCTGCCCGGCACCCAAACCCTGGCCGTGGCTACAGCGGGCTGCAATCAGCACTGCAAGTTCTGCCAGAACTGGGAGTTCAGCCAGGCCTTTCCCGAGAAGACCGACAATAAGGACCTCTCCCCGCAGAGCATGGTAAGCCAGGTTCAAACCAACGGGGTCCCCATTATCATCTTTACGCTCAACGATCCGGTCCAGTGCATTGAATACGCGCTGGACACTGCGCAGATCGCCCGTGCTCGGGGGATAAAGATGCTGTGCCACACCGGCGGCTATATCTGCACCCAGCCGCTCGCCGAGTTGTGCCAGGCGATGGACGCTATCGCAGTTGATCTCAAGGGCTTCACTGACGAATTCTACCAGAGCGTCACCGGCGCCAGCCTCCAGCCAGTGCTCGATACCATCAAGCAAGTCCACGCCAGCGGGACGTGGCTGGAGCTGACCCACCTGGTAATTCCCGGGTACAACGATAATATAGGCATCTTCCGGAGTATGTGCCAGTGGATTCTCGATAACCTGGGACCAGATGTCCCCCTGTTCGTCTCGCGCTTCTTCCCCCAGTATCAACTGCGCCAGGTGCAGGCTACCTCGCCGGACACCTTGCGGAACATGCGCAAGCAGGCCTACGAACTAGGCCTGCGCTACGTCTACCTGGGGAATATGCCCGGCGACCCAGCCGAGTCTACCTACTGCCCGGCCTGCGGGATGAAGGTCATCAAGCGTCATGGCCCACAGGCCACCAACACCGGACTCGACCCGCACACCGGCAAGTGCGTCAAGTGTGGCTACGTAATCCCGGGCATCTGGCGAGCGTAACCTCTGGTCTACCAGCCTAGCCCTTGGACGTGCCCAGAACTATCAGCGCGGCAACGGCTGCCGGCATTGCCATCAGCCAGCACGTCCCCGCTGTCCCCAGGATCGGTACCAGCAGCGTCCCGGCCACCAGTGCACCGCCCGCTGCGCCGATGAGGTCAACCGCATATAGAATCGAGGCAGAGCGAGCCCGGTCATCCCGGCCGGCGGCCCACAGATGGCTGGCTACCGGGAACTGGGCGCCGATCCACAGCCCAAAGAGAGCGGCCAGTATGGGGAAAGCTACGTTGGCGACGAGGGCCTCGGCCCACGGCGAATCGGCACTGGTCCACAGCGCTGTCAGCAGATAGGGCATCACCGCTAAGAGCGCCGCGCCACTGGCCAGAATGCCGGCCAGGCGGTGGGCCACTGCTGCGGCGCTCAAGCTTGGAGGCATGGGTAGGACAGGCGTCTCGCCTGTCGGGATTGGGGACAGGCGGGACGCCTGTCCTACTGCGGGCATGGCCTGCCGCAGCCAGCGTCCTAGCAGCCAACTTCCTGTCGCCAGACCGACCATAAAGCTGCCCATGATCAAGCCGATCTGCTGGAAGACGTACCCGTAGTACGACTGGAAGTTAAGCAGCAGGACCATCTCCCCGGCCATTCCGCACAGGCCTGCAACCGCCACGGCTGTGGGAATGACCGTACGCTGGCCCAGTCCGGTCAACGATATGACTGCCCAGAGCAAGAGTAGCCCGGCAACTGCTGCGAACCACTGCCAGGCCGGCCGCTGGGCCAGCGTACTTAGCCTCTCGCCCCAGCCGGGATGGCGGTGCTCCAGCCACCAGGCCTGATGGTAGAAATATGCCAGCGGGCGCTGATCGGTGTTGATGGACACATGCTCGGCCGCCTCAATCTGCTCGCGGACATAATCGGTGAAGATCGGTCGCAGCATATCCGGCAGCCAGGCATAAAGCATATCCGACTCCAGCCCACGCCAGCGTGCTCTGGCGAGCAGTTCTTCCGCGTCGTTGCTCATATAGTCGCCAACGGATCCGGCCACAACCGTCATCTCCTCACCGGGCAGGTAGACCAGTGAGTCGAACACCTCCTGGGCGCTGGTCAGCACCGTGGCGTTCAGACTGCGCAGAGGCCCGAGAAGGTAGACTTGCGACGAGGGTATCTGCCACGCGACGATGCCCCCGGGGGCCAGCAGCCGGGCGAGCTGCTTGAACCACTGCCGGGTGTAGAAGCGGTTAAGCTGGGCGCTGGCCGGCGGCGCCATGAGCTGCAAGATCACATCGTATTTCGGAGCGGTGTCGAGCTGGGCCTGGTGCTTGACGAACAGGCGCACATCGCCGGCAATGGCCTGTACCCTCGGGTCATTCAGGGCGGCGCGGTCAGCGGGCGCTAGCCACGGCGCTACGAATGAGAAGACCGCCGGGTCTAACTCAAGGCAGGCAATTGACTCGGGTCTATGGCGCAGTGCCGCGGCCAGTCCGCCAGTCGCCCCGCCGCCAACCATAAGTATCCGTCTCGGCGCGGGATGCTGAAGGAGAGCGAAGTCAATGTCCACTGTAAGAAACTCGGGGGCAGGCGAGCTGGCCGTGGGTAGACCACTATTGTAGACATAGACGCCGTTTTCGCCGAACCGGGTCACAGCCAGGTCGCCATAGACTGTGCGAATGCTGGCCAGCAGTTCGTGGTGATACCAGCGCAGACGGCGCGAGACCTCCTCCCCCCGAGGGCCAGCGAAAAGGAGTACGAGCATGAGCACGCTTCCCAATATCCAGATAACAGACCGCAGACGTGCGCCAGCGAACAAAGACAACAGTAACAAGCCCACGAGGATATTGGCAATGCCGACAGCAGTGGCCATAGCGAAGGGGGGTACGACCTGGAGCGCCAGCCAGGCCAGGGCGGTGCCCCCCAGCAGGTGCCCGACGGCATCAAGGGCATAGGCGCGGCCCACCGTGTCTGGATCAGCGGGCCGTAGATGCGCATAGGCCCGTAGGATGGCGGCGAACTGTGCACCACACACGATGGCAGGCAACATCGTGGCAGCGAAGCTCAGGATAAGGATCTGGGGCAAGTTGAGCATCTGCCCAGGCTCCAGCGTCACAAGCTGGGCCAGCCAACCCTGCGACTGGCTTACCCTGACGGCCAGGTCCGGGACCTTCGTTGTCAGCAGCCAGCCAAAACTGCGCGCCACCAGCAGTGCGGCCACCAGTGCCGGGCCCGGCGCAAAGGTGAGAATGGCTACCGTCCGTACTGTACTAGCTAGCTCGCTGCTTCCCCTGCTGCGACTGGCACTCAGTGCTCCCAGCGCGCCCCACAGCAGCCACGCCGCCAGCATTATGCCCATACTGACCTCGTTGCCCTGGCAGGAGACGACCAGCTCGCGAAAGATCAGCACCTGGGCGACACCCGCCGCCAGCCCGGCAGTTACGAAGGCCGCGGGAATCAGAACGCCCAGTTTCCGACGAAGCTCAGCACTTATGGCAGCACCTGCGCTCCAACCGAAGATGTGGCTCGGTCCCATTGATGGCGGCGGATAGGCTTAGGTTCGTGGATTGTGGCCTGTGCCCTGCACGGGCGGAGATTATCAGGGCGTAATCAGCCGGGGGGAACAGCGAACACATCAGGGCAGGTAACCCAGGGCCCGCAGTGTGCAGAGAATCTTGCCCGTGCAGGTGGCGACGTCTTCTTGATCGCTGCGGCAGGTCACCTCGGGTGCGGTCGGCGGCTCGTAGGGTAGATGTAGGCCGGCAATATCGTCTACCTCACCGTGCGCTGCCCGGGCGTAGAGACCTTGGGGGTCGCGCTGCTGGCAGACCTCGAGGGGACAGTCCATGAAGACTTCGACGAACTCCTCGCACCACTGGCGGGCACGGTCGCGATGCTTCTGAAGCGGCGAGACCGCCGCGACCAGTACGTTAATGCCGTGCCGGGACAATAGTCGCGCCATCCACGCCAGCCGGCGGGTATTCTCATCGCGGGCTTCGGGGGTAAAGCCCAGATTGGGGCTAAGATTGGCGCGCACCTCGGGGGAGTCCAGGTTCTCCACCGCCAGCCCGCGCTCGTGCAATTCCTGAGCTACTGCGGCCGCCAACGTAGACTTGCCCGCGGCGGGAACTCCGGTAAACCAGATGACGATGCCCCGCTCACACATTTATGGCTTCTCCAGTGCTCAGGACCGACTGGCCTCGCGAACTGCCTGGCCAAGTACAGCGACAGCCTGTCGGCAGTCTGCTTCGCTGACCATGAGTGGTGGGGCCAGGCGCACCTTGTCCTCGCCCATGGCGCTGACCACCAGCCCCGCCTCCAGGCAGCGCCGCTCGACATCCTTGGCGGATGCCTGCCCGGTCAACTGCACCGCTCGCAACAGGCCTCGACCGCGGAGGTAGTCATAACCCACGCAGCTGCTGAGTTCGGCGGTGAGCAACTCTTCAAGCAGGCGCCCCTTATCGGCGGCGTTCTGCACCAGGCCTTCTTCCTCGATCACATCTATGGTCGCGAGTGCTGCGGTGCAGGCCAGGTGGTTGCCACCGAACGTTGAGGCGTGATCGCCCGGCGCGAAAGCGGTGGCCACCTCTTCGGTGGCCAGGCACGCACCGATGGGGAAGCCTGAGCCTAGTGACTTGGCCAGGGTCATAATATCGGGTGTTATGCCGGCGTGCTCGTAGCCGAACCAGTGACCGGTCCGGCCCATGCCGGTCTGGACCTCGTCGAGTATCAGCAGGAGGCCGCGCTCGTCACAAAGCTGGCGCACTGCAGGCAGGTATTCGTCAGCGGGCACGTTCATGCCCCCTTCGGCCTGGATAGGTTCGAGCATTACGGCACAGGTCTCGTCGCTGATAGTCGCCTCCAGCGCACCGATGTCGTTGAACAGCACGTAACGGAAGCCAGGGGACAGCGGCTGGAACCCTTTCTGGTACTTCTCCTGGCCGGTAGCGGCGACGGTAGCAAGCGTGCGGCCGTGGAAGGATTGGTGGGCGGTAATAATCTCGAAACATGCGCCCTCGCGGTTCAGCCCGGCCCACTTGCGCGTGAGTTTGATAGCAGTCTCGTTGGCCTCCGCGCCGCTGTTGCAGAAGAAGCAGCGGTCGGCGAAGGACAGCTCCGCCAGCCGCTGGGCCAGCAGAGCTTGTGGCGGGATGTGATAGAGGTTGGAGGTGTGCATCAGGCTGTGCGCCTGCTTGCAGATCGCTTCGACGATCCCGGGGTGGCAGTGGCCGGTGCCGGCGACCGCGATCCCCCCGACAAAGTCCAGGTACTCCTTGCCGTCAGCGTCCCACAGTCGGCACGCTTCGCCCCGCACAAAGGCCACGGGTAGCTGGCTGTAGGTGGGCATTAGGTATTGCTGGGTGATTTCGATGACTTGTTGGTTATTCATCGCCTGACCTCGGGGGGATACTCCCCCGGGTAATCGTCGCTGGATTCAGTTAGTTCCTCGAGGCTAGCCGGCAGGCCCTTTACAATTATATCACCCACCTGGTAGACTTGCGTGCTCTGGGAGGTCCGGCAATAGCGTGCGCCCGGGTCGGCTGGTTTGCCAAAGGTAACCTTGACCGGTTGGCTTTGTCCGCGGATGGTCAGAGTGATGACCGCTTCGGGCACGGTGAGACCGTACTTCTGGAGATCCTGCGGCTCTTCTTCCTCGAAGGCGGTGGCACTAAGGTCATCCAAGCTCCATAGTATACTATCAATCTCGCCGCGGTCCGCTTCGACGCCGGCGGGGGCCTGGAGCATCCACTGACCATCTTTGTTCTTGTGTGCCTCGAAATTAGCGGCGCTTTTCGACTGGACCTTTACCGCGGTTACGTCGTTGTTGGCAAAGCTCAGAATGGTCTTGTCGCGCAGGTCCATAACGTCCTTGTTGAGGTCGTCGGCCAAGTCGGCGTAGACCAGCAGTAGCTGGGGGTGCTCGTCAGCCTCAACGTACACCACCCGCCGGGTCTCGGTGCCCTCGCCGGATTCGGTGGCCACTTCCTTCTCGATCTCCTTGCCGACGCGCAGCGTAATCTCTTGGCCGTCTTTGGTAGTAAGGGTCGCCACTGCCTGGGGCTTGTCCAGCCCGACAGTGCTCGGATCGGCGGGCTTCTCGGCGAATTCCGCCGCCTTCGCCCTGGTTACCGCGTCGAGGATGCCCTGCACCGCAAAGCGGTCCGCCGGGGTGTCAAGCGGCTGGCGCAGATACCAGACGTCCTCGTCGCCGACCGTCACCCGCTCTGCAACAATAGTCTGGCCAGGCCGCTCGATCTTCACCCGGCGGACGTCAGCCTGGTCCACACGCACAGCCTGCTTGTCACGAATCTCGTCGGCGCTCTTGTCCATTGCGCTCTGGAACGAGGAGCTAACCAGATACAGTTCGGGCCGGCCGGTTATCGTGGCGAAGTGCTCCGAGCCAACGCCGGTCTTGGCACCCAGCTTCACGGTCGTAGCCTGGCCTGTATTGGTGTGGAAGGTAACAGTGAGCGCTGGCTCTTGTAGTCCGTAGTCGGCGCGGGTGACGTCGGCACCTTCGCGCTTGTTTGGCTTGAGGCGCACCAGGGCGTCAAGCAGTGCCTGGGCTTTATCGGGGTCCACCAGGCCAGTGATCGGTGCAGTCAGGTGCCAGCGCTCGCCGCGACGTTCCAGCACGATCTTGTCGTCGTCCCCGGTGATTTCGAGCTTGCTTATCTGCTCGGGGCCTAGCCGGAAGATCTCGCCTTCTTCCGGCACGCGACCGCGCTCCTGTGTAAACACCCAGGCCAGTAAAGCCAAAAAGACCAAGAGCGCGGCCAGGGTGAACCGGTAGCGCTTCATCTATCTCATCCTCTCCTGCGACGCCACCAGACCGTTACCCCCGTCAGCATGACCAGGACGGGCAGGCCGAAGACGGCGACGATAGCGGCGTTGCGTTGCCGGTCGGAAAAGGTGATGTAGTTGGGCGTAGTGTCTTTGGGCGGAATGGAGATCAGTTTCTCATTCTCAACGAGCCAGGCGATGCTCTTCAGGGCGAAGTAGACGCCAATATCCACTCCCTGACGCACCAGGTCGTCCGACATCATAATCGAGGTGCCCACCACAACCATCCGCACACCGTCCTCACGGGGCGGCGGCGCCATCCCTGGCATCATGGGGGGAGGGGGAGTGGTCTGGTCAACCAACGCCGCCATGACCAACGGCCCGCTTCGCTCATCGGTGTCTCTTTGGGCTTGCTCATTGATGGATATCTCGAGCCATGCCGACGAGGACGACTCCAGGAGCGCGGTTGCACTGGGGGTGGGAGAAGGAGCGCCGGGGTACTCTGACTCCTGCCCAGGGCTTCCCAGCTCAAAAGCGCGCGTCACCGGCAGGATCACCGCGCCCAAATTGCGGGTGATTTCATGGGAGGGCGGCGCATTGACCATCGGCACGTTGCTCTGACCCCACAGGCTGAGCTGCGGGTCCAGGACTATCCCGTCGAGAGGGATGATGCCGTAGTCGATCAGGATCTCCTCCAGGTTGGGAGCGGGTGGCGGATCAATCGCCGCAATTAACTTGCCACCGAAGGTCAAGTATGCACTGATAGCGTTTACTTCTTTCTCGTCGAGCGGCCGCTTGGCCCCGATGATGCCCAGCACGGCACAATCTTGGGGCACCTGCGGCTGTTCCATCGCCATCAGCGATAGCGTTTCGACCTCGTACTGCTGATTCTCCAGATTGGCCTTGAGAGTCGCCACCGATTGCTGGCTGCCCGTCAGGGGTAGCTCGCCGTGCCCGGTCAGAAAGTAGACCTTGGTCTTCTCGCCGCTGGTGACCGCTAGAATCGCCGAGGTCAGCTGCTCTTCGCTCGCACCGGTGACCCTCTCAGTCTTGCCACTCGATTCGACCATCACTGTCCCGTCAAACTGAACGTCGTGTTCCTTGGCCTTGCTGAAGTCGGTTTTCGGATCGTACCGTTCGACCTTTATCTTCGGCGAAAGCATCTCGTACTCGCGCAGGCGATCGTCGATTTCCCCCCAATTGTGATAGTCCAGGGAGACAAAGGCGATTAGCTTGACCTCCTGCTCGAGCGCCTGGGCCACTGCCCGGGTCTGTTCGGACAGTGAGTATTGCTTTGACTGGGTCAAGTCTTTGCGCACGTGGTGGCGGGCGCCGACGTAGTTGACCAGCACGACGATGCCCAGAATCAGCGCAGTAAAGAGCACAGAGTTGAGAATGAGCTTGGCCTGGCGACTCTTAGCTGCCGCCGCCACCGTGGCAATATTGATGATCAGCCAGAAGATGACCAAAGCCGCACCGCCCATGACCAAGACTAGCGGTGCAACGGAGAAACTCTTGATGACCGCAGCCCATAGCAGGCCGACGACGATAGCCGCCAGCCCCGCCCATCCCGCGACAATACTGGCCAGTTGCAGCGGGCCGCGCTCCGGGCCGCCGGAAGTTGAATTAGTATGCTGAGGCTTGCTTGTCTTGTCTTCGGACATTAGCACTCACCTGGTTGCTTATTCTATCTACAAGCCGGTAGGACAGGCGTCTCGCCTGTCCGCTGGCGACGGGCGAGACGCCCGTCGTACGGAAAGGCAGAATCAGCCTTCACGCTCATATCGTCCGCCGATTCTCGACGTTGCGGATGCTGAGAAAGAGTCCCACGAAAGTGAGGCTCAGAAAGTAGATTACGCTCTTGGTGTCAATTATGCCCTTGCCGAAATCCACATAGTTCTCGCGCACCGACAGATGCTTGAGAACGTCGCCCAGGCTCTGACTGACCGAATAGGACATCCAACCCACCAGCCAGAAGAATAGGAGCAGACAGGCGGCGATGATGGCCGCGGCGATCTGGTTAGAAGTAAGCGAGCTGGCAAAGACGCCCAAGGCAATGAAGGCCATCCCGGCCAGCAGCAACCCCAGATAGCCGGTCAGCATCATCCCCCAGTCTACCTTGCCCCCTATCTCCAGAATGAGGGGCAGAGCTAGACTAAGCAGCACTGCCCCTGCAAACAGCCCCCATGCTGCCAGGAACTTGCCGATAACTACCTCCCAGTCGCGCACCGGTCGCGTCATCAACAGCTCCAGTGTCCCGCTGGCTCTCTCCTGCGCAACCAGTCCCATCGTCAGGACCGGTGTGATCATCAGCGCCAGGAAGACTATGCTTTCGATCAGGTAGCGAAAGTCGTCGGTCTGCGCCCGGGGTTGGAGCAGGAATCCCAGTGTGAACATTAGCGCGGTAATGCCCAGGAAGAAGACCACCAGGGCGTAAGCCAGCGGGGAGGTGAAATACGAGCGCAGTTCTCTGCCGGCGATAGTCAGTATGTTACTCATCTAGGCGACACCCTTTTCCTCCGTGGTAAGCTCGAGGAAGACATCTTCCAGCGACAACTCCACCGGCTGCAATTCCAATAGCCCCCAGCCCTTGCCGACGATGAACTCGGCGATTTCGGCCCGCAGGTCGGTGCCCACCGCCGTATCAACATAGTAGCCGCCGGGCTGCTCCGCACGGCGGACTCCGATCACCTGGGGGATATCCTTGAGCTGTCGAGCTACTATGTCATTATCGTCACGCACCGTGATCAGTAGCGTCTCCGCCTCGCGAATCTGGGCGGTCAGGGCCTCGGGACTGCCCTCGGCGACTATCTGGCCACGGTTGATGATGATTACCCGCTCGCACGTCATCTGGGCCTCCGGCAGTATGTGCGTGGAGAGCATCACCGTGTGGTCGCCGGCCAGGCCCTTAATGAGGTTGCGCACCTCGATTATCTGCTTGGGGTCCAGGCCCACGGTCGGCTCGTCCAGGATCAGCACTGGCGGGTCGTGCAGCATCGCCTGGGCCAGACCCACACGCTGGCGGAATCCCAGCGAAAGGGTAGCGATGATTGAATTGGCCCGTTCACTCAGACCGCAGCGCTCAACGACATACTCCATCCGCTCGGCAAGCTGGGCTTTACCCATATGGCGCAGTCGCCCACAAAAGCGCAAGTACTGAGTCACCCGCATATCCGTGTATAGAGAGGTGGTCTCCGGCATGTAGCCGATATTGCGGCGGGCCTCCAGGGAGTGATCGGCCAGGTCAAACCCGGCCACCCGGGCCGTGCCGAAGGTGGGCGGCATGTAGCCGGTCAGAATCCGCATAGTAGTCGTCTTCCCTGCTGCGTTGGGCCCGAGGAAGGCGACAATTTCACCTTCCTTGATGTGGAAGGAGACGTCGGTTATCGCCAGATGAAGACCGTAGTATTTGGTCAGGCCGTGCGCTTCGATCATAGGTTGGACCTCCCGAGGGAGTTAACGTGGACAATAAGACGGCAAAGCCCGACTCGGCCGCCCGGGTACGAGAGCCATTGCTTCCCACCCGAGGGCGAAGCCGGCTTATAGTTGCTGCGGCTGACAGGCATCTTGACTCACCGACAAGTCTAAGAAAAAGGCCATGGCCTGTCAAGGGTACTCGCCTGTTCTATAACGCGTGAGGTGGGGCGAATTGTTCCGTCTGGGCAGCAGGACAGCCGGACCAGTGGCAGATTGTTGTAGCGCGAGCATAGGCCTCAATCGCCTTGAGCTTTGGGCAATGTCACCAGCCACGCCCACAACTCCTCGACCTGCCGGCGGGTGTCGGCGAGGTCGCCGGCGGTATTGATTGTGTAGTCGGCCTCGATCTTGTCCAGGCCCATCTCGTCGTGCAGCTTCACCCGGTGGCGGGCTTCTTCCTCGCTCAGGCCGTCACGGTCCTGGAGCCGTTGAGTGCGCACTGCTGCGGGCGCGGTCACCAGCACGAGCTTGTCAGTCAACGGGGCGAGCCCCATCTCGTAGAGGATTGCCGCCTCGATAGCGAGCACTTCAGGGGGACTGGCCCCCTGGCGGCAGTCCTCTACCCTCTGCCGCAGTCGGGCTACCATCGGTGGGTGCATTATCTGGTTGAGCTGCTCGCGGGCTTGGGCGTCGGCAAAGATCAATTCGGCCAGACGGTTGCGCCGCAGCGTGCCGTCTTCTGCGAAAAACTCCTCCCCAAAGGCTGCGCGCGCCCGTTCGAGCACCCGCTGCCCGGGCCGGAGCAACTCGCGCGATACGTCATCTGCCCGGAGAGTGGCTGCACCCAAATCCTGCAACATTCTAAGTACAGTAGACTTACCGGACCCCAGAGGGCCGGCGATTCCCAGTACCAGCATGGTTCGATGAGATCCTCAGGACTCTTCTTGCTCCTCGGATTCTGGTTCCGGTGCGTCGGGCGGCTCTTCAGCCTCTGACTCGGGCTGGCAGGTCTCGGCCTCAGCAGCCTCCTCTTCGGCCGTCTCCTCCGGGGGCTGCTTGGGAGTCTCCGTGGGCGAGACCTCCGTCTCGCCACACGTCTCTTCAGCCTCTGACTCGGGCTGGCAGGTCTCGGCCTCAGCAGCCTCCTCTTCGGACGGCTCCTCCGGGGACTGCTTCGGAGTCTCCGTGGGCGGGACATCCGTATCGCCGCACGCCTCCCCTTCACCAGTTTCGGGCTGTTCTGCGGCAGGTTCTTGTTCGGCTGGCTCGCCACCCGGCATACTCTCTTTGGCCTTCTCGAGCATATCGCCGAACTGGTCGCCTAGCTTAACGGTACTGCCCTGCTGTTCTTTCATATGTTCTTCGTACTCCCGCAGGTCGCGCTCGGTTTCCGCGCCGACCAGACTCAGAGTCATCCGGTGGGCTTGCGCATTGAGGTCCAGCAGTTTGACCTGCACCTGTTGGCCCTTGCTGACCGCCTCCTCTGCGCTGTTGATGCGGTGGGAACTCATCTCCCGCAGCGGGATGAAACCCTCCACCTCGACACCCGCCAGGCGGGCAAACGCGCCGGCGGATACGACGCGAGTAACCACCGCGTCAATGATGCAGTTGACTTCGAGCCGCTTGGCCGCTTGCTGCCACGGGTCCGGGAGAATCTGGCGTCGGCCCAGAGATATGCGCTGGCCGTCATCTTCGATGCTTAGCACCATCACCCGGATGATCTCACCTGGCTTGATGACTTCAGAGGGATGGTTGACGTGGGTCCATGACATCTCCGAGATATGCAGCAGCCCATCCACGGCACCCAAGTCAATGAACGCGCCGTAGTTGGTCAGATTGCGCACCCGGCCCTCGCAGACGATGCCCTCCTTGAGCTTCGACAGAGTCTCCTGGCGCCGCCGCTCACGCTCCTCTTCGACGACTTGGCGGTGGGAGAGTATGATTTGGTTACGTTGTTGGTTGACCTCTATGACCTTCACCTGCAGGGATCTGCCTACGAGCTTATCAAGCCGCCGGACATCACGAATGGCTACGTGCGAGGCGGGGACAAAGCCAGGCATACCCACGTCAACGCGCAGTCCACCCTTCACTCGCTCGGCGACCATTGCGCTGAGCACCTCGCCCGTCTCCCGGGCCTGGTAGAGCTCTCGCCACGCGCGCTCGTAGTCGGCCCGCTTCTTGGAGAGGGTAATCAGCCCCCGCTCGTCGTCAACGTGGACGACGGCGACTTTGATCTCTTCGCCCTGCGCCGGCAGGTCCTCTCCGTCGGCGAATTCATTGCGTGGGACCACACCTTCGAACTTGGCCCCGACATCTACCACGATGTGCTGATCCTGAATCGCCACCACCGTGCCGGAGATCACCTCCCCTTTCTCAATATCCGTGGGGGTGGCTTCCTCCAGTTCTGTCCAGCTTTCCTGCAGATCCCAGCGGGAACTAATTGGCTTGTGTTCGGTTGGTTGTTCCTGATACTGCTCGGCCAAAGAACTGTCGTCGCTCTCGTCGGTGCCCTTAGGTTGATTGTCACTGGTCGAATCCATAGTCGTCTTCTCCTATTGATGGTTCCTTGTTCCCAAGTCGATCAGAAATGGTCACTACTTGATCTTCACGATACATCGCGCAAATCGCGCCAGTTCTCGCCTATCTGAACGTCTACGTGCAGGGGTACGGACAGCTCCCACGCGCTCTCCATAATCTCCATAACCAACTGGGCCACGGCCGGCACGTCTTCTACAGGGACTTCGAAGACCAACTCGTCGTGCACCTGCAGCAGCATGTGTGCCGAGGTGCTGGCCTCCTTCAAGCGTTGGGCGATATCCACCATCGCGATCTTGATGATATCCGACGCTGAGCCCTGGAGCGGCGCGTTGGCGGCGGCCCGCTCTGCATACGCGCGGACCTGCCGATTATTGCTGCGCAACTCGGGCACTGGTCGCCGCCGTCCGCAGATCGTTTCGACGTAGCCATCCTGATGTGCTTGCTCCACGATCTGCTCCATATACCGTTGTACCCCTGGCAATTGCCGAAAATAGTCTCCAATAAACTTATCAGCCTCCTTTCGAGATATGTCCAGTTGTGCCGATAGCGCGTTGCTGCCCATTCCGTAGATCACGGCGTAGTTGACGGTCTTGGCCGAGCTGCGCATCTTGTCAGTCACTTGCTCGATGGGCAGATCAAAGATAACGGCGGCAGTACGCTTGTGAATATCTTCGCCGGCGGTGAAGGCCTCTACCAGGTTATTGTCGCCCGACAGGTGGGCGAGAATGCGCAGTTCGATCTGCGAATAGTCCGCGCACAGTAAGACCATACCCGGCGCGCCCGCGACGAAACAAGCTCGGACCTCCCGGCCCAGTTCGGTGCGCTTGGGAATATTTTGCAGATTAGGATTGCGGCTCGACAGCCGGCCGGTAGAAGTGACGGTTTGCTCGAAGGTAGTGTGCACCCGCCCGCTCTCTGCGTCAACCCCCTCGAGCAACCCCCGCACGTAGGTCGAGTAGAGCTTGGCAACCTGGCGGTACTGCAGCACGGCACCGATAATCTCATGGTCCTCGACAAGGTCTTCCAGTATCCCGGCCGCCGTTGACCAGCCAGTCTTGGTCCGGCGTCCCCCGGGCAGTTCGAGCTTCTCGAACAGCACTTGGCCCAGTTGCTGGGGTGAGTTGATGTTGAATGCGCAGCCGGCCAGCTCGTGTATTCGCTTGGCAAGCTGCTCTTGGTCAGCAGATATCTGTTGGCCGAAGCGCTCGAGTTGCGGGCAGTCAACGGCTATGCCCGCACGCTCCATATCACGGAGAACCTCTGCCAGAGGCATCTCTACTCGCTCGAACAGTGCTGTTGCGTTCTGGCTATCGAGGTGCTCGGCCAGCGTCGCGCGCAGCGCGGGAATGAGCATAGCTTCCCGGCATGCTCGCTGCTCCGCTTGCTCCGGTGGCGGCAGCGCCTGCTGCAGGTAACAGCCTGCCAGGGTGTCAACGCTGTGGTCGCGCTGGGGTGCGATCAGGTAGTCAGCCACTGCCGCGTCCCATTCGTACCCCCTCAGCCGGATACCGTACTCGTCCAGGACCGCCGCCATACTCTTCAGATTGCAGCCGCACTTGCCGGTCTTTGGGTCTTCCAGCAGCTCTCTGACCACCGCCGGTACCGCCGAGCCCGTCGCCGTCGCCTTGCCGAATAGCCCGCCGCCACCGCCCTGTTCTTGCGGGGAGCCCAGTGGGAGGTAAGTGGCACCCACCTCTTCCGCCGCCAGTGCCAGGCCCTGGAGCCCGCCGTCAGCGGAGGCGACGGCCAGGTTACAATGCCCCGCAGACTCAGTTGCCGCCAGCACTTCGCTCAGCGCTGCCTGGGGGACTGGCGCCTCGGCGCCGGGCTCCGCCGCCGGCAGCCGCGCTAGCAGGCTGCTGAACTCCAACCGCGCTAACAGCGTGCGCAGCTCGTCCGCGCGATATCCCTCCCAGGTAATGTCAGCCAGGTCCAACTCAACTGGGCTGTCCGTGACTATCGTCGCCAGGGCCTTGCTGAGCTTGATCGTATCGCGGTGTTCCGCTATCTTTGCCGAAAGCTTCTCGCTTTCCATTTCTCCCGACTGCGCCAGCAGGTCCTCAACGTGAGGAAACTGCCCCAGCAGCCGCACAGCCGTCTTGGGGCCGATGCCGGGCACGCCGGGGATATTGTCCGAGCTGTCGCCGACCAGGGCCTTGTAGTCGGTCACCTGGTCAGGCCGGATGTCGTACTCCTCTTCGATGCGGGCTGCGTCGTAGAGGCGGGTGTCGGTCAGCCCCCGCAGCGTCGCCAGGACCTTGACATCATCACCAACCAGTTGCAGGAGATCACGGTCTCCGGTGACAATCAGTACCTGATCACCGCTGGCCGCGGCTCTTTGGGCGATCGTCCCAATAATGTCGTCGGCCTCGTAGCCGGCCAGTTCGGTTTGGGGCAGGCCGAAAGCTTCGACCAGTTCGTGGGCCAGCTCGACCTGCGACGCCAGCGCCTCATCCATCGGCGGGCGGTTCGCCTTATAGTCGGCAAACTGTTCGTGCCGGAAGGTCTTGCCAGGAGCGTCGAAGGCCACCAGCGCAGCATCAGGAGCCTGCTCCTCGAGTAAGAGCAGGAGCATCTGCGCGAGGCCGTAGAGCGCATTGGTGGGCTGGCCCGTCGAGGTGGAGAGGGACTCTGGCAGCGCGTGAAAGGCCCGGTGCAGCAAGTTGTTGCCGTCAATTAGGAGTACCTTCTTACCCACAACCAGTCGTGCCTCCCCGGCTTGCTGTCACCGACACTCCGGTTGAGCCGCCGGCGCCGTCAGCGTGCCGGATAGCTCGCGCATGAGCTGTGACTTGATCTGCTGCGCCGCCGTTTGGGCCATCTCGTCAAAGAAGCGACTGAGCGGCGAGCGGGGCCCGTAGTCTTTGAGCTTGGGTGCCCCCTTGATTTCGCCCAGTTCTCCCGCCTTGTCAACGGCGTCGTAGAAATTGCCCAGTTCATCAACCAAACCGACCTCCAGAGCCTGAGCGCCGGTGTACACCCGTCCATCAGCCAGCTGCTTGACTACTTCCTTGTCCATTCCCCGGGCCTTGGCGATGTCGTTGACGAACTGCTCGTATATGTCCATCAACATCTCCTCGAGCAGGACACGCTCGTCAGGCCGCATCGGCCGCAGGGGCGAGCCGGTATCCTTGTACTCACCCGAGGTGATCGTCTCGCTGCCCAGGCCGTATTTCTCGATGAAATCGTAGAATGTGAGTGTCTCGAAGATGACCCCGATGCTGCCGGTGATGGTGGCGGGGTTAGCCATTATGACATCGGCGCCCGAGGCGATCCAATAGCCGCCGGAGGCGGCCACATCGGCCATGGAGGCGACCACCGGCTTCTTCTCGGACAGGCGCTGGACTTCGCTATATATGGCCTGGGACGCGGCACCGCTGCCTCCGGGGCTATTGATGCGCAGCACTACGGCCTTGATCGAGTCATCCTCCGCAGCCTGGCGGAGGTAGCTCATTGTCGTCCGGGAGCCGCGGGCTTCGGCGAACGGCCATGCGCCACCCTCGATGCCGGCGCTGATCGAGCCGCTGATGTTGATGACACCCACCTTGGGCCCTCCACTCAGGTCGGGGGAGGCTTTGAACATCCCCAGGAAGGCGAACATCATCATCATAAACAGGCCGCCCCCTATCAGCAGGAAGCCCAGCACTACCAGGCCCACTATTAAGCCCCAATTTGTGCGGCGCGGAGGTGGGGCAGAGGCAGGTGGCGGACCGGCCGGTGGCACTGTAGGCCGACCGGCGTCGGCTGCCTGCTCTTCTGCGCCAAGCTGGTTATGTCCGTACTCGTCCATATCTTCCACCTGGTCCTCTTGACAGTATGCTAAGAGATTACCTATACTCAGATTGGCTGCCGGAGTGGCGGAATTGGTAGACGCACCAGACTCAAAATCTGGCGGGGCCTTAAACCCCGTGCCGGTTCGAATCCGGCCTCCGGCACCACCGCGCTGATTCTCCGCTATTACTGACAAAACTGACAGTACGTATCCCTGACATGCCCCCTCGCCTTCCAGGCCGAGTGCTAAGCGCTCGTGCCCCCCGGGATGTACCCATTATGATACAAGAACGGGGGAATACTGGCAAGCCCCGCGCTGATAAGAGATGTCTGTACGCTCTATCAGCAGGCAACGACTCACCGAGCGTTGGGGTAGGGTGTCTTCCGATACAATGGAGGCGGTAGCAGAGCGCCTGCGGATCGTACTGGGATTGTAGGCGAACGCCCTCTCCGCAGCTTACCCCGCGCAAGTAATAGGTACGGCAGACATTGAGCTGACCGTCAAGCAGGCGGGTGTGAGCAGGATAACCGGGGGCTGTGGCGAAGGGCATAATGCATAGAAACCGGCGAGGTGGGTATACTAAAATTGGCTGCGCTGGGTTTAACTAGCATTAAGGCCTTGACAAGTTCAACGGATTATCGTATAATTACTGTACAACTCCCCCCGGAGCTTCGGCGACGGGGAGCGAAGGCCTGACGAAAGTCGGGCCTTCTGCGTTTTCACTGGGCTGAGATGACAACCAACGTCTATATTGACGGGTTTAACCTGTACTATGGCGCAGTAAAGAGTACCCCTTACCGCTGGCTGAACCTCGCGGAACTGTGTCGCCTTCTCCTACCCACGGATCAGATCAACCGAATTCAATACTTCACTGCGCTGGTGACGGGTCTTCCCAGAGACCCAGACTCACCAAACCGACAATCGTTGTACCTGCGAGCATTGGAGACCATTCCGAACCTCGAAATCTTCCGTGGACACTTTCGGTCTCATGAGCGCTGGCGGCCATTGGCGGACGGGTCAGGACGTGTTAAAATTCGGGAGACCACCGAGAAAGGTTCGGACGTGGCTTTGGGCGCTCACCTAGTGCATGATGCTCACATGTGCGACTATGACACAGCGGTCGTTGTGTCTAACGATAGTGATCTGATTCCACCGATTCGTATCGTTCGTCAGGATATTGGGAAAAAGGTTGGGCTTCTCTGTCCTTACAAACGCTTTAGCACAGAACATGCAAAGGAATTCGATTTCTTCAAACTGATTCGGCCCGGAGTTCTTCGGGCAAGCCAGTTTCCAGACGTGCTCACAGATTCAAAAGGCGATTTCCATAAGCCAGCATCTTGGTAGGTAGGCCCCGCTGTCAGAAGGTGAAATCAAAATAGTAGTTGAAGATGCGCCAATAGCCAGCCTAAAGAGATGCTCCGTTCTTGCCTGCCCCTCGTAGTCTCGCGAATACCTCGAGCTGACCACACAGCAGGCGGCGCAAGAACTCGGGCTGGGGCACTGCCAGCTACTCAGCTATCCTCGCCCAGCCCTTCCGGCTCGGCCATGCGGCGGAACTTCTCGTAGCGGTGGGTGATTAGCTCTTCCGGCGACATTCCCGCCAGCTCCTCGAACGCCTCGACCAGGACACTCCTCAGCAGGTAGGCGGCCTCGCGATGGTCAGCATGAGCACCGCCGCGTGGTTCCGGAACGATCTGGTCAATCACCCCGAGCTTCAGCGCGTCTGTGGCAGTGAGCTTGAGCGCCTGGGCCGCCTCCTGGTTCAGCGACGCATCCCGCCAGAGAATCGCGGCGCATGACTCCGGCGCGATGACTGAGTAGTAGGCGTTCTCCAGCATCATCACCTGGTTGCCCACGCCGATGCCGATCGCCCCGCCGCTGCCCCCTTCGCCGATTATCACGGAGATGACCGGCACCCCCAGCGCGAACATATCGCGCTGGTTAGTGGCGATAGCCTCGCTTATTCCCCGGCTCTCGGCGTCCTCCAGGCAATCGGCGCCGGGAGTGTCAATCAGGGTGATGATTGGATGGCCGGCGCGGGCGGCCAGTTGCATCACCCGTATCGCCTTGCGGTAGCCTTCGGGACGGGCCATGGCGAAGTTGCGCTCGCGGCGCTGGCTGACCGTGCGGCCCTTCTGATGGCCGACAACGGCCACCGGGCAGCCCTGCAAGAAGCCCAGTCCGGCGACGATGGCACCGTCATCACCGTAGCGCCGATCCCCGTGCAGCTCGATGAAGTCGTCAATTATGTGGCTGATGTAGTCCAGAGTGTAGGGGCGCGCGGGATGCCGAGATATCTCCACCTTCTCCCAGGCGCTGGTTGGCGTTGCCACTTTACTATGTGGGGGCATCTGTTGCTCACCCATCACTCATCAATCTCCCCGACCAAGGCTGGTCTGCCGTTGCGGCCAGTTGCCGCCGATACCCGACGAGTGCCGTCAAACCACGCCAACAGGGCCTCGAGGGTCCTGTGCATATCCTGGCGATTGACGATCAGGTCAATCATGCCGTGCTTGTACTGAAACTCTGCGCTCTGTACGCCCGGGCGGATCTCCAGGCCGGTGACTTCGACTACCCGGGGCCCGGCGAAGCCCACCGCTGCCTGCGGTTCGGCGATGATGATATCGCCCAGGAAGGTATAGCTGGCGGCGACCCCCCCATAGGTGGGGTGGGTGATGACGGAGATGTAGGGGAGGCCCGCTTGGCGCAGCTTCCCGGCAGCGGCTGAGGTTTTGGGCATCTGCATCAGCGAGATGAGGCTCTCTTGCATCCGGGCTCCCCCGCTGGCGCAGAAGATGACCACCGGCAGCCGCTGCTCGATACACCGCTCCATCAGCCGGGTAATCCGCTCGCCGACCACCCAACCCATACTGCCGCCGATGAAGTCGAGGTCCATAATGCCCAGGCCGAAGGGCATCTGCTCCAGAGCTGCCCAGCCGGTGAGAACCGCCTCGCTCATCTGCGTCTTGGCCCGGGCTTGCTCAACCTTGGGGCGGTAATCGGGGAACTCCAAGGGGTCCACCAGCGGCAAGTCAGCGTCCCACTCCTCGAAACTCCCATCGTCGGCAGTAATCGCCAATCGCTGCCACACGGTCAGCCGCAGATGATACCCGCACCGTGGGCAGACCCATTGCTCGTTGGCCAGTTGCTTGCTGTACAGTAGTTGGTGGCAGGAAGAACATTCCTCCCACAGGTCCGGCGGAATATCGTTGTTTTCTACTGCCATTGCCCTACCTTTGCACGTGGGCTAAGCACGAATGGCCAGATGATATATCAGTGCAGATTGTGCCATCGTGCCGCCGGTAAGGAGGTTTCGCTGTTCGACCTGTGATTTCCTCCTCCTGTGGCTTTGTTGCACAGAGCACCGTGCTTGTGCTAACATAACTGACAATAACTACCCAGACAGATGTTGGAGACTGCAGGGGTTTAACACCGATGAATCTGGATGAGCTGCGGCAACGTATTGACCAGCTAGACGAGCAGCTAGTGGGACTGCTGCGCGAGCGGGCGAAGCTGGCGGCACAGATCGGCCACAGCAAGCAAGGCGAGCAAGCTGCGGTCTATGATGTGGCGCGTGAGGCGCAGATATTGCGGCGCCTAGCTGAATTTGACGCCAGCCCGCTCTCCGCTGATGCTCTCGGGCATATCTACCGGGAAATACTGGCCGCCTGCCGCAACATCCAACAGCTGCTGAAGGTCGCCTACCTGGGACCCGAGCATACCTTCACTCACTTGGCGGCCCGCGGGCAATTCGGCGGCAGCACTATGCTGCTCCCCGTTACCAGTATAAGCGACGTCTTCCGCGTCGTCCAGAAGGGGCAGGCCGACTTCGGCGTGGTGCCGATCGAGAACTCCACTGGCGGTGTCGTTCCTGAAACCCTGGACTGCTTCCTGGACAGCCATTTGTTGATTAGCGGCGAGCTATACGTGCCGGTGCATCTGTTCGTAGTCGCCAACTGCCCGTTGGAGGAGGTTACCACCCTCTACAGCCACCCTCAGCCTCTGGCCCAGAGCCGCGAGTGGCTGCAGCAGAATCTGCCCGGCGTCCCGGTGGAGAGTGTCACCAGTACCGCCGCGGCAGCGCAGCAGGCTGCGCAGGATCCGACCGGTGCAGCTATCGCTACCGAGCTGGCGGCGCAGGCGTATGGGCTAGAAATTCTTGCGGAGAATATCGAGGACGAGCCAGCTAACCGAACCCGCTTCTTCGTCATCGGAACCCGCGATGCGCAGGCCACCGGCCAGGACAAGACCTCAATTGTCTTCACCACTTCCCATCGAGCCGGGGCCCTGGCCACCACACTAGAGCCACTGGCTGCCCACGACATCAATATGACCTTCATACAATCGCGGCCCGCCCGGGGCCGACTGTGGGAGTACGTCTTCTTCGTGGACTTCGAGGGCCATCGCAGCGATCCGAACGTACAGCAGGCCCTGGACGATCTAGGGGGGCAATGCCCGCTGCTCCAGGTCCTCGGCTCCTATCCGGCGGCGGACTAGCCCTGCTGATGTCGGGCCGCCGTTTCTATCTCTCCTGAGTGATTTCCTGGAGTATCTCGCCTATCTTTCCGAAGGCCGTTTTGCCCTCTTCGCTACTGACGAATTGGCCAATCTCCTGGAGCCGTTCGCGCATATTGGGCTGCTTATTGATCAATTCGCTGATCTTGAAGAGACGCTCGATCTGGCCGGCGTCAGTGTCGAGTGCGCCGGCCGCTTCCAGGTAGGCGTCAATTTCGTCCTGGTCGAGGTCAGCCTGCTCGTCGGCGGCAGCGGCTGACTTGATGATGACGCGCAGCAGAGATGCCGGGTCCTGAGTAAGCAGCAGGGCCACGCGATCGGCCGTGTATTCGATGACGTCGCGCCATGAGCCCATCAGCCCCCGCCAGATGGTGACCGGACCGAAGGCAAGCTTCAGCATTGGATTGACGTTATCCACGTAGGTCATCGCCAGCTCTAAGTGCAGGTGGTGCGACTTAATATGCCCAATTTCGTGTGCCACCAAGGCCTCAAACTCCTCCGGCTCGAGCACATCTAGAAGCGGTTTGGTGGCGATGATTGTCCCGCCCCGATCCGGCAAGCTGTAAATATACGGCGCGTCCTCGTTAATGATGTACATTTGCGGGGCCTGCCGCAGGCAGGCCCGCCTGCTCAGCCGGGTGAGCATCTGGCCGTATTGAGGGTAGTTGCTGCCCCAGACCTTGGCGGGGTGGCCCAGCTTATTGAGCTGCTGGCGCCGGGGCCGAGCCGCGAGGTAGCTGACCAGCGGTGCTGAGATGAGCACCCAGACGGGAAGGTAGCCCCACTGGTAGGTCCAGGTGTCGTGGAACTTCCATAAGCCCATGCCCGCGATCCATACCGACACCAGCACGACGACACCCGTGCTCGTCCAGTAATGCTGTCTCTCCCCGGGGTACTGGTAGTCGCTCAGACGTAGACAGACCTCCAGCCGCCGCTTCTTCTTGTGCACCTTTTGCACGCGCCGAGGCAGCTTAACCACCGCCTTCAGGGGGTACGACTATCTGCAAGCGCTCTATCTGCTGCTCATCGCCTTCCTGCACGATGAACTGAACCCGCCTGTAGGTTATCACGTCACCGGGCTCCGGGATATGCCCGGCCACGGCGCTGACCAACCCGGCCACAGTCTCGTATTCGTCTTCGGGTAGCTCCGTCCCCAGCGCCTTGTTGACATCCTCAATATGCGCCCTGCCGTCCACCAATGCCTCAGTGACGCTCAGCAGCTCAATTTCCGGCTCAGCGAAGTCGTGCTCGTCTTCGATCTCGCCGACCAGCTCCTCGAGGATGTCTTCAATAGTCACCAGACCGGCGGTGCTGCCGAACTCGTCGATCACCACCGCCAGGTGGGTTGATTGCTCGCGCATCATCCATAGTATCTCGTCCACGCACTTGCTTTCCGGTACCAGCACCGGTTCGCGCATTATCTCGTGCAGTTGCAGGTCGTCCCAGTTTTGGGCCGGCGTAGCGAGCAGGTCGTGAACGTAGAATATGCCTACTACCTGATCAATCTCCTTTTCGTAGACCGGGATGCGCGAGTGACCGCTACTCAGCGCGGTCGAGATGACCTGGTCAATGGGTGCGGTCAGCGGCAGCGCGACGATATCAAGCCGCGGCACCATTACCTCTCGCGCGGTAGTGTCGGTCAGCGCCATGACGCTCTCCAGCATCTCGGTCTCTTCCTGGGTCACTTGACCATTTTCCGCGCCGAGCTCCGCGGCGACCCTAATCTGGCCCGGTGTCATCAGTTCCGCCCGACGTTCCAGGCCCGTACCCACCGCATTGAACAGCGCTTGGCTCACCGCCATCAGCACCCGCGTCACTGGCCCCAGCACGTGGGTCAGTCGCTGAACCGGTCGGGCGACCCGCAGCGCTACTGGCTCCGCGAACAGCGATCCGTAAGTCTTGGGAGTCAGCTCGCTGATCACCACGATCACCGCGATCATCCCGATGTGCAGTAGCTCCTGCCGAGTGCTGGCGTCCGCGGGGAACAGATGCGCAGCCATCACGGTCGTTATCGTAGAGATCAGGATAATCCCGGCGTTCATCGAGACGATAAGCGCTGTGAGGTAGTGGCCGCTCTGCCGTAACTGCCGAATTATCCGGGCGCGCTCATCGCCCCGTTCAGCCCGCCGGCGCACCACTAGCGGATGCACCGCCACCAGGGCGGCCTCCGCCAGCGAGACGAAGAATATACCCGCCAGCGCGACGACGATGACCACCGCTCCTATTACAGGTAAGGGGGCGTCCAAGGTCGGTATCAGCCTCCCCCTGGGAGAACGTTGCTGGAATTGTTCGCTTGCCAGGTCATATTGCCAGCTTTCAGTCTACTCACTAGCTTGTGGCGGCTGCTGGATAACGCGCACCTTCTCGATCCTATTGCCTGCCGTCTCCTCGACGACGAAGATCACGCTGCCCCATGATACCTGCTCGCCCTGCGCAGGTATGTGGCCAGCGATATCCAGAACCAGGCCCCCCAGACTGTCATACTCGGTCTCGGGTAGCTCCGGCAGCACATAGTTGTCCAGCAGGTGCAGAGAGATGCGGGCATCACACAGCAGTTCGCCTTCGCCCACTGCCTGGATCTCGGGCTCTTCTATGTCGTATTCGTCGGTGATCTCCCCGACTATCTCCTCGAGGAGGTCCTCTACGGTCACCAACCCAGCCGTGCCGCCGAATTCGTCCTTGACGATAGCTATAGTGCGGTGTTTCCTCTGCAGCCGCTGCAGCAGCACGTTGGCGGGGAGGCTTTCGGGGACGAACATCGGCGCGCGCGCCACCCGTCGCACTGACTTGTCCATCTCGCCGGTGCGCAAATAGGGTAATACGTCTTTGATGTGGATGACGCCAATGACATCGTCCAGATCGCCCTTGCAGACGGGCAGGCGCGAGAAGCCCTCGGTGGTACCGGTTTCGAGGGCCTCCTGCAACGTGCACTGCGATCCTACCCACACAATGTCCGGCCGGGGTGTCATGACCTGGGCTACGGTCTGATCGCCGAAGTCCAGCGCCCCATACAACATCCGCTGCTGCCCCGCGGGCACCGTGCCCTCTTGCTCGCCCTGCTCGATCATCGCCTTGAGTTGGTCCTCGGTGACCGGAGCAGGTGCAGCGTCGCGGCGGACTCCGCCCAGCAAGAGAAGGCCGCGCGCAATCGTACTCAGTACGAAGATGACCGGCGCCAGAAGCGTGGCGAATATCGCTATCGGCAACGCCGCGCGCGTCGCCATTGACTCACTGTGGCGCACGGCGTATTGTATGGGCGTAACCTCGCAGAAGATTAGCACGATGACGATCACGGAAACATAGGCGACAATTGGACCGACGGTGGGATCAATCCACTTGACTGCCAGAGTCGTAGCCAGGCGCTCGGCGGTATAATTGGAGACGGTGATGGCGATGAGTACGGTAGACAATACCCAGGCGCGATGGCCACGCATGAACAGGAGCAGTTGGGCGAGGCGCGAACCTTTTTCGGTGAGGTAGCGCAATCGGGCATCACCCACCGCGAGGAACGCTACTTCGCTTCCGGAGAAGAACGCAGAGGTACCCAGCAGGAGCAGGATTAGTCCTAACTCAGGTTCCAAGTCTGTCCTCACCTGGCAACTCTCCAGAGCCGCCTGTCAACATTATATCAAAACGATGAGTTTACTGCAACCGACGCACTAAGGCTGGGCAAAGAAGTCCGGCAGAAGCGCGCCAGCTAATTTCAGCCCGCCTTGGCTTACGGCGACTCAACGGGTAGAAAAGTCGAAGCGACAACATTCTGAGCAGCAGAGCAAGGGGGCTGGAGGAAAACGCACGTATTGCGACCCGCCCCCAGCTTTGATTTACCCTGCAGCGAAGTATGGGGAGGACATTCACCTACCGTTGGCGAATAAGATATTGGACTTGAAGGCAGTAAGCCGTTATCTTTGCTACGGATGAACAATAATACTTTCGGCGATGCTTCAACGGCGGGACGTGTACAAGGCGATGTGCGAGCACCTACAGACCAGCGAAGGTCTGGCTGCTTTCGGTGAGATACACGAGAACATCTCGCCCAGTTGGGCGCGTAGTTGCCAAAAGATAGAATGCAACAGGTTTCACCATTCTTCAGTCGTCAAAGGAGGTCATAAGCAATGAAAGTCGGTGCGTTTACGGTGGCGAAGGGGGATCTGCCGTTCGAGGAGGCGTTGGACTGGTTTGTCGAGGCGGGTTGTGAAGCGGTGGAGATCGGCACGGCGAACTATGCGGGTGATGTCCATTGCAACGTAACGGAGCTCAACAGCTCCAAGCGCAAGCGTGATGCTTTTATGAAGGCGATCGAGAGCCGCGGGCTGGTGCTATCGGGGCTGAGCTGTCACGGTAATCCCCTTCATCCTGACAAGCGGATGGCCAATGCCCATCATGAGGGCTGCCGGGCTACGGTCAAGCTGGCCAGCAAACTGGGCATTGAGTGTGTTAACGGCTTTTCCGGACTGCCGGGGGGCAGTCCGCGGGACCGGGTGCCCAATTGGGTCGTCGCGCCCTGGCCGGAGGATCTTCTGGCGGCGCTCGAATACCAGTGGAATGAAGTGGCGATGCCGTACTGGAAGCAGGAAGCGCGCTACGCCGCCAGCAACGGGGTCTACATCTGTTTCGAGATGCACCCCAATTTCCTGGTCTACAACCCGGAGACGCTCATCAAGCTGCGCGAGGCGTGCGGTAAGTATGGCGAGCGCATCTGCGCCAACTTCGATCCCAGCCATCTGTTCTGGCAGGGCATCGAGCCTGCGGCGGCGGTACGCTGGTTGCAGGAGCAGGGTGAGGTCATCAAGCATTTCCATGCGAAGGACTCCTGTGTCTACCAGTGGAATGCTCGGGTCAATGGTGTCCTGGACGCCAAGCACTACGGTGATGAGCCCAACCGGGCCTGGATATTCCGCACCGTGGGCTACGGCCACGATGACAGCGTCTGGAAGGACCTGATCAGCACCTTGCGGATGTGCGGCTACGACGGCGTGCTGAGCATCGAGCACGAGGACAGCCTGATGACCGCTGACGAGGGTTTCCTGAAGGCGGTCAGGTTTCTGAAGGATGTGCTCATCTCAGAGGCTGCGGGCGAGATAACCTGGGCGTAGTCTCTGGTACCGGTTTTGTTGAATAATCGGCGCCGAAAGTGGTATAATTCGTAAGAGTGAGTAATCTCCTGTCTATGCCGGCGAGCTGGCTTGCGGCGGAATGGGGTAGCTACAGGGGATAGACTCAGCACATAGGTGGTCTTTGATGTCTTTACACATCTACTTAGATGGGGAAATGGTGGCGGAGGAAGAGGCGAAGGTCTCGGTCTTTGATCACGGTCTGCTTTATGGCGATGGGGTATTTGAGGGCATTCGCGCCTATAACGGCCGGGTCTTCCGTCTCGATGAGCACCTGACGCGACTGTGGGACTCGGCCAATGCCATAATGCTCGACATTCCCCTGAGCCGCGAGGAAATGTGCGAGGCGGTCCTGGCGACCTGTCGAGCTAATGAGTTGACCGACGGCTACATCCGGTTGGTGGTGACCCGGGGCAAGGGCGATCTGGGCCTAGACCCGCGCAAGTGTCCACGCCCCACGGTGTTCATAATCGCAGACGTGATAGCGTTGTATCCCGAGGCATTCTATCAAGAGGGCCTGGAGGTAATCACCTGTACGACGCGCCGCACCTCGCCGGACGCGCTGGATCCGGGGATGAAGAGCCTCAACTATCTGAATAACATCCTGGCTAAGATTGAAACGGTGCGGGCTGGCGTGCCCGAAGGCATAATGCTCAGCAGCGACGGATACGTGGCCGAATGTACTGGCGACAACATATTCGTGGTTCGTGACGACTATGTGGTGACGCCACCCGTTCACGTGGGGAATCTGCGGGGTATCACCCGGCAGGTGGTTATTGACCTGCTGGCTGAGATGGGGATCGAGGCCCAGGAGGATCTCTTCCGCCTGCTGGAAGTCTACAGCGCCAAAGAGGTATTCCTGACGGGGACGGCCGCGGAGATAATCCCCGTCGTGACCGTGGACGGCCGCAGCATCGGAGAGGGGAAGATCGGCCCGCTGACCCAGAAGCTGCGTGAGGCGTTCCGCGAACTGGTCCGGAGCGAAGGTGCGCCGATATACGAGTGACAGTCGTCTTAGTGGAACAACCTGCCCGGCTGGGGCGTTAGGTAAGAAGGACGACAGAGGCTTGACGACCGCCGCGCCCGAGTGGGAGCGGCTCTTAACAGGAGCTGCAGGTTTTACTGACGGGGGCGCGGTGCCGATATCTATTGTGTGCCCTCGCCGGGGAAACTTTCGCCGGGGCGGGAACGTCTATACATATGCAATAATAGTAGATAGCCTCGCAGTTCTCGCTGTGGGAATGCAGGAGAGAGCAGAGATATGGAGCTATGGCAAAGATTCACCCCTCGGGCGCGGCGGGCCGTGCTGTTGGCGCACGGTGAAGCGCAGCGCAGTAGGGTCCAATTGATAAGTACGGAACACCTGCTAATGGGGCTCTTGCGCGTAGGTGAGGGGTTGGCGCTGGAAGCATTGGATGTGGCAGGCGTGGATCTGGATCTGCTGCGCTCCGAGTTGGAGGAGGGCATGGAGCTGGGGCCAATTGAGGAGGCCAGCCGGGAACTGTCGTTTACCCCTGATGCGACGCAGGTCTTGCAGCTTGGCTATGCCGAAGCCCGGCACCTGGGCGATGCGCACATCGGCACCGAGCACCTGCTGCTGGGTTTGCTGCGGCTGGGCAAAGGTCCGGCCTATCGGGTGCTGCAGCGCTGCGGCCTGGAACTGCGGCAAGTGCGGCATCTGCTCCGCGAACTAGCAGGAAGGGATGGGGAGCAGAGCGGAGATGAGCGCAAGTCGAAGACCTCGAATCTGGACCACTTCAGCCGGGACCTTACGCGGCTGGCCCACGCGGGCAAACTGGACCCGGTTATCGGGCGCGAAGCTGAGATCGAGCGAGTTATGCAGATCCTGTGCCGCCGGACCAAGAACAATCCGGCCCTGATTGGTGATGCGGGGGTAGGGAAGACGGCAATTATTGAGGGCCTGGCCCAGCGCATTGTCAGCTCCGAAGTGCCTGATTTGCTCAAGGGCCGCCGCCTGATGGCGCTGGACCTGGCCAGCCTGGTAGCAGGGACGAAGTATCGCGGCGAGTTCGAAGAGCGAATGAAGCGGGTGATGGAGGAGATCCGTAACTCGGAGGGGCAGATCATCATCTTTGTGGACGAGCTGCATACTGTCGTCGGTACAGGCGCAGCCGAAGGGGCTATGGATGCTTCGAACATCCTCAAACCCGCCTTGGCTCGCGGCGAGCTGCAATGCATTGGCGCGACTACTCTGGATGAATACCGCAAATACATTGAGAAGACCCCGTCGCTGGAGCGCCGCTTCCAACCGATTATGGTCCGCGAGCCCACCCTGGAAGAGACGTTGCTGATCCTGGAGGGGGTCAAGGAACGCTACGAGGACTTTCACCAGGTTTATTACACACCCGAGGCGATAGCTGCGGCAGTGGATCTGTCCAGCCGGTACATTACCGATCGGGCACTGCCCGACAAGGCGATTGACCTGGTTGATGAGGCCGGCTCCCGGGTGAAGCTGCGCCAGTACAAGATGACTACTGACGTCCAGGCCTTGGCGGCGGGGCTGCCAGAGGCGGTAGACAGCACTGGGCCGGCCTGGGGGGAGTACGGGGACCTCGAGTCCGAGAGTGTTGAGGCTACTGACGCGCCGGAGGCCGATAGGGAGCAGCCTTACGTCTACCGTGAGGACATCGGCCAGGTGGTATCCACCTGGACAGGGATACCGGTAACGGCACTGACCGAAGAAGAGTCTGAGCGGCTGCTGCGGATGGAAGATGCCCTGCACGAGGATGTGGTAGGGCAGGATGAAGCCATCGCTATGGTCTCTCGGGCCGTACGCCGTGCCCGGGCCGGCATCAAGGACCCGAATCGTCCCACCGGCTCGTTCATTTTCCTGGGCCCGACCGGGGTTGGCAAGACGCTGCTCGCCCGGATCTTGGCCCGCTTCCTGTTCGGTGATGAAAACGCGCTCGTGCGGATTGACATGAGCGAGTATATGGAGCGGTTCACTGTCTCGCGTCTCACCGGTGCCCCGCCCGGGTATGTCGGCTATGATGAGAGCGGCCAGCTCAGCGAAGCGGTCCGCCGCCGGCCCTACTCCGTGGTGCTGTTTGATGAAATCGAGAAAGCGCACCCCGATGTCTTCAGCGTCCTGCTCCAGATAATGGAAGACGGGCGCCTCACCGATGCTCAGGGTCGCGTGGTGAACTTCAAGAATACGGTCGTAATCATGACTAGCAACGTGGGCGCTCGCCTGATAAGCGAAGGCATCACGATCGGTTTCGCCACCGAAGAGGAGAAAGCCACAGCCAAGCAGCACCAGCGCGATTACGAACGGATGAAGACGAAGGTCACCGATGAGCTGCGCAAGACCTTTAGTCCGGAGTTCCTCAACCGTGTGGACGACGTAGTGGTCTTCCACGCGCTGACGCTGGAGCAGATTGATGAGATCATTGATCTGGAGCTGCGCAATGTCCATGAGCAATTGGGCGGGCGGGGCTTGATGCTGCAGATTACCGAGCGGCTGCGGACCCATTTGGCCGAAGAGGGCTATGATCCAACGATGGGTGCCCGGCCGCTGCGCCGTGCGATTCGCCGGGTCATCGAGGACCCGCTGGCCGAGCGAGTGCTGCAATGGGGCGACCAGGTCCAGGGCGAGGTCGTGGCTGATTACTGCGATGGCGAGGCGACATTCGAGCTGATTGATGCCGGCGTGCTCTCCCCCTAAAGCGAGGTCAACTCTGAAAAACACCGGGACAAGCCCTGCCCGAGGCTTGTCCCTTTTCTTCGTTGTGCCACGGTGGGCTGCTGCCTACTCCCAGTTTTGCGGCTCGCGCTCTTGCAGGAAGGCCAGGACCTGCTGGTAGTCTTTGATGCCGGTGGTGGTGCCAAGCGTGGTGGTGGCCAGCGCACCCATGGCGCAGGCGAAGCGCGCGGTGCGCTCCAACTCCCAGTCATGGAGGCAACCATAGACAAAGCCAGCCGTGAACGCGTCACCTGCGCCGCTGCCATCCACGACGTCCACCTCATAGGCGGGTAAGGCTATTTCCTCATTGGCGGTGAAGACCCAGACCCCTTCGGCCCCATTGGTCAGGCCCACGATCTCTATCCCCGTATCCAGCAAGAAGGCGGCCACATCTGAGGGGTCCTTGTGGCCGGTGATTTCTTGCGCTTCGACCAAGCTGGGCAGGAATATGTCGGTGTGGGGCAGCACCGGTGCCAGCGTTTCCAGCCACTTACCGGTAGCGTCCCAGACCACATCCAGGACGGTCGTCAGCCCGGCCTGCTGGGCCTCAGCCATGACCTGGGCCTGGGGCTCGCCGTCGAACCCGGGCATGGCCAGCGCCCCGGCCATATACAGAAACTGGGCAGACTTAACGAGGTCCATGTCGAGTTGTTGGGGCCGGATCTCACCGTCGGCGCCGACAGCGTGGACGAAGGTACGCTCGCCGGCGCCGTCCACCATGATCAGCGTGGCGGCAGTACCGGTGGCGGCAGTACGATATATGGAGGTGGTCTCTACCCCCTGCGCCTGGAGTTCCTCGAGAGCGAAGTCGCCCAGGCCGTCTTGGCCGATGCAGCCCATCACGGCTACGTCCACGCCCAGTTTGGCCAGACAGCGGCCGCTGTTGGTGGCATGCCCGCCCAGGCCGATGCCGATCTCGTCAACCAGTAGCAATCGCCCTTTCTCTGGCCATTGATCCACCGGCCAGGCCCATACGTCCACGACTATTATTCCCAGACAGACTACTCGAGGCATTGCGGCTGCCCTCCTTGTGCGGCGCAAATCACTGGCAGGTGTCAGCATCGCTGGCGCGGAGCTGGGCCAGGACTTGGGTGCTGGCTTGGGTAATCATTGATATGTCGCTGCTGTAGGCCATGAACAGCCCGCCCTGCGCCACCCAATAACGGAGCTGGTCCACATCTTTCATGTGAATGCCGGGGGCGACGCTGCTGGCCTGGGCGGCGGCAAAAACGGTGTGGATGGCTGCCGTGACGTCCGGATGCTCACGCTGGCCGGGCACGCCGAGGCTGAGTGAGAGATCCGCCGGGCCCACGAAGCACGCATCAATACCCTCGACCGCGAAGATCTCGCTGCAGTTGTCCACGCCCGTCTTCGATTCGATTTGTACTACGACCATGGTATAGGCATCGTGGCGGTCGAGCGCCTCGGGCAACGGCCACCGTTCGTAATCTTCCAGCCCCACGCCGCTGGCCCTCCCGCGCTGGCCGGTGGGCTGGTACTTGGCCCAGTTGACCACTTCCTGAGCCTGTTCGGCGTTCTCGATGTAGGGGACGATCAGTCCAGTGGCCCCAATATCCAGCAGGCGGCTAAGCATCTGCCCGACAGTGCGGGAGATGCGGAAGAAGATGGGGAAGCCAATGGCCCGGGCCACGCGGATCAGCCACGCGCAGCGCTCCAGTCCCGGCCAGGAGTGCTCGCAGTCAATAACGAACCAGTCAAAGCCAGCATTATTGAGAAGCTGCGGCGCACCTGGCGAGGTCATCTCCTGGAGCATCGTTCCCCAAACAGGAGTATCATTGGCTATCATTTGCTTGAGCGGATTGTGCATGTCGCCTGCTCCGTAGTTGAGTTATTCTACTACAGCATTATCTGATTAGTATCCGTTCCAGTGAAGCACATCCGCCAGCGCCCGCTTGGGCACACGGAGGGTGCCGTCTTCGTCAAGGTAGTACTTGATTGAGTCGCTGGTCATTTCCTCCATCATCGGCTGCTCAGCGGGGTAGCCCAGGGCGATGGCCAGCGATATTTCGCACTGGCTGGGCACCTCGAGCATCTGCCGGAGCGCATCCCGATCCAGCGAGCCGATCATACAGCCCCCTACGCCCTCATCGAGCGCCACCAGGACAATGTTCTCGGCGGCGATGCCTACATCCTGGGGCGCATTGGCGCGGATTTCCGTGTTGGTCAGGATGAATACATACGCCGTCGGCTGCTCGCCGGGTTGAGGAGTACCGTCGTCGAGGTAGCCCGCCCAGGCGGTATGAGGGAATACCTGCTGGCACTGCTCAGGATCGTTGACGACGATATACTCCAGGGGCTGGAGGTTGGCGCCAGAGGGGGCTACCCGTGCGGCATTGGCGCACCTCTCCAGCAACTCCTGCGGCACCGGCTCTTGCTGGAACTTGCGGATGGTCCGCCGGCTCAGAATCAATTCGTAGGTTGTCATATACTCATCACCCCTTAGCTGGGTTTGGCAGCTATACGTGCTCTGCCAGGCAGGGAGCTGACCCCTCGGCCCTGGCCAGTTTCAATAATGAGACCGTTGAGAAAGCCTTCGATGATTGCCAGCAGACGGTTTCGTCGCAGAAACGGAGTTAAGAGACTTAGGATTTCAGCTTCAGATTAGTTCAGATGTCGCGTCCTTATCTGCTGCTGACCACCTATCAGGGCGGT
>JAUVXR010000012.1 GCA_030603495.1 bacterium
GTGGCATGCAACTGCCAGACTAACTCGTCCTGGAGAGACTGGGGTGCTGGGAGCGAGCTCATCGGCAAAGCTGCCCCGGCAAAGCGGGGGCCGGCGGAGGCCGAACGTTGGGCGGCGGGGGGCAGCCCCACCGGCAACGGCTCATAATCACTGCTGTCCAGGTCAACGTCAAGTGCGGGGTTCTCCGCCAGCTCCTGTTGGATACGGCGGGAGAGATCAACGTAGTCGAGTTCAAGCAAGGCGCTGCGTACAACAATATGCGGGCTGACGGTGGTGTGGGTGCGTGGCCCGATCTCGTACTGAAGCTGTAGCATTGTGCCCCCCAGTGTAGTAGAGACAATGGCATGAGAAGAGAGCAAGCCCAAGAAAAGGGCCGCTCTCGAGAAGCCTCGCATCCTGGCCGAGACTGCTTGCGCAGTGACAAACCCTCATTGGCATATCGGCATTGGGGTGGCCTTTCTTGAGGGCGAGTTTGGGCAACGGCAGCCCGAAGCCAGCGTAGTGGCAGAGAACAAGAATGAGGGGGCGTGGTTTACTGGAGAAGCCCGGTCAAGGGCCTCTGGTTTATTGCCTTGCCCCTCAGCGGCGGGTCGGCGCACGGAAGCTCTCCCTGGAAGTTGAGAATGATGGAACGAGGGGCAAACTCGCCACGGGGAGCAGGGGGACCACTTCTTGGCAAAGCGAACAGCGGACAGTCAGGAGTAGAGAGCAATCGCACAGCAGGTGACAAGAGATCGCGACAAGCAACGGCAGTTCAAGCCAGAGGAAGCGCAACAAGGCAGGGGTGATCAGGAAGCCGGAGGGCAGATTTGCAGCTAAAGTATGCATATTTCGTGCCGATAAACTGACCAGGAGACATATTGGGACCTTTTCGGAGACCGGTGTGCGCGGAGTACCGGTTGTCGCTAATGAGGAGGTTAAGGGCAATGCCAATGGAGACATCTGGGCATGGCGTTATCGCACTAGTAGGGAAAGCGGCGGAAAGCGCGCCCACTGAGAATCAGGGAAAGCAGTCGCCCGTGCCCGTCGACCAGTCGGTACATCTCTCGGAGCGCGTCCGCCCGTTGCAGACGATCAGCCGAGCGCTGGCAGGGATGCCCCGGGTCCGGGCGGAGCGAGTCAGGATAGTGCAAGACAAGCTGGCCAGCGGGCGGTACCGACTGGACAGCAAGCATCTAGCGGCACTCATCCTCGAGGCTATGGAAGATGGTCAGCAGAGCTACCGCGCCGCAGCCTAAGCCAGTCCTCTGAGCGCCAGATGGCAGCTTCACCCTGAGCCCCTCGCCCCGCGGGAGATGGGAGAACGGCCTTTCACAAGCTCACCCCACCAGCCTGCTGAGGCTGGATACCTTCCGCCAAAAGGCTTCGGGCACGACGCTTGGGCACGAACCCCGCTCAGAACTCTCCGAAATCGGGGTCAATCAGCCGCTGCTGTTGGCTGATGTTGTCTATCTTCTGTTCGTCTTCGGAGGCAAGCTGCCAGTCGAAGATATCCATATTGCTGTGCAGGTGGGCCGGCGAGGCGGACTTGGGGATGACGACTGCTCCCTTCTGAACCAGCCAGCGCAAGCAGATCTGAGCGGGCGTTTTCGCATACTTATCTGCCAGCACCACGATGACCTTGTTGTTAAGGTCGGCCCCCCGGCCAAGTGGGCAGTAGGCGGTTAGGGCGATGGCGCGGCTCTGGCAGAACTCCAGCAGTTCCTTCTGGTAGAACGAAGGATGAAACTCCACCTGGTTATTGGCTATAGGCAGACCACTGACTGCCACAGCCTGGTCAATGTGGGAGATGGTGAAGTTGCTTACCCCAATGCTGCGCACTTTCCCCTGCTCGTGCAGCTCGTCTATCGCTTGCAGTGTCTCCGGCATAGGTATCTTCTTATTGGGCCAGTGAATCAGAAAGAGGTCGAGGTAGTCGGTCCCCAGATCGTGCAGCGCCTCGTCGCAACTGCTCAGGACGTCGCCGTAGTGCAAGCGCTCATACGGGACCTTAAGAGGTCAGGAATGTCTCCGAGCGGTCAAAGCCGGCCATGCCCCGCCCCACCTCGGCGTGGTTATCGTAGGCCTCAGCAGTATCAAGGTGAGAGTAGCCCAGTTCCAGGGCAGCTTTGACTGAGGCCATACACTCTTCGCCCCCAAGTTGCCAGGTCCCCAGACCAAGCTGCGGGATTCGGTAGCCGGAAGACAACTTCACTGTCGGGATGCGCATCACATCACCTCATTTGACGGGACACAACAGTTGAGCACACATACTCTAACACAGTTTCGTCCTCTCACCAAACTCGGAGCGCGGCCAGGCGACTTGAGTTAGGTGCCGGGTACCATTGTCTGCCCTATCCTAAATACCCTCGTCGGTCCCACGTCCCGGGAGAGTATGGCGAAAAAACTAAAGAGACCGGAACTGTGTGCCGATACATGGGTAGTGAAGGTCGCCACAACGTTGATGGCGCCCACGAAGGCGTAGGGGGGAATCATAATGGCCGACAACGTGGCCGGGATGGCCGCGACATCTGGGGGAAGTTCCGGCACGGACGTTGACGGTATTCTCGCGCAACTGGCCCAGGTCTGCGAAAGTCCCATCACTAGTCCGCAACTCCGTCAGGCCGAAGAGCAGCTCCTACTGGCCCAGACCGAGCTCACTGACCATGACAGCGACACGCTGAGTTTGGCTAGTGATCGAGTCTACGACGGTATGGATGCCCTTGACGAGCAGCTTAAGCAGCTTCGCAATGACCTGGTGGACTATCTCGCCCAGGTAGAGGAGTTCTTCCTGGCGGTGAAGCAGGCCCTCGCCCGTGCCGAGGCCCTGGGTGGCTCGATGGCAGCACAGGTCGAGGACCTGGCCAGTTCGTACTATTCATCAGATAACGCCTAGTGCCAGCAGCACTCAAGGCAGGAGCAGCTAGTCATGGCAGTGCCGACCTATGCCGATCACCTCTGTTCACCTGTGCAGGCGCAGCTCCCGCCCTCAGGACACTTGTGGTGATGATGTTTGACACTGTGGTGCGCTGTGCGCCGGGCGATGCCTGGAATGAGGCTAAGAATCCATGCCGCGACCAAGCAGCACAAGTAGTCCAGGCAAATCGGACCGCCCCCTGACGCTGTGGGAAGCGATGGGGAAGCTGCATGAGATACAAACCCAGGAAGAGATCGCCCTGGACAACGGCGACATCGGACTGTTTCAGGAACTGCTGGAACAGCAGGCCCGCGCCTGGCAGGTCGTCTATGTGCAAGCCGGCGAGTTAATCACCATCGGCAAGGCCCCACCCGATATGATCGCGCGCCTCGAAAAAATCCTCAACATCCACTGCGACCACGAGCAGCGGCTGCGGGAGGCTAATGGCGAGATACAAGCCCGGCTGCGCCTACTCAAGTCCGCGTAGCCGGGCAATCGATTGGCAACTCGTTGCCGGCGGGCCTGCCGCTCACGGCACGTAGTAACCCGTCTGCGCCTCGGCGTCCAGTATCGTACTGCCCGGGGCTGGGCTCAGATGGGCAATCACCAGATCGGAGACTTCGGGCCAGTCCTCCAGCCTGCCGAGCATCGAACGATAGCCTCGATCCTGGGTAATCCCCCCCCGCATCACCGAGAAGCCCGCCGTCCGTCTGAGTGGCATTACCACCCGCTCCTGCGTTCCCTCGCCCACTGAGCTAACTGTTACCTATGTATGTTACTAGCTCACTGGTCGAACCGCGCTGCGCTTGACACTGCCTTCAACACCGTAACATAATAGCACGGTAGGCTTTCGGGCGGCGGATATATAGTCTCGTCCTCCGACAGCCTGACTGCCGATATGGAGCCGGAGAATATCTGGGCAATGAGCGAGGCAATTGACACGTAGGGCAGGTAATAGTTGCAGCGGAGGAGCCCATGCCGCGAATTGGATGGCAGCTTTCGATAGCTCTGATCCTGGTGGCTCTGACGCATTCGGTGGGGGCGCAGGAGCAGATGCTGGCACCGCGGTATGCCCATACGGCCACGGTGCTGGCAGATGGGCGGGTGCTGATATACGGCGGCCTTGGCCCCAGTGATGTGTTCGTTGCCGGGACCGAACTCTTTGAGCCGGGCAGCCCGCAGTTCCGGCGGGGGCCCTGCGGCCACAAGCGCCGCGCCTTTCATACCGCCACCCGGCTCCCCGACGGCACAATACTGGTTGCTGGTGGTTTCATCCTCCCCTACTCGACGTCGCGCACCGCTGAGCTATTCGATGGCCGGCGCTTTGTCTTCCTGGAGCAGAAGATGTCGGCGCCCCGAGAGCTACACGCAGCGACGCTTCTAGACGATGGGCGTGTGCTGCTCACCGGTGGTTTCGTCGGTGGTGTTACCTCCCTGGCCAAGTGTGATCTATTTGAGCCCACCGCACGAACCTTCCAGCCTACGGGTGATATGCACTTCAGCCGCTTCGGCCACGCTGCCTGCCGGCTGACGGACGGTCGAGTATTGGTCACCGGCGGGTCGCAGTATCCCGGCGAACGATCGCTGGCCCAGGCGGAGCTGTATGACCCGGCCACGGAGGAGTTCCAACGGGTCGGGCGGATGGTAGCTGATCGGTTCCGCCATAACGCCACTTTGCTTCCTGATCGGCGCGTCCTTGTCACCGGCGGGTACAGTGCCACGGCTGGCCGCCAGCTTAGCAGTACCGAGCTCTTCGACCCCGCCACGGGCACCTTCACTGCCGGCCCAGATATGAGCGAGCCGCGCATGGACCACACCGCGACGCTACTTCCCAACGGGCAGGTGCTGATCACTGGCGGCTTCAATGGTGCTGGCGTACCGCATACAGTGAGCTCGTGCGAGCTTTTCGATCCCGAGGAAGGCTCCTTCCACCGGGCTGCGCCCCTGCCCAGGGCAGTCCACGAGCATAGAGCTACGCTGTTACCATCCGGGTCGGTGCTGGTCTCGGGGGGGCTGAAGGTCGAAGGGGAAGACAAGCAGGCCGTCGCTGATGTTGGCGTTATTTCCCCTTAACCGCCAACTGGCAGATGATAGTGCATTCTGGTTAGGGCCTGCACAGTCACTACTATTCCCGCGCCTGGCCCGTCTTCGTCTTCTCCGAGAAACATGGCTCTACGCCGGCAACTCACCATTGCGTAGCTCCTGCTTCAGAACCTTGCCCAAGGCCGACTTGGGTAGGGATTCTCTGAACTCAACTACATGTGGTACTTTGAACGCCGCTAGATGCTGCTGGCAATGGACAATGACCTGCTCAGCGCTAAGCTGGGCATCTTCAGCGGGGGCTACTACGGCTCTAATCCGTTCGCCGCGCAGCGTATCCGGCAGCCCCACTACCGCCACTTCGCTGACCTGGGGCATCTGCGCTATGACCGCCTCGACCTCCCGCGGGTAGACATTGGTCCCACCCACTATGATCATATCTTTTCTGCGGTCCACAATGTACAGGTAGCCGTCGTTGTCAAGCTTGCCCAGATCGCCGGTGTAGAGCCAGTCGCCGCGAATGGTTTCAACTGTGGCGGCTGGGTCGCGCCAGTAGCCTTGCATGATATTATCGCCAGCAACAATGATCTCACCGACCTCTCCCGCGGGCAACTCCTGACCCGCTTCGTCTACGACGCGCACCTCCACCCCCGGTATGGGCGGCCCGACACTGCCCGGCTTCTGCACTCCCTCGGGCGGGTTGACGCTTACTACCGGGGAGGCCTCGGTGGGGCCATAGCCTTCGACCAGCAGCACGCGGTAGCGCTCTTGAAAACCTCGAAGCAGCGGGACCGGCAGGGGCGCTCCGCCCGAGATGCAGACGCGCAGCACACGGAGATTGTACTTGCGAGTAGTCCGGCATCCGGTCAGTACCGCAAACATCGGAGGTACGCCAGCCAGTATGGTTATCCGCTCGGCTTCAAGTGCCTCCAGGACCGGCAGCGGCGCAAAGGCCCTTTGCAGCACGATGCTGGCGCCGGATAGCAGAGGGAGTATCATGCAGACGGTGGCGCCGAAGGAGTGGAACAGAGGAAGCACTGCCAGAAAGGTGTCCTCATCCGTTACGCTGATAAGCTCGCGGCACGAGCGGGCGTTAGCCAGAAGATTACGGTGGGAGAGCACTGCACCTTTGGGCCGGCCGGTTGTGCCCGAAGTATAGATGAGCACGGCGGCATCATCTGGCTGAGCTGCATCCCGGAGGAGGGGCCGGTCAATCGCGCCAGATACAAGCTGTTCCAGATTAACTGCATCCGGTACTGCCGACTCGCCACTGATTAGCAGATGCGCGAGGCCAGGGACCTGGGGCTGTAACTGCGCGAGGATCGGGTCAAGCTCTGACAGAGATATAAGTGCCTGCACCTGGGCGTGGTTGAGAATGTAGGCTGCTTCTTCTGTACTCAGTTGACAATGTACCGGTACAGCCAGCGCCCCCAGGGCGGTGATGGCCAGATACGAGATTACAAACTGGGGGCAGTTGGGTAGCAGCAACGCCACCCGGTCCCCGCGTCTTATCCCCAGATCCGCCAGGCCGGTGGCGAGGGCCCCGGCACTATGCACAAGCTGCTGATAGGTGAGTCTCTGCTCTTCGGCTATTACTGCTGTCTGCTGGCCAAACTCAGCGGCCGAGGCCAGCACCGCCGAGAACAGACCGCCTGTAGCCTCCTGGTTCATCATGATCTCCAACACTCAGGTATTCTCGTCGCGGCAAGTCAGTCGGCACTGACGCAGCACCAGGATCAGCACACGTCCGGGCAGCCTGCCTTGGGGGCCGGGCAGGTCCTCAATGCTGCCAATGGCCGCGACAAGGGCGACCAGCCCGAGAGTTACGGGCCCGGGCGGCTCTTGTGGTGATCAGATGAAGGCTTAGGCGGAAGCAATCAGGTGGCTGGCGAGCAAAGGTCGGTAGGAGGGTCTAATTAGTGGGGCGCTGAAGCGACCGGCTGCGAGGCGGCATAGGCTGGGCCGCTCAGATGCGGCGCATAAGGGGGCATAAGTAGGTGCCCCACGGCTCCGACAAGGGGTCGTCCCCTGGGACAGCTTGCCCGAACTTGGGTACCACAAAACTCCCCTGCCCACCGCGCGTTTGCTTAGCGCGGACATGGGCAAGCTGGTCTCGACTTTGTATTGGCTGCAGCGCGGTCTGTGCTGTGGTTTAGTCGGCGGCTATAGCTGCTACTACGTCAGCCCGGCTCACAATCCCTACCAAGCTACCTCCGCAGTCAATCACCGGCACTCGCTTGATACCCCACGCCGCCAGGGTCTTGGCGATGTCGGCGACGTCGGTATCCGGCCCCACTGAGACCACCTTGGAAGCCATCACCGACCCGACCGTCGCACCCTCGGCGGCAGTGAGGATATCAGCTTCGCTGATGATGCCGACTACCTCACCCTCGCTGACCACGGGCATACCACTAATCCTGTTCGCAGCGAGAACCTCGGCAACTTCGCTGACCGCAGCACAGGTGGTAGTAGTTACCACCCCAGTCGTCATAATGTCGCTGGCGGTCTTCTCCATTCTAGCCACCCCTCTTCAGCACTTTTTTTGAGGCCCTGCACTGTAGTATTCTCCGCCCACCGCAGCAGTTCATTCCTGGTGCCAGCCGGTGGGGTAAGCCATGCGAGGCGTACTTGCGCATGTGAACCCCGGCGGAAGGACAAACCCGATGGGACGATGAATCTCAAATGACAGAATCTCACCTGCCCGGTGATGGTCACATCAAGTGGACCAGCCGTAGTTCGGATGTCCAAGATCTTCATAGGATGGATTAACCACAGGGAGGTCGGTCATGAAGTCAGCGCTGATGGTCTGGGGGGGCTGGGAAGGCCACGAACCCAAGCAATGCGTGGACGTTTTTGAGCCGCACCTGCGTGAGCAGGGCTATGAGGTGCGTGTGGAGAACACGCTGGACGTCTATCTCGAGGACGACTACATGAGATCGCTCAGCCTGATCGTGCCAGTCTGGACGGGGGGCGAGATTGGCACAGAGCAGTCGAAGGGCCTGCTGGAGGCGGTGCGCAGTGGCGTCGGCATTGCCGGCTGGCACGGTGGCATGGGCGATTCATTCCGCAACAACACCGAATATCAGTTCATGGTCGGCGGCCAGTGGGTGGCACACCCTGGCGGAATTATTGATTACACCGTCAATATCGTCAACCACGATGATCCGATCACCGCCGGCCTAGCGGACTTCGATATGCACTCGGAACAGTACTATATGCACGTTGATCCGTCTAACGAGGTCCTGGCGACCACTACCTTAAGTGGCGAGCACTGCTCCTGGATTGCTGGCTGCGTGATGCCGGTGGTCTGGAAGCGCAAGTATGGCGAAGGGCGAGTATTCTATAGCTCAGCGGGGCACGTTGCGGCAGATTTTGAGGTCGAGGAGGCGCGCACCATCGTCGAGCGCGGGATGCTGTGGGCCAGCCGGTCAGACGCTTGAGTGCCGCAGCTCACGCCGCCACCTGGCCCAGGACTTGCTGATGCGTGTCGTGGCCAATTGCAGGAAGATAGTCGGACTATTGAGCGCCGGTAGCTGTTCAGCCCGCGTATCGCTCGTAGTTGAAGGTGACGAGAAACTCCTTGCACCTGTCGCAGACGGCCCGGAACCAGGCGTCACGCCGGCCGGGATTGGCCACACCCTTCAGTTTTGGCCCCAGCGGCGGCGTATTCTCGCCGTATGCCGGCGAGCCGGCGGCTTCGCCCAGTATCCCCTGTGCCAGGTACTCCTTGAACTGCTGCTCCGTGAAGATATTGGCCAGATTGCTCAATACCTGCCGCGCTACTGCCTGGCCGCCGTACACGGCGAGGGTGGTGTAGATATTGATCTTGACGAATCCGTCCTGCGGAAGCCTAGCAAGATCATTCGGGCCCACAGAGGAGGCGCCGTGCAGGCACAAGATATTGCCCACTGCCGCGCTGATTTCCCGGGCGCAGTCAGAGCGGTAGCTTACTTGTTCGGCAGTTGCGCGGTGCTCCGTGCCCACGTTGGGTACGACGATATCCACGCCGGTTGCGTGCACGAATCTTACCGCCTGCTCAGCGGTGGTAAGCTTATTGCTTAGACCGTCGCTGCCAGCCTCCAGTATCTCAGCAGCCGCGCCCTCCACGACGACCTGGCCCCCGACTTTCTCCACATATTCAGCCGTGAGCCGGAGGTTCTCGTCAAAAGGCTGCTTGCTGGCATCACACATAACCGATGCAAACTCCCCCACGAAGTCTTCCATGATATCACCGTCCAGCCACGGGAACCCATGATCCAGGTGCGGCATCACCCGCAGCTTGGCGTAAGGGCTTCGCTCGCTGCAAAACGCTGCGAGGTCCGAGAACATCAAGCGAGTGCCGAGCACCGGGTCGCCACAGGCAGTAAGCAGTGTCATCTGACCACGCGGGGGATAGCGGGCAGTCCAGGCAGGAATGATGGGCAGATCCTCCACGCCAATCTGCTGGCCCATCTCCAGCGCGGAGGCCAGAATCGCCTCCAGCGTTTCGCGGTCTTCACAGCAGAATACAGGCAGGCCGACGCCTAGCTCCGCTGCTTCCTGATACATCTCTTTCACTTGTTGGTAGTCTGTTATCAGGGGCATCTAATCACCTCGTCAACTGAGGCCCGGGACAGTCTTTCCCGGGACATCTCCAGCTTAGGGACGGTTTCGACCTTGACAATAGAACGTATGTTTGATATAATCATAACTCCTAAGAAAGGTGTTACTATGAATGACTGGATTGCCTGCATAGTTCTCAATGGTTTTTATGTCCAGGCGTACTGGCAACTACAACCGTCGTTGAAGCCCAGACCTCTGGTGATAGCCAGCAAAAACCGAGTTCTGGAGGCCTGCCCGTGGGCGCAGGCAGAGGGCATTGGTCCTGGGGTCTCCCTTCGGCAAGTGCGTTGTCTATGCCCCCGTGCCACTATAGTTCCCTTTAGCCCAGACGAATACCTGCCGCTATACCGGCAGATTTGGGATGTCGTTGCAGCTCATAGCCCGATGGTCGAGCCGGCCGAGTTTCATCGGGGCTTCGCGGATATCAGCAGGTTAGTCGCGAATGCCTGCCAGGCCCGGGCATGGCGGGATGAGGTTAGGGAGCAGATTCAGCAGCAGGCCGATTTGCAACCCTATATCGGAATCGGGCCGGGCAGATTCATTGCACGGGTGGCAGCGGCTCACAATGCCGTAGTAGCCCGGGAGGACCTTCAAGTATTTCCGCATCTGATTCCGTTGTCCGAGCTTGATTGGTTGGATTCTGACCTGCGGGATGCTCTGCACAGGCTGGGTCCGGGATTGGCTGATTTGCGGACCATTCCATACCGCCGGCTTCTCAATGGTGGCACCCTTTTTTGAGACTACCCTGGAGCCCAATGCTTGGGAAGTACACCACGACGAGTGGAAACCCGATCGTAGGTGGGAGGTCACCTGGCGACCCTATCAGTCGCCGACGGACGACATTGATCTCGACCTCGACGAAACTTTCGCGGGGCGGCCAGCAATGGACTGGCCACCAGGCTACCCACCCACCGCCTATGCTCATCTGTATATCACCACATCCCGGCGGGATGTGCTGCTCGATTTCCATGCCACCAGTCCGGCGCGCATCTGGCTCAATGGCCAGGATGTCACGGAGATAGAGACACTGCCCTCCGGCGTGGCAGCGCAGGCCGACTACCACCCCGCACCGGGCGACGGGCCTTACCGCAGACCGATCACGCTGCTCCACGGCATCAACCGTCTGCTCATCAAGCTGTATTTCCCGCAGAAGGATTACGGCACCGGGCTGGACCGGCCCACACGCTTTCGCTTACGCCTATTGGACGTGGACGGATCGCCCATACAGGGCTGGGCCTACAGCCTCAATAACCCGCGGCTTTACCCACCCGACCTCGCCCTCCGCGGCAGCGAGACGGCACCAGAGCCAGGCTCATGCCTGGCCGACCTTACTGAGGTCAGCATCACCTCCAAGCGGCCCCGCCACGTATTCTACAGCGACCAATCGGTCAAGCTCTCCGCCCAAGTGCGGTTGTTCAACTCTGAAGAACGGATAGAGCGCTTCGAGCGTGACGAGACCCGCTATGATACTCAAACCTTCGCCGGGCGCATCTCTGCCAACCTGGTCAGCTACTATGGCGACGTGCCTGGCCGCGAGGCAACGGAAGTTGAATACGGCCTGGAGCCCAGTGAGGCGAACTGGGACTTCGGCATCCTGCCCAAGGGCCACTACACGCTGTACTGTCGGCTGCATCTAGGCGGCCAACTGCTCAAGATGCCACTGCCAACGATGATCTCGGTAGTGGATCGACCCCATCCTCTGCCCGAGGGCGTAACGTCGAAATTCGGCCACTCGTACTACTACTTGGGCCTAGTGGGACCCGAGTTCGTGGAGGTTCTGGCCGCGGGCGGCGTCCGGTTCAACATCGGCAGCGTGCATTGGTGGTGGCTCAGTAAAGACCCCAGGGAATGGATCAAGAAGCCGATAGCCGAGCGGAAATGGACGTACACGCCCAAAGAAGAGGTTCTGGCAGCAGCCCGCAAATGGGGTGTGGAGCTCACTGGTGACCTGGGCGGCTGCTGGACGGCGGAATACCGCAAGCTACGTCATCCCCAGTGGGAAATCCCCGAGGAGACCAAGGGGAAGCTGGTAGTCATCAATTCCTACTGGCCCACCTACACCTACGACTCACCGGAATTCGTTGAGATGGTGCGGGAGTATGTCATCCCCACCGTCAGCAAGTTCAAGCCGCACTTCCGCTACTGGAAGCAGCAGAATGAAGTCAACCAGGGCAGGTACGGGATGACGCCGGAGATGTGGGGGCCTATCATTAAGGCCACATATGAAGCAGCCAAAGAGGCCGACCCCGACTGCATAATCGTCAATGCCTCGATGACCGGTCTGGGCATCAATTTCCTCGAGCCGCTTTTCCAACAGGGCTACGACAAGTACTTCGATGTCATTGACTACCATGTGTCCGCCTGGCCGTTCTACGACCCGGTGGACGATTTGCGCGGGCTGAAGAACCTGTTGGCCCTGATGGACAAGTACGGGGTAGACAAGCCGCTGTGGGACGGGGAGTTCGGCGCCTATCGCTCGCTCTGGGAAGATGGCGCTCGTGCCCAGGCCGGCGCCTGGACTCGATATATGGTCTGCGCCCACACCTACGACCGACTGGAGCTGGTGGGCGCGCACTTCATCGGCTACGGTGGCTGGAGTGCCGCAAGCCGTCGGGGGCAGTTCCCGGCCTATGTGGCCTACCGCACCTGCGCGGATAACCTCGAAGGAGCCACTGACCACGAGCAGCTCAGCCTCGGCCCGCAGATAGCGGCGTACCGCTTCAACCAAGGTGGTGGGCGCGTAACCGTCGTCTGGACGCGCGATGGCAGCGAGAAGTCGGTTGTTATCCAGGTGCGGAAGCCCCAGGTGCGGGTTGTGAAGATGTTGGGTACTGAGCAGACAATGCCTTCGCGCCAAGGCTATATTCGTCTGCAAGTCACCGGCAGTCCAGTCTACATACGAGACTGACGGGGAACGGAGTTGAAGAAGATTAGAAACTTCCTCTGTCGGGGTTACAATTCTGGTGCTACTTGTAGGGGGGAGCAATATGACCCCGGGCACCATCTGGTTGTTTGTCGTCGTCCCGCTAGGGATCCCATACCCCCCATACTAACATTAAACCTGGATTCAAGTTCTGGTGGGCGAGGTGAGAGAAGAAGGAACTCATGTGCTGGACGCGGAACTTCATGACGATAGAACTACGGGCGAAACTCCATCACTAAGGGACGTGGCGCACCATGACCGACAATCCGGAACAACGCACTGCCGAGGAAAAGGGTTCGTGGGTAACCTGGCGGCCTGAGATCAATGTCCTGGATTGCAGCATTCGCGACGGCGGCCTGATGAACGACCACCGATTTGAGGACGGCCTGGTACGAGAGCTCCATCAGACCTGTGTGGCCGCGGGCATCGACTATATGGAGCTCGGCTACAAAGCATCGAAGCGGATCTTTGCCCCGGACGGATTTGGAGCCTGGAAGTACTGTGACGAAGATGATATCCGTCGCATTGTGGGGGACAATCCCACCAATCTGAAGCTCTCCGTAATGGCTGATGCCGAGCGTACCGACTACCATGAAGACATTCTGCCAGCCGCCGACAGCGTACTGGATATGGTGCGCGTCGCCACCTATATTCACCAGATACCGACTGCCATTGACATGATCGAGGATGCTCATCAGAAGGGTTACGAGACCACCGTCAACTTGATGGCTATTTCGGTCGTTCAGGAGAACGACCTTGACGACGCGCTCGAGGCCCTTGGCAAGACCGATGTTAGCACGATCTATCTGGTGGACAGCTTCGGCGCATTGTACTCCGAAGAGATTCAGGCCTTAATTCGCAAGTACTTGGCTATCACTGAAGCCACCGGCAAGCAACTGGGCATCCACACCCACAACAACCAACAACTTGCCTTTGCCAACACCATCGAAGCCATCGTCTTGGGGGCGAATCGTCTTGATGCAACTGTGGCAGGCTTGGGGCGCGGCGCCGGGAATTGTCCGCTGGAGCTGCTAATTGGGTTCTTGAAGAACCCCAACTACCGGCTACGTCCCATCCTGCAATTCATAGAGCGAGATCTCGTCCGGCTGCGTGAGACAATGAGATGGGGGTACGAAATCCCCTACATGATAACCGGTCAGCTAAATCAGCATCCGCGCGAGGCGATCAGGTTGCTCGAAAGTGATGAGCCGGGGGCTATTGTCGAGTTTTTCGACACAACCATTGAGCAGGTCTGAGTTTCCCATCCCGAACGCGTGCTCAGGAGGCGCCAATTGACAAAGCTAATGACGATATCATCTTATCTGGCAGTAGGACTGCTCGTGGGGACCGTCTCAGCACTGCTGGGGATTGGGGGCGGCGTGCTGCTGGTGCCGGCCCTGGTATTGATATGGGAATGTAGCATGCACACCGCAGTGGGCACTTCGCTGGTGGTGATTTTCCTGTGTTCACTGGCCGGAGCAATTCGTCACTATTCCCTTGACAACGTGAATCTACCGTTGGCGCTGGCCATAGCAGTCGGGGCGATCGTGGGCAGCTTCTTTGTCGGTGCGCCGCTGGCTGAGATGCTTCCGGCTGCGGCGCTGAAGAAGATCTTCGGCATCGTCCTGGCAGTGGTTGGGCTGCATATGGCAGGCGTTAGCGGCTACCTCGTGAGGCTCGTGCAGGCCGTCACTGCCGGGTAAGCTGGTGTCTATGTCAAGATAGCTCCTCGAGTACAGCCGCCGCAATCAGGGGAATATTGATCTCGTGGTGGCCGATGAGCGTAATGCCCTGCCCGCCGAACTCCTCAGCGCGTGTTACCGGGTTGAGCGTTGACCGATAGTGCTTGACGAAGTCGAGGTTGATGCCGGTGAACGGACCCACATCGTAGCCCAGGTTCTGCACTATGGCCAAGGCCTTCTCGATGATCAGGGGCAGCACTACCGCCGACCCAGCAACGACGACAACCCCGCCGTCTTGGAGTTTGGCAACCTCGTGAGCGAAGATGCGAAAATCGCGTAGCGTGGCGGCGCCGATCGCCGCACCGTCGGCAGAAGGGTGCATATGGTTTATGTCCGTGCCCAGCGCTACGTGCACGGTGACGGGAATCCCCTTGCGGTAAGCGGTGGCCAGGATACTGATGTCCACGTGCGGCGCGTCGCTGTTGGCGATACGGCGAGCAATAGCGGTGCCCAGGCCGATTTCCTTGCGGTAAGCCTCCTGAGCCGCTTGGTTGAGAAGCTCGGCGGTTTCCTGGACCATGCCGAAGCGCCCCGAAGCGAGGCAGGCGGGTACATCCTCGGACGTCTTGCCAGCCAGGGCGATCTCCACGTCGTGGATTGCACCAGCCCCGTTCGTGGCGATGCTGGTCAGGACCCCACGTTTGACGAGTTCAATCAACACTGGCGCCAGGCCGACTTTGACGACGTGAGCTCCGTAGCAGAAGATGACCGGCAAGTCCTGCTGGCGCGCAGTGACGATGGCCTGAATTGTGCGCTTGATATCCCGCCCAGCCAGAATGTTAGGGAGCGAGTCAATAAAGTTGCGTACGTTGACTTCCGGCGGACAGACGGTGCCGAAGTCAGCTACGTGCACATTGCTGGGCCGAGCGGCCAGGGACTCGGTGTTTATTCCGTCCAGATCCAGTTCCTCGTGGTGATCCATTTGTCTCTCAGCTTTCTTGTTCTGCGGTGTAGCAGGCCCGTCGCCTGCCCTACCCGCTTAGGCTCGGTCGTTCTCGTCACCGAGACGCCGCCCCAATTGGGGATGGTAGCTGGGCACCGCCCGGGTGATGGTCAGTGCATATAGCGATTGTGCTCCGGCTCGCCGCAGCACGCGGGCCGCGGCATTCAGCGTACTGCCGGTGGTGTAGACATCGTCAATGAGCAGGAAGCTCCCGCCTGCCGTTGCCTGTTTGTCAGACACCTCAAATGCGCCCTGCAAGTTCTGGCGGCGCTGCGTAGGACTAAGCCCAATCTGGGGCGCAGTGTTCTTCTTTCTAATCAGAACCTGCTCCAGGCAGGGTAGGTCCACCAGAGCGCTGAGCCGACGGGATAGCAGCACGGCCTGGTCAAAGCCACGCCACCCGCGCCGGCTTGGGTGCAGGACTACCGGCACAACGCCGGTCAGGTGGGCCCACGGCAAGCCGGCAGGATTCGATATCTCGGCGTCTACGCATTCAGCCAGCAGCTCGCTCAGTGGTTCGGCCAGTCGCTGGCGGCGGTTGAACTTGAACTTGATTACGGCCTCGCGCAAGGTTGCCGTATGCAGCCCCACGGCCCGGGCGGCATCGAAGCGTGGCGACTGCTGCCGGCACTCCCCGCAGATCATGTCGGGGCTAGCCGACGCCGACAGGGGCTTGCCGCACCGTCGGCAGTAGGGCGGCGTGACCAGCTCAAACTCCTGCCGGCAGCGGGCGCATATCACCTCACGGCCCGGGCTGCCGCAGACCTCGCAGACTGGGGGGAAAACCAGCTCGAGGAGTTCCTCGCCCAGTTTCTTAAGGCGGCTCATGCCGCGTGTTTCCGCCATCGCTCAAGTTTCAAACAGTTGGTATTCGACCCAGCAGCGCAGCAACTCCCCCACACTCCAGGCCTGGGCGATGCAGCCGCGCGGATAGTGGGGCGGGTCGCCGTCGAATATTTCAGATATTGAGCCCAGTCCCGCCTGGTTGAGGTGTTCGCGCAGCGGCTGGAGCAACTGGCGCAGGTGGTGCTTGGTCTTATCGCCGAGGCCGTGTACCTTGACGTAGGCACTGATATATGGGCCCAACAGCCACGGCCAGACCGTCCCCTGGTGGTATGCGCTGTCGCGGGCGTGCTGGTCGCCGAAGTAGCGCCCTTGGTAGCCGGGATTGTCCAGGGCCAGGGTGCGCAAGCCATAGGGTGTGAGCAGCCTGTCGGCTACGTGCCGCAGAATCCGGGCTGCCTGGTCTCGCGAGACGAGATCATATGGCAAGGCCAGGGCAATTAGCTGGTTGGGCCGCAGGGAGGCATCCGACTGGCCATCGGTGACGCAATCGTAGAGATAGCCAAGCTCTGGACTCCAGAACAAACGGTTGAAGCTCTCGTGGGCTTGCTCGGCACGGGCAGTGAACTCCGCCGCGGCTTCGGGCTGGCCCAGTTTCGCACCAAAGTCAGCGGCAATGCGCAGAGCGTTGTACCACAGGCCGTTAATCTCAACTGCCTGGCCATGCCGAGGCGTGACTGGCCCGGAGCCCGGGTCGGCATCCATCCAGGTGAGCTGGGTCTGTTCGTTCCCTGCCACCAGCAGGCCGTCGTCGTCAACGTGAATGCCAAACCAGGTGCCCCGGCAGTACCAATCAATTATACCCGTAAGCGCCGGATAGAGGACCCCCGCCAGGAAGTCGGTATCCCCGGTCGCTGCAGTGTATCGGTGAGCCGCTATGGACATCCACAATGCGGCGTCCACGGTGTTGTAGCCAGCGCCGTTGCCGTTATCGTCGAAGCTATTGGGCAGCAGGCCATGCTCGGTAGTCTCGGCGAAGCTATGCAGTACCGATTTAGCTTCGGCGAAGCGCCCAGTGGCAAGCAGAATACCGGGTAGAGCGATCATCGCATCGCGCCCCCAGTCGGTGAACCAGGGGTAGCCGGCGATTATGCTGTGCCGCTGGCTGGTGCTGATTTTTCGACGAACCAGGAACTGATCCGCCGCCCGGGCAAGCGTGCGACCGAATTCGTCCCGCTCGGGCAGGGCGGCAACCAGCGCGGCTCGCCGCTGCCGCTCGGCTTCAATCCAAGTTTCGGGGTCGAAGGAGTCCAACGGCTGGGTGGAGGCGCACAGGTAGACTGTCTCGCCGGGAGTGATGGTCCACCTGATTACGCCGGGACTGTAGAGGTCCTCGGTGCAGTCCAGGCCACGGTCGCGCTCCCGATAGTAAAGATAGTCGTAGTACCACAGTCCGTCCGGCCACAGTTGTCCGCTGGGATATGTGACGAACAGCTTTGAAGACTCCTCATACGGCTGGATGACGAAGCTGGCGCTGTTGCTCTGCAACTCGGTATTGAGGTTACCCCGCGCCCGCTGCAGATGGTGATAATCGCGTCCGGCGATCAGCGGCCTAACCGATAAGTGGCAAGGGGCAGTGGCCGCAGCAAGACGGTAGGCAATTATTGTCTGATTATAGCCGTGGCGCATCGTTACGGCTTTCTCGAGGGTTACCTCGTCCAACTCGTAAGTCATTACCGGCCAGGGATCGAGGCGAAACTCGACCAGATTCAGGTAGCCCTGGGGATGAACGATGTCGCCGGCATACACACTCGTGGCCAGATCAACGGTCTGCGCATCGCTCTCAAGCTGCTCCTCGACCTTGCTCAGCAGCACGCACCGCCCCACCGGCGGGCGCGCTGCCCCCACCAGCAACCCGTGATAGCGGCGGGTGTTAGCGCCAACTATTGTCGAGCAGGCAAATCCGCCCAGACCATTGGTCTCCAGCCATTCAAGCTGGAGGGACTGGTCGAGGTCACGGATGGTGTCGGTTCCGAACCGGATCATCTCGCCCACTATTTCTTTCACCAGCAGCTAATCCAGCTCGCGCAGAGCTGCCACTGCCAGAAGCCCGGCGACCGTCTTAGCATCGCTGATCTCGCCATGCAGACAGGCGGCGACGGCTTCGGCCAGCGGCACGGCCCGGACGCGCAGGATTTCGTCTTCGTCAGGAGCGGCCTGCCCAGGCTCAAGATTCTCGGCCAGAAAGATGTGAATCAGCTCCTGTGAGTAGCCGGGTGCCAGGTAGAGCGAAAAGAGCAGAACCAGGTGGCCCGCAGCATAGCCGGTCTCCTCAATCAGCTCGCGATGCATGGCGGCCGCGGGCTGCTCCCCGTCTTCGACGAGGCCGGCGGGGATCTCCAGAAGTGCGTGCCCCACAGCATGTCGCCACTGCTCCACCAGAAGGACTCGGCCATCGGGCAGCAGGGGCACAGCGGCGGCAGCAGCTACGTGCTCGACTACCTCACGGGTCGCCTCACAGCCGTTAGCCAGGCGCACGGTATCGAAGCGCAGGTTCACAATGCGCCCTCGATACAGATGCTGGGACTCGATGCTCTCCTCAGCAAGGCCTGTACCATCAACGCCAAATGAGTTTGTCTGGTCCGAGTCAGTCATCCTGTTTTTATATTCCTGTGGCCACCGAGAAAGTCCTCCCCCGACCGCTGCTCAGGGCAACGGGAAGCTGCTGGAAGAGATGGTCAGCCGAGTTGGTGCGCAGCACATTCTATTTGGGACTGACATGCCCTTCTTGGACAGTCGGGCGCAGGTCGGGCGCATATTGACTGCCCGGTTGACCGACGACGAAAAGCGGCTCATCCTGGGCCTGAATGCCGTCAGGCTCTTTGATCTACCCGTCCGCTAAACGGCGACTCAAGGCACCTGTGCAGCCGTTTGTGGCACAATACCTGCTGCAACGGGGTTGGACGGTGGCGCCCGGCGAGGCGATCTGATGTGCATAATACTTGACCTAGTTGGGTATATGACCTATAATGGGATGGTAGAAGAGACTAACCAGAAGCCCTGTTGACCCTAGGTAGCGTCACTCAGCAACCTCTCGCAGTGCAAAGAACAGGATTCGAAAAAGGTACAGCGCGCGCAGTAGATTCGCAGCAACAGGTGGCAGAATAATGCGCGGCGACGGTTGTGCTATGACTGTCAGGGAGGATGCTTAGATGTTCAGATCACGATTGCTAATAGCGGCAGCATGCCTTTTAGTGGCGTTGCCGGCTCTGGCGGGCGGGCCATTCGTAATTCCTACCCCACCTAAAGGGGAACTCAAACCTCCGCCTGCACCATCACCACCCAAGGAATGTCACGTCCCCTTCGACCACTGGGCCTATGATGCTGTCCAGCAGCTCATGGACATGGGTATCATCATCGGCTACCCTGACGGCTGCTTCCGGGGAGACCGGGCGCTGACGCGCTACGAATTCGCTATGGCCCTGACCCGACTGCTGGACGCTGCTGACCAATTTCAGGGTCCTCCGGGACCGCGAGGGGAAAAGGGGCTAGTTGGCGCTGAGGGGCCGCGTGGCCCTCAGGGAGACCAGGGGCGAGCCGGACCGCAGGGGCCACCTGGTCCTCAGGGCAATGCTGCGGACCTGACTGAGGCCGCGGACCTGGTCGAACGGCTGCTGGACGAGTTCGCCCAGGAGATCACCGAGATTCGGGGTGACTTGGCGGATATCGTCGGCGAAGTAACCGACCTGAGTGAACGCGTCGGAGCGCTAGAGAATCTACGGCGCCCGCTTATCGAGGCGCTGATCGAGTACCGTATTGGGTTGATCGGCCGGTCGCTGGACCACGATACCGAGGCTGATGACCTGACCGTGATATTGTCAGCCACCTATGACATTGACCCTGACACGGCGGTAAAGGTTGCCCTGAAATTCGCGGACGGAGTGCTGCCCCTGACCATTCTAGGTGCAGAGGTGCTTGAGCCGCCGCTGTTCCAGAACCCGCCCCTGCCCTTTGAAATGGATCTGTACGGGCGCGGCTACGGCGAGGATAGCTGGTGGCTCGACGAAGCGTGGGTAAGCCATAGTTATGGGGAGGACGACTTCTGGCGCTTCGGCCGCCAGTTCCAGCAGTATGCGATGGGACTGGTGGTCAATAATGAGCGCCGCGCTCAGAATGGCTTGCGCCGACGCTTCGATGGTGTCTTCGACAGTAGCTTCGACATTGATCTGTTCTACGGCGGGAGCTCATACGATTGGATGCCCATACCGCCCAACAACCCGGGAAGCGATGGCTACTTCTCGAGCCGCGTGCAGTACGATGGCGATCGCCTTGACCTGGGGTTTAGCTGGCTACCCGACGGTGTGGGCAAAGAGGACGCACGCGGTGTAGACTTCTCCTACCGGTATAGCGGTGACAAGTATCTGGCGGGTGAGTATGGCTGGCTATATCACCACTGCAATCGCTACGTGTACGCGGAGAAGCACAAGCCTGATGCCTTGGCTCTCCTGGCCGATCTGTACAAGACCGATAACCTGTGGCTGCAGGCTTGGTATTCGATCGTGGATGCGGAGTATGATATCCAGTACTCGTCACTGCATCCGTATCTGAAGATAGAACAGCGCGACCGCCCCCACAACCTGATCTACTGGGATCGCTGGCTCAAGCGGCGACCGACTATGACCAACATCGAGTTCATTGGCGGCAATGCGTGGACGCACCTGGGTGAGTTCCCCTTGCACCTCACTTACTATCAGTTGGACGAGGAAGCCTACGAGTGGTGGCCGAGTTCCCAGGTGTCGTCGCTGGTATTCGACAAGCTGTGGGCGATCCGCACTTACCGTTCGCTTGGCGAGAATGCCAGCGTCCAACTCACCTATGCCAAAGCGGTCCGTGGGGATCAGCCCAATTTCAAGTACCAGGGGCCTGACGAGGGTGTCATACCGCTAGGTCCAATTGATGACCAGCAGTTCTTGCAGCTCGAGTTCCTGCTGAGCTTCTGAGCGCGGCTTGGGTGAGGGATGTGCAACTGGTTGTTGGATAGTGGAGTTGTGTGCGTGAGCACAGTGCTGACCAGGTCAGATCAAGACCACCCCAGGAGAGGGTGGTCTTTCCGTAATCGCCCGCGATAGGCGGCACGACCGGTCTGGGCTGCAAGGGGTCGGAACAGGTGCGGCTCAGGATCATCCGTCGGCTAAGCATGACGCACGATGATGTGGAGGCGGGCAGGAGTTCTTGCTGTCCAGGGGGAAGTGTGGAGCCGGAGATGAGTTGAATGCCCTTTCTATTGAACGCTCTGCGCATGAACAGCAACGCCCGCGCTACTGCTCGCAAGTGGTGGGTTGTGGGATTCGTCGTGCTGATAGCTGTGCTGCTGACTATCTGGCACACCAGGCCCAAGCCACTGCCCGTGAATGTTGTGCCGGCCCAGAAAGGTGCTTTGATCGGACAGCTTTCGGCTACCGGCGAGGTGGATGGGCCGGTCGCGCGGGTTGGTGCCAAGGCCGGCGGTGAGGTCGAGCAGGTATACGTCGAGGAAGGCCAGTCCGTCTCCGAAGGTGCGCCGCTAGCGCGAGTCTCGCCTCCGCCCACAGGCCTCCCGGAAACAGGGGCCAGCATGCTGGACTTGCAGGTGATAGAGAGTCCGTTTGCGGGGGTAGTGGCCCGCCGTTACGTTGACCCCGGCGATGCTGCGGTGCCCGGCCAGCCCCTCTTCGCTGTTGTCGACCCGGATCAGCTCTGGGTCGTCGCCTACGTTGACGACGTGGACCTGCCCAAGCTTAGCGTCGGCATGGCGGTACGCGTCTCCCTGCCGGCATACCTCTCCCCCAGTTACACCGGGGAGGTAGTTGCTGTCGGCCAACTGGCCGAGCCCCGCAGCGCCCTCGAGTCGGGAGCCCGGACGGTGCGCGCCCGCATTCAGCTCAGGGAACCGATACCGGGTGCGGTCCCGGGCATGGAGGTGAATGTGGACGCCACGGTCACGCTGCGCAACGAAGCTTTGCTCGTACCCGTTGACGCCATTTCGGAGGAGGATTCGCGACGCTACGTCTGGGTGGTCCGCAAAGGCCGTGCTGAGAAGCAGCCCGTTGAGACTGGCCAAAACAACTACCTGGCGGTGGAGGTGCTGGAGGGGTTGGCAGAAGGGGATACAGTCGTCGTCAGCGCCAAGGATCAACTGCAATCTGGCCAAGCTGTCCGCGCCCACGAGGTCTCGGTTCCGCTGAATGTAGAGTAGCTCAGGCAAACCGGCCGCCGCACAACCTGATGGTCACCTATGGACTCCTCTATCGCTGTGCTGGAGAACGTAACCAAGACTTACATGCTCGGAGAAGTGCCCGTGGAGGCACTGCGCGGAGTTGATCTCACGCTGAGCCGCGGCGAGATCATTGTGCTGTTGGGGCCCAGCGGCTCGGGCAAGACGACCCTCATCAACGTCATCGGCGGGCTGGATAGCCCCACCGGCGGGACGGTCACCGTGGCCGGACAGGATATTACCACCGCCGCCGAAGAGCAGCTCACCCGTTTTCGCCGCCACACTGTCAGCTTCGTCTTCCAGTTCTTCAACCTCGTCCCTACCTTGACTGCGCTGGAGAATGTCGAGCTAGTCGCGGAGCTGAGCGACAGCGACGCGCACTGCCTGGACCTGCTAGGCCGTGTCGACCTGGGCGAACGCGCTTACCACTTCCCCCACCAGCTTTCCGGTGGCGAGCAGCAGCGGGTGGCCATCGCCCGGGCTTTGGCCAAGAGTCCCCAGTTGCTCCTGGCTGATGAGCCGACTGGCAACCTTGACTTCCGTACCGGCATTACGGTGCTGGAAGCGCTGCGGGACATCAACCGCGCGGAGGGCCTCAGCATGCTGCTGGTTACGCATAACGAGGTGATAGCCGAGATGGCCGACACCGTCATCAAGCTGCGCAGCGGCCAGATCGTGGACATCACGCGCAACGATTCGCCGCTCTCCCCCGACCAGATTCGCTGGTGAGTGCTATTATGCAGCTCTCGCGCCTGAATCTGAAGCTGCTGCGGGACCTGCGCGCCACCCGCTCCCAGGCCATCGGCCTGTTGGTGGCAATCGTGCTGGGCGTGGGTCTGTTCCAGGCCACGTATATGTCGGTGGAGAACCTCGGGGCCAACTACGCGCTGTTCTACGACTCTCTGCACTTTGCTGACTTCACTGCAGCCGTAAATCCTACCAGCGACGATCTCCTGGACAAGCTGCGGGCGATACCGGGCGTCGCAGAGGTCACCGGGCGGATTGTAGAGACGGCGAAAATCGAGCAGCCCCACACCGAAACACCCTCGGTGCTGGGGCGGCTGATCTCCCTGCCGGCGGACCGGCGAACAGCCATCAATGACGTGAAGGTCACCAGCGGGCAGTATTTCACTGCAACTGGCCGCCGCGAGGTCCTGGTCGAGGGCAACTTCGCGCGCTTCCATGATTACCAGCCCGGCGATACTATCTACGTCACCATTCGGGGCCGGCGTATCCGCTTTCGAGTTGCTGGTATTGTCACCAGCCCGGAATACCTTTACGCGGTGCAGAGCAAGGAATACCTTTTCCCGACCCCGGGTACGTTCGGCGTGCTGTTTGTCCCCACTGCACAGGCCGAGCGCCTGCTGGATATGGCCGGAAGGATCAACGAAATATGTGTGCTCACCGAACCCGGCCAGCGGAGGCGGGTGGTGGCGATAACCCAGAGCCTCCTGGAACGCTACGGCAGCCAGGAGCCGGTGCCCCGTGAGGAGCAGCCCAGTAACAAGCTGCTTACTATGGACAAAGAGGGAGCCCGGGGGATGGCGATTATGTTTCCGGTCTTCTTCCTGAGCGCGGCAGCGCTGATTATCTACTCGGTGCTGTCCCGGCTGGTCCGGCTCCAGCGCACACAGATCGGCTTCCTGCGCGCCTCCGGCCTGAGCCGGGCGGCAGTAGCCTGGCACTACTGCCTCTACGCCCTGGCGCTAGGGTTTGTCGGTGGGCTCATAGGTGTGGTGCTGGGGCAACTGGGCAGCTGGCCGTTTACCGCTGCTTACCTGGGCTTCTTGAACTTGCCCTTCCAGGTCTACGCGCCCGGTGGACGGGTTGCCGTCGTGGGAGTATCCATTGCGGTGGTTACCTGTTTGGGAGCGGCGCTGTTGCCGGTGCTGGGTGCTGTGCGGATGATGCCGGCCGAGGCAATGCGGGCGGTCTCCCCGCCGGGGGGCATGCGCCTGGCTGTGCTGCTGGCGGGTTATATGCGTCGCACCGGCCTGGTATGGAAACTGGCCCTGCGCAATCTGCTTCGCCAGGGCTACCGGTTGGTCTTCACAATTATCGGCATTGCGCTTGGTGTAGCCCTGGTGGTCGTATCCGTCGCCAGCGTCAATATGTCGGACTACACGATTGACTACTACTTCGAGGCCATACGCCACTACGACGTGGGCATCGGCTTTGCGCAGCCGCAGAGCGAAGCGATAGTCAACCAGATCGCCAACTGGCCGGAGGTGAACTGGGCGGAGGGCACTTTGGGCATTCCCGTTACGCTTACACACGGCGACAATGTGCTGGACACAGCGTTGAGCGGCATCTCGCCCCACAGCCGTGCATACCGACTGGCGGACCAGACGGGGCGGGCTATCCAAGTGCGTGAGCCGGGCATATACCCGACACGCACCGTCGCCAAAAAGCTCGATCTGGTCCCCGGGGACACCGTGCGCATGGACTACGCGTTCAATGCGCGCGACCTAAGCGTTACCGTGCGCGCGCCGGTGGTGGCCATTGTCGAGCAGCCCTTCGGGCAGGGCATCTATGCGCCTCGCGACTACCTCTACCAGGTCTTCGGCCCGCGTCTGGACATTGCCCCGGGCACCGTCAGTGGCATACTGGCACAGGTCCAACCTGAAGTCGAAAAGGCTCTCAAGCGCCGGGCGTTCGATCTGCCGCAAACCGCTTCCGTTGAGCTTATTTCGGATATCCGCAGCCAGATTGACCAGCAGATGGCGATCGCGAACATCTTCACAGGGGTGATGGTGCTCTTCGGTCTGGCCCTGATGCTGGCGGTGGTCTACAATACCGTGTCAATCAACCTGTTCGAGCGCCGCCGTGAGCTAGCGGCGCTGCGGGCGCTGGGGCTGACGCAGCGGGAGATGAGGACGATCGTCATGCTGGAGAACCTACTGGCGGCGATGCTTGGGCTGATTGTGGGGCTGCCGGTGGGGTGGTTCTACACGCTGCTGGTGGCGCGGACCTGGGAGACCGAGCAGTACACGATTCTGCTGCACGTAGACTGGACCACCTACCTCATCGCCATCCTGACCGTGCTGGCAGCGATGGCGCTCTCCCAATGGCCGGCCCTGCGCGCCCTGGCCCGCATGGACCTGGCCGAAGCCGTCAAAACAATGGAGTCGTAGCCTGCGCGCTGACGGGCGGGTGTCGCGGCCGATGGCGACCAGCCCTCCGCCCAGGTAGGTGCCAAAGGCCTGGGCGAACGAAACCAGCAGGTGGGGTGTCAACGGGTCGCCTACGACCCCACGCATGGCGCAACCATCTTGCCGGAATTACGGGTGTCTCCACTGACCAGGACTATCCCCCCTGCCAACATTAGGTGGCAAAGACCTGGCCGAAGTCCACCACCAGCCCCAGGAAATCCTGGTGTTCGCCGAACAGACAGACTCGCCCTGGCGCCGACACCTTCACGTGCCGAGAGTCAATCACTTCGGGGCCCTATTCTTGTTGTGATCCAGTAGACTTGCGCTAGCCTGGCTTTTCGTTTATTATTAGGCTTGTACCTCCACGCTGTCAAGCTAGAGGTATGGAGTCTTTCCTCGAGCACAACGACGTCGTTTCAGCATACCGGCTCAAACTCACAGTACCAGGTTGATACGGAGGAGAACCGTGATGTCCGATACGAAGGACAAGCAATACGTATTAGAGCAGGTTAAGGCCAACAACGTCAAGTTCGTGAAGTTCTGGTTCACCGACATCCTGGGATACCTGAAGAGCTTCGCCATAACCGTCGAGCAGTTGGAGCAAGCCTTCGAAGATGGCCAGGGCTTTGACGGTTCGTCCATTCAGGGCTTTGCCCGTATTGACGAGAGCGATATGGTGGCTATGCCCGATCCGTCCACATTCACGATCCTGCCATGGCGGCCCAGCGAGGATGGCGCAGTGGCCCGGATGTTCTGCGACATTGTGCTGCCGAACGGCACGTCCTACGAATGTGACCCCCGCTATGTGCTCAAGCGCAACTTGGCGCGGGCGGCGAAACTGGGCTATACCTTCTACGTTGGTCCGGAGCTCGAATACTTCTACTTCAAGGGCAATGGTCTGGATACGCAAGTGCTCGACCACGCGGGCTACTTCGACATGACGCCACGGGATGAGGCGATGGACCTGCGCCGCGAGACCGTGCTTATGCTTCAAAAAATGGGCATCGCCGTCGAATACAGTCACCACGAGGTTGCCCCCTCCCAGCACGAGATTGACTTGCGCTACACCGATGGGCTGACGATGGCGGATGCCGCGATGAGCTATCGGTTGGTCGTCAAGGAGGTCGCCCTGCGCCACGACGTCTACGCGACCTTTATGCCCAAGCCCCTGCTTGCCGAGAACGGCAGCGGTATGCATGTCCACCAGTCCCTGTTCATGGGCGAGAAGAATGCGTTCTTTGACCCCGACGACGAGATACACCTGTCGGCCATTGCCCGCAAGTATATTGCCGGGCTGCTCAGGCATGCCCCGGAAATAACGCTGGTTACTAACCAGTGGATCAATTCATACAAGCGCCTGGTGCCCGGTTATGAGGCGCCGGTTTACCTGTCCTGGGCGTTGACTAATCGCTCAGACCTCATTCGCGTGCCTGCCTACAAGCTGGGACGGGAGGACGCGATGCGCATAGAGTACCGCGCGCCCGACCCGGCTTGCAACCCCTACCTGGCCTTCGCAGTCATGCTGGCGGCGGGCCTGGAGGGGATCGAGAACGACTACGAATGCCCGGCGTCTGTCAACCGCAATGTCTATGAAATGTCCGAGGAGGAACGTGAGAGCCTGGGCGTCGGCACACTGCCCCCCGACCTGCACAGCGCGATTGGCCTGGCCGAAAGCAGCGAACTGCTCAAGCGGGCGCTGGGCGAGGAGATGCATAGCAAGCTCATCGAGAACAAGAAGATCGAGTGGGAGGAGTACCGCGTGCAGGTTACCAGTTGGGAGCTAGAGAAGTACCTGCCCGTGTTATGAACTGACTAACCCACGCAGTGCAGGGGAGCAGCACTCCCCGAAAGGCAGATCAGAGATGGACCGAGATGTCCTGGTGACCGAGTTCTGCGAACTTGTGCAGATTGACAGTCTGGCCCGGCGGGAAGCTGCCTTCGCTGAGGTTATCGTGGCGAAAATGGCTGAGATGGGACTCGAGGTGCAGCACGACGGTGCCGGTGCCCGGATTGACGGTGACTGCGATAACCTGATATTTCGGGTCCCGGCCCAGGCTGATGGTTTCCCGGTTGTAATGCTGAACTCGCACCTGGATACAGTCGGTGATTATACAGGCATCAGGCCGGTCGTCGAGGGCGATGAAGTTCACAGTGCCGGCGATACCATTGTTGCGGCCGATGCCAAGGCCGGTGTTCTGATGATACTGGCTGCCTTGGGCAGGCTGGGCGCCGAGAACCTGCCCCACGGCGAACTGCTCGTGGTCTTCACAGTCGCGGAGGAGATTGGGCTAGTGGGGTCACGGCATCTGGACTACAATGTGCTCGAGCCGTGGCCCGACATGGCTTATGTGCTCGACGGGGGCGTTACACCGGGGGAGATGACTACGCAGGCGCCGTATGCCGACGAGATTCACTTTGAAATCCGCGGCCAAGCGGCGCACGCCGGTGTGGAGCCGGAGAAGGGCATCAATTCGATCCAGATTGCGGCGCAGGCCATAGCCCAGATGAAGCTGGGGCGGTTGGATGAGGAGTCCACTGCCAACATCGGTACGATCCAGGGCGGTGCGGCCGTCAATATTGTGCCTGAGATGACCCAATTCCGCGGTGAGGCCCGCAGCCACCAGGAGGAGAAGCTGGTCGTTCAGAGTCGGCATATGTGCGAGATGGTCGAAGAAGCAGCGGTCAAGCACGGTGCCACGGCGAAGATCGAGCAGGAGCGTACCTACAACGGCTTTGCCCTGAGCCCGGACGAGCCAGTGGTGCAGCGGGGAATAGCTGCCGCTGAGCAGGTCGGCTTGAAGCCCAGGTTGCACAAGGGCGGTGGCGGCAGCGACGCCAATCTGTTCAACGAGCACGGCATCCCTAGCGTTATTGTCAGCACCGGCGCCCACAAGATCCACACCACCGACGAGATCTTGAGTATACCCAGTATGCTCAGGTCTCTCGACTGGCTGATGGCGATACTGACGGTAAAGTGACGATGGACAGGCAAGGGGCCGGTCATTCTGATGCGCGCTGTCGGGGTTGACACTCAAGCCAGAATCGAATAAGCTTGCTGTAGGTGGCAGTCACGCTACTTACCTCCCCATTGGAGGCACGTAGATGTCTGTTGGACGCCTCATAGTTGGCATCACGGGTCATTACGGCGCTGGTAGGACAACGGTTGCGAACATCCTCGAAACTGATTCCGGCTTCGAAAACATCTCTCTGTCATCTTTTCTGCGTAGTAGTGCTGACGAGCACCTGACTATTGAGGAATTGCAGCAGCGGGGCGATGACTTGAGACGCGCAGAGGGTGAAGACGCGCTGGCTAAGCGAGCCCTTGCAGAGATGCAAAAGCAAAACGGGGATTGTTACGTCATCGATGGCATCAAGCACCCGAATGAAGCCAAGACGTTAGCAATTGACGGCAATTTCTTTTTATTGGCAGTCCAAGCCGACACTGAAGCCAGGTGGCAACGCAAGCAAGATGATTTGGGTGATGACCGGAATCAATTCAATAGAATCGACGCCATCGACAACAAGGAGACCGACAGCTGGGGTATGCCTGTCGAGCACGGTCAAAGAGTTGCGGACTGCTTGCTTTTGGCAGATGCTTTCATTTGGAACGACGCTCCGCTGCAGTCTTCAACCAAAGACACACAAAGAGGGACGTTGCCTGAGCTGCGAAGAAAAATTGCCCGTTTCCACGCGCTCATCACCAACCCGGGCCGCGAGGCGCCCAGCCGCTTTGAGGTCCTTATGGCTCAGGCCTACTTGGCCGCCCAACTGTCTTCTTGTTTACAAAGGAAGGTTGGTGCGATCATCACCAATAACTATTATCGTATCATAGCCGAAGGGTACAATGAGGTTCCAGATACTGAGGGGTCCTGCGACGAGGTATTCGGTGGTTGTTACCGAAATAGAATACGAGAGCAGGATCTGAGAAAACTAAGCCAGCTATTCAAGTGCGGCCAGTGTGGCGGTCCTTTGTCAGTCGATCTCGAATGCCAGACGTGCGGACCGTACAGCCAGTTATTGCCTAAACGGCAGCATCTGGATTACTGCCGCGCCCTGCATGCGGAAGAACGTGCCATTCTCCAATGTAGCAGGTATGGCGGCGTCGGCCTCGAAGGTAGTACTATGTTTTGTACAACCTTTCCGTGTGCGTTGTGTGCCAAGAAGATCGTTGATTGTGCAATAGGAACCGTGATCTTTGTGGAGCCATACAAGGTCAAAGACGCGTTTGACTTCTTCAGGGATGCGAAGACTCAATTGATTTGCTTTGAGGGTTTTGCAGCGCGAGCATTCCAGAGAGTTTTCAGATCATGAAAGGGAGGGAGCAAGAAAGTAATGACTAATCAGAGCAACGATAGCAGCCAATCTAAGCAGCCGAAGCTGATCTCTGAGACCCATACTGAAGAAGAGACTGTCCTTCCGCGGGAAAGTGCCCCAAGGAGTGTCGCCGAGGAGGCACTTTGCTCACGGTGGCTGGCCGAGCCAATCTGGAGATTGAGGGACAAAAACGAATAAGCTGGAGTCCGGGGAGTTTGGGATGGCCCAGGGCTTGACAACCACAGGTCAGTCAGGATATAGTATCGTTAAACTGAATAGGATTTGCTGTGATGGGGAGGAGTATGCGGGGAGCGGAGGCTACAGCGAGCCGGCGGGAAGGTGAGAGTCCCGGCGCCTTTTGACCGCAGAACGTCGCCCCTGAGCCGTACCGCCGAAGCTAAGTAAGCGGCAACCGGGCTGCGCCCGTTACAGCGTCAGAGAGTCCCGCCTTCGCCAAGGCTACGGCGGGGAACTTGGGTGGTACCGCGGGAGATGCTAGTTATCGGCCTCTCGTCCCAATGGGGACGAGAGGCTTTCTGTTATTCAGTGGTGACTGGAAAGGGGCGTCATTATGCGCAGTGATCGAGTGACCAAAGGGCTGACTCGGGCGGCAGCGCGGGCACTATTGCACGCCTGTGGACTGACCCGGGAGCAACTGGACAAGCCGTTCATCGGCATCGCCAATAGCTTTTCGGACCTGGTGCCCGGCCATATTGGGATGCACCGGCTCCAGCGCGCGATCGAGCTGGGTGTTGCCGCGGGCGGCGGCGTGCCGTTCAATTTTGGCCTGCCGGCGATCTGTGATGGCATTGCCATGGGGCATCTGGGCATGTTCTACTCGTTGCCCTCGCGCGAGTTGATTGCCGATACCGTCGAGTCAATGGCCCAAGCGCATGCTTTGGACGGGCTGGTTCTGCTCACCGACTGCGACAAGATCACGCCCGGGATGCTGATGGCCGCCGGCCGGCTGGATATTCCGGCTATCGTTGTTACTGCAGGGCCAATGATGTCCGGGCGATACGAGGGGCGCCGACTGTCGCTGGTGCGCGATACTTTCGAGGCCATCGGTCGGGCCCAGGCCGGTGAGATCACCGAGGAACAGGTCGCGGAACTGGAGATGGAGGCCTGCCCGGGCCAGGGCGCGTGTCAGGGGCTATACACGGCCAATACGATGGCTTGTGTGACCGAGGCGATGGGCATGAGCCTGCCCGGCTCGGCCACGGCGCTGGCGGGTAGTGCCAGGCGGGAGCGCTTTGCGTATGAGGGTGGCGAGCGTATTGTGGAGTTGGTTGAGGAGGACATCACCACCCGCCAGATCATCACTGAAGCTTCTGTCCGCAATGCGATTCGCATTGATATGACTCTGGGCGGCTCGACCAATACCTGCCTGCACATCCCGGCTATTGCCCACGAGGCCGGCGTAGATATCGAGCTGGAGGTCTTTGACGAGATCAGCCAGGTGACCCCTCAGATCTGCTCCCTGCGGCCAGGCGGCGACTATATGATGGAAGATCTGGACTGGGCCGGCGGGATTCCGGCGGTGCTATCGGTGCTCAGGGACATGCTGGACGACAACACGACTGTCACTGGTAAGTCTGTTAGCGAGATTGCAGCGGACGGCCAGGTCAGCAACGACGATGTTATCCGCTCACTGGATAATGTCTATGCACCGCAGGGCGGCATTGCGGTGCTGCGAGGGAACCTCTGTCCCGACGGTGCAGTCATCAAGCAGTCGGCGGTCTCGGCGAAGATGCGCACGTTCCGGGGCCAGGCGCTCTGCTTCGAATCTGAGGAGGCGGCGATGGAGGCTATACTCGCTGACCGAATTCCCGATGGCTCGTGGGCGATAGTGCGCTATGAGGGGCCCCGGGGAGGCCCCGGGATGCGCGAGATGCTCAACCCGACTGCGGCCTTGACTGGCATGGGCAAGGAGGAAAGTGTGGGGTTGGTGACTGACGGACGCTTCTCGGGTGGGACGCGTGGCCCTTGCATCGGGCACATCTCGCCGGAAGCCGCCGCGGGCGGCCCGCTGGCGCTGGTTCAGGACGGCGACGAGATCGAGATGAACCTGGCCGAGCGGCGGCTGGAGCTGCTGGTGGATGATGACGAGCTGGCCCGGCGTCGCGAACAGTGGCAGCGACCCGAGCCGAAGATCAAGACTGGCTGGCTGGCCCGCTACGCTCGGAACGTGACCAGCGCAGCAACCGGAGCGGTGATGGAGTAGCATATATATGTAACAGGCGAGGAGGTAGTTGACAATGGCAACTGAAGAAATGACCGGAGCAGATGTGCTGCTGAAGGTGTTTGAAGAAGAAGAAGTTGAAGTCCTCTTTGGAATACCCGGTGGCGTGACCATTCCGATCTTCGACAAGCTCTACCATAAGACCGAGGCCGGCGAGATTCGCTTTATCCTGACGCGGCACGAGCAGGGCGGGGCCCACGCCGCCGACGGCTATGCGCGCGCGACCGGTCGCGTCGGGGTATGCACGGCAACCAGCGGTCCGGGCGCGCTGAACCTAGTCACGGGGTTATGCACCGCCTATATGGACTCGGTCCCCGTGGTGGCGATCACCGGGCAGGTGAAGACTGCTGCCATCGGCACTGACGCCTTCCAGGAGGCCGATACCACCGGCACCACCATGCCGATAACCAAGCACAACTACCTGGTCAAAGATCCCGCAGAGCTGGCTCACGTGGTCCGGGAGGCCTTCTTTGTGGCGCGCAGCGGGCGGCCTGGGCCCGTGCTCATTGATCTGCCCGCCGATGTCAGCGCAGGGCCGGGTGTGTGGACCGAGGGAGATATGAGCAACCTGCGCGGCTACCGGCCGCCCGAGAAGGGTGACCCAGAAGCTATCGCCCAGGCGGCAGCGATGATTGGGCAGGGCGAGCGCCCAGTTCTCTACATTGGCGGCGGCGTTATCGCCGCAGGTGCTTCTGATTTGGTCAAGGAGCTAGCCGAGAAGACTAACATCTACGTGGTGCACACGTTACTGGGCAAGGGCGGCTTCCCCGAGTCGCACCCTCTGTCCCTGGGGATGCCGGGGATGCACGGGGTGGTCCCGGCCTGCTATGCCCTGCGTGATGCCGGGCTGATGATCACCGTTGGGGCGCGTTTTGATGACCGGGTGACCGGGGATCTGAGCAAGTTTGCGCAGGGGGCGCAGATCATCCATATTGACATTGATCCGGCCGAGCACAACAAAGTCGTGCGACCGGATGTGGCAATCGCCGGCGACGCGCGCGAAGTTCTCGCCCAGCTCGTGCCCCAGGTCCAAGCCCGGCAGCCGGGCAAGTGGGAAGAGCAGCTCCAACAGTGGCGCGAGCAGTATCCGCTTCGCTATAACCAGCCGGAGGAGGGCATCGCGCCGCAGTACGTGGTGGAGCAGATATATGAGGTCACCGGCGGACAGGCCATCGTCACCACCGAGGTGGGTCAAAACCAGATGTGGGCGGCACAGTATTACAAGGTGGACAAGCCGCGCCACTTCCTTAGCTCCGGCGGATTGGGTACAATGGGTTATGGCTTCCCGGCGGCTATCGGCGCCCAAGTAGGCTGCCCCGATGCAGTGGTCTGGGACATCGCCGGTGACGGCTCGATTCAGATGAATATCCAGGAGCTGGCCACTGCCGTCATCAACAAGCTGCCGGTGAAGGTGGCGATCCTGAACAACTCGTACCTGGGCATGGTGCGCCAGTGGCAGGAGCTGTTCTACGACCGCCGCTACAGCGGCGTCGATCTGAGCGGCAACCCCGACTTCGCCCGTGTGGCTGAGGCGTACGGCGCGGTGGGGATAAAGGTGGAAGCGCCGGAGGATGTCCGCCCTGCCATCGAGAAGGCTATGGAGGTGGACGACCGCCCGGTGTTCATTGACTTCGCGGTGGCCAAGGAGGAGAACGTCTTTCCGATGATTCCCGCGGGCAAGTCCGCGGATGATATCGTGATGTCCCAGCCGAACTGAACGCAGTCGAATGGAAATCGGTAGGACAGGCGTCTCGCCTGTCCGCAAGCTCGACAGGCGGGACGCCTGTCGTACCAGTTCGGGGCACAAGCTATGCACGAGATTCAGTCGTCACAGATAACCGAAGCGGTTGCCGAGCTGTGTCAGCGGGTCAACTTCGAGCTGCCCGAAGAGGTGCAGGCGGCACTGCGCAGGACCCGCAAAACGGCGACCACTGATGTTGCCAGGATGATCCTGGACCAGCTACGGGACAACGCTCGCCTGGCGCGTGAGGAGCGCATCCCGTACTGCCAGGACACCGGCCTGGTGGTGGTCTTTGTTGAGCTGGGTCAGGAGGTTCACCTGGTGGGTGACGATATACACACGGCCATTGACGCCGGGGTACGCCAAGGCTACCAGGATGGCTATCTGCGTCCGTCGGTAGTGTCCAATCCGCTGGACCGGGCTACCAACACCGGCGACAACACGCCGGCGATCGTGCATCTGCGGATGGTTGCGGGCGATGGGCTCACGCTGCACCTGGCGGCCAAAGGTGGCGGCAGCGAGAATATGAGCGCGCTATGGATGCTCACGCCGGCTGCGGGCAGACAGGGGATTATCGAGGCCATTGTCGAGCGCATCCGCGAGGCTGGCGGCAAGCCCTGCCCGCCGCTGATTCTGGGGGTCGGCATTGGTGGCGATCTGGAGAAGGCAGCACTGCTCGCCAAAGAGGCGCTTTTCCGTCCGCTGGGCCAGCCGAGCGACGATCCGGAGCTCGCCGAGTTGGAGCAGGAGATTCTCGCAGCGGTCAATGCGACCGGTGTCGGGCCGATGGGGCTGGGCGGCGCCGATACGGCACTGGCGGTACATCTGCTCAGCTATCCCTGCCACATTGCCAGTCTGCCAGTGGCATTGAATGTGCAGTGTCACGCGGCCCGGCACGGTTCGGTGACATTTTAGATGGGGAGGTCTTGCCACCCTTGTCCTCGGATACCAAGCAAATCCAGTTGCCTTTGACTGCTGAGGCCATCGGTGACTTGCACGCCGGCGATGCGGTGGCGCTTAGTGGGATCGTCTATACAGCACGCGATGCTGCTCACCAGCGGTTGACTTCCGCGCTGGAGGCCGGCCAGCAGCTTCCTATTGATCTTGCCGGAAGTGTAATGTACTACTGCGGGCCGACACCTGCGTCCCCCGAACGGGTAATAGGCGCAGCGGGGCCGACGACGAGCGCACGGATGGACGCTTTTGCGCCGCAGCTCTACGCGGCGGGAGTCCCGGCTACTATCGGCAAGGGGCAGCGAGCCCGAGAGGTGCGTGAGGCGTGCCGAGAGTATGGTGGTCTGTATCTGGTAGCTACCGGCGGCGCCGGGGCGCTACTGGCTTCGTTTATTATCGAGGCTCAGGTGGTGGCCTACCCGGACCTGGGCCCAGAGGCAATCCGCAAGTTGACGGTAGCGGGGCTACCAGTCCTGGTGGGCTACGATACGCACGGGGGGAGCATATTCCCGAACGACGAGAAGCTGGACTGACCCGTGATGAGACTTTCGCTGTTACTGGTCGTGGTGAAATGGGGTATGGGTTGGCTTGCATATGGGCTGGCGCAAGCGGCGCTACCCCTGGGTTCGATTGGCCAGGCTGTAGCGCGGCCGCTGCTGAGTGTGTTGGTCCAGTTGCAGCCCCGCAACTCGTGGGCACGGGCGTATTATGACTATGTCCAGGCCCTGCACATGTTTCCCCGGGGCCAGACCGACGAAGCGCTGAAGCTACTGCACCGGGCCCACCGCACCGCCCCCGATGACGAAGCTCTACATCTGGACTGGGCGGTAGCGCTGACTATGGCTGGTCGCTACGATCAAGCCATCGGCGCCCTCGAGCAGCTTGGCAAGGACTCTGAGGGCCTCCTGCATGAGGAACAGTACTGGTCGGCGCTGGGCTGGGCGTACCTGCGTACCGGGCGGTTCCCGCTGGCGCAAAATGCTGCGAAACAGGCTGCTGAGAACGGGGTTGCCACTGGGGAGATGCGCCTGATAATGTCCCTGGCGCTGCTCGGCGAACAGGGCTGGATGGACGGGGCGGGGGTTAGCGACATTCTCAAGAAACAGCCGCGTAGCCTGGGGATGGTGCTGGAATTCATCTACTACCTGGCCAGTATCGGGAAGCGCAGCGAGGCGGAGAAGCTGCTCGCGGCGGTGCCTGAGGCGATTCGCCCGCGTGGCTGGCGGATTGTCGCCCAGCATTGCTTGGACGAAGACGATACAACCTGTGCGCAATGGGCGCTGGCTAAGCTGAATTCCCTCGACCCCGGCTCGCCAACCAGCCTGCTGCTGGGCTGCGAGGTTGCAGCAAGGGCGGATAATTGGGCCGCGGCCGTTGCCGGTGCCGAGCAGGCGGTTACTCACCAGCCTGCTAATCTCGATGTCCTCGAGACGGCGGGCCGGATAATGGCCCTGGCCGGAGAGCGAGAGACAGCCTTTCGCTATATGACAGAAGCCCTCGCCAAGGGCAGCCGCGACGCGTTGGCGGGCGGGGTCGTGGCGTTGCATCTGCTCGAAGAGGCCCGAGTGGCCGATGCCCGCCTGGTTTTTCGGGTGCGGCGGACCGGCGATGAACTGGCCTGTCTATACGGACACACCGCCATGGCCTGGCTGTTGCAGATCGAAGAAAAGCCAAGGGAGGCACTGGCCTTGGCGGCACAGGCCTATGATTTCTGGCAGCAGTTGCCCGCCTGGGCAATGACCGAGGCGGCGCGGCAGAGCATCTTGCCCCGTCTGACGGCAATTGCCCAGTTTGGCGAGAAGGCTGAGGGGCAAGCCACTCGTCGTGACGCGGCTGACCTGCTATGTCGTCTGGACAGCGCTGCCGCAGGCACCGACGACGACTGACCCATCTGGTGCCGCTCCCTATGGTCATGTTAGCCCGTACGCCTGAGCAGGTGCCGGCAGGATTGCTGTGCCTGCTCAAGGAAACTCATAGTATGATTCAGCGTAACAGGCGGCAGACACTCAACCGACTGCCGGCTTCTGATAGCTACAGATGGAGGAGCAACCTATGCCCAAAGACATTGATGTTTGTCCCATATTTAGCCCTCACAAGATCACGTTCCCGCCGGTGCCAATGTTCAGCTACCAGGACGACCTCGGCGATGAGTTGAAGCAGGGGCTTACCGGCGCCGATGCCCTTGGCCTCTATGACTGCATGCTGTTCATTCGCGAGTTCGAGCAGATGATCATCCAGCTCAAGGGCGGCAAGTTCGAGCCGTTGCCAGGATTCAAGTTTATCGGGGCCACCCATCTCTCGATTGGCCAGGAGGCGGTGGCGGCAGGCGCGATGTCGGCGATCCGGCCTGACGACTACATCACCAGCACGCACCGCGGCCACGGCCACTCTATCGCCAAAGGCGTCTTCTGGCTACGCGCGCGGTCGCCTGACGGACTGGCTGAATTCATCGGCCGTGACGTCGGCGACATCTCCCCCGACGAGCTGTGGGAGATGGCCCTCCAGGAACATCTGAACCGCACGATGTGTGAGCTGTTCGGCAAGGAGGAGGGCTACTGCCGAGGCCGGGGTGGCGGCATGCATATTGCCGACTTCAATATGGGCCATCTGGGCGCCAATGCTATTGTCGGAGGCTCCTATGGAATTGCCACTGGCGCAGCAATGGCCTGCGAGAAGCTGGGGAATGACCGCATTGTGCTTTGTATGGTCGGCGACGGGGCGACGAATAACGGCATCGCGCACGAGTCCTACAATTTCGCGGCTATGGACCAGTTCGAGAACGGCACGCCCGTCATCTACCTTATCGAAAATAACCAGTACGGCATGACCTGTCAGCAGCGGGGCGAGGTCACTGGTGTCAAGTACTTGGCTCAGCGCGGCGCGGGCTACAACAAGGCAAATATGAACGCCGAAGGCGTGTGCGGGATGGATGTCCTGGCAGTACGTGACGCCGTCAGGCGCGGGGCCGAACTGTGCAGCAGCGGCCGGGGCCCGGTTATGCTAGAGTGCCATACCTACCGCTACATGGGCCACTCCCTCTCCGATACCCGCGAGGCCTATCGCAGCAAAGAAGAGGAGCAGATGTGGCGCAACTGCGACGCGATCGGGCAGTTCCACACCCAGCTTCTCGAACAGGGCCTTGCCACCGAAGATGAGCTAAAGACCCACCAGGAACAGGCGGCCCAGCGCATCTATGATGCCACCGTCTTCGCTGGCAACGCTACCGACCCCGATCCGCGCACTATCTACGACGGCCTGCTCACCGACACCACCAGCGACGACCTGGATGAGGAGGGAGCAACTCCCGAAAACGAGTTGTTCCAGAAGCCCAAGCAGCGCAGGGGTGCCCAGCAAATCCTGTACCGCCACGCGGTCAATGAGGGGCTCGTCGAAGAGATGCTGCGTGACCGCCGCGTTGTCCTCTACGGCGAGGACGTCGCTGACTACGGCGGCGCCTTCGGCGTGACTCGCGGTATCTTTGAGATATTCGGCCGCGAGCGCATCTTCAACACTGCCATATCCGAAGCGGCAATCGTCGGGACCGCTGTGGGCGCAGCAGCCGTCGGCCTGCGGCCGGTCGTCGAGTTGATGTATATTGACTTCATCCTGATGGCGATGGACCAGGTTGGTAATCAGGCCGCCAAGAACCGCTATATGTTCGGTGGTAAGGCGAAAGTGCCGATGGTCATTCGCACCTCCGTCGGCGGCGGCAAAGGCTACGCCGGCCAGCACTCCCAGAGCCTGGAGGCAGTCGTGACGATGTTTCCGGGCCTGAAGGTCGTAGCACCCGCAACGGCCTACGACGCCAAGGGCCTCATCAAGTCGGCCATCCGCGACGATAACCCGGTCGTCTACATCGAGCACCAGCACGCGTTCACCGAGCGCGGGGAGGTGCCTACTGAGGACTACACTGTACCGATCGGTGTGGCTCGCGTGGCTAGAGAGGGGACGGACTGCACGGTGGTCGCTTATAGCTGGCTGTACTACCGCGCGATGGAAGCTGCCGAGAATCTGGCTGAAGAGGGCATCTCGGTCGAAGTGATTGATCCCCGCACGCTGGTGCCGCTGGATGTGGACACGATCGCCCAGTCGGTGCGCAAGACCGGGCATCTGGTAGTTATCCAGCAGGCTCCGGAGCGCGGCTGCTTCGGCGAGCATATCGCCTACCAGCTCCAGCAGCAGGTCTTTACCGACCTCAAGGCACCGATAAAGATCGTGGCCGCGCACAACGTCCCGCCGCCGATGGCCGCACCGCTCGAGGAAGAGAACCTGCCTTCGGTCGAGAAGATTATGGACAATATCCGCCAGACCGTGGCCGAGAATAGGAAGGGCTGAGAGGGATGAGAAAAGTCTACATGTTCCTCCTCGTGGCGGTACTCATTGTAGCGCTAGCAGACGCAGTGAGGGGCAGGCGGAATTACAGATTGACGGGGGACACGGATTCATCTAGCACAGTTTTGCCAGAGTCAGCGTCGCGTGAGGATGTCGAAATCCTGGATGAACTGGCTTCCAGGTATGTGGCCTTGGGCGACTGTGATGCCGCTATGCACTATGCCTCCAAGAGCTTCGAACTTGCCCCTGTCACGACCAAGTTTTTGAGCGCAAGACTGAGTATAGCGCACTGCTACGCTGAGCAAGGCAATCACTCCGAAGCTAGGACGCTGTACGAGGAGGTTAGGGACAGAGCGTCAGACCCCGAGTTAAAAGCCAGCGCACTTGTCGAACTGGCGCAGATGGACGAGAAGGAGGACGAGTTGTTCAGAGAAGTAGTTGCGGAATACCCCGAGACGGAAGCTGCTCTCGATGCTGTTGGGAGGATAGCAAAGCGTCGGGCAGCCGCGACCGGTAGGCCGGTAACAGCAGAACTGGTGTCTATGGCTGAAGAGTTTGCTCAGTCGGGTGAGGAGCGCCAGGCCGCTGTCAGCCTCTACCGGGCCGCGCACTTTTATGCGCACGAGCAAAGGTATGAAGATTTTGCGGCCCTGTGTAAGGCTGTAGTTGCCCAATACCCAGAATCGTCGTGGGCTCCGGAAGCACTACTCGACACTGCTACGCGCTACTTCGCGCAGGGCCAGTGGGCGAAGGTATTGGAAGCATCGCAGAAGATTCTTGACGACTACCCCGATTCCAGTGTGCGTGGGTTTGCGCAGATGAACGCCAGAGTAATGCGGCAGTTCTTGGAAATCGAAAAGAAGTATCCCAGGTGAGGTGGCGCAGCACCACGACCAAGTACTACCATTTCGACGCGCTCGGCTCGACCCTGGCACTGACTAGTTTCAGCGAGACTGCAACTGACACTTGCGCTGCGGGGCAGTCGTGCAGACTGACTAGTTTTGAGTAGCTCTTGCCAATCTTAAACACTGTCAAGGAGGTCGGATGAGCGAACCAGTGGGCTGTTTTGTCCTCGTCTTGCACGGACATACTCCCTACGTGCTGGGCCACGGAACCTGGCCGCACGGCGCGCAGATGCTCTATGAGGCCGCCGCCGACACCTACATTCCCCTGCTGTGGGTCATCGAGGAGCTGGCTGCTGAAGATATCCCCGCTAACATCACCATCAGCCTCAGTCCCGTGACCATCGAGCAGCTTGCCGACGACCGCTTCAAAGAATGGTTCGAGGGCTATCTGAACAACAAGATCCACCGGGCCGGTGAGAATGATGCGGAGTTCAATGGGTGGGGCGATGGTCACCTGGCCTACTTGGCCCGTCGCTGGCGGGAGCGCTACGAGGCTCTGCGCGACAGCTTCGTCAATCGCTACGAGCGCGATATCGTCGGTCAATACCGCAAGTGGCAGGACCGTGGGCATATCGAGGTAATGACCTGCGCGGCCACTCACGGCTATCTGCCGCTCTTGCGGGAGGATGCCAGCATCTCCCTGCAGATCCAGCAGGCCGTGGCCACCTACGAGAGGCACTTCGGTCGCCGGCCCCGAGCCTTCTGGCTGCCGGAGGCTGGCTACCGACCACAGTGCGAATGGGCGCCACCGGCCGTTGTCAGCGGCGAGGAGCCGTCATGCTTCCGCCGGGGGCTCGAGGAATTCCTGGCCAATAGCGGCTTTGATTACTTCGTGGTGGATACCCACCTGCTGGGCGGTGGCCCTCCTGGGGCTGTGCAGATTGATTCTGCCCATACTCTGGGCAAGCAGTGGGGCACAATCCGCAAAACCCACGAGCCGCAGCCATACGACGGTGACAAGTCACCATATCTGGCCTATTTTGTGGGTCACTATTATGAAGACCATCCGCCAGTGGCGACTTTCATCCGCGATCCCCAGACCGGCCTGAAGGTGTGGAGTGCTGAGCACGGCTACCCGGGCGACCCGGCGTACCTGGAGTTCCACAAAAAGCACCAGCCTGGTGATCTGCGCTACTGGCGCGTGACTGGTGCTGACTGCGCTCTGGGCGATAAGCAGCATTATATTCCCGAATGGGCCGACGGAGTAGTGCGCGAACAGGCCGGCAACTTCCTGTGGACAGTCAAGGAAACACTGCGAGCTAACCAGCCTGGTTCAGGACAATGGCCGGTACTGTGCGCGCCCTTTGACGCCGAACTCTTCGGCCACTGGTGGTTTGAGGGCCCGCGCTTTTTGGTGCATGCGCTGCGCTGGATGCACCAGGACCCCGAGATTGAAGTCACGACCGGCAGCCAATACCTCGCCCAAAGCCCCCCGCAGACCGCCATCACACTGCCCGAGGGCTCCTGGGGCGCGGGGGGTGGCCATCGGGTCTGGCTCAATGAAGACACCAGGTGGTGTTGGCAGCGCATCTATGATGCCGAGGTGAACCTGCGCAATCTGATCCAGGAGCACGGCGGTGGACATGACGAGACCATGCACCAGCTTATCCAGCAAGCGCTGCGCGAGCTATTGTTGTTGGAGGCATCTGATTGGGAGTTTCTCATCACTACCGGGAGCGCCCGCGACTATGCCGAGAGTCGGATCCAGTCCCACCACACGGATTTGAAGCGCGTGGTGGAGCTGGCCCGCAGGTATGCCCGTGGCGAAGCGTTAAGCGAGGAAGAATGGGCCTACTTCGGCAGCCTGGCCGACCGCGATCACATCTTCGCCGACATAGACCCGGATTGGTATCAATGAGGCAGCTATCCGGGCAGAACATATCGCCGCAGCCGAGTGTCAAGAAGGATACAGTCGCCCGTGGCGCGGGCGCGAAGGCGAAGCTGGTGAAGGGGTGGTGCGAGGCAAAAAGTGGAGCTGCTGGAGGGCCCGGTTGCATGGGTTGGTGGCACCAGTGTGAGTCCACATGTATGCAGACAGATGGTGCGCATGGCCCGGAGACCCCCCTGCCAAGGTGAATGCTCCACAGAAGGAGGAACGTCAACATGCGTAACATACTTGCTGTGATGCGTAATGTATTTGCTGCAGGTGCGGCAGGGGTAATAGGTGAATATGCGACCATACGTGTGAGCGTGTGGTGGGCCTCCTGGGTGGTTACGCTGCCGCCCCCCGGCGTCTACCGGCTGTCTCCGTTTGTTGTGGTGTATGTAATACAGGGCTTTCTCTTACCACTTATCGGCTGTATCCCTGCTGGCGTTGTTGCAAGTCTGATCGCAACCCGACGTTGGAGGCGCAGATGTGCGGTCCTTGCCGGTGGTGTCGCTTGGCTAATATATGTTTTTGCAGCAGGGTATTTTCTCCCTGAAGGGCCCTGGGGAGTAGCGATCAATAGGATCGGCATCGTGCTTCTATGTGGCTTGCTCGCTGGTGGACTGCTCGGCAATCTCTTGTACGAAAGATTGCGAAGGAAACGTGGGAGTGAGCAGAGAAGTACTAGCATTCAATGATGGCAGCAATCCAAGCAAGCAAACGCGCGCTTCCTGAGCGGCGGAGGAACACGTACGACAGCGTGAGACCATGGTGGCGGGACCGACAGAAAACGCTAAATACAGCGGGAAAGTATGTGAGAGATCCCGGGGAGTGACATAATCTCATGGAAACCCTTCCTCCTGCGTCATCGAACGCCGTCCGTGCGCCTATGTCAGCGGCCGAGGCCATCATGCCCGCCTTGCAGAACGTGAAGCGGGTCCTGTTATCTCCATTCAGCGTGCGGAAATGGCTGAAATTAGGACTGATCGCCTTCCTCGCTGGAGTGATGGGCGGTGGTGGGAGTGGCGGAGGTGGTGGGCCCTCAGGAACTGGCGGCCTGGACTTCGACCACGTGGGGCGGCAGATCGTCGAGTGGTACCAGGCTCACACCGACGCGATCATCGCGGGTGCCGTTGGTCTGGGCATCGTGGGTCTGGCAGTGTTCCTGATCATGCTCTATGTGAGCAGCATCTTCCGCTTTATTTTCATGGAGTCCGTGATCACGACCGAGACGCGCATCCGGGAGTCCTGGCATCGAAACAAAGCCGAAGGGCTAGCGTACATGTGGTGGCGGATCGGGTTTGGTCTGGCCTCGCTCCTGCTCGTAGCGCTCCTGGTCGGTGGGCCGGTGACGATTCTCGTCCTGTTCGTCATTGGCCCGGCGCGAGGCGGCGGATTTACGGCTGTGGGCGGCGCAATTGTGCTGGTCCTTGTCGCCATCTTCTTCGCGTTGATCTGCGCATTAGTCATCGGCCTGATTAGCGCGATGACCAGGGACTTCGTGTTGCCACTCATGTACCTACGCCGGATTGGCGCTGTCGCCGGGTGGCGCGCCTTCTGGCCGATCCTGTGCGGTAACAAGCTGGGCTTCTTGATCTACTTCCTGCTCAAAGTTGTCTTGGCGATAGCCGCGGGGATCGCAGGTATGTTCGGAGCCATCATCGGCTTGCTCGTCGCCGTAATACCCCTGGCACTCATCGGGCTCATAGGCTGGGGGATCGTGTTGCTGCTGGGCATAACGGCTTGGAACTGGTGGTACCTGGCAGTGCTCATCCCCGTCGGTTTGGTCATCGCGATGCTGCTGGGCTACTGGATGACCTGCGTGCTGCTGCCGATCCCGGTGTGGTTTCAGTCCTACGCGCTGAAGTATCTGGGCTACGTGGAGCCCACAGCCGAGACCATCTGAACAGCAGCTTACGATTCTCCATCGATGCGGGCACGGGCGGCTTCAACGGCCAGTACGGCGACGACGGCCTCTGACGAGTGCAGGGGTTACCGTAGCGCTGGATTGCCCTCAGGCTGGCTAATTTTAGCCAGCCTTTGTACCAGTTGATGATTCTGCTGGTGCCCGCTGCGGGAGCCGATGATATGAGCCTGGATGGGCCGGCCCAGTAGATAAAGATCGCCCATCAGATCCAGCAGTTTGTGGCGAGCAAAGGTCTGGGGCAGGGCAGGTGTCTCCGAGAGCCGATCGGGGTATATTACTATCGCGTTATCTTCACTGCCGCCTTTGAGCTTTCCCGCTAGTTGGGCAGTGCGGGCTTCCTCGTAGGCGATGAAGGTGCGCGCTGGGGCGATCTGTGCGCCGAAGTCATCACGGCCTGGAACAAAGCTGGCCCACTGGTAGCCAATCAGGGGGGGGTCGCTGGCAAAGAGGTAGTAGTAAGCCGGGGTTTCGCTGGGGATAGCGGCGATGAAGCAGTCGGTAGTGCTGAGAATGACGGGCTCGGATAGGACTAGGGGTGCGATGTTGCTGTCGAGTTCCTGTACGCCGGCCTCCAGAATCATCTGCCAGAGGGCGACTGCCCCACCTTCGAAGAGCGGGATTTCCGGTCCCGAGACCTCGATGAATGCATCGGTAATGCCCGCCGCGGCCAGCGCGCCGAGCAGATGCTCGATGAATGCCACTTGATGGTGGTCGTCGCCGATGATAGTGCTCACGGGGCCAGCAGCCGCGGTTTGGGGGCTGATTGGCCAATGCTTGCCGACGTCGGTCCGGCGCAGTTGGAGGCCGGTTCCGGGCCCAGCAGGGTGCAGTGCCAGGCCTATTGCCAACCCGGATTGCACGCCCGTGGCAGTGCGGCTGACCGATTGTGCGAGGGTCTTGCGCCTGGGCATAGGTGACGAAACTGAGTATACCGAGCGGTAGGGGGCACTGTCAAGCCGGCGGAGGCTTGACGGAAGCGGTGCCATAGTGTAAAATGCAGTAGTGTAAGAGAGGTGTGCTCCTATCGGCGCAATCCTTGAGTCGGTGGCGGGCTAAAAAGGGAGATAGCATGCTAAGAGTCGCAGTAGCAATGGCAGTGATGTCGGCCCTCGCCATTATCGTGGCGGTGATGTTGCAGAAGACGAAGGCCGACGGCTTCTCGGCGGCCATGGGCGGCTCGGACAGTGCTCGTCATACGCCGGGCAGTAAGGAAGAGTGGTTGGACAAGATCGCCAAGGTTGCAGCGGTCATCTGGGTGATATCCTGCCTGGCTGTGGCGATTTTGTGGTATCGTTAGTAGTTGGGGAGACAGGCGCAATTGGCGGCAACCGTAAATGGATCACATATGGGCTCCTTGGCGAATAGGCTACGTGGTCTCTGAGAAGGCGGAAAGCTGCATCCTGTGTGACAAGCGAGACGCGGCCGATGACGAAGCGAGCTACGTGCTGTATCGCGGTCGGCAGAGCTGTGTGCTGCTGAATACCTTTCCGTACAACAGCGGCCATCTGATGGTCGTACCGCATCGGCACGTCAGCAACTTGACTGACCTGAGCACCGAAGAGGCTTGCGAGTTGATGCAGGTAGCCCAGGCCTGCATCGCCGCACTCGAACAGGGACTGCATGCCCAGGGAATAAACCTGGGCATGAATATCGGGCAGTCGGGTGGGGCGGGCATTGACGACCATATCCATCTGCATATTGTGCCGCGATGGAGCGGCGATACTAACTATATGACGGTCGTCGCTAACACGCGGGTTGTTCCGCAATCGCTGGCAGAGTCTGCTGAGCAGTTGCGGCCCTTGATACAACAAGCAATGGCAGCAGGTGACTGATACAGATTGAGAAGGGACGTGAGGTCATGAGCGTGCGGCCAGCCATAGTTGTTACTTCTTGTATTGTCATCGCACTGGCGGGCACCATTTGTCCCGGTGCTGCTCAAGTGGCAATCCTGGCGCCGGAGGCGGGGGCGGTAGTACGCGGTGTAGTCAAGATCTCTGCGACTAAGCCGCAAGCGGACGACGGGTGGGTGACCTTCAGCGTACTGCCCAGCCGCGATGCGTACTTGGCCGCCGCAATGTCCCCGTTCGCCATCAAATGGAACACGCAGGTCTACCGCGATGGCAAGCGGGTCTATCCCGACGGGCAATACACCATCAAGGCGATGGGCTTCGACGGTTCGGGCCGTCGCCAAGGCGAAGATAGCCTGACCATTACCGTGGTCAACAGCATTGACCCCTCGGAGATCGGTGGCGCAGTTGAGCTTAAGACAAACTACCAGAAGGGGCAGATTCTCAGCTATGAGGTCGAGGGTAAGACCACGGTCAACGTGCCTGGGGAGGCGGGTAAGGAACTGCGCGAGCCGCCGCAAATGGAGATGGGGATGGGGGGGATGCCCGGGATGATGCCCGAAGAGCGCATGATGGGTATGCCTCCAGGCTATGGTTACGGCGGGATGATGCCCGAACAAGGCATGATGCAGACGGGGCTCAGCGGCTCCCAGGGACTGCCCTCGACTGTGAATATTGAGATCAGTGGTGGCTGGGAGGAAGAAGTTCTCAGTCCGACGGCTACGGGACCCGCTGTCGTTGATAGGGAGATACTGCGGGGCTACTATACCGTTTCGTGGCTGTGGCCCAAGGAAATCTGGATGACCGCAAAGGGGGAACCGAAGGAAGAAGAAGATATCCCTGACTCCTATGCTGAGGTCTTGCCGGCGGCGGGCGATGAGTACCGCTTCAAGGTCCATCCCTCAGCGGAAGTCGAAAAGATGCACGAAGAACAGCCGGAGTTCCCCCTGGGTCAGACCTTCATCGAACTTCCCGAGCGCCCGGTGCGGGTGGGTGATAGCTGGGCAGGGGATATGGCCGTAACTATCAGCCCCACAAGCCGGAAGCCCGAGACAGTCTCGAGCATCCATCGACTGGACGGATTCGAGTACAAGGGCACCTACCGCTGCGCTCGAATCGTCAGCAGGCACACCGTCAAGAACACAGAGATTAAGATAGAGTTGCCGCAGCGCTTGGGAGCCGTCGGCGGAGCTGGCATGATGGGCGAGGAGGGTATGATGGGCCTCGGGATGCCCAGGGAGATGCCAATGATGGAGGGATATGGCATGGGCATAGAAGGCATGATGCCGCCCGGGCTGGAGGGTATGGCAGGCGGGATGGGCATGGGTATGGGTATGCTGGTTGTGGAATATAAAGGTGACCTGTCGATCGAGCGAGTCTCCTATTTCGCGCTGGATGCGGGCCGCTTTGTCGCTTTCGAGGACACCATCCGGCAGGAGGCAAACAGCCGTGTGGTGACCCCCGCCCGCGAGATTATGCTGTTGTCAGGCAGAAGAGAATCTTTGGACGAGACCACCCGTGACCTCTACGTTGGTGATGTGCAAGGGGAGATCCAGAGACTAATCGGTGGGGCTGGCGGTGGCATGGGTGCGATGGGTATGATGGGCGAGGAGGGTATGATGGGCCTCGGGATGCCCGGGGGGATGCCACAGATAGGGGGATATGGCATGGGCATGCCACCCGACTATGGCGGTTATGGCTATGGCTACGGCGGGGGGATGGATGAAGGGATGATGGGGATGGGTATGATGCAAGCCAGGCCGCCCACCAAGGCGACGTTGGAGATCACCACCGAGTGGTTTATCTACGAGAAGACTGCTGGTATTTCCAAGTACGCTGTGGTCACCGATGAAGGCGAGGGCGCAGGAGGTGGTGGATGGGTACTGCCCGGCGAGACCTATGCCCAGCAGAACGCTCTGGGCGGCGCCGGGGGCCAACGCCAGGACGGGACGGTCTTTGTGGTTGACCTTACAAGCCGCAAGTTCCGCGCCGTCATCAGCAGCTACATACCGCAAGAGCACGAAGAGGTCGTCAGGACCACGCGGGATTACTTGCTCGGCCTCGGCTATCGGCCGCAATAACCGGCTGGCAGGTCGGCGATGGTCTTCGTGCCGCAATGTCTGAACTTGAGGGCGGCGACCCGGGCGGTCGTGGCCCTCTCTGTTACGAGGTGAGCAAGTTGCGCGTACGCCCGCGTTGTGTGCAATGCTTCGCCCTCATTATTGTAGGGATGTTTGCAGTCGGTGTGCTGGGGCTGGCAAAGGCCGAAGACCAGCCAGTCGAGTTCATCCAGTTATTCGTCTGGCATGACGGCCCCGCTCGGGAGCTGCGCCCGATCCATCATCTACTGGGGCTATACCACCAGGTCTACCCCGAGACCCGGATCGTTTTGAACGTCCATCCCACTACTGAGGCCTACCGGCAACTCGAAGCGTGGGACACCTCCGAGCGCAGAACCGCACCGGATATGGTGATCCTACCTGCCACCTGGCTGCCCGAGTTCGGGCACCTAGTGCGCTCGCTCCAGGCGGCGCTGACTGTGGAGCAACGGGCTGTGTTTCATCCGGGACTCTTGGATATGTTGACCGCCGACGGCCGGCTGCGAGCAGTGCCCTGGCTTGTGGGGGGGCGAGGCCTGGTGGTACGGGCGGACCTGCTTGGTGCAGCCGGCCTGGCACCGCCTCAGACTTGGGACGAGGTGCTGGCGGTAGCTGAGGCCCTGCATAACCCGCCTGGGGTCTATGGTATAGGGCTACCGGGTTCTGCCGGTGGCGGGGAGCTGCTGGCGGAGATAACGTGGGGGTGGGGCGGGCGGCTCTGTGACGACGAGGGGCAGTTAATGTTGAGTACGGCGGCCAGCGCGGAGGCGCTCGATCTTTTCGGTCAGCTCGTCCGGTTCGCCCAGCCGGAGGTACTGAGCTGGTCCCAGAAAGAGCTGGAAGGCCTGTTCCTGGACGGCAAGTTGGCCATGCTGGTTACCGACAGTTGGTGGGCTCAGGAGGTAGCCAGCGATCCCGAGCTTGACCTCGCAGTACAGATGGTCGCCTTACCGCGTCAAAGTCAGCCCGTTGCTCACCTGATCGCTGAGGGCTTGGCAGTGCTCCAAAACAGCGCTTACGAGAAGCAGTGCGTGGAGTTCGTCCGCATGGTCTGCGAGACCCAGTCCCAGGCACAACTCCTGAAGTTGGGCGGGCTGCCGACCGGGCCGGACCTGGCAGACGCCTGCCGTGCCGACCCGCTTCGGGCGTCACTGACGGCTACTCTTGACCACGTCCGGAGCATACCAGTGCAGGACCGGGAGAAGGTGCTCGAAGCGCTGCGCGTGGCGATCTATCTGTCGCTGAGTGGCCGCATGGCTCCGGCAGAGGCCTTGCAGCAGGCCGAGGATATATTGCTGGGCTCACCCCAAGCAGATATTGCTTCGTAAGGTACTATGTAGATGACCCTCATAGCCGGACTCAAGCAGCTTCGCATCTGCTCAGCAATTCTGGTGGCTGGGGTTGCTCTTTTTGCTGGTCTGCCGGCCTACGCTGAGCCGATACACCGGGTCTTGCCGAATGGAGCCCACATAGTCGTCGAGGAGAATCATGCCTCCCCGGTGGCTGCAATCCGCTTCTACGTAGGTGTGGGCAGCGTTTACGAGGGAGAATACCTGGGCGCGGGCATATCCCATCTCGTCGAGCACTGCAGTGGCCGGGGCACGGCCATGCACACCGCCGTAGAGATTGACGAGGCGGAAGCAGCAATTGGCGGATACGCCAATGCCTATACCACCCACGATCACACGTGCTATCACATTACCACCCTGGGCACTTGGGCCGACCAAGCGATCCAGCTGCTGGGTGATTACGTACTTGGTGCTAGCTTCCCGGAAGAGGAGGTGGCTAATCAGGTTGATATCGTTACCCGGGAAATCGCCCGTGTGGACGACGACCCGATGCGCGCGGCATATGAGCTTTTCAATCAGACGATGTTCCGCCGTCATCCCCAACGCTACCGCGTTATTGGCTATCCGGCCGACTTTGCCGGACTTGTCCGCAAGGACCTGGTCAAGTTCCACCGGCAGCACTATACACCGGATAACCTCGTAGCCGTAGCAGTCGGCGATTTTGATGTTCAGGAGGTTGCTGACTGGCTCGAGGCCGCACTCGGCGGCTACCCGCGCCGGCCGGGTGCGCCGGTGGTTTTGCCCCGGGAGGCGGGTCCGACGACGATTCGCCGGGCCACGCAGGAGCGGGAGGGACTGCATCGTGCGCGTCTGGTGGTGGGCTGGCGGACAATTGATCTGTTTGATCCGGATCTGTATGCGTTGGATGTCCTGGCGTACGTCCTGGGCCACGGCAACAGCGCGCGGCTGCCGCGTCTACTGCGTGACGAGTTGGGTCTGGTGGACACTGTGCATGTGTGGTCGGATACCCCGTCGTATGATGCCGGTACGTTTGTGGTGTCGGCGATCCTGGACGCGGGTAACCTCAAGCAGGTCGAGCGGTGGGTACTGGAGATGGTAGGCAAAGCTGGTAGTGAGCTGGTGACGGCCGAGGAGATCGCCCGGGCCAAGCGCCAGAAGGAAGCCATGCTCGTCTACGCGCAGGAGACGCCGGAGGGGCGTGCGAGGGTGCTGGGCACCGATCTGCTGTTGGCTGGGGATCTGGGGTTCAGTAGTGAGTATGTGGCCAGGATTCGGGCGGTGACTGCGGAGCAAGTCCGCGCCGTAGCCCGCAAATACTTGCTGCCGGACTGCTACGTCATTACGGCCCTGCTGCCGCCGCAGGAACAGCAGGCGACCCCGGTGGATCAGCAACAAGAAGTGCCGGTTCCCCACAGTGAACGGTATGTCCTGGACAACGGCTTGACGGTTGTGGTAAGAACCGAGCCAGGCGCGCCTTCGGTTCACGTAGTGACTGCTACCCGTGCCGGGCTGCGCTATGAAAACGAGCAGAACAACGGGATTACCCGGCTGATGGCTCGTATGCTCATGCGGGGCACCGAGCAGCGCAGCCGCGAGCAGATTGCCGCCGCGATGGACGATCTGGGCGCGGAGATTGATAGTTACTCGGGCCGTAACAGCTTTGGGCTGACTGCGCGCTGTCTGCCTGAAGACTTCGAGGCGGTGCTGCGCATTCTGGCAGATTGTCTGCAAGACGCGAGCTTTCCGGCGGAGGAGTTCGGGCGTGTCCAGCAGCTTGCTCTGGCGGAGATCGCGGCCCAGCAGGAAGATGTGGACCAGGTGGCTGAGAAGCTGTTGCGGGCGACGCTCTTCCAGCGCCACCCCTACCGCTTCATGGAAGTCGGCTCCCGGGACAGCGTTGAGCAGCTCAGCGCTGAGCAGCTTCGCCACTTCCGTCGCCAGGTGTGTCAGCCAGCGGGGACGATCCTGGTGATCCAGGGCGCAGTTGACCCGCAGCAGGCGAAAGAGTTGGTTGCGCAGCAGTTTGAGCAGTGGGACGGCGGTGAACTGGGTGAGCCGCAAGTTCCCGTGGAGCCGCCGCTGTCCCAGCAGCGCACGAGAGCTCTGGAGCGCAGTCAGGAGCAAGCCATCATCTATTACGGCTTCTCGGGTCCGCGGGTGAACGAGGAGGAGCGCTACGTGCGAGACGTGATGACGGCGGTGCTGGGGTACAACACTGGGCGCTTGCACACCATCCTGCGTGGGCAAGGCCTGGTTTACGCCACCTTTGCCTACGCAATTCCGGGGCTTGACCCGGGCTACTATGCTATTTATGCCGCCACGGCACCGGACAAGGTAGAACAAGTGCAGGAGATTATTGAGCAGAACACCGCCCGGCTGCAAACGGAACTGGTCAGCGCCGAAGAGTTGGCCAAGGCCAAGATTGCCTGCCTGAGTCGTGAGCAGATCGGTCTGGCCAAGCCGGCGGTGCGCGCGCAGAGCCAAGCGCTGGACGAATTGTATAGGCTCGGCTATGATAACTACCGGCGCTACCAGCAGCAGATCGAGGCGGTCACCGCCGAGCAGGTGCGCGATTACGCGCGGGAGCTGTTGGATCTAAAGGCCTGTGCGGTGGTGGTCACTCGGCCCCAATCCAGTCAGTGAAGGAGCATCTGCCTACCAAAGTGATGAACGAGAAAGAGTATGTTGGTGCAGTTAGCCAAGAAATCAGCGAAGCGGTGGGCAAGTTCGATCAGGGCGAACTTGCCGCGCTGGTCGAGGCCATATTGCAGGCCGATCGGGTGTTCGTCTGTGGCACCGGACGCAGCCTACTGATGTTGCAGGCCTTTGCGATGCGGCTGATGCACGCCGGCGTGGCGGCTTACGTAGTTGGGGAGACAATCACCCCGGCCATAATCCAGGGTGACTTGCTTATCGCCGGCTCGGGCTCCGGGCAGACGCAGACTACGCTGGCGATGATCCAGGCGGCCGCGGCTCGCGGTGCAGACACCGCCGTGATAACTGGCCACCGGACCTCGCCCGTGGCCGAGGCCTGTGACCTGGTCGTGGAGGTGCCCGCTCAGGTGACCGGCGATGCTGCTCTCACCACATCTGTGCAGTTGCCTGGTTCGCTGTTTGAGCAGTGCTTACTGGTCATGGCCGATGCGCTGGTCTTGAGGCTGATGGCGCGACTGGGCACGACTATGGCCGAGATGCGCACGCGTCATACCAAACTGGAGTGACCCTGCCGCTGAGCGCCAGGCTGTTATAAGGAGTGAACAGGCAATGTCTGAAAGAGTGCTGAGAATCGGTCTGCCCAAGGGGAGCCTCCAGAAGGCGACCATTGACATATTCCGCAAGGCCGGCTTCCCGATAACGGTGGATGAGCGCCAGTACAAGCCCGATTTTGACGATGACGAGCTATGGGGTGTGCTGCTGCGTGCCCAGGAGATGCCGGATTATGTGGCCGGTGGCATTCTCGACTGCGGGCTGACCGGGCTGGACTGGATTCGCGAGCGCGGCGTGGAAGAGCAGGTGGTTGAGGTCGCCGACTTGGTCTACGCTAAGCACGGCATGCGCCCGTATAAGTGGGTGCTGGCGGTACACGAGAGTTCCGATATTCAGGGGCCCGGGGAGCTCCAGGGCAAGCGCGTGGCTACCGAGTTGGTTGATGTTACTACGAAGTATCTGGCCGAGCACGGCGTGGAGGCGCAGGTCGAGTTTTCCTGGGGCGCTACTGAGGCCAAGTGCCCAAGCCTGGTAGATGCCATCGTCGAGGGCACGGAAACCGGCAGCACCCTGGCGGCGAACAATCTCAGAATAGTAGATGTCCTGTTTGAGTCGTGTACGAAATTCATCGCTAGCCGAGATGCCTGGGCGGATTCCTGGAAACGCGAGAAGATTGAGGTTATTGCGATGTTGCTCCAGGGCGCGATCGATGCCGAGTTGAAGGTGGGGCTGAAGATGAACGTGGCGCGGGAAGATCTGGACGCGGTGGTAGATGAACTGCCCGCGCTCAAGCGCCCGACTGTCTCGCCACTGGCCAACGGCGAGTGGGTAGCGATAGAGACGATTGTAGACTCGGCTCTGGTACGCCAGCTTATCCCAAGGCTGAAGGCCGCCGGCGCCCAGGGCATCATCGAGTACCCGCTCAACAAGATCATAATGTAGCAGCTACCGGAGACCGGTATGCCCCAGACCACGCTGACGTTCATCGGTACCGACAGCGTTGTGCCACGGAGTGAAAACGACACTACTATCCCTATCCTCGGCCGCGACGTTTGCCTCTGCCAACACTGTCTGCTATAATCGTGATGCAATTCCCTCATTATGCTGGCCGGAGAGGTCCTGCAATGCACAAGATCGCTGTATTGCCCTGCGATGGAGTTGGGCCCGAGGTCGTCACCGAGGGTCTGAAGGTACTGGCGGTGGCCGCGGAAAAGTACAACGTTAAGTATGAGTTGGTCGAGTACGACATCGGTGGCGACCGCTACCTGCGTACCGGCGAGGTCCTGCCCGATTCCGTAATGGAGGAGCTAAGCCAGTGTGATGCGATTTATCTGGGTGCAGTCGGTCATCCCGACGTGCCTCCGGGTGTCCTGGAGCAGGGCCTCTTGCTCAAGCTGCGCTTCGGCTTTGACCAGTACGTCAACCTGCGGCCGATCAAGCTCTATCCCGGTGTGGCGACGCCGCTCAAGGACAAGGGGCCTGAGGACATTGACTTCATAGTCGTCCGCGAGAACACCGAAGGCTTCTACGCCGGTACGGGTGGCCAACTGAAGAGAGGCACGCCCGACGAGGTAGCCATACAAACTGGTGTCTACACTCGCAAGGGCACCGAGCGGATAATTCGATATGCCTTTGAGCTGGCCCGTAAGCGCGACAAGGCCAAACAAGTCACCTGTGTGGATAAGGCCAATGTGCTGACCTACGGTCACGACCTGTGGCGGCGCACCTTCGCCGAGGTAGGCGAGGAATACCCTGACATCAAGCAGGAAAACGCCTTCGTGGACGCGGTCTGCATGTGGTTTGTGAAGAACCCGGAGTGGTTTGACGTCGTAGTCACGACCAATATGTTCGGGGATATCATCACCGATCTGGGGGCAATGATCCAGGGCGGTATGGGTGTGGCGGCCTCGGGCAACATCAACCCGGAGGGTGTCTCGATGTTTGAGCCCATCCACGGCTCAGCGCCCAAGTACACCGGTAATAACGTCATCTGTCCGATTGCAGCCATCTGTGCCGCCGGGATGATGATGGAACATTTGGGCGAGACCGCAGCCGGAGCAGCGATCGAGAAGGCCGTGATCAGTGCGCTGGCCAGCGGCAAGCTGGGGGACTTGTCCACGCGCAGCGGCGTCAGTACAACCGAAGCCGGTGACCTGGTCGCCAGTCTGATCGAGTAGCTATCTCGAGAGCAAATGAATAACCTGGCCGGTTTTCTGACAAGCGGTGCCGTAGCACTCCCCGCAGCGGCGGTGGTCTACCTGTGGGAGCGCTGGCGGCTGTCGCGTCCGGGAGGACCGTATGCCCGGGCTGACTTCTCCGGCCTGATTCTTCTGGTGGCGCTGGCAGCTTCCTGGTGGGTATATCTGCCTACCCATCCCCAACTGGCGGGTGTACTGTTTGGCGGGGGCATCGTCTTCGTGATAGCGGCCCTGGCTGATAACTGGCGACCCGCCTGGTGGCTGGCGATAGTGGGTGTGGTGGTGGTCGGGGCGCTGCTCAGCTATCAGGGCGTAACCGTCCGTGTGGTCAACCTGCCCTTCAGCCAGAACGACATCTCCCTGGGTTGGTTCGGGCACGTGGTGACCGTACTGTGGATGGTGATCTGCGCAGTGCTGTTTGCGCAAGCGGCCAGCATCCTGGCGGTGCCGCTGGGCGTGGCCGGGCTGGCAGCGGGCACCTTTTTCCTGGTCTGCCAGCTCCAGCCGGCGGTAACCGGCCCGGTGGCAGCCTTCGCCGCCGTGACAGTGTGTGGTGCCTGTCTGGTGCAACTGCCCTTCGCCCGGATGCTGAGCTACGCCGGAGCCACCGCGGGGGCCTATACGATCGGTTACTTGATCGGCGCCTTGTCGGTAATGGGCGCGCTTAAGAATGCTGCCTTCCTGGTCGCCGTGCTGCCCCTGATTGTCGTCGGTGTGCCTCTGTTTGCTGCTACCTATACTTATGCCGCCGAACTGCGCCGCGGCTGGCGAGCCGTCGTCTTCACCGAGCGGCGCAGGCACCTGCATGACCTGCTGCTAAGCCAGGGCTATAGCCAGCGCCAGGTCATCGGAATACTGCTCGGCGGCACGGTTTACCTCTGTCTGCTGGCATTGCTGCTGGTCTGGATTATCAAGATAACTTTCGTGGTCAAGATCGTAGTCGTCGCGGCGACAGTGGCCTTTGGGCTGCTGTTCTTCTACACACTACTTCGGCTTCTGCCCCATGCGCCGGCTGAACAGTTGCCGCGTAGTTCGGGCCAGGTGCGCCTGCTGGGCATGCCGCTGGACCCGCTGACCCTGGATGAGGCGCTCCAGGAGGCTGAGCGTTTCCTGGTAGAAGACCGGCCTCACATGATCGTGACCCCCGATGCCTCGGCGGTGGTGCGAGCACAGCACGATAAGGAGCTGCGCCAGATTATCGAGGAGGCCGACCTGGTACCACCCGATGGCGCGGGTGTTGTTCTGGCCGCGCGGATGCTCAATCTGCCGGTGGACGTGCGCTGTGCCGGCTGTGACATGGTCGAGCAGCTCTGCCGGGCGGCCGCAAACCGGGGGCGCGCAGTCTACCTGCTTGGGGGTGAGGCGGGGGTTGCCGAGGAAGCTGCGGCCAAACTCCAGGAGCGCATTTCCGGCCTGGAGATAGCCGGCTGCCAACACGGCTATTTTACTCCCGAAGAGGAGCCAGAGATTGTCAAAGACATCCGGCAGAAGCGGCCGGGGGTGCTGCTGGTGGCCCTGGGCATACCTCGGCAGGAGAAGTGGATCAAGGCGCATCTGGAAGACCTGCGCGTGCCCATCTGCATCGGGGTTGGCGGGAGTCTGGACGTCATCTCCGGCCGCAAGAAGCGTGCTCCGGTCTGGATGCAGCGGGCCGGGCTAGAGTGGCTTTACCGCACCATTAAAGAGCCCCACCGCCTGCTCCGGCTGCAGGCGCTGCCCGCAATCGTCTGGATGAGTATCCGCGAGCTGCTGCGGTCGCCGGATCTGCCGTCCGAGCCACCTCAGAATGGATGATAAGCCGAGTTACTCGCCTGCAAAACCCCATTTTGCCCATATTTCCTGCCCCTTTGTGGGACGATAATCCTTGCTATAGTGCCCACTTTGCCCCACACTACCAGCCCCGTGCTCCACGTACAGTCCTTCCTTCTCTATCCCCCCACCTTCCCCTCCTACCCTACACCCCTCGGCAAGAGCACACACCCTTCACGTCAGCAGACGGAAAGAATCTGTGAAGCTACTCTCCGTCAGGGCTTGAATGACTATGCCCCGCACGTGACGAACCCCTATTCGGGACATGGGGCTACCTACCTGTGTGGTCTGGAGGTGTTTCCGGGAATCTGTCACGCCAGACGGCAACCATCCCAGTCCATCCGGAACGCATGTGAGCAATCGTTTGGCAGGTACTTCTCAAAGAATGGGATTTGGAGCCACAAGCATGAGCAACGATACTGACATAGCGTCACTCGACGGCAGAGCCGAATACGAACGAAAAACGGTTCGCCCCGAAGACATCGAGTTCGAGCGTATCGGGTCGGAAGAGGAGGATTACGAGAGCGCGCCTCCCACGTACGAGATCAACACCTATCCTGCGGATTTCACTCTTGAGGTGCTCTATACCAAGTGGAATGCTGGTGACATCGAGATTCCGCGCTTCCAGCGTCAATTCGTATGGAGGCAGGTCCAAGCGAGCAAGCTCATCGAATCCTTCCTCATCGGACTTCCGGTTCCCGCTGTGTTCCTATACACTAAAAGGACAACACAGAAGTTCCTCGTCATCGACGGACAGCAACGTTTTCGCAGCGTGTTCTACTTCTTTGACGGCTTCTTCGGTGAAGAGCAGAAGGGGAAGCGACAGGTCTTCCAGCTCAAGGGGCTTAGCAAAGATAGCAAGTACTACGATAAGACCTTCGAGGACCTCGATGAGCCAGATCGCCGTAAGCTTCACAACTGTGTACTGCGCTCGTTTATCGTCCAGCAACTCGATCCCGCAGCAGACGATACCAGCATGTACCACATCTTCGAAAGGCTGAACACAGGCGGCACGCTGCTCGCCAACCAAGAAATTCGTAACTGTGTGTACCGCGGCTCATTCACCGAGCTATTGCAGGTTCTTAACACGCTTCCTGAGTGGCGACGCATAGTTGGACGGGATGCCCCTGACACCCGACAGAAAGATGTGGAGTTAATCTTGCGGTTCTTTGCCCTTCTTGACACCGCCAGCTATAAGAAGCCGATGAAGGACTTTTTGAGCAAGTTCATGAAGGCCAATCGTGAGCCATCCAATAGTGTGCTCGGACAGTTTGAGGAGCTGTTCAGGGGTACATGTAAGGGTGTGGTGGACAATATAGGAGATCGTCCCTTCCACATACGTGCGGGGCTCAACAGCGCCGTGTTTGACTGCGTGATGGTGAGCTTTGCGAACCATCGCGGCGTGATCGCAGCGGACATCAGAGAGCGGTATGACCGGCTAGTGAGCGATGATGAGTTTCTCAATAACGCGAGAAGCGGCACGACGGACGAACTGGTTCTCAGAAAGCGTTTTCGCGCCGCGAACCAGGCGTTGTTTGGGTAATCAAGGCCCATGAAAATCGCACGAATCGATGAGGGCATAAAGACCTGCGAGGAGCACCTCCGAACTTCTGGTGCGAGCGGCACCGAGATCGAAGCTTTCCTGACGCGTTATCTAACGATAGTTATGTGCGCCAGCTTTGAGGAGCACATTGAGGAACTCGTAAACAGCCGTGCGGCGGAATCGCAAGACGTGGCGTTGGCGTCCTTTGTGCGTTCTTCACTGCACCAGGTATTTCGAAGTGTGAAGACCGGCGAGATAGCAGGTCTGCTAGGGCGCTTCGGTGAAGATCACAAGACCCGGTTTCAGGACGAGATGAGCAACAACGAGCGCGTGGCCACTTTCTATAACAACATTGTGGAGAACCGCCACCAAACGACACATGGCGGCGGATTCAATCTTACTTTCCGGGAGTTGGTTGATTTCTACTCCGAGGCCCAGCTGGTTCTTGATGCGGTCGCCAGAGCACTTCAGGGATAGACCTGTCCGCCGCTCCGCTCACATCACCACCCCTCGCATCGGCACAGTCTGATCAGAGCAGCTTCTGTAGTCTATCGAAGACGTCTTTGGCGAACTGGCTGATGTACTCACCCATGTATGCGTTGATATCCAGGCTCGGGTCGGCCATGAGCGGCGTCAGGTCCATCGCAAAGATCATACTGGTAGCAACGTCCACGCCGTGGGTGGCGTAATATGTTGCATTAGCCCTTCTTCGGCCCATCGTGGCTAGATCATACCCTTTTCCACCACATATCTGCGAGTCAAACACCCCAGTAAGCGCCGCCGCCAGGTTCTCATGCGCCGAGACATCAAGAGCAACCTTGTCCTCATCAACCATCCAGTCCAGATCTCGCCACACCTCACAGCCATACACGCTCTGGGGGCGAGCGGCTTCCGGCAGTGCGCGCAGCGCTTGAATTGTCCTGAGCGCGACAGCAACATGGGTATCATGCTTATCGGCCAAGTTGTGAGTGTAGATAATCCTCGCTCTCGCCTGCTCGACCAGTTCCCTTATGTCCTCGGTGACCTCTTCATTCGCCGGGTCCTTCACCTCTGAACTGGGATAGTCCAACAAGGCGACTAGACTGTATTCTCCCACCATCGCCGCTTTCTTCTGTTCCACTCTTCTTACTCGCTGCATGTCCTCGTCCGAATAGTCAGCGTACAGATCGTCCCGAGGACTCCCGGCACCATCAGTCGCAATAACGCCGGAAAACCATTTCTCGTTATTGCCAAGGCACTCTAGGATACCGTGATAGGCCATTATTTCCAGATCATCCGCGTGCGCCCCGATAGCCATGTGAGTCGTCCGGGCTAGAGCATTGTCAACAGATGTCCCATCTGTAACGAATAACTCGGTTCCTGGATTGTTCAGTTGAAGCATGTCAATCATCTCCGCTTAACATTGTACCGGTCAGACAGACGGCAAACTAGCCGCCGCGATAGCTTGACCCACCCGCCGTTCGGTCTCGTCGGGCAAATACACGTTTATCCGGTCGAGCAGATCAGGAAACTCGGCCCCCAGGACCTCGGTAGCCTTCTCCAGGATAATGTGCCCGCCTTCGCCGGAGGTGACGCGCCCCAGGATGAGCACGTGGCGGATGTCATAGAAGTCAGCATAATGGGCGATAGCGTACCCCAAATAGCAGCCGATGGTCTCAAAGATTGGCCGGGGGCGGTCATCGCCATCCGCAAGCAGCGCCTGCACCGCGGCCAGTTGCTCAGCTGGAGTCTGAGTCTCGTCGAGCGCAATGCCAGCCGTCCGCGCCAACCTGATCACGACCTGCTGCGAAAAGTATTGCGCTCCACAACCGTAGTCCTGCGACCATTCATCCACGGCACTGTCGAGATGGAAGTCAACTGGCATGGAGGCCACCTCGTTGAGGTCGCCGGTGATATTCCCTTCGTCGTTTACGTACCCGCCCGCCTCGCTAGAGCCCATGGCAATACCCAGGACGGCATTGTCGTTAAGCGTCATGGCGCCAGCCAAGGCCGTCACGTCGCCGTCATTAACTGCCACCAACGGGATATCGCCCCATTCCTTTTGGATATTGAGGAATATGTCCTTTATCCTGGCCTCGAAAAGGTCGGCCGGGATGCCCCGGAACAGTGAGGCGACCATCGCGCGATTGTTGATGTAGATTCCGGCAGCGCTGACGCCGATGCCGTCAACCCGGGGCATATGCGAGGCGGCCCGGCGCAACGAGTCGGTAATACCATCATAATGGTACTGAGGATCACTCTGGTTCTTGGGGTCCCAGACCACCTCCTCGCTGAAGACCGCTTCCCCTTCGATAACGGCAGCGACTTTTCGATCACTAGCGCCCAGATCCAGCCCGATACGGCAGCCGTTCAGGTGGCGCCCCAGGGCCACGGTCTGCTCTCGGGCAGCCGGTGCCCCCTCGGGGTCGGTGATCTCCACGGTGAACGGTCTCCCGTAGACACCACTCATCAGTTCCGCGTCGAAGCTCCGAGCTCCCTCCGCGGAATAGGCCTCTCGTATGTGCTGCCCAATCTCTTCGGAGCCTCCCACGACAATCCTCCAGCCGCCCCGTTGCCACAACAGCGTTTTCACCAGTCGTTCCACGTAGGGCAAGTTGGCCGGGGCCATAGCGGACCCCGAGGCGTAGGCCTGAGTCTCAAAGACCGAAATCAAGCCATTCTCGCGCTCCAGGCCGATCACCAGAGGCACACCCTTTCCCGAGGCTTGCACCCCGTCAACAAAGGCGTGATTGGCCAGCACAGCAGGGCGAAATTGTGGGTCAAGGGGAGGACATATCTGCGGTGCTACTAGATTCCATCCGTTGCTCATGGCTATCGCTTCCTGGTGGCGATGGGTGGTCTCGACATCTCGGAGTGCAACAAGGCTGAATATATCACGCGGTTGTGTCAAGTGTCAAGCCAGCTGTTTTGTGGCCAGCGCCGGCCTGTTGCTCGCGTATTTCAGCGGCTCGTCAGTGGGGGGAAGTTACGGTTAGCGTCGCTGCCGCTGCCTATAGACCTCGTCTACGAAATCGCCGAATTGCCCTTTGAAGCGCTCCACTCCGAAGCGCAGGGCGTTGGCGCGGCAGGCTTGGGGGGCGAACTCCATCTCGCCAAAGCGGTCAACTGCTGCGCAGAGTGCCTCCGGAGTCTGCTGGGCGAAAAGCAAGCCAGTCTGACCGTCCACAATCGTTTCGAGTGCCCCTCCGGCGGCACTGGCAATGACTGGCCGGCCTGCGCTCTGGGCTTCCAGCGGAGCAATGCCGAAATCTTCCTCCTGGGGCATTACAAAGGCCCGGCAGCGGGCCACCAGTTCGGTGACCTCCTCGTCTTCGCGCCACCCCAGCAGTTGCACGGTCGGGCCAGCTAGGCTCTGAAGGCGCTGGTATTCCGGACCACGCCCGACCACTATCAGGGGTAGCTTGAGCCGGTTGAACGCCTCAATCGCCAGGTCCACGCGCTTGTATGGATTCAGGTTGCTGACGATCAGGAAGTAGTCTTCGTGGCCGTCCACCGGCTGGAAGCGGTCGGTGTCCACCGGGGGATAGATTATCACCGAATCGCGCTCGAAGTACCGGCGGATCCGCTCCTGGACGGCCTGGGATATCGCCACGAAGTCGGTCACTCGCCGGGTGCTGCGCTTATCCCAGCGGCGCAGGCCGGGCAAGGTCGCTCGGATCAGGCTGCGGGCAATCGGGCCGGCGCGCAGGCTGTGAATATACTCCTCGCTCCAGTGCCACAGGAAGCGAGCCGGGGAGTAGCAATAGCAGATATGAATTGCCCGTGGAGCCGGCTGGACGTTCTTCACCCAGGCGCTGCTGGCGCTGATGATCAGATCATAGTTACGCAGGTCCAAGCGTTCGACCGCCAGCGGCATCAGCGGGAAGAGCTTACGGTGAAACCTCTTCGCGCCGGGCAGTCTTTGCAGGAACGAGGTGCGGATGTCCCAGCCCGTGGTGGCTTCCCCCATCTTCTCGGGGTCATACAGCAGCGTGTAGATGGACGCATCGGGGTAGAGGTCGCGAAAGACGGCCAGGACCCGCTCTGCTCCCCGCATCCCTTGCATTAAGTAGTCGTGGACCAATGCAACGCGCATTGGCTGCCGTTACTCCTCACTGGTGCCTCTAGTGGTCCGGTGAGCGCGAAAAATCGTCGAGCGCCTCGAGCAATGCCAGGCGCATTACTTCGACGGGCGCATCCTGGCCCGTCCAGCGCTCGAAGGCAATCGCGCCCTGGTGGACCAGCATACCCGTGCCGTCGAGGACACGAGCGCCGGCCTCGCGCGCGGCCCTGAGCAGCACGGTATCGCGAGGGTTATACGTCAAGTCGCAAACCAATTGACAGGATCGAAGCCACGCGGGGGAGATAACTGGCGCGACGTCAACGTCCGGATACATACCCACCGGAGTTGAGTCTATAATGACGTGCGCGGCAGTGACGACCTCTGCAAGCTCGGGGCTGTCCAGCCCCACCGCACGCACGGCTTCGAAGTCGGCGGCCTGCTTCACCAGCTCGGCCAACTCGATAGCGCGTTGTGGAGTGCGGTTGACGATGACCAGTTCGGCAGGTGCATCCTCCGCTACCGCCAGGGCTACGGCACGGGCCGAGCCCCCCGCGCCGATGAGCACGACCCGGTTCTCAGTGACGCCTTCGCCGGCTTCGGCCAGGGCGCGCATGAAGCCTGGACCATCGGTACTGTCCCCGCTCAGATGACCGTCAACGTTGTCAATGGTATTGACCACGCCGAGCGTCCGGCTGACCGGCGAGATTTCGTCGAGGTGGGGAACGACTGCCGCCTTGTGGGGAATGGTGACATTGAGGCCTCGGATCGCCAGACCCCGTAGGCCGGCCATTGCCTCAGCAATGCCCTCAGGATGCACTTCGAAGGCCACGTAAACCCAATTAAGACCTATCGCCCGGAGGGCGGCATTGTGCATCGGCGGGGAAAGACTGTGCTTCACCGGCCAGCCAATAACCCCGACTACCTGGGTCGCTCCGTCCACATCCACCGCACTATCCCGACTCATTGCCTGCCTCCACCTGTGAGCCGATTTCGTGGGCGCTGACCGGTGGCCAGATGCCCCTGCTGGTGAGTCGCATCCTGATTAGGGCTTCTATCCAGCGATTGATGCGTGTAATGAAGAATTCTGAATCGCTGAGGGTATGAACCATGATGGTATGCATGCCCAGGCGATTGCCGCCGAAGATGTCGGTGAGGAGCTGGTCGCCGATCATCGCGGTTTCGGCGGGCGCTACGCCGGTGTGCTGTATGGCTTCGCGGTAGCCGCCACCAAAGGGCTTGCGGCCCCAGCCCCAGCGGCAGACATAGGGCAAAGCCAGTACCTTGCCCAGGTGCCGTAGTCGGCGCGCGGTAATGCTGTTGCTGAGCAGGCAAATCGCGAAGTTGTCCTTGGCTCGATTGAGCCACTTCACGCGCTGCTTGGGTATGCGGTGGCCCCGCCAGTTGACCAGAGTATTGTCCACGTCAATGAGCAGTGCCTTGATGCCCCGGTTAAGCAGGGCTTGCTGGTCAATGTTCTCCAGGCGGGGTACAATTTCGTCGGGACAGAATCGTTCTAGCAATTGCTACCTCTCGGCTTTGTCTCGCACCTTTCTGATTGCGGCCTTGTGCTCCTGATAGGTGCGGGAAAAGATATGGCTGCCATCTCCCCGTGCGACATAGAAAAGGTATTCGGTCTGCGCCGGCTCAAGCGCAGCGCTCAAACAAGCCAGGCCGGGATTAGATATTGGCCCAGGCGGCAGGCCCATGTGCCTGTAAGTATTGTACGGCGAGTCTATCTGCAAATCCTTGTTGGTAAGCCGGGCTCGGTGCTCACCCAAGGCGTATAGCACTGTCGCATCGCACTCCAGGCGCATACCTCGGACCAGCCGATTACGCAGTACTCCGGCAATGAGCGCGCGCTCGGATTCCTGTTGCGCCTCCTCCTCGACCAGCGAGGCCATTGTGACGACCTCGTGCAGACTGCCCCAGCGCGCTTCCGTCGGCATGGCCTGCCAGGGGCCTTTGGCAAACTGCGTCGCAAACTCCTCGGCCATGCGGGCAACTATCTGGTCAGCCGTGGTGCTCAGTGCAAAGTTGTAGGTTTCCGGGAACAGATACCCCTCCGCAGTCCGTGCCCCAGTGGGCAACTTGATCTGCAAAGCTTCTTCTACTGCCTGGGCCGTTGCCGCCGCCCGAAACTGGTTTTCGTCAACCAGACCCGCCTCGGCTAGCCGGCCAGCAATCTGCGCAATCGTGAAGCCTTCGGGCACGGTTACTGTTGCCGTCGCCTGCCGACCCTCCACGAGCATTTGGACTATGTCCGGTGCCGACATCGCAGTGGAGACTTGATAGATGCCGCTCTTGAGCTTGTTGGCCCGCCCGGTGATCAACGCGTGCAGCTTGAAGGCAACAGGCGAACGCAGACAGTTCCGGCTTGCCAGCAACTCCGTGATCTCGGTCAGTCCGGCCCCATTTTCAATCTGCACCAGCGACTTGACGGAATTTCCATTTGGATCAACGGAACCCAGCGCCCGCACATAGGCTGTGCCGCCAGCAACCACGGCGACTACAATTACCAGAAGTAGCCCCAGCGCCGGTTTTCCCCCAGTAGCGTGCCGCCCCGACCGGTCAGTGGGCTTCATCATCCGTGTGCGCATCCAGGTAGTTTTGCAGGATTAGTGCAGCGGCCACCTTGTCAATACTGTGCCGCCGCTGTCGCCGGCTGACGTCGGCAGCCAGCATCGTCTTCTCGGCCAGCGCCGTAGTGAGCCGCTCGTCCCAGACGGCGACTTCAAGATCGCAGTGTGCGCGCAGAACGCAGACGAAGTCCGCTACCTGCCGGGCGGCTGGTCCGGCCTCGCCGCTGAGACTGGTCGGCATCCCGACTACAATCTTCTGCGCATCATAGCGCCGGGCCAAATCGAGTATGTCTGCGATTACCTCGGCTGGGGGCTTATCACCGGCCAGCGTAGTAGCAGGCATAGCGATCTGGCCGTCATCATCGCTGACCGCTACGCCAATACGCTTCTCCCCCAGATCCAGCCCCAAAGTCTTCATTGCCCCGAATCCTCTTGACTGGCCAGTTCCTCCAGGTGACGGCGCAGACCTGCAAAGGCCTCGTCGAGCTGGCTGGCTTTGCCCCCACCGCGAGCAAAGCTGGGACCGCCGCCGCCGCCGCCACCCGCGAGCGGCGCGACCACCTTGATGAGATCGCCGGCATGGTAGCCCTGATTGACAGCAACCTTCCCCAGCTTGATTATGAGAATTGCGCCGTCGTCCTGAGTTCCGGCTATGCAGACGATGCCATTGTCACGTTCACTGATGAGGCGGTCGGCATGGTCGCGGAGTCTTTCCTCATCCACTCCTGGGACTATATTGCACAGCAGGCAAACCGGACCGAATTGTTTGCCGTGTTGTGCCCAAGTAGTACCAGTTGCAGTGGGTATGTGGCGGGCCTGCCGTACCTGCTTCTTTAGCTCGGAAATCCGTGCTGCCATCCGTGCGGGAACCTCTTCCGGAGTGGTGCTAAGCTGCTGCGCTGCCTCGATGAGAGCGGCTTCCAACTTGCGCGCTCGCTGCAGTGCGGCCCAGCCGGCGACTGCCTCGATACGCCGGATGCCAGCGGCGATACTGCTCTCACTGGTAATGCGCAGCGAGCCAATCTCTCCACTGCGTGTGCAGTGGGTGCCTCCACATAGCTCCGCACTGACGCCGCCAACGCGCACGACGCGTACCACGTCTTCGTACTTCTCGCCGAACAGCGCAATTATCCCCTCAGCCTTGGCTTGCTCGAGTGGTTGCTCACTACAGGCTACCGGCAGGTCGTCCATAATCCAGGCGTTGATCTGATCCTCGACTTTTTCCAGTATATTAGCGGCCACCGCCTCATGATGGGTGAAGTCAAAGCGCAAGTGGTCCGGTGCGACCAGCGAGCCGGACTGGCGGACGTGGTCACCCAGGAACCGGCGCAGCGCTGCCTGGAGGAGGTGAGCAGCCGTATGATGACGCTGGATAGCCTTGCGGCGCTCCTCATCTACCTGGGCAACTACCTTCTCGCCTTGATTGATCTCGCCGTCGGTTACTGTGCCCAGGTGCAATATGCTGTTCGCTGCCGGAACCGTGTCGTCCACCCGAAATCGGCCGCTGGGGCCCTGGATCGCTCCTGTGTCGCCGATCTGGCCGCCCCGCTCGGCGTAGAAGGGGGTGGTGCGATCCAGGATAATGGCGCCCTCCTCGCCGGTCTGCAGTGAGGTCACGTGCCCTCCCCTCTCATCGTAGAGCGCTATGGCATTGGCTTTGTGCAGCGTGAGGTTCTCATATCCCTCAAACTCGCTATGCGGGAGAAATCTAACGGCAACTTCAAGACCTACGCGCTCGGGCCGCGAGCGTTGGCGCTGCTCCTGCATGGCCTGCTCGAAGCCGGCCTCGTCCACGGTCATACCCTTTTCGTTGGCCAGGTCCCGGACGATGTCAATGGTGAGGCCGTGGGTGTCGTGCAGGCGGAAGACCTCAGTACCCGGTATGACGGACTCGCCAGCCTTTTGGAGCTTCTCGGCGATCTCCTCGAACAGGTCAATGCCCTGTGCCAGCGTTGTGGTAAAGCGCTCTTCCTCGGCTTGAACAACTTTCTGCTGGTAGTCTATGTTGGTGGTGAGCTCCAGATAAGCGCCACCCATAGCCTTCGCCACCGCCGGCAGGGCTTGATGGAGGAACGGACCCTCGGCTCCAGCCCGCTGCCCGAAGCGGTAGGCCCGGCGAATCAGCCGACGCAGGACATACCCCGGCCCTTCGTTGCTGGGCACTACGCCATCTGCCATAAGAAAGGCTGTCGCCCGCAGATGGTCAGCAATCACGCGCAGGCCGACGTCAGTCGCCTCATCCTGGCCGTAGGTGTAAGGCTGGTCGCGAAACTGGTTGATCTGTTGGAGACCACTAGATAGTATATGGAAAAGCTCATCGGTCTCGGCGGTGAAGGGCTTGTTCTGCATCACCATCGCCAGACGCTCGAGGCCCATCCCCGTGTCAATACCAGGTTGGGGCAGAGGCGTGAGCGTGCCGTCTTCGGCTTCAGTGTACATCTGGAAGACGAGGTTCCAGAGCTCCAGATAGCGTTCGCACTTGTCGCAGGCAACGTCGCAGCCGCCGGGACAGCCCCGCTCCTCGCCCAGGTCGTAGAATATCTCCGAGCACGGGCCACAGGGCCCTTCCCAGCGGACCTTCGGCCACCAGTTATCCTCCCGACCGATGCGACGGAGGCGTTCCATGGGGATGCCAATGTGCTTGTGCCAGACCTCTTCGGCCTCGTCGTCTTCGGTGAATACGGTGAACCAGAGCTGCTCCAGCGGCAGCTCCAGTACATCGCTGACGAATTCCCAAGCGAACTCGATTCCTCCCTTCTTGAAGTAGTCGCCAAAGGAGAAATTGCCCAGCATCTCAAAGAAGGTATGATAGCGGTTCTGGTAGCCGACTCCTTCAATGTCACCAGTGCGTGTGCATTTCTGGATGCTGACGACCCGCGGGGCGGGCGGCTCTTCTTCACCGCGAAACGCTGCCATATATGGCTGCATGCCGGCGCTGGTGAAAAAGCTGGTCGGGTCATCGTGCAGCACCAGCGGCGCGCTGGGGCGGACCAGATGCCCACGCTCTTCAAAGAAGCTCAGGAACAGTTCTCTTAGCTGTTGGGTTGTCAACACAGACATCTTTCTGCTCGCCCGCTGATGATTGTTGTTATAATTGGGCGCCGAATTGCCGGTGCTCGCAGGGACAGGCTGTGGAGGGCCCGACTACGGTATCAGAGCTAGCTCTCCTGAAGAATCTGCTTCAGCCGGTCGGTGGCCTTGTGCTGGAGCCGAGAGACATGCATCTGCGATATGCCCAAGCGTCGCGCCACCTCCTGCTGCGAGAGCCCGCCAAAAAAGCGGAGTGCTAGGATCACCCGCTGCCGGGCCGGCAGTTGCTCCATCGCCGAGGCCAGTTCGTCACGCTCGGCCAAGCGCTGAATTGCTTCGTCCTCATCACCGGCCTGATCCAGATAACTGCCCTCCTCATCCGCATCCGGGCCTGCTCCGGCGTCCAGGCTGATCAGGTCGTACTGGCGGCCTACTTCAACCGCCTCGATCAGTTCTTCTTCCGCGACGCCCAGCTTCATGGCGATCTCACTGTAGGTGGGCGCGCGACCTTGCTGTTGGGTGAGCGCCTCCCGGGCCTGCCGGGCGATCGTGCTTAGTTCCTGAATGCGGCGAGGTACGTGGATGCCCCAGGTCTGGTCGCGGAAATACCGCTGGATCTCCCCTCGAATGGTGGGTACGGCGAAGGTGGCAAACTTGGTGCCGCGCTCCGGATCGAAGCGGTCCACTGCGTTAATCAAGCCTTCGCGGCCTACGCTCAGGATATCCTCGTACGATTCAGTGCTCTCCTGGTAGGCCTTGGCGACGTGGCGTACCAGGCCCTCGTGGCGCTCGATCAGATATTCGCGCAACTCCGCCTCGTCGCTGGCGCGTAGCTTCGCGAATAGCTCGTTGGTGGACAGTTCATCCCAGCGAGAGGCCATCTGAGCTACCTCGTCCGGCGCTTGGTCATAATCACTTTCGTGCCACTGCCCGGTGCGCTCTGGATATCCACTTCATCAGTTAGCTGGTGGATCAGGAAAAGGCCTAGGCCGCCTTCGATGGAAGGCTCGTTGAGTGCGGGTTGCTTGATCTGATCGAGGTCGAACCCGGCGCCGTAGTCTTCCACCTCCACCTGGAGTTCGTCGTCGCGGGGAGTAAAACGCAGGACGATAACGGCGGGCCCTGGGCCGGTACCAGTGTCGTTGGCGGCGTGCTCGATAGCGTTGGTGCACGCTTCGGATACGGCGACTTTCAGCTCGTCAATATCGTCAATGTTCAGCCCGGCCCGGGCCCCGACCCCACCCGCCACCAAGCGTGCTACGATGATGTACTTGGGGTCGTAGGGGATACGCAGTTCCACAGTCTCTCCTTGGATGGCTACCATCTTATGCGCCTCCGTCTCCCGATTCCGCAGCGGCATCCCGCGCCGCCTCCAGCAGGCGGCAGGCGGCTGCCTCGCTCTCGTGGACGTTGAGAAGTTCCTTGGTGCCGGAGATCTCGAAGACCTTCACAACAATCGGCCGCTGGCAGACTACGGCCAGCATGCCGCCCTGCTCACAAGCCTGCTTGGCACCACCGATCAGTATGCCCACCGCGACGCTGTCCAAGTATTCCGTTCCCAGCAAGTCTATCAGGAACCACCGCTGGCCCTCCGCCAGAGCCCGCTCCAGGTCTTCTTTGAGGGGCGGCGCCGTAGCCGCATCAATCTCGCCCCGAAGATGGAAGACGTTCAGCCATTCATTCTCCAGGCTGCTTGTCATTTCCATTGTTATCATCCTTTGCAGCAGTATCTTGCTGATCTGTTGTCAGACCTCGCACCCTGCCTAAGAACTCTCGTATGCGCTGCTCGCGGGGGTTCTCTTTGGGTTGGTAGTATTCTTGGCCGGCGAGCTCAGGCGGCAGATATGACTGCTCGACCCAACCACCCGCGTGGTCGTGCGGGTAAAGATACTCCTGGTTGTTCTCGCCGGGCCGAGGGCCTCCGGCCAAATGCCCAGGGACCTTGGCGCTGCCCTCACGGCGCACGTCCTGGCAGGCTTGGGCAATCGCCAGGTAGGCCGAGTTGCTCTTCGGCGCGACCGCCAGATGAATGGTCGCCATCGCCAGGGGTATCTGAGCCTCGGGCATTCCCACATATTCTACTGCATCTGCCGCGGCGATGGCAACCCTCAGTGCAGTGGGGTCAGCCAACCCAACGTCCTCGGCGGCGGCGATTATCAACCGGCGGGCGACGAAACGGGGGTCCTCGCCGGCCTCCAGCATCTTGGCCAGCCAGTAGATCGCTGCATCGGGGTCCGAGCCCCGGATGCTCTTGATAAACGCTGATATTGTATCGTAATGCTCATCGCCAGCCCGGTCGTATTTCAGGACCGGGCGCTGTAGGGCCTCCTCGACGGCGGCGAGGCTGATGCGCCGTATCCCCGCCTCATCCGGCGCGGTCGTCAGGACAGCCATCTCCAGTGCGTTGAGTGCGGCGCGGGCATCGCCGCCAGCATTCTGTGCCAGATGTTCCAGGATCGGGGTAGAGACATCCACGGCCATCTCTCCCAGCCCTTGCTCGCTGTCCGCCAGTGCCCGGCTCAGCAATACTATGATATCTTCCGGCGCTAGCGGCTCCAGCACGAACAGCTGGCAGCGGGACAGCAGCGGCGAGGTGATGGTGAAATAGGGATTCTCGGTGGTGCTGCCGACCAGGGCGAAGATACCCTCTTCCACGTGCGGCAGCAGGGCATCTTGCTGAGTCTTGGAAAGGCGGTGGATTTCGTCTATGAACACCACGGTGCGCTGATCGTGCAGCTTCAGACGCTGCTGAGCCTCCTCGGCCGCCCGTCGGAAATCCGCGACGCCTGCCGATACCGCGGGCAGAGATTCGAAGTGGCGCTTGGTCCTGGCCGCAATGAGGCGTGCCAGCGTGGTCTTCCCGGTGCCGGCTGGCCCCTGTAGGACAAGTGAGGGCAGAGTGTCGGTCTCGATCGCGCGGCGAAGCACGGAATCAGGGCCCAGCAGGTGGGGCTGGCCTACCATCTGCTCAAGTGTCCGGGGTCTTATCCGCGCGGCCAGGGGCACCGCGGCCCGGTCTGAGGCTTGCTCGAACAGGTCCATGAGGAGGCCACCGCCTTGTTGCGTCTCGATGCCAACCGGCATGTGCCCAAGACAAAGCGCCCCGCCGATGCCGTGTGTCTGCAAGACTTCGAACCCAAATGCTAAAGTGGGTGCCCTCCTGCCGGCTTTGCGTTCTCCCGCGAGGGACATCACTCCACCCGCAGAGCCGGGCTCCCTTCAGTTGGGTGTTGGCCCGAAGCTATTTGACATCACGCACAACGCAGGGCGTGTTAGTAATAGTATATCATATATCAGGGTCCCAGTGCAAGATCGGGCACTCGCCTGGCCACAAGTTGCTAATGTATCTCGCCGGCGGTGCCTGCCACCTCTATTCCATACTGTTCGGCCAGACTGGAATCAAACGCTGCCCGGCGGCTTGGACAGACCTCGCGCGGACACAATTGGCAGCTTTCAAACCTCACTTGGGTGGGGAAGATGATACCTGATACCGACTTGGTGGGAATCATCAGGAAACTATCGCTGAGTCTGACCCCAATGAGCTTCTCGACATCTCCGAAGATCGAGAACAGCTCGTTCTGCTGGGTTATCGGCCAATCTTCCAACGAACCGGGATTCATGCTGGAGGTCTGCCCGAGGGCATATCTGGTCTCGAGGTGCTTGCGTAGATGCGCCATAGCGGTGCGCAGCGCCATTTCCTTGATGATGTCCAGGCAATAATCCAGGAGCATATCGCCGGCGGGCGCCGATATTTCGGTCAGTTCCGTACCGCACGTGGCCACGTAGGCAAAGATGCGCTGAACCTGGTCGAGGTTCATCCGCAAGACACGGCTGGTGAAGGTTATGCCCGCAAGCTCCAGCGAGTCGGTGCGCTTGTTCTCCACATAGCAGACCTCATAGACCACCTTGGGGCGGGCGACCTGTCGGGCCTGCTCAATCAACTCGCGAGCGCCCTGCGTGATGTCCGCGTCCGCCTTGGTGAGATGCGCGCGGCGCAGCACTTCGTGAGCGTCAACATCAAAGGGAATGCTATCAAGAATTTCCATTGTCGGCTCACCTCGTGCACCCTATGTTTGAGCCCACAGCTCAAGTGCACAGCCTACTGCGCCAGTTCCAAGAGCGTATCCAGCACTCGCATCCGGCCCTGGTCGCAGGTAAGATCGCCCCCGATCACCTCATCGGGAAGCACGGCAAGCAGTTGGCGGGCTCGGGTGAGAGCTGTGCTCGTCTGTCCGGCGTCCCCCAGCTGCTGCACCTTGTCTTGCAGCATATGCAGATACTCGTAGTCCTGCCTGCCTTCGATTATCGCTAGCCACTGCTTGCCGTCGGTGACCGAGTGGGAATCAATATACAGCGGCGAATAGATCATTCTCTTCGCGCCGATCTGGTTCCAGGAATTGCCGATTCCGCCGGCGTCGCCGTACGACCAGTAGCCTGTGCCGGTGCCGCGGGCCTTCCAGACGCTCCATTGTTGCCGGCGGAACACAAGCGCCGACCGCGAGGGGTCGGTGGCGGAGTAGAACCAGAGCGCACGCCCGCCCCGGCGAAGGCTCTCGTAAAACTCGGCAGCAGCCTTACCACCTGCGGCGTAGGCACTGCGTCCGGGGCAGATAATGTCACAGATTTCGAACATCTCCGGCACTTCGGACTTCTGCGGTGCTGCATGAAGCAGGTCCTCGAATATGAGCAGCTCCGGGGCGCCCGCCTTAACAGCCCTGGCCCAGGCGAGAATCTGGCGCTCCCTCTCCTCTCCGTCCGCGCCATGCGGCGCCGGAGACGAGGTTATCGTCACGCCGTATTCCGAGTACGTTCTGCCCTTCCAGTGGGGTGACTGAACCGTTCAGGCGCCTCTGCGTCTCGGTCCTGGATCTGGACTAAGCCGGGTCGCCCAGCGAGCTTGCAGCTACTCCCGTACAGTATGTTGCACCGGCCACGAGGCCCGTAGCTCGTCCTCACAGAGCCCTATCTCCTCAATGGGTATGCGCTTGAAACCGAGGTCGAAGGCCGGCGAGTCGTCTCGCAGTTGGAAGTTTAGGCCCTCAGAATCCACGAAGTGAGGGTCTTGATCGACGAGGTTGTCCTCAAGAGCCACATAGGGCATCGCGCCCTCGCTGATCCTGTCCCACGTGTCGCCAACGCAGATGTTGCGGGCGATCAGGTTGCCCTTTGGCGCCATTGGCTCATCATCGAGAATGCCGACCAGTTCTGGGTAGCGCGCAG
>JAUVXR010000052.1 GCA_030603495.1 bacterium
CGGCAGACGACGTTTACATGCGGCACCTGCTATTCCCTCTCGCTCAGCTGCCTGCCGTCAGATCCACCAGGATGAATCCCGACGGACGGATCACACCGAACGCGGCTCTCATCTCGGCCAGGATGGCCACCATGTTGCGGATAAAGAAGTCCGCGTGGCTATCCGAGACCTGGATGTTCGCTCGCTCGCGGTCCCACACCACCGCCTTCCGCCAGTCGCCCAGAAGAGCGCTCCCCTCTGCCATCTGCACGTTCTGCACCACCGGGTAGCCCCAGTGCGTTCGCACCCCCTGCCGGATCGGCCCGCCATAGTAATAGCGCCCGTCCTCATCCTGCAGCAGATCGATCGTCTCCCAGTCCGCCGGGTGCATCACCCATGCCGTCGGTATAGTTCGTCCGGTCACCAGCAGAGAGGTGATCGCCTTCCTAGTCGTGGTCAACATGTCCGTATCCCACGCCTGGGCCAGTACTCCAGCGGTGTTGAGCAGCCCAGTAAAGTTCTCACCCACGCCGTTGCCGTTGAGGATCTGGCTCTCAAACTCCTCGGCCAGGTCGTCGCGCAGCTCCGAGTCGATGATGCCCCGAATCTGAGCGACGTCCGACAGCGCGCGCTTCGTCGCCGGGATCCAGACCGCGATCGTCTTGACCGGCTCGGTCACCTGCAGCCACTCGCTCACACCTTCTGGCTTCTCGCCCGAGACCTCGCCCGTGGCTCCCGAGTACTCGGTCACGTTGGCCTCTGGGACCGGCTCTGCCTGGGTCACCTGGGTCACCTGGCGCACAAAGTGTACCAGGTCGCTCGTGGTCTGCCGGATGGTCACCAGGGTGCGCAGGTTCAGCGGAGCCCGACCGATCGCTTCATAGATCCGCGTGTAGTCGATCTCCACGAATGCGCCCGCCGAGGCATCATCGCTTCCGACTATCAGCTCCTTCCGGGTCGGGCCCAGACCCAGAAGCGACTTGAACTCGATGGGGGGAGAGTTTAGTCCCCTGGCCCCGTCCGGTACGCGCCCGCCCGGAGCGATCTGCTTCATCCACGCCTTGAACGTTGGCGCATTCACGAACTGCGCGCCGACCGTTGCCCCCTTGAGTGCACCGGGCGCCCCGACTGCCGGCTGGTCACCGCCGTTCCCAGCTATGTCCAGACCCGCGCCCAAGTCCAAGACCGCCTTGCGCAGTGCGTCATCGCCCTCGGCCGTCTTGATCTTCTCTTTCCACTGCTTGGCTTCCGTCAGATAGCCAGCCACCTTCTGCCGCTCATCGTCGGTGAAGTCACGCTTGGCTTCCTCCGCCGCGTCGCAGATGGCCTTTGCAGCCAGCAAAGCCGCCTGCATCTTCTCTTTCAGTTCTTTCAGGCTCATCGTTATGCCCCCTCCTTAGGGGCTTATAGACCGTATTCCACCATGTCCAAAGCGATTCGAGTGGCCATGACTCCTGGCTTCTCTCTCGACTTACCGTCGCCGGCCTCGTCTTCGATCTCGCCGCTGCCACCACCCAACTCGCCAAATGCTTCCAGATACGCGCGCAGCATGTCCAGGCCCTTCGCCGTCGCCGCCTTGATTCTGTGGAGAGGGTGCGCGGCTTTAGCACCAGCCACAAAGATGTAGGCACCCCTGATCCACTCTGGCCGTGACGTGAACACATAGTTGCCGCCATCATCCAGGCGATAATTCACTTGGTAAGCCTCGTGCTTCCAGTTGACCAACAGATGGTCGTCGTAGACTTCCCTGACCCAGGCCCATTCCCCATAGTCCATGTCTGGCCCTTTGGGATTGAATTCTGTCTCGAAAGCGGTAATGATGGTTTCTATCAATTTGCTCAAATTCAGCGATTTCTCTGCCTCTGTGGCCGCCTCAAAAGTCCCATCATGAGATCGGCAATGCGTGCGCGCTTCCGCTGCCGTCCAGTCATCTTTCGGATACCGATAGGCTTGCTCCGTCATCGTCGTCTCGTCCGTCAGCCTTCCCATGATAACACCATAGGTCTTGCCATCATGCTCTCGGCTAACGCGCCGAAAACTCTCCGACTGAAAGTCCCCAGGATCGCGCAGTCGGCAAGCGTGCTCGTTCGGATACGGCTTCCTGCCCTTGATGTCCACCGTCCGCGTGTCGATGCCTGCCCCGCGCTGCACCGGTGCCACTCCCCATACGTCGAGTTTCCGCAGAAACTGCACCTCCTGATCCTCGAACTGGCCTCGGGCGCTGTCCTCGATGTTGAAGGTATACGACCATTCCTGGAGCGGCCCGAGCGCCTTGACCACCTTGTAGTGCTCCAGGCCGCCTTGCGTCTCCATGAAGAACGCACCTTCTATGATGGCTTTGTCGTCGTTCTCGCGGATGATGCCCTTGCCCACGGGCAACACACCATAGTTGTGGTTCCAGGCCTCGATGAGCGTCTCCTGCCCATCCTGGAACGCCCCCGGCTCGGTCACGTCCCTGTCATGATCGATGACATTTAGGGTGGCAAACTCGGCCCGGAACTCGCCCGTCTTGTCCGCATCCGCCTTGAACTCTACTCGTGCCCGATAGGTCTTCCGCTCGCTCATCTTCCACCTCCCCTAGCCGGATGTCGCCCTTGTGACATCCACAGCGATATTGCATCTGCTCTCCGTTCGGGTAGAGATAACACCACCTATCAACACCTGTACATCGTAGTGCAGGTTCGCCCGCCGCAATTTCGCTGTCTCCACGGCCTTTAGCACGAGGGTGATGTTCCCAGCATCCTCATCATCGACCGTGAGCGACCCATTGCCAGCAGTGCCCTCAGCACCATTCAGACGTGTCAGACCTTCTCCTTCAGTGATCTGTATGATCGCCGCTGTGTCAACATCGCTCTTGTCGCGCTTGACCGTGAACCAGAGATGCGTCCTGCTGGCAAGACTCCCCAAACCAGTGAGACTTACAGACAGATCGTCACCGCGATGGATCGCGATGCGGCTGCCCTCTAGCACCGCCTGAATCTCAGCCGCTGTCTGCGTCAGCGTCCTGGTAACATTGCTCCACATACTGGCGATGAGGTTGCCAATGATGCTACCCGCCGTTCCCGCCCCATAAGCCCCCGGCAGAGCGGAAGCCCACGGATCTCCAGCCGCCTGTGCATCTGTCAGCGCTTTCCCGGTGGACCCGGCAGCTTGATGGTCAGCCGTTGCCTCATTCCAGACCTGATCCGCGATGGCAGACACATCGATCGTAACCACCGCCTCCGAGATAGCTTCTGTGCTATCGGCAGCAGGCGTGAAGGTGCCCCCGATATCTGACGGCGTACTGGCCGCCTTGTTGAGTAGAGCCTTGAAGAAACCAAGGATCGTGTTGACGCCAGCTCCCGTAATCGCTCCGATCCGGTTCAGAATCGTCGCCTGATTCGCTGCTGTCGCTAGGGCACTCACATCTGCCTTATACTGATCGGGGGCATCGAGGTCTGCTTGTGCCGCAGCAAGTGCCGCCGCCGTCGCCAAACCACTTACATCGGCTCTATACTGAGCTGGATTATCGAGGTCCGCTTGTGCCGCGTCCAATTTGCTATCGTGAGTTGCAAGCGCCGCCGCTGTAGCTACCGCGTCAAGTAGGAGATCAAGCCTACCATCGTTGATCCAGTCCGTCAGGATCGCGGCGCGCGCTACCGTGAGTCTCAGTGCCGCCGTGTTCAGGGCGTCCATATCAAGCTCGCCAGCATCACTGATTGGCAACCCGCCCGCTGCATCGGCCACCGCATCGGGCAGCGCCGTTCCACCAAGCCCGCGTGTTGCAGAATACGCCGAATCAATCAACGCGTTGTTGAGGCCAGCAGCTCGAAAGCCAATGATCGGCCCACGCCAAGGGAGAACCCCCGTGCAGAAGCCGGTGAACCAACCAAACCCCTCAGTGTCGTTGTCGATGGTCCCGCCAGAGCCTGATATCTCTATCGTGTACATACCATCGCCTTGGTGTGCCCAGTCGTGGACCCCGCCCGTCGTTGGCGTAACGGCTGTCTGAGTAAAGGCCCCCCCTGTGGTGACAAAGTTCCACACCAGGTCCATGCCCGCCTGGTCATAAACGATACCAGTCTCCCTGCTCTTGAAATCGGTGTCATCAATCAAGGGGAGTATGTTGACCGGCACCTCAGCCAGCGCTACGTCCACATCCATCCAAATGCTAGGCATCATTCACCTTCACTGTTGCTGCGCGTAGCAGTACCAGGGATTACCCTCCGCCTCCTCTTCGTAAAGTATCGTCAAGAAGGGCTGATATTCTGGGGTCCCTGCCTCCTTGCTATAGATGAGTAGGTATTGCAATCCCTCTGCCGGTTCAGAAGCGCTCTTGTCAAGACTACTCCGCAATGAATAGTAGGTGTTTCCCTCTGGGTCTGGCCAGGTGATATCCAAATTCGGGCTGGGATAGTTCGTATTGATAGAGATCCCTGAGGTATTACGCCAAATGGCGTCGTCCTGTGCCCCCGCCAGACATGCATCGTAGGCGGCCTCTCGGTTACCGTCGGAGAGTGGGTCTTGCGCCGACCAGTCCTGCTTCACGATCTGCACGTCGAAATCGGCTGTATCGGAATCGTCCTCCTGACATGTCAGGACTAGGTTCACTTGGAGGATTGGGTTGGCACCAATCGCACTTGTATCAAATTTCAGGAATCCACGATAGACGTAGAAATACGGCTCAGTATGTCGCTGACCAACAGCGATGTAGGTCTCCCCAGTCGCAAAGGACTGGGAGGTTGCCCTCGCCTCCAAATAGTTATCCTCGACCCTCCCTCTTACCTGCCCGTCTACTGTGTCGCCTGTGAAGTCTGGGTCAATGACTATGGGATAAGCAGCCTGAGCCAGCTCGGTCACCGGTATGCCTGTGTAGAGAACCCCGTCTTGCCAATACCTACGGCACGTTAGCGGCTCATCCTTGGCATCCCAGGCTGTCGGCGGAGGCGACCAGTGCTCGGAGATGTTGTATTCGCCCTCAACCCAGCCCTTAGGTAGAGAGACGCCGCTCACCGTGGTCTCAAGCATCAAGTAATCGCCAGCCTTGGCTTGGGGAATCCTTGGCCGCCTCTTCAGGGTTAGCCGTTCCCTGTAGCCAGTCTTAGTGATGCGCCGCTCCATGCGCCAGTCGTCGTTCTCTGCAACCAACGCGTCCCCGACCTTGTTGCCCAGCGGCACAGCGACCTGGCCACCGATCAGCCGGCCCGATGAGGGCCTGAACACCCCGATCTGTCGGGTATGCTGGCTGTAGCTTCCGAGTCGTACAACCCCCTCGTCGGTGATCTCGACATTCAGTCCGGGGCAACGCCATAAACCACGCGCCACATCATGCGCGGGCGTGGTGTCGATGGGTTGCCATTCACTGTGCTCGTCCTGATAGTGGCATGGGCCGCCGGAGAAGAGAGCCAGAATCTTCCCGTCGGGACGACGCAGATGCACGGAGCCACGCGCCCGTTTTATGACGGCCCACGCCGTGAGTTCGGAGTGCATCTCAAGAACGCGCTGAACCCAGTTAGCCACCCGTTGACCCTCTCTATCTCACCGCCCAAAGCTCACCGAACATTGACAATTCGCCACCTGTTCCGCTCCGCCACTCGGATCCCCGGGCCAACGCATTCCATTGGGAAACAGCTCCCCGATGCCCACGGTCGTTCCGTCCAGGGCAGCGTGATCCTCTCGTGGATTCGCGCTGTTCACCTGCCACCTCTTGCTCTTTAGCCCGCCCTGCTTCGCCGCTTCCTGCGAGCCAAAGTTGGCTGCCGTGGTCACCTTGCTCCGCGCGATCTCCACCGCCCGCACGCCCAGGGCCAGCTCGAATAGATGCTGTATCGCGCTGCGCGGCTCGTCCTCGGTCAGCGCATTGGCCACTCCATCGCGCGTCGTTGCATTGATCTCCTCCGCTGCGATTCGAGCATTCTCAGCCAGCCAGGGCAGCATCAGGTCCTCGTCCATCTCGGTCTCGAGGTCCGCCGCCAGCCTCTGCGCCCAGGCTCCCGCTGTCAACACATTCAATCGTAGAAGATCGGCCCCTAGCTCGCCGTTCCACCGGTCCGCATCGTGCCACACCTCCCCGATGAATTGCTTGGCTTTTATCCTGCTGACAATCGCCGCCCCCTGCCGGCGAAAGTGCCCCGATAGCACCTCGAGCCATTTCGCCTCGTGCCGTTCCCGCAGCGGCAGATAGGCGGTATCCACGTGGCCCGGCGCCGCCTTGGCCACATGCGCGTGGCCTATCGCCTTCGGCGCCGTATCCCGTGGCGAACCCTGCCCTCCAACCAGCACGTTGAGCGGCGTCCCCAACTCGGCTGCATCGCCCCCCATGCTGGGCAGATTCATCCGCGCGCGTCCCTCGTCCGGCGTCATCCAGGACCGCCCCACTGCGCTCTGCAGCGCCTTGGTCTGGTCGTCGAACGATCCTTGAAGCTTCGCCTGGATGTTGAACTCCACGTAGACACCCTTCGTGTCCGCAAAGTCGGGCAGCACTTGCAGCTCGATATCCTGCTCGATCATCGCCAGCCACGGGCCCAAGCTGTCCTGATACAGATTCTTGTGCTGTTCCCGGATGTTGGAGAACGTCGCGTTCTCGAGTATTCCCACCATTGGCAGAGGAATGTGGTAGGCCCGCGCGCACTCCTCCCTGGTCAGCCTCCGCCCTTGAAGGTATTGGCTCTCCTGTGCGTTGAAGGTGGTCTGCGTCCAGGTCATCCCCTCCTCGAGGATGGCCGTCTTCCCACTGTTATCTGCCCCACTGTACAGAGCCTCGAACTCTGCCTTGAACCGCTCCCGCGCTGTCTGAGACCACGCTGGCGAGTCCGCCGGCCGCTCGATGATGCCCCCCATCCTGGCCGCATTGGCCCAGAACGACTCCCGATAGTCCCCGGCCGCGTGCTCTTCGGCCAGCACCCGCCTCAGGGTCTCCAATGGCGAGAGTCCCGAGATGGCGTTCTCCGCGTTGTAGCCCCGAAAGTGCACTATCCCCTCGGGCGCCACCTTGAGCAACCTGCCCCCGATGGTCACTTCATACTGCCTGGGCATGAGTCCGCCCTTGGTGATCACGTATGGCGCCGGCACCCGCAGTAGCCCCATGGGACCGTTCGCTGGCTTCACCTTGAGCCAGAAGGCATTGAAATAGACTCCCAGATCCCCCATCAGCGCCTGGATCAGATGATACCGCGTCACCTTGAACTCAGGCGGCAGCGGCCGACCTAGCAATTGCGCCAGGGGGTGATCGCGCAGCCGCTTGCGGTCCGTCTCGGTCACCCGCCGGAAGACGTGCAATCCCAACTGGGCAATGTTCCGGGCCAGGAAATCCACGCAGGTCCTGACGTTTGGCTGGGTCCGGTAGAGCGTCGCATAGTCATAGTAGTGCGTGTCATAGAGGCGGAGTCGCCCATACCGCACAGACGGCATCCACCCCGTCTCGAGATCTGCCAGCCTCCCCAGGCTCTGCACCACTGCCGGCATCAGGAAAGCACCTGCACAAAGTCGATGTTCGCCACGTCGATCAGTACCTCGCCATCCATCGGGACCACCTCGCCACGCGCTTTGAGCAACTGTGCATTCCGCAGCACCAGATACCCTCTGCGACCGAAGGCTGGCCTTCTGCGCTGCCACAGCATCCCACGGAAGGACTTG
>JAUVXR010000053.1 GCA_030603495.1 bacterium
CCGCGCCCTACGAGTTCATTTGGACGAGGCCGAAGCGATCTTTACGAGACAGGGTAAATACGTGAAGAGCCTCGAGATCACTTTTTTTCGGGGCCTGCTTCATCAGGAGCTGGGTGAATATGAGCAGGCCGAAGAAGTCTACAGCGGCCTCCTCGATGAATTCGAACGCTCGCGACACGTGCTCTACACGGCCAAGGTCGCCAGAGCCCTGTCCACTGTGCAGGAACAGCTCGTGGGTCGTGAAACCGACGCGTTGATCAATCTTGAAAAAAGCGTGCAGAACTATGACAACTTCATCCGGCTGCTGTTGCGTTGCGCGCCCAGAGACGTAGGCGGTTGCAGGCGGAGTGACACGGAGTGTGGCAGATGGCCGTTCCGTTCCGAGCGAGCCCCTGGTGCGGAACAGCGGAACGGGTGATGGTTTCGCGGGGAGGCGTATCTACAACAGTGAGTTCAGCGGAAGAGGTCTGTCTGGGAAAATTCGTGCTCAAGAGGTAGGCTCCAGCCGCCGGGGCCGCGTACGGCGAGTCCACGTTTTTCAAGGTTTTGCAGGGCGTCGCCGAGCCGGGCGTTGTTGACGCGTAGCTGTTTGCGTAGCGCTGTCCTGAAGAGGGGCTTGTGGGAACGGCGCAGTTCGCAGCGTATCGCCTCGCCAAGAGGTGGTGGGGTAGCGTCGTTGCTGTCGATGAGGAGCCTGAGCGGCTCGCCGTTGCCTGCAACGAGGCGCAACAGCACGGGATCGTGTGTAGGGGCGGCGCGGTGCTCGACGGTGAGGAGCAGGCGTTTATCATCGCGGCGGACCAGATAGCAGGCGGAGTCGATCCAGGCGTGGAGGTCGGAGCTGCCCCGCAGCGCCTGGCCGAGGTCGCGGCGGGAGCGCTTGGCCATGTGATGGACGAGCACGATGGAGAGTTGGTGACGGCGGTTGATGTCGCGCAGGAAGCCCAGCAGACCGGAGACATCGGCTGCGCTGTTCTCATCCAGGCGGTGCAAGCGCACCAGTGGGTCCAGTACCAGCAGCTTGGGTTGGAGTTCCACCAGCGTCTGGTCCAGAGCGCGCTGGTCGTGCTCGAGGTCAAGGCGAAGGCTGGGTGCGGTGACGACGTGAAGATTGAGGCTGCGCAGTGCGAGTCCTCGGTGCCGGCACAACTGAGCGACGCGGTCGCGGACGCGTGGCAGCGCGTCCTCGGCGAGGTAGACGACCACCGGCCCCGGGGTGTGGACCTCGAAGTGGCCTAGGCAAGCGGTACCGGAGGCCACAGAGACCGCCAAATCCAGCGCCATCATCGACTTGCAGGTTTTGGGCGCGCCACCGATCACGCCGACAGCACAGGCGCTCCAGAGGTCCTGGACGAGCCACTGAGGCCCGTCGGGCTCGGGATTGATAGCATGGACCAGAAGCGTTGGCAGGGGCTTGCTCATGACCACAGTAGGTTGCGTGCCGCGATCACTTCGGTCGCGGAGACGGCCGAGGAGGCAGCTTTGGATGCGAGTTCTAGGGACTTGAGCGCGAGGCGGTCGATGGCGCGCAAGTTGCCGCGGCTCATTTCGAAGAGAGCCTCGTGGGCGTCGGTGTCGAAGGGGTCGGAGTGTGCCCCAGCGACGGTGCAGCGATGGACGACGTAGGAGCGAGTCTCATCGCGGGAGAGCAACCGCAGGGTGGCGAAGTGGGCCAAGCGCTGGGCCATCGCCGTCTGTTCAGGGCGGCCGAGGAGGGTCTTGAGCGGCGGCTGTCCCGCGAGTATCAGCGACACGACGAGGCGGCTGTCCATGTCGAAGTTGGTCAGCAGGCGCAGCATGGCCAGAGACTCGGGGCGTAGGTCGTGGGCCTCGTCCAGCACGATCACGGAGCGCATCCCGTCGGCGCCCGAGATGTGTTCGAAGGCGTCCTGCAGCTTGCGCACCAGGGCCGGGTAGATGCCCGTCGGCGAGAGTCCACAAGCGGCGGCGATCTCCTTGCACAGGTCGCGTTTGGACAGCCCGGTCACCTTGACGTAGCGGACTTGGTAACGGGTCTCGGGCAACAGTGAGACCAGCACCCGCAAGGCGACGGTCTTGCCGGTGCCGGCCGGCGCGATGAGAGCGGCACTCATACGCCGCCGGACCGCTTCGGCCAGGGCCTCAGCCGCCTCGGCCTGGTAGGGGAGCACAAAGCGTTCGGCGACGGACAACTCACGGGTGAAGGGGGTTTTACGGAAGCCCAACGGGCTCAGGTCGATGCTCATAGGTCGTTCTCCTTATCCTGCTCATCGCGGAAGCCTCCATCGGAGTCGACCAGCGGTCGCAGGTCGTGGTCGAAGGCCAGACGAGCAGCGGTGTTTGGGATGCCCTCGGAGGACAGGGGCTGCTCATCGCCGAGGGAGCTGCGGCGTTCGGTTGCGTTGGCGTGCGGGTCAAGCTCGGCCAGCTGCACCATACGGCCCTCGTGCAGGACCCAGAACCGGCCATCCAGGACGTGGCGGGTCACTTGGACCCAGCTATCTCCCATGCCACGCGGGGCCTCCCACAGCCGACCGTCAGCCCTGATGACGTGGTCGGTGGAGACCTTGCGCGGCTCACGTACGACGAAGCGGCGGTAGAGATCGGCCTCATCTGCGGGGAAGCGCAGGGGCCGTCCGGCTTCCCAGTGCTGTCTGGGAGGGTCGCCTCCTAGCGTCTCGTGAGGGGCGTCGTTATAGCGGTCAAGGAAGTGCCGAGCTCGCAGGGTGAGGGCGTGGCAGTCGGGATCGACGTCGACGCTGCCGTCCAGGGACCTCAGCAGCTGATCGCCGGCGGTGCGGTTGAAGCGTTCCAGGGCGCCGTGCCCCTGGGGGTACTTGGCCTTGCCGTGGATGAGCCAGGCCCCCAGTCCGCCCTGCACCACGGCAAGCGTGTCGTTGGAGATGAAGCCGGGGCCCCGGTCCAGATACACCAGGTCTGGCAGCCCATGCTTGGTGACCATGCCGTAGAGCCCGTGCAGGAACAACTCCGTGGATTCCGCGGTGCCCACCAGCGCTTCCAGCCCATAGCGGGTGGCATCGTCGAGGAAAAACAACACTACCCGACGCAGGCGGGTACCGCCGGCTCGAAAGTGCTTGCCGTCGGCGAGCACGCACTGCATGCGGTGGGGGTAGCGCCATCTACGCATGTCGCCCTCGCTCTTGCTGGGACGCGCGCGGGTCGGCAGCCCCATCCGCCGGCAGGCCCTCCAGGCCGTGGTCCGGTCGATGGGCAGATCGGCGGCGATGATGCCGCGGGTCTTAGCCCGGCGCAGCAACTCGGGGACCGAAGCCCGTGGGTCACACTGTTTCTCGGTGCGGAGGAAGGCGACGAGCGCCTCGCTGAGAGCTACCGAGGTTTCGGTCCGCTTGCGGCTTCGGGGTGCGAGGGCCTCGATGTCGCCGGTCGCGTACGCGGCTCGCCAGCGCTGCAAGGTACGCACGCTCACCTGCACGGGGCGACCGTCGGGGTAGGCATGCTGTCGGTCGGCGACCTCGCGCACCGCAGCACTCTGCGGCGAGCCGCTCTGCACGAGCGCCTCGACCTGGGCAAGCACCGAGTAGCGCAGCAGCGCCTCTGGGGAAACAGATGGCAGTGGACGGTGTTGATTGTTCATAACCCAGATGATAACACAACTCCAGGTGCCGCCGCATCAGGTAAATTCGTGGGTGGCGGACTGCGGCCCCGGGGGGCAGCGGCACCAGGGTGTTCCCTACGTTCGGAAGGGGCTATGACCCAGGTCCCTCGATCTGCATCCCAGCGCTGTGGGTGCCGCATGGCCCACAGCCCACTGACCGCACCGGCGGCCGGCATCCGGTCCAACAGGGAGGCTTGGATGGGGATCGCCAGAAGCACGGCCTGGATCGCTGCGCCACGCATCTTCCAGCTGCCGGCCCAGGTCCTGGCCCCAGTGAAGAGCCTCATCGTCGCTACTGACAGGCGCGTAGCGATTCGCTCCCGAACCCCGTCATCCAGCTGCGGATGGACGCCCAGGAGGCGACCGCTCAACTGTAATCGAGATCCCTGCGTCCGACGGCGCCGGGGGTCGTCCCACGGGCTTTCCGCCGGCCACCATTCGCCCTTGGCCGCATCCACAGCGGCAGCGAAGAGCGTCGTCTCCCAGAGCGGCTGCCCCGTCGCAGCGTCCAGCAGCAGCTCTCCCGACGGGCTGTACGGCGCCACAGGCTCGCGGCCATAGGGAAAATGCCCCGGCGGATACAGCGTGTAGCGCCCCTGCGGATGTGCCGAGCAGCCCACCACCGCAAGCGGGAAGCACGGGCCGGTCTTGCGTAAACGGTAGTGATCGACGAAAATAGAGCACGTCTGCGCCCCTGTGGCGAAGACGCAGCGCGACGGCAGATCGGGGCGAAGCACACCATCGGTGTCCGCCTTGTATGTCGTCGTCGCGAACGGGAGGCGTTCCTGGGTTTGCGGCCTGGGGGACACTCAAAGCCTCTCATTTGCCTCGGCCGGCCGTTACTACACGAACAGTCGAGGTCTCCTAAACAGTGAAGCCCGCAGCCTTCATCGCTGCGGGCTTCACACTCTAAACTCTCCACGCCGTTTCCACCACCCACCCAGGGCTGAGTCCGGATCAGAAGAGCCGGAGGTGGCGAGGTGGGTTATGCACATGGAACCCCGGCGGTCGGATTTTCAACGATTCGCCGCCACCCCCTATGCATAACAACTAGATGGGCGACTGTAAGGGGGGAGTCCTGGTTGTCGTCAGAGGAGGAAATGCTGCTGACGCTTTACACACATCTTGGTTCAGCGTGAAATGTAATTTCTAGGTTCTCGGATAAGCAGTAGTATTTGGGGGCTCTGCCCCCAAACCCCCGAGGTTTTTGAGGCATGAGAGGCAACTCTGGATATCCTTTGTAGCGAATAGAAGGCGGGGAAACCCATAGGTTTCCCCTGACGGATATCCGTCGTAGCCTCATCCGGTTATCCCTCAGCGGGTCGCTCCTCAGCGTTGCCCGCATCTGTTTCACCGGATAGGGATCACTATACATCATTAGCTCTTTCCTGTCAAAGCACTTCGGCTGGGAGGGGCTGAGAGGCCGGCTGTCGATTAGCACGTCTTCTCTCTCGAGCCTCCTGGAGTTTGTAATCTCTCTCTGCGAAGATGATATTCTCTCGCCCCAACAGCTTGTCCTGGGGTGTGAGGTAGCCGATGGCGCTGTGAAGCCGCACGGTGTTGTAGTGCTCAACATACCGAGTGACCACACGAATCCCATCCCGCAGTGAGAGGGGAGTCTTGGGGCGGATGCATTCTTGCCTCAACGATTCGGTGAAACGCTCCAGCTTGCCGTTGCTTTGCGGGTAGAAAGGCGAGGTGCGGACATGGGTCATGCCACAGATGCGGATGAAGAGCTTGAACTCTCGGGCGATGAACTGTGGACCGTTGTCACTGATGATGCAAGGGCAAGCCCAGGGAAACTTCTCCCGAGCACGCTGGAGGATGATCTGCACATCTGCCTCGGTCATGCTGGTACGCATCTCCCAGTGGACCAAAAACCTGCTGTAGCCGTCCAGGATCGTGCACATGTAGAAGAACGTCCCGCAAATGTTTATGTAGCAGATATCTACGTGCCAGTGCTGGTGGGGCTTCGTCGGCTGCTGGAAGCCTGCGCCCTTCTTGGATGGTTTCTTATTCCACCTGCGGAGCAACCCGGCCCTCTTGAGCACGCGGTAGGTCGTGCTCGGACTCACCGCTACCACATCAGTATCCAGCATCATGAAGGTGACGCGTCGGTAGCCATCGTTTTGATGGGCCAGGTAGAAGACGATGATTGCCCTCTTCTCCCACTCCTGCAGCCAGAAGTCTCGGGGGACCAGGCGGTTATGCTCGTTTACCATGCCGTAACGCCTCTGCCGGCCATAGAACTTGCTGAGACCGATGCCCAGCCACCGAACAAGCCTGCTCTTGCCGATCCCAGTCCGTTGGGACCAGCGGAGCACGAAATCCACCACCTCATCTCGTCTATCATGAGGCACCCAGCAGCCTTTCAGATCTCGCCACAGTTTTTTTTAACGCCACGTGCTCTTCCATGAGCTCCGAGAGGACCTCGTTCTTCGTTGCCGACTTCTGCTGCAGTTGAGAGATCTTCTTCTCGAGCTTGGCGTTGGTCTTGTCCGTGTCCTTTTGGAATACCAAGTGACCACCCTCGAAAAGCTCCTTCTGCCGGCGGTAGAACATCGAAGGATCCATGCCGTGCTGATCGCAGAGATCCGAAATCGCCACCTGCTCCAAAAGGTGTCTCCTCAGAATGACCACCTTGTCTTTGAGTGTGTAGAATCTCCCCTTCGTAATCTTTACCTCCATAGCGATATAATGCTATCTCACGAGAGGGAAAATTCCAATTCCATCTGAAGCAGCACACAAGCAGCCACCTTCGGATATATGCTTCGCAATCCTCCGTGTGCCTGCAGCATGTGGATAACCCCAGAGATGGGCGATTTGAATAGTAGCAAAGAGATCAGCCCAGCAGTCAATGACAATAAGCCGTTGAATCAAAGTTGCCACTTTGCTAATAGTAAGGAAGAGGAAACAGGATTATTAAATAGGTGGCAGTTTATTTCCGGAACGGGCGCCAATTTTCAGCGGAATATGCATTTTGGCAATCCTCCGTGTGCCTGCGTGTGGATAACCCCAGAGATGGGTGACTTGAATCAGCAAAGAGATCGGAACATCGGTCAATGCCAATGAGCCGTCGAGTAAAGGTTGCCACTTTACGAATAGTACAGAATAGACAACTGAGTGAGTAAACAGCCGACAGCATATTTCCGGAATGGTTGGTAACTTTGCTTCGGAATATGCAGTTGATATTTCATCTGGGTTGCATAAAAAAGGTGCCGATAAGATTGGCAAGACAATAAAAGGAATCTAGTTTAGATGCAGGGCATCACCACCAGAGGTTGGGAATCTTAATTACCTCGGGTGGCGAATATGATTACCCGCGACATTACACTCCTTACGCCATCACGACTGCAACCAGAACCCTCTCACGTCGACTTCGGGCGCGCAACGTAATAAGTGGGAGAGACCCTTTAGTTTGTAGATATTGTGGTGAGAAAATGGATATTTGGAGGATATGGCATCCTAAATATAGATTTCCTTGGGGCTTTTCTTATCCTATGGATAGAAAAGGCAGGAAGAATCGTGTATATTGGTATGAGAAGAAGTAAATTAGTGAAAAAGTACAGGTAAAGGATGAATAAAAAAGTTTACATTGAAACAACTATACCAAGTTTCTATTATGAAATCAGGAAAGAAGCAGAAATGATTGCCCGTAGAAATTGGTCACGCGAATGGTGGGATAATTATAGAAAGAATTATGTCAGCGTAACTAGTGAACCTGTTTTAGATGAACTAAGTAGAGGAGACTATCCAAATAAAGATGATACAATT
>JAUVXR010000031.1 GCA_030603495.1 bacterium
GCGATCGCCTCGGGATTGACCTGGGCACGTCCAGTGTCGTAGTCTATGCCTGGGGCCGGGGCATAGTCATCCGCGAGCCTTGGCACCGTACCGTTCCCCGAAGTCGAGGAGATGATTGAGGAAACCGACGAGTGGCACGTCCGCAAAGACGGCCGCGGCGCGATACTCAAGTATTGGAAGAACAAGTCGGGCACGCCGCAGCATATCAGCTTCACGGTGACCAGCCCGGAGACGTGGGCCGAGTACCGCGAGCCGCTCCTGGAGCTGGACCGCAGCCGCTATGACGCGGCCAAGACTTGCGAGGACCTGGCCGTTGTCCGCGAAAAGGGCAAGTTTGCCGTCTATGGGAATCTCATCTTCGTAGAGCTATTGCGCGGGACGCTCGGCGACCTGGTTTGGCTACCGTCGCTGCTCACCGATCCGGATTGGATCCACGATTTCAATAGTGTTTACCTGGAATTCTTCAAGACCCATTACACGGCGCTGTTCGAAGAAGCCGGTTTGCCCGATGGCATTTTCCTGTACGAAGATATGGGCTTCAGCAACGGGCTGTGGTGCTCGCCCCAGACGTATCGTGAGTTGTTCCTGCCCTACTACAAAGAACTGGTGGGCTTCTTCAAGGACTACGGGCTGTCCGTGATCCTGCATACCTGCGGTGACATTCGCCAGGTCGTGCCCCTGATTATCGAGGCGGGCTTTGACTGTCTGCAGGCGATAGAGGCCAAGGCAGGCAATGATGTGGTCGAATTCGCGCGCCAGTACGGTGACCAGATCTCGTATATGGGCAACATTGACGTGACCGTGCTTAATACTAACGACCGGGACAAGGTGCGGGAGGAAGTGGTGGGCAAGCTCGAGGCACTAAAGGAGTTGCGCATTTCCTACATCTTTCACTCTGACCATTCCATCCCGCCGGATGTGCGCTTCGAGACCTACTGCTATGCGCTGGAGCTGCTGCGTGAACATGGAGATTACTGAAGTCGGCTGGCGCAAACATCCGCATCTGATTCGGAGGTACTTCCCAAGTGAACCCCACTGCACTCTTTTCCGCGTTAGCGACGGTAGTGAGCTGGGGCGGTGGCACAATCTGCGACAAGCTGGCAGTCCGGGACCTCTCTCCCCAAGGTCTGCTGCTGCTGCGCAGCCTGATTGCTGCCACGGCTATTTCCATCTGGGGTGTGGCAGGCGGTCTTTTTGGGGAGATGAGTACAGTCGGTTGGGTGCCGGTGACGTGGGTGATCGCCGGGTCACTTTCCTCCCAGATCTTTGGACAGTTTATGTATTACCGGGCGCTCAAGGTCGCTCCGGCCTCCCAGGTAGTGCCGGTCACAGCTACCTACCCGCTGGTCACCGTGGCGCTGGCGATATTGCTGCTGGGCGAGAAGCTGACCGGGGCAAAGCTGCTCGGCGTAGTCTGTATAGTAGTGGGGATAATACTGGTCTCCGGCCTGGGCCGCAACGGCGGGCTATAATCTACTGCTGCCCGCTGCTGCACTGTACCAACTCATAAGCCTGGTTGCGGCTGAGGCCGGTCAACAGCTCGACCACATGGGCAACATCCCGCCGACTCATCCCCGCTGCCAGCATTGCCTCGATTGCCTCACGCAAGGCCTCCTGGGATACCTCTAGCCGTGAATCCAGTGCTTGTGCCGGGCTGAGCACCAGCGTGAATTCCCCGCGCGGTTCCTGCTCTGAGAAGTACTCGGCCACCTCGGCCACGGTACCAGTCCGCAACTCTTCGTGCAGCTTGGTCAGCTCGCGAGCCACAACTATCCGCCGCTCGGGGCAGATGGCGGATAGCATCTGGAGGGTCGCGGCTACCCGCTGGGGCGCTTCGTAGAATACCGTCGGGCGTAGGTCGTCGGCCATCTGCTGAAGGAACTGCTGCCTTTCGGCCTGCTTGCGTGCGGGGTAACCGGCGAAGACGAAGCCGCTGGCCGCAATGCCCGCCACCGAGAAGGCCGTAGTCACTGCACTGGGTCCGGGAATCGGAACCACCTTGATTCCGTTGTCCAGGGCCAGGCAAATCAGTTCTGCGCCCGGATCGGAGACGGCGGGCGTCCCCGAGTCCGACAGCAGGGCCACCTGCTTGCCGGCCTGGAGCTGCCTAAGGATATCGTGGGCCTTGTGCCGACTGCTGTCGCCGTGGTAGCTCTCCAGGGGCGCAGAGATGTCTAAGTGGGCCAGGAGCTTGCGGGTGCGGCGGGTGTCTTCGGCGACCACGGTATCCACCCGTCCCAGCACTTCGCGCGCCCGGTCGGTGATGTCCTGCAGGTTGCCCAGAGGAGTAGCCACGACATACAGCACCCCGATGGGGCCTTGTTCGCATTCCAGGCTGCTCATTGCTCCTCGCCGTCTTGCCGGTTGGGGCCGGGCCCTCACTCGATCTTCGCCGCGGGGGGCATGTGCCGCTTGTATGCCGAACGCTCGACTCTGGCGGCGATCTTCTCCACCAGCGCCAAGGTGAAGCCATGCTCAGCGACCTGCTGAGGGTTGAGTTGCTGGTCCATTAACCGGTAGAGGATTTGGTCGGCGTCGGCGTAGGTGAAGCCTAGCTCGCCCTCGTCGGTCTGGCCTGGCCACAAGTTGGCCGACGGGGGTTTGGCGCATATTGCCTCTGGGACACCCATCTCCCGGGCCAACTGCCGCACCTGCGTCTTGTACAGATTCCCCAGGGGGGCGAAAGCGCAGGCCATGTCGCCCCAGATCGTTGTGTAGCCCAGTAGTCGCTCGGTCTTGTTGCCCGTACCCACCACCAGTGCCTGATAGGCTCGCGAGTGGTCATAAAGAATACTCATTCGTTCCCGGGCCATCTTGTTAGCGCGGCGGTTACGGTCGGCCTCGGGGAAACGGTCGAAGTACGCGTCTATCTGGGGGGTAATATCAATAACTTGGCTGGAGATGCCCAACTGCTCGGCGATCAACCCGGCATCTTCCAAGCAGTCCGCAGCAATTGTCCGGTAGGGCAGGATCAGGCCCAAGACGTCCTCGGGACCGAGAGCCTCGACTGTGAGGTAGGCAGTGACGGTCGAATCCAGGCCGCCAGAGAGGCCGATAATACCACGGCAGAAGCCGGCCGTAGTGGTCTGCTCGCGGATGAACTCGATCAGCTTATGCTTCACGGCGCCAGCGTCAATCTCCAGAGCTGACACGACCAGACCTCCTGCAATAGCTGGAACCCCGGCCTAGTTGAGGGGTAGTGGTACCGAGCTGCCCAGCGATTCTTCTTGTAGCTCCTGGAACTCTTCCAGCCACTTCTGCTCCTGCTGGACGCCTTCAGTGTGGCCCATCTCTTTGTATATGCCTCTAAGCTCGGTGTGAATGCGGTTGTTGCCATACTGGAGGGCAGCGGCCCAGTCTGACGCGCTTTTGAATTCCTGAATGGCTTCCTCGTTCCTTTTCTGCTCGCGCAGCAGCTTTCCCAGCGCCATATGCACCTCGGGTGAGGAGGCGCCCCCGGCACGTTCAGCGATCTGCCGGAAGTACTCGATAGCCTGCTCCTTGCGGCCTTCTTCCTGGTGGATGGTGGCCAGAGTGTAGCGTGCGGTCATATTGTACGAGTCGTTCTGGGCCGCTTCCTCGAGCAAAGGTATCGCCTCGGCTTGCCTCCCTTGCCGGAGCATGTCCATAGCATGGAGTTCAGGATCATAGATCTCGATTTTCGCTTGCTGCTTTAGGTTCTGTCTGTATTCGTTCGAAACTTGCCATTCCTGAGTAGCCTTCTGCTGGTCAATATAGCGCTGTTTTTGCTCCTCGAAGTCATCCGGGAGGTTAATGCGCTTGTCTTCCACTTTGATGATGTGGAGTCCAAAGGGCGATGTCACTACGCCGCTGACCTGCCCGGGCTGGAGAGCAAAAGCGGCGTCGGAGAACTCTTTGACCATTCCCCGACGGCTGAACCACCCCAGATCGCCCCCCTGCTTGGCGCTAGTGGAATCGTGGGAATACTCCTGGGCGAGTTGGGCGAAATCCGCCCCTTCTTCGATCTTGGCCAGCAGTTCTTCAGTCTTATGCCAGGCCTGCTCCTGAGCTTGCTCCGGGGAAAGCTCAGCAGCCGAGCTATCTGCTTCCGAACCCTCGGAGCTGTCGTCCTCGCTGGTAGTGTCCTGGGCGAGCTTATCGGGACGGATGAGGATATGGCGTGCCTTAACCTCTTCGTAGTCTTTCTTGACCGTCTCTTCGGTGACTTCCACCTGCTCTTGGATCTTGGCCTGGAGCCTTTCCATCAGCAACCCCTCGCGAAGTCCCTCCCGGTCTGCCGCGAGCCTGTCCCGGAGCTGCTGGGCGTACTGCTCATAGGACAGTCCCTGTCGCTTCAGATACTTGCGTAGCTCCTTCTGATCGGGGAAGCGGCGGTCTATCGAGCTATTGACCAGTTCTTCGATTCGCGCATTGACGTCTTTGCGCGAGGCTCTTACGCCCTCTGCGCTTGTGGCCTTGAGCAGTAGATGACGCTCGATGATGCTATCGAGCAACTGATACTTGGCGAAGGGCTGGTTACTAAGGGGCATTCCGCGTGCCTCATCAAGCATCCGCAGAAGGCGCAATTCGAAGTCCCGGCGCTCGATTCGATGTCCGTTGACCTTGGCTATCAGAGGCGTAACCTGGCGGACGTCTTCGCCCCGTTCCCCCTGTGCTCCTGAGCTCGGCGCACGGCTCGGGCCAAACCCCAGATATGCACCCGCCAGGAACACTACCACAATAGCCCAGAAGATGATCGCCAAGGGAGTGCCGAGGCGTAGAGTGCGCTTCCCTAGGCGAATGTGGATGGGTTTGCTGAAACTCTTGCGCAGACCTACTATTGACATATGCTCTCAGAGGCTCCTTAGGTCCCTACTCAGTCCTTGGTGCCCGCGGCGGCTGGGCGCGCCAAGTCAATCTTTATCGAGCAGAACTTGCCACACATCGAGCACGCCTTGGCATCGAGTGTCCCGCGCTCGTTGCGTCGCGTACGCACGGTACCGGGGTCAAGGGCTAACTCAGCCATCCGCTCCCAGTCCAGGTGGCGGCGAGCCGCCGACATCTTATCATCCCACTCAGCGGCCCCGGGTACGCCCTTGACCACGTCAGCCGCGTGAGCAGCGATGCGCGAGGCCACCACGCCCTCGATTACGTCCCTCTCGTCAGGCAGACCAATGTGCTCAGCGGGCGTGACGTAGCACAGGTAGTCGGCACCGGCCGCGGCACACAGCGTCCCGCCGATGGCGGCGGTAATATGGTCGTAGCCGGGCGCGACATCGGTCACCAGCGGGCCCAGCACGTAGAGGGGGGCGTTGTGGCCAAGCTGTTTGTGCAGCAGCACGATGCCCACGATCTGGTCAAGGGGCATATGCCCAGGCCCTTCCACGAAGACCTGGACACCGGCCTCCCGGGCAGCCAGAACTAGTTCGCCTTGCACGCGCATCTCGGCGATTTGCCCCAGATCCGAAGCATCTGCTACCGCGCCGGGTCGCAAACCGTCGCCCAGGCTGGCCGCCACACCGTACTTAGCCAGGATTTCCAGCAGGCGGTCATACTGCTCGTAGAGAGGGTTTTCCTGGTGATTGGCCGCCATCCAGTTAGCCAGCATGCTCCCGCCGCGACTGACGATTCCCCCTACGCGCGGGCTACTATCCAGGGCAGCAACGCTCCCGTGGGTCACGGCGCAGTGCAGGGTCATAAAGTCAATCCCGTCTTGCGCCTGGCGCTCGATCACCTCGAAGATATGGTCGGCGGTCATCTTGTCTGTGCTACTGAAACGCTCCTGGGCTTCGACAGCCGCCTGGTATATCGGCACCGTCCCCAGCGTCACTGGACACTGCTCGCGCATGGCGCGGCGAACTGCGTCCAGGTCCCCGCCGGTGCTCAGGTCCATCACCGTATCGGCGCCCATCGTGACGGCTGCCTCCAGCTTGCGCAGTTCCTCCTGGACGTCGGGAAAGTCGGGCGACGTGCCCAGATTGGCGTTAATCTTGGTGCGCAGTCCCGCCCCGATACCCAGTGGCCGCACCGGCCCGTCTGCTCGACCGAACACGACGATTTCGCCCGCTCGCACGCCAGCCGCTAGCTTGCCCACCGCTATCTGCTCGTCGCGAGCGATCGCTGCTAAAGTCGCTTCGTCTGAAATTCTCAGCGGGTCAATTATGCAAGACATTGCTATACACACGATTCGATGGTCAGTGAAAAACTGCTGGGAGGAACGCTCTGCGGGATCCGGTCACCAGCCTCGACCCTATTATATACCAATTCCTTTGCCCGGTGCAATTTTGGACGTATATGAGGCAGACTGTCTACACCGAGGGCCAATGATATCAGTTGGCTGCCCGGCTTAGTCCGCGGTAGGCGGGGAGTCGTCCCCTTCGCCCAGCAGCGCCAGTGCTTCGGCAATCTCCTTGGCTACTTCGTCATCCTGGCGCGTGCCAGTGAACTCCTGCAAGGTCTTAACAGCCTCGGTAGCCCCGAGCTTCGCCAGAGCCAGAGCTACACCGCGCCGCACCTGATCCCGAGTATCTTCCAGGGCTTGGGTAAGCGCCTCGTGGGCATCTTTCTTCTGGCCGATCTCGCCCAAGGCGTTGGCGCTGTGCAGGCGCACGCTCCATTCTGAATCCCTGAGCGCCTTGATGAGGGGGCCAACGGCCTTGCGGCTGCCAACCTGTCCCAGAGCCCGGGCCGCTGCCATTCGGGTGACCCAGTCCCTGTCGCGCAGGAGCTTAACCAGCGGCTCCACCGCCCTTGCTGTTCCGATATGGCCCAGGCCCTGCGCAGCGGCACAGCGCACTGAAGAATAATGGGATTTGACCAGCTTCGCGAGGTACTTCACGGACGATTCTCTACCTATTTTGCCCAGGGCAATGGCCGTGGCGCTGACAACCCGCTCGTCCGGGTCGTCGAGAGCTTTGGTCAGGGCATTGCGGGCGCGATCGTCGCCGATATTGCCAAGCACTTCCACCGCGTATAAGCGCAGTTGGCGGCTAGCGGTATCTAGCTCTGCTAGCAACGCCGGGACCGCTGGGCGGCCGATCTGGGATAGCGAGGCCGCCGCCGTGCGGCGCACTTCGTCGCTAACCGATCTGAGCGCTGTCACCAGCGGTTGGATCGCGATGGCACTGCGTATCTGGCCAAGGGCCTGGGTAACCGCCCGAGCCAGTTCAGTATTATCGGACTCCAGTACCTCGATGAGCGGCTCGATAGCCCGCTTGGACTTCAGGTCTCCCAGGGCGGCAACAACGGCCCGCTGGACATCAATGTTGGGGTCATTGAGTCGAGCGACAAGCTGCTGGGCCACCGAGACGTCGCCGATGTTGCCCAGGGCCTCTGCTGCCCACTTGCGGGCCAGTTGGTCCTTGCCGATGAGGGCATTGAGCAGCGCCGATATAGCTGGCTCACCCACCTTGGTGAGGGCCTCTGCTGCCACCTGCTGAACGTTCTTGCTGGTATCGCCCAGGCTGCGGATCAGTGGCTCTACCGCCGTCTCCGCACCGATCTGGCCTAGGGCCTCGGCCGCTGCCATACGCACTTTGTAGTCGTTGTCATCAAGCAGCTTGACCAGGATCGGTGCCGCTGAGGCGCCGATCACCACTAGTTCATCGGTTACCGCCAGTCGTCCCTCGGCGGTATTCGCGTGCACCAGGTTGGACACTAGTTTCGTGATTTTGCGGTTGGATGCGGCCATGCTACGACCTTGGCGTTATATAGTGAGTTGGGTCATTACTGGGCCCCACATTGCGAGGAGGTCTCCTAACCGGCCGGCCGCGCCCAGAGCCAATGGCCGCCGTCGGCTCGGCATGTTGCCCTCTGCTCGCCATATCGCGGCGCGGACACTAGGCATCTGTTAGCCAAGCGCCGCCGCGAAGGCTATCTGTTTGCCAGCACCCTTATCCACGAGCTGGCCCCGTCCGCTACGAAAGGCCCAACGGTTGTTGGTAAACTCGGCGAGTCGCTAGAGCGGAGGAGGAGGTGGTGGTGGCCCTTCTTCCGCCTCCGGCTCGGGGGGCAGCTCCGGACTAACTGGCTCTTCCGGGGGTATTTCGGGCAGGGCCTCCTCTGAGGGTTCCTCAACAGCCGCCGGCTCTTCACGCGTATCGCCAGTGACCACAAGACCCAGCGAACGCTGTAGGGAAGCCATCTGCTCGCGGAGTAGTCCGACGACTTCAGCTTGCATAGCTGCAATCTCGGCCAGATGTTGCTCTGCCTGTTTAGCCTTCAGCCCTATCTGCGTGCTCTCGTTGCGATCTTCATTGCCCGCCGCACGTTGAGCGAGGTTGCGCAAGCGCATAGCCGCCTGCTCCAACAGTTCAACGGCGCCTCCAACATTGCCTTCCTCAAGCATTTCAAAGGCGCCATCTAAGCCGCGGGCTATGTCTCGCTCCTGTATCATATAGCTCTGGATTCGGTCCTGTTTGGCCCTGTGTTCGGCCTCCTGGGCCTTTTCCATTGCCCAGAATACGTACCATGCCACCGCGGCCAGGATGATTACTAGCACAATCACAAACCAGACGCCGCGGCCCCCACCCGTCTGCGGGGGCTCTTCTATCTCGATGTCGATCTCTTCGGGCTCCTGAGCTTGTGGCTGTTCTGTGTCTTCGCCATTCAGTTCCTCTTCGGACATTTCCCGGTGCCCTCCCTTAATATGCGTTTGTCAGACATAGAGATTAGTACCCACCGTAGCATACATTATACGGACGACAATGATGTCTGTCAAGGAATAATTGGGGGGGGGTAGGCTGCTGGATTATGGGGGACTGTCACGCGGAATTCCGCCCTGTGGAGACGATGCTGGTCGGCCGATTCTCTTGCTGGAGAAAGTGCTGTTCATGTGGGAGTTATTTGGTTGGGGAGGGGCTATCAGTTTGCCTATGCTGCGGGTGCAAGCGGCAGTTGCAAACAACGAGGCTTGGAGGCATGCTCTACGAATGCATTTTCTGCCATCCCGTCGCACAGGAGCTTGCTTGACACTGCTCAGACGCCAGTCTATAATGCTGCCAGCAATGGCGATGTATGCCAGTGAACGGGAGGGGGCTGCCCATGCCTTGGTATACCGGTCGCAAGTGGCTTGTCAGTACTGTGATCTGCCCGCTGGTCATTGCCATCACTGCCTCGCTCGCGATGGCCCAGACTACCGATTTGCCCACTGACCCTGAGCCGGAAGTGCTCTGCGTGGTGAACGGTAGCCCCATTACGCGGGATAACCTGAACAAGGCCATCCAGCAGCAATGGGGCCGGCAAATTCTGGAAGACCTCATCAAGCAGCAGCTTATCTTCCTGGGCTCAGAAACTCGGGGCATCAGTGTCAGCGCTGAAGAGCTCGACGCCCGCCTGACTGCCATAAAAGCCGAGTTCAAGTCGCTGGAGGAGTTCAATCGCATGATGCACAAGCGCGGTATCAAGGGCCCGGCCTTTCGCGAGCGGCTGCGGGCCCGGATACTGCTGGAAAAGCTGGTAGAAGAGATTGGCGCGGTTACCGAGGAGCAGGCCCGGGCCTACTATGACAAGCACATAAGCGACTACCAGTCGCCGGAGCAGGTTCACCTCCACGCCATCGTTGCCCGCGACGCCGAGCAGGCCTACCAGGCCCGGGAGCAGGTAGCCCGCGGCGCCGACTTTGATGAAGTGGCTAGCGGGATGGACAGTGAGCTGGGCGGCGACTGGGAGTGGCTCTGCCGCGATGACCTGCGTAATGTGCTTATCCGTGAGACGGCCTTCAGCCTCCGGCCCGGGGACGTGAGCAACCCGATCTATGTCGAAGGCGAGTACTACGTGCTCTGGGTGCAGGAAACCAAGCCGGGGGTAGACCGTTCTTTCGAGGAGACCCAGCCCGAGATCGCTACCAATATCCGCGAGGACCGGGGCATTACCCCCGAGAGTGTGCTGGCCGGCTTGTGGCGCCAGGCCGAGATCACGGTGCCCTGGAAGGCCTACTACTACCTCGCAGGCGAATACAAGCAGCTGGGCGTAGTCAAGGTGATAGTGGATGGCAACTATGTGGCGATGCCCAGCGCGCCAGTCGTTCTGGGAAGCGGCCGTATGCTGGTTATGGCCAAGCCTCTGCTCCAGGCCATGAATGCGAATATTACCTGGGACGCCGATACGCAGACTATGAGTGCGCTGAGCGAATCAGGTACTGTCCAGGTCACTGTGGGCTCTCTGCAAGCCAAATCGGGAGACCGCGTCGTGCTGATGAGCGAAGCGCCTCAGCTTCGCGCGGGCAGTCTCTTCATCCCACCCCGGCCCGTAGTCGTCGCTCTGGGCGGAACCGTGGAGTGGGACCCGATTACCTATACTCTCAAGGTGAATTCGGAGCCACAGTCTAAGAGCGATGTGGCCGAGTAGCGGGTTAGGGATGATTCTGCTGGCAGGATTGGTCTAGCGGCTGACGTTCAGGCCGCTGCCACTTTGATAGTCGCCAGGTTGCCCTTGCCCACCCCCGCCTGCGCAGCCAGGCCGATGTAGGGAATGTCCTCCGGTTTCAATCCCAGGAGTGTGGCGGCGTAGGCATCGGCTGCAACCATGTCCGCGCTGACCAGCACCGTATGGCGCTCTTCAACTTTTCCCGGCCCCTTAGGACCGCCGGTGAGGAGAATACGGGTGGCATCCACTACGTTCAGCGTCGGCCGTAGAGATACTGCCAGGCCGACGATATTCTCGTGCAGGTTGAGTCCGGGCGAGCTTGCTGTGCCGGCGCGGTGGTAAGCGCCCCGGTCCCAGACTGTCCCCATCTGATTCTTGAGGCATACTGTAGTCACCGTGGCGCTATGCGACTTGACGATCGGCAGGTTTATGTATACGTCAGATTCAAGAATCTCGGTGGCTACCTTGTCGGTCTTGATGTTGAGCCCGCCGGACAGCGTGACATCTTGATACATATTCGGGTTGGCCAGGCTGATCAGCGGCACGCCCAGCTCGCGGCAGACTCGCCTGGCCCCAGACATATCAAAAGTGACGCTGGCTGTATCGCAACTGTGCTCGACGACGACAATGCGTTTGGCTTTGGCCTCCTGGCAAAGTGCGATGACCGCCGCCAGCACCTCGGGGCTGGTGCAGGCTGCCTGGGCTGGCTGCCGCGCCCAGGCTATATTGGGCTTGATCGTCACCACATCATCGGCCTTGACCCAACTGCCTATCCCGCCATACCTCTCCACGGCCGCCCGGACGAGTTCCTCGGGCTTCATATCCTGGGCGATGGCGACATCAACGTCGTCGGGGCCCGCCTGCCACCGGTTGCTGCCGAGCCTCGCAGCGTCGCCCGGGGTTGCCGAATCGCTCGTGCCCAGATCGGGGCCCTTGGGGGCCGGTGTCCGACGGGTGCGCGGAACCGTAGCCTCGCGCGCGCAGCCGGCTAAGGTCCCCAGCGTCGTCGTTGCTAGCCCCAGTCGTGCGCACCTACCTAGAAACTCACGCCGTTGCATCCCGTTTGTGCCATCTCCTTGCTTCGTCAAACCAACTCGCTAAGTATTGCAGACGACATTGCTGGTGACGGTGTTCACGGCTTATCACTCCCCGGGGTGCGGCAGGTAGTTGAAAAGCGCGCGGAGAACCGCGAACAACGGTGCGGCCATCAGTCCACTGAGGATTGCCTGGCCCACGGTGCCCGTCACCCAGGGGCCGAGATGGGGAGGGGGGAGGAACGCCAGTTCCAGTACATTCATCGCCACCACGGCCGTAGCCGTTACCGCCATTGCCACAAGCACTCGGTTGGGGAATATCCGCCTGCCGAGCAGGCCTAGCGCCGTACCGGCGCCCATGTGGCTGACGAACAGTCCTCCCAGGGGTATCCGGCCTAGTGTGCTGACCATCAGGCCGGTGAGAAGTCCTGACCAGCAGCCGTCCAGAGGACCTCGGGTCAGTCCCACGGTGACCAGCAGCACGACCGCCAAGTCGGGCGGCTGCTCGCCCCACCGCAGCCAGGTGGGCCACGCATACTGCCAACCAACCAACACCACTGCCAGAACGAACTCAGTCAGGTAAGCCCAGAACAAAGCTGTTTTTCTCCTTGGGCTTCTCCGCTCACCCAGGTGCGGGCCTAGAGCAGGGGAACCACCCACACGTATTCGAGGCCGTCGAAATCCACAAAGGGCCGGATAGTTGCCACAACGGTCTGGGCATGAATCGGCGAGGTGCTGACGCCTTCCACTACGCCCACAGGTATCGCCGCGGGATAGATGCCGTCCTCGCCCGAGGTGGTGATGACATCGCCGATGCGGACATCGGCGTGCCGGCGCAGCTTCTCCATCCGCAGCCGGTCCGGCCAGCCGGTGGCCCATTGTGCGACCGGTTTGACTATGCCGACATCGCCGCTGCGCTGATTGCGGGCCCCGAGGCCGTGCTGGGCATCCACGATCAGCAGTACCTGGGCGACTCTGCCCTGCACGTCAACTACCCGCCCGACCAGGCCAGCTTCACGAACGATATCGCCTTCACTGATCTCGCGGTTCTCGGGTACCTGGATAGTGACGCGACAGCGCTGGCGGTCGCTGGTGCGGGCAATGATCCAAGTCGGGATGCCTTCAACTGGCATATCAAGCTCGAAGCCCAGTTTGTCCCGGAAAGCTTTGTTTTCTCGAAAGTACTCCGCCAAACGGAGGTTATCGTTTCGGAGCTTGTCGAGCTCCTGGCGCAATCGCCGATTCTCTGCGGCCAGTGATCTGGCCCGGAACACTGATAGCCCGGTGTCATGCAGAATCTGGTTGGCGCTGGTCACGGCACTCGAGACCGGGTAACCCAATCGCTGACAGATGTATTCTGGCAGGCTAATCCGGTTGTGGTGCCAGGCCATGCGTTGCCATATTGTTAAGGTCACGGCCACGATGACCATGAAGAGAAGTGGCCTCAGGCTTTTTCGGACTGGCGTGTGCAATAGCATTTGTATGCAGTGGGCCTTAATCTAGGCCAAGGAGTCGCCGGGCAGGTCTTCGAGCTGTTCTAGGTAGCGGGCGGTGCCCATCACCACACAGCTCATCGGCTCCTGGGCGACGTAGACCGGTATGTCGGTCTCGGCGCTAATGAGCTGGTCCAGGCCCTGGAGCAGCGCGCCGCCGCCGGCCAGGACGATACCCCGGTTCATTATGTCTGCGGCCAACTCGGGGGGGGTGGCGTCCAGTGACTCTTTTACCACCTCGACTACCGCCGCCACCGGTTCGGCACAGGCTTCTCGGATTTCGGCAGAGCTGATTACGACTTTGCGCGGCAGGCCGGTTATGAGGTCCTTGCCGCGCACCTGCATAGTAGTCTCCTGGGGCAGCGGGAAGGCTGAGCCGATGTTTATTTTTATCTGCTCGGCAGTGGTCTCACCGATGTACAGGTTCGCCTCGTGACGCAGGTAAGCGGTGATCGCATCGTCTACTGCCTCACCCGCTATGCGCAGTGATCGCTGCGTGCAGATACCGCCGAGCGAGATCACAGCCACCTCGGTGGTGCCCCCACCGATATCCACGATCATATTGCCCACCGGCTCGGAGACGGGTAGCCCCGCCCCGATCGCCGCAGCCATCGGCTCGTCCATTATCCGCGTCTGCCAAGCCCCGGCCTGACGGGCGGCGTCCTCCACCGCCCGTCGTTCGACTTCGGTGACTCCCGACGGTACCCCGATGACCACGGAGGGATGCACGAACACAGTGCGACCGTGCACCTTCTGGATGAAATGGCGGATCATGGCCTCGGTGGTATCAAAGTCGGCGATTACACCCTTGCGCAGCGGCCGGATCGCCGATATCCGCGCGGGGGTACGGCCGACCATACGCTTGGCCTCGTCGCCAACTGCCAGCACCTGGCCGGTATGATCGTCAATGGCAACCACCGAAGGCTCATTCAGTACGATACCACGCCCGCTGACGTACACCAGGGTATTGGCTGTGCCCAGGTCAATACCTATATCCCCGGAGCGCAGTACCGCGTGAAGCGCCTTACGCAATGCCCATTGAAGTATGTTCTGTCTCACACTAGCCTCCTGTTCATCTGCGATGCTTCCCGCAGATGAGAGGGGGAAGCGTCTGTCCAGCCCAGCGCCCGCAGCGCCCTTAGTACTTGGCGTATGTGCAAGCCCACCACATTATAATACGAACCACGAATCCACTCAACAAAGCTCTGCGCTTGCCCCTGAATACCATAGCCATCGGCTTTGTCCAGTGGCTCGCCAGTGGCGACATATGCGGCGATTTCTGCTGCACTCAGGCGACGGAATTTTACCTCGGTGCCCTCCCAACCCCGCCACACAATGCGGCAGTGGTGCTGATGACAGATGGCCAGGGCGCACGTGGCGCGGTCAGGTGACGACGTTGAGCTCAGCGCCACAGCTTCCGCACCTCCCGTCGTCGGTCATATTGCGAGAACGGCTGCTGAACCCCGACCGGCTTATAGCCGTTTCCCCACACTCCGCGCAGCAAGTATCAGTCGTACCATTGATAAAGATGTTGCCCACATACACGTGGTCGAGTCGCTGCTGGGCCAGGTCGTAAGCGCGTTGCAGGGTCTCAGCAGGAGTAGGCGGCGCATCCAGTTTGAGAGCTGGGTGGTACCGCGATAGGTGTACAGGCATATCCTCCCGCACCGACGCTGCCCATTCAAAGATTGCGCCCAGTTCCTCGTCACTGTCGTTGTGGCCCGGAATAATCAGGATCGTTATCTCCACGTGGCACTGTTCGGCAGCGATCTCCACCGTACGCCGGGCCGGCCAGGCCTCGCCGCCACAAAGCTTGCGGTAGAAATCATCGCTCCAGGCCTTGATGTCCACGTTCATTGCCCCGATGTAGGGGAGAAGCTCATGCAGCGGCTCCTCCTCGATGATGCCGTTGGTGACCAGCACGTTGTGCATACCCGCTTCGTGCACGAGCCGGGCCGTGTCGTAGACGTACTCAAACCAGATGATCGGCTCATTGTAGGTGTAGGCAATGCCGATGTTGTCAGCCTTTGTCCGCCACTCCTCGGCCAGTTCCAGTGCCTGCTGTGGCGCTAGGTGCTGCGTGGATGGGCGACCGTGGGAAATTGACCAGTTCTGGCAGAAAATGCAAGAGAGGTTGCAGCCGAAGGTGCCCAGCGACAGGATATCGCTGCCCGGGTAGAAATGATACAGAGGCTTTTTCTCGATCGGATCCATCGCCACCGAGGTGGCCTCGCCGTAGTTCAAGCTGCGCAGTACGCCATCCACGTTCTGGCGCACTCCGCAGCGACCGGTCTTGCCCAGGCGAATTTGGCAATGCCAGGGGCAGAGCTGGCACTGCAGGTATTCTTCAGCAGGCTCATAGTATCGGCATTCTACCAGTTCCTGCGCCATCGTTGCCTACGACTCTCCGATCTTAGAATAAACACACGACTTCCCCAGCTAATCGGGGACTGGTTTCCGAGATAGATTGTGTGAATACGGCGGGTGGTCTGCTTGATCAGCCTGCCTACTTTGAATAGCCGCTCGCGCAGCGTCTGGACCTGCGCTTTTCGCAGCTGGGGATTGGAGAGCCGACGTCTGAACAGATTTAGCAACTGATAAGCCAGCGCGACGAAGGCCAGCCGGAAGCAGTTGGCCGCGAAGTGGTGGCTTGATAGCCGATCGGCTTTGAGCTGATTTTTGAGCTCTTTGATATAGTTCTCGGCTTGTCCACGGGCTTCGTAGAAGTCGAACAGGCGCCGGGCGAACTTGACAAGGCGCAAATCATAGCTGAATGACGAATATCTTCGTTATTGCCAATCCCTAAGTTCTCGCGCATGCTCACAAACCTTGAGGATCGTTTCGGCTGCCTGCTCCTGGACTTTCGGCTCAGCGGCGAGAATATCGCGCGAAATCGTGACTCCGGTGTGGTGAAAGTTGTGAAGCGCGTTCTCAAAAACGTGTGCATAATTGCGGGCTACAAAGTCAATGTCGGGATGGTAATTGATCCAGGTCCGCCATCGATCGCCTCGCCACAGGGTTAAGGTATTGATAGGTTCAAAAGCCCCATGCCAGATGAACGGCAAACCCTCGGCGCCAAGTGCAGCGGCAAAAGCGTCACGCGAGCAGCCCAGCAAATCTTCATCCACCTTGAACATGAATTGGGTAAAGGCTTCTTTGGTAATAGACTCATCGGCCGGCATGTTCATGATACCGGGGACATCACCCAAGAGCTTTCGTAAGCGGGAAGCACCTTGGTTGAGCCGTTCGAGGTGTTCCGGGAATGAACGAAGCTGAGCGAGCGCTACTGCACAAACGAACTGTGATGGACGCCCGTTCCAGGCTAATTCCCGTTGGTCACGTACGCCGTACGCGGCACTCATATCCCCCCAAGGCCGCAGCATGATCAGTTCCTTCCAGAGAGATTTGTCATCGGTCACAATGACACCACCCTCACCAGCCTGTAAGGACTTCAGACATCCCAAAGAAAAAAAGCCGAGTTTGCCAAATCGTCCGACCTTCACCCCCTGCCACTCGGCTCCAAACGCCAGGCACGCATCTTCCAGGATGATCAGATTGTGTGTACGGGCAACGTCTTCAATCATGTCCATATTCTCCGAACGGCCCCACATATGCACAGGCATCAACACCTTACTTCGGGGAGTAAGCCACGACTCCAGCGAGGGTCGGTTAAGCATAAAGGTTTCTGGGTCTGAATCTACAAAGATGGGCGTTGCCTGGGCGTTCATCACTGCATTAGCGTCGGCGCTACAGGTATTCACCTGAAAAAGAACTTCGTCGCCGGGCTCAATAGCAAGTGCTCGCAATGACATCTGAAGAGCCATACCACCGGTATTCACGGCAACAGCGTAGCGACTACCGATGTACTGCGCGAACTCTTCCTCAAATTGCTGCGTTGCGCTGGCACCGTAGCTGACGTTCCAGAATCGGCTTTCCAGAACCTTACGCAGTTCCTCTAGCTCATTGCCAAAGGCATGCGGATAGGTATCAAGAGTTGCCGCGAACGCTGGTTCTCCTCCCAACAAAGCTAGTCTTATCATACAAGTCCCTCCTATAGTATCGCCTCTGCTATTTACTGAGCTAGACGTTGAGTTGCGTTTGCGCAGGCACTATTCGTCGCGGAAGGGCGGTGAACCTCCGTACGACCTCAGCACGGCAGTGTCAGGCCGGCTGGGGCCAGGGCAGTGCTCTGATAAATACCAACCAGAGCAACAGGTACGGGCCTTCTGCCCGTACCCGTCAGTGCCGAGGACTTGAGCAGTTACTTTAGGCCCGTGCGGGGGACGCCCGGGTTCCACCAGGTGGTGGCGAAGACCTGGCTCCACAGTTGCTGCTGGGTGGGAGTGCGGTTGCGGGCCAACCAGCCCTGGATGCTCTCCCGACTGGTATTGCCGCGGAAGGCCACTACGCTGCGACCGCCCCGCTCAGAGCCAGTCAGGTCAATCAAGCCACGTAGAGTAACGAAGTTGAGGCCCGGATCGGTACTCATAGCTGCGGCGGCGATCGAGTAGGACTGGCGTACCACCGTCGCGTACAGGTTGCGGGTTTGTAGCCCTCGAGGAATCTCGAAGGTCACCATGGCATAGCCCAGGTGCGGGTCCATCGCTACGGATACGGCGTTGCGCATTGCCGTACCGTCTGGCCACTCCAGGGAGCCGATAGCGTTTTCCAGGACGATGTCGCGGTCGCTTCGCGGGCCGACCAGGACAGTCTCGCTCGTGGAGGTATCTTCCGGCCTGTGCGGCCCCGGTCCTACCACGATAGTCGGTACTGAGGGACCTTCTCCCGGCGCGCCGGATCCGGGCGAGGTTGGTATTGCGGAGACGCCAGCAGCGCCCGGCGGGGCCGGTGGCATATGTCCCGGGCCGTAGAGCGCGTCCCGGCCCGGAGCATACTCAGCAGATCTGCCCATGCGCGCAGATGTTTCGCGTACTGGTTGATCAGCCAGTGGTGGCGGTGAGGACGGTGTGGTAAGCCAGGTCAGGCTCGCTACAACCGCGGCGATGACGATGACCGCACCAGCGCTAGCCAACACTATCCACAGCCGGGTGCGCTGCTGCTCAAGCTCGGAGGCGCTGGGCTCGTCCCGGTGGCGTACCTGGGCGCCAAGCTGTTCGCGAGCCTCGGATAGCTTCTCCTGGGCGCTATTGTCCCCGTGCTCTACGGCCTCGTGATACCACTCCACTGCCTCCGGCCACATCCGCCGCGCCGCATAGGCATCCCCCAGAGCGCCGTAGAGTTCGCCGCAGTCGGGATGGTCCTCGATCAGCTCCCGAGTCAGGGTTATAGCGGCGTCGTAGTTCTCCTCGCGCAGCAATCTTCTTACCGCCTCCATCTGGCGGGTCAGTTCGGAGGTTCCTGCCGACTCGAGTTCTTCATTCATTGTCCTCTGGTCTCCCCTCTGGGTTATCCAATAGCTTCTCCATGCGCACCCGCGCCGCTCGATAGCCTGCCTTTTGGTAGAGCGCCATCGCCTCCGGGTTACACAGGCTCGCGTCCAAGCTCGCCTTCGCTGCGCCTTCGCTGCGGAACCACTCTTCGGTAGTCTCCAGCAGCCGGCGCGCATAGCCCTGGCTCCGTATCTCCGGAGCGACGTAGACATTCTTAATATACCCGACGAACTCGTCTACCATACTCGTAATCAGCGTGCCCCACACGAAGCCCTGCACTTTGGCGCCCACCTCCAGGACCCAAAGCTGTTCCGCGCGGCTGCGGGCCGCGGCACGCAGCTGGCGACCGTAATCTGCCAGAAATGCGCGATCTACCCGCAAGCCGGGGAAGTTGCGCTCGTAGGTTTCGTATTGGAACTGCAACACTGCGTTGAGATCTTTGCGCAGATCAAACTTGCGGATTCGCACCGGCAAACAGCCTCCTTGGCGATCTACCCGCCTTCGTCAATGAGCTGGACGTGCTCCTCGACAATTCCGGGGTCGCACAGGGCCATAAACGCCTTGGCCGTCAATATGAGCACAGCGGCATCGTCAAGCAGGCCGAGCGGGATCATGAAGTCGAAGAGCGCGTCAGTTGGTACGAGCAGGTACACGAGGCCCAATACCAAGATGGCCTTGGGCAGAACTGACACCCGGCGGTCGGTGAACAACCGCCAGTACAGCTTGATGAAGTTGGGCAGGTGAATCAGAAAGCGCATTATCTTCAGCGGGTCGGTCCCCGAACCGCCCGGCGAACGGTCGCTACGCATACCTTGCTTCCCCCTCTGAGACTGCTTGGCAAGTACCGTAGCTGTATTTTACCCGAACAGCGCGAAAATGCAATCCCCCTTTGGCAGGGACCGAAGGCCAATGAACGTGACGCGCTTACCACTCGGCTCGCAATATTGTGAGAGGGCCAGTGCCGCTCTGGCAACTATCTTCGCCACCAAGTACCAGCTTTGGCCCCCGCGTCGTCAATTTCGCAGCCTTGACAACTGCTTGCCGGGCCCCGTAAGCTATTCACTATGGAACGGATTCCCCTGTGGCCCGGGCCATGCCAGAATGAGACTGTGCCGCCCGCTGAGGCATCAATCGCCGCCATCATCAAGCGAGTCGTCTTCCACAACGAGGAGACCGGCTGGACGGTATTGAGTCTTGAGGCGAAAGAATACGACCTCTTCACGGCTGTGGGGATAATGCTGTCGCCTACCAGCGGAGAATCGGCCCGGCTGGTGGGACGGTGGGAGAACCACCAGCGCTACGGGCGGCAGTTCCACTTCGCGCGTTATGAGTTGCTTCGTCCGACCACTGCCGAGGGCATCGAGCGTTATCTGGGTGGGCAGCTAGTGCCGGGCATCGGACCCAAGTTGGCGGCGGCCCTAGTTGCGAAGTTTGGCGAACGGACGCTCACAGTTCTTGATGAACAGCCGGACCGTTTGCAGGAAGTCTCCGGCATCGGGCCGAAACGCGCCGCGGCCGTCATCGAGGCCTGGCAGCGGCACCGCGATGTCCACGACATCATGATCTTTCTCCAGCAGCACGGCATCGGCGGCGCGCTGGCTAACCGTATCTACAACCGGTACGGGTCGCAGGCCATTGAGCTAATTGAGCAGCAACCGTACCGCCTGGCTCGGGAGGTCCGCGGCGTCGGCTTTGCTACGGCGGATAAGATCGCTCGCAGCGTCGGCATTTCTCCCGACGATCCCCACCGACGCCAGGCCGCGCTGCTGCACATCCTGGCCGGCGCCACCGACAACGGCCATTTCTTCTTCCCCCGCGAAGTGCTGCTGGCCCGCGCTGCTGAACTGTTGCAGCTGCCTCAAGAACTCGCGGAGATATCTCTGGACGAACTGGTAGCCCAAGCGGAGGTCTGGCAAGAGGCGGACGAGCAGCTCGTCGCCGTCTACCTGCCGGAGATGCTGGCGGCTGAGCGCGAAGTGGCCGAGCGACTCCTCAAATTGGCGGGGAAGGTAGACGGATATGCTCCGGATGCTGGCCAGGTCGAGCGGCAGCAGCAGCGATGGGTGGCTCTGGGCGGCTTACCCTTGACCGAAGAGCAAAAAGCGGCGGTCAGTGAGGCGCTGCGGTCAGGACTGTGCGTTATTACGGGCGGGCCCGGTACCGGCAAGACGACAATCATCCGGGCGTTTGTCGAGCTTTGCGCAAATCTGGGGCGACAGGTGGCACTGGCCTCGCCGACCGGTCGGGCGGCCAAGCGCCTGGAGGAACTAACCGGCCAGCCCGCCTCCACGATTCATCGCCTGCTGTCGTATGACCCGTATCAGCATCGCTTCCGCCACGGTGCGGACGATCCCTTGCCTGTCGATACCCTGGTCGTTGACGAAGCCAGCATGCTGGATGTGCTGCTCGCCCGCGACTTACTGCGGGCGCTGCAACCGGAAGCTCAGTTGATCCTGGTCGGCGACGCTGACCAGCTTCCCAGCGTCGGGCCGGGCAATCTGCTGCGGGACATGGTCGAGTCGCAGGTGGTGCCGGTTTGCCAGCTTACCACCATCCACCGCCAGCAAGCCGACAGTCTTCTGGTGCAAAACGCCCACCGCATCAACCGGGGAGAGAGTCCCTACTTACCTGTGGGCAAGCAGTGGCGGGGTGAAGATTGTGTGCTGGTCGAGGAAAGCGAACCACAGGGCGCGGCCGACAGAGTTATAAGAACGGTGGTCGAGAGTCTGCCCAAGCTAGGCTACTGCCCGGACGATATCCAGGTTATCACCCCCATGCACCGGGGGCCAATTGGCGTGCGCGCGCTCAATACAGCTCTGCAGGAGCAGCTTAACCCTCCTGCCTTTGGCAAAGCTGAGTTCCAGCGCGGCGATAATGTCTTCCGGGTCGGCGACAGGGTACTGCAGACGGTTAACAATTACGATAAATCCGTATATAATGGCGACATCGGCCGGATCAAGGCGATACACAGCGACCGCCGGGTGCTGCACATCCAATTCGACCACGAGGAGGTCATCTACGATTTCAACGAGAGCGACGAACTGGAACTGGCCTATGCGCTCACCATCCACAAGTCCCAGGGCAGCGAGTACCCGGCAGTGGTCATCGTGATGCACAGCTCTCACTACATAATGCTCCAGCGCAACCTGCTGTATACTGCCTTGACCCGAGCCGAGCTCATGGTCTGTATCGTTGGCAACCGTCAGGGCATCTACAAGGCGATAAACACGACTTCGGAGCGTCGGCGCCACACGCGCCTGCAGCAGCGTCTGCGCGGCGAAACGGGGAATGGGTCGGATTAGCTACGGTCGGGCCGGAATTCATTATGCAGAATAACACTGTGACCGCCAGTATTCCGCGACGCAAGGTGTGGCTGGTTGTGTGGATAGTGCTGATGTTTGTCCTGCTCGTCGGGCTGCGCCCGCCCAGCGTCCATCTCGATTACGATGTGGGCATATGGACGCTGTGCGCGCGGGATATGAACCAGGGCGGGCTGCTGTACGAAGATATCTGGGACCACAAAGGCCCTCTGGTCTTTATGTTGTACAGCGTTGTGTACCGATTAGTGGGATATAGCCCGGTGGCTATTAACTGCCTGGGGATACTGCTGTTGGCAGTGCTCGCCGTGGAAGTGTTTTTCCTGACCCGGATGCTTTTCGGGCGATTCGCCGGTGCCGCCGCCGCCACTTTTCTGCTCCTGGCCGGCGTTTTTCCCTCGGGCCAGTTCGTCGGGCCAGAGCTGATGATGGAAGTCTGGATGGTTCCCGCCTTTATCGCAGCACTCGTCGGGCTGCGCCGTCGGCAGACCTCGCTCATCCTACTTAGCGGCATGCTAGCAGGCATGGCCTTCCAGGTACACGGGGTGGTGGGGATGGATATTGCCGTGCTAGTGCTCGTCGTTGCTGCTTATACTATTTGGGTGGCGCGCGAGTCGCTCCGTCAGGCAGTCGGGCTTGTCTTGGTAACAGTTGGTGGCCTACTGATCCCTTTCGCGGGATTCTGCTTGTACTTCCATCGTCTGGGTGCCCTGCCCGACTACTTCAACAGATGGATTGTTGACAACCTGATGGTGGTCAAGTATGGCGAGGTCGCGTACGGCTTTGACAGCGCGCACGCTTTGGTGCTGTTCATCCGCGACGAGATAGTGGCCAATCCCGTTTTCTGGCTGGCAGCCTTCACTGGTGCGATGTTGATGATTGTGTTGATCGCCCGCGGGCACGAAGAAGGGCAAGGATCACAGCGTCGCTGGGAAGCTGGCTTCCTGATTATGTGGCTGTTGTTTGCGGCGGGGGGTATCGCGCTGAGCGGGAGGTACTACCCGCACTATCTTATGCAGGCCCTGCCCGTGGCGGCGATCATGGCTGGCCTGGCCGCCAAACATACCCATCAACTGCTGCGTCGGCCAGAGACCAGTAATTACGCACGGTCCCTTCTCCTCGCGGCCGGTGTAATGCTGCTACTCAGTATGCTGCCCCGGATTGGGCCGGCCTTGCAGAAGTGGCGGGGGGTTCTGGGAGGAGCGACCGTGCAGCGCCCTGCCGCAATTGCCGGGGAGTGGTTGAGCCACCGGGCCGCACCGGGCGCAACCGTATTTGTGTGGAAGTTCCATCCCCTGATCTACCTGAAATCCCAGACGAGGCCAGTCAACCGCTTTTACAGCTATCAGTACTTCGATCAAATCAGTCTCGCGCCGCCCTCGAAGTTCCGGAGCCACCTGAGCTCGATTTGGCGCGAGGACCTCCGGGCGAATCCGCCTGAGTATCTGTTGATTGGTCGTCAGGCCGTGCTCGACACCAAAAAGGCCATGCTGGCTCTGGGTATGGAGCAATTACTCAGCGAAAGTTACGTCGAACTGGCCGAAGTGGCGGGCTATCGGATCTACCAGCGTGGGGGGGGATCCTCTTAGCGCCTCTGCGGCGCGCAATGCTTTGTATTAGCCGCCAGGACGTCGCAGCAAGACGCGGGCGCGAGGATCAGCGGCTCGTTTCTCTCGTGAACGGCAAAGCCGGCGAAGCTGGCGAGCTGCTCACCGCGCAGATTGCAGGTCCTAACTCCGCTCTCCCCGGCGATGACGGCGCCTGGCACCACGTCCCAGACCCACCAGCTGGCGAACAGGCAAGCCTTGAAGGCGCCGCTAGCCAGGTAGGCGCAGTGCAGTGCAGCGCTGCCCAGATTGCGTTGACTGTGAGGCAGGTCAACACGTAGCTCATTGGCTGCCTCGGTACTAAAGGCGATCATGTCGCTGCGCACAATCTCTGCACTATCGGCAACAGATAGCGGCTCGCTGTTGCAGTATGCGCCCTGTCCCTGGAAGGCAGTCCATGTCAGGCCCAGAGCCGCGGCGTGGATCACTCCGAGAGCAGGAATGCCGTCGCTGCACATTCCGATGCAGACGGCCCAGAGGGGCAGGCCGCTGATGAAGTTGTGGGTGCCGTCAATGGGATCGAGACACCAAACGCGGCCGCGCGACAGACTATCCGCCCCGGGCAGCTCTTCCCCGATGATATCGTCCTCGGGCCAGCGTTCGGCTAGTCCGGCGCGGATGAGCTGTTCGGCTTCGGTATCGGCCTGGGTCACCAGGCTGCCGTCGGGCTTGCCCTCAATCTGCAGCTTGTCGGCATAGTGTTGGACCAGGTCGCCTGCGGCCTGGGCCAGCTCGATTATGAACTGCTGATCAGCCTGGTTCATGGTTAGAGTTATCGGTGCGCTGCCGCGGTTATTGCGATGACACAAGCACCCTGCCTTGGTAAGCTTGTCAAACCGCCTGTGCTTGTAGGAGCGGCATCCCTGCCGTGACTGCTATCGGGCCAGGGACGGCCCTCCTACAGTGCCGTGTTAGCACGGCGGGCCCTCCGTTGAGTTAGCGAATAGTAAGCTTGCGGCTCACGTTGTTGTGGGCCAGTCATGGAGTTCGCGGTGCAATTGCCGTTCCCCTGCCTGGTGGCCGACATCTCTGTCCATACTGGTTAGGGGAGGACAGCGCGCAGCGCATCGGGAAGTATACGCTTGCCGCGGAGCGTTGTTCTAAGTGCCCCACCTAGGCTGATACTGACATGGTCCGAATCAGCAAGTACGCACAAACTGCTGCTCGAGTAATGCTGGTGGTGCTGCTGGCAGCGCTGCCGTTCGTCGGGGGCAAGCTCTTCGACTGGCAGACGATGCTGGTGACACTGCTGGTGTTTGTCGCCGCCATACTGTTTCTCATCGGGCAGGCGGGCAAGCCTGGGGCTGCGCGGGCCGGTGTCATTGACTATGCCCTGATTGGGATATTGGTGCTGGCTCTGGTCAGTGCGACCGGGACTGTGTATCTGCACGCTAGCCTGGTGGCACTGGGCCAGCTCTACAGCTACTTGATGATTTTCTGGCTGGCGCGGGGGTTGCTGAGTACAGCGTACTGGCGGAGGGTTAGTGTAGCGGCGATCCTGCTGGGCGGAACGCTTGCCGCGGTCTGGGGATTGAACGAGTATACGCGGACGGTGGTTACCTCAGGCCATGTCACCTGGCGGATATACGGCCCTTTCTTCAATCCCAACCTACTTGCCGGCTACCTGCTGCTGGCCCTACCGCTAGCTGTGGCAATCGTCTGGTGGGCACGCTGGGATACCCAGTCTGAGGGGCACCCGCAGATCGGACTCGCTGCGGGCTTTGCGGCTCTGTTAATGGCCGCAGCTCTGTTGCTTACCGGCTCCAAGGGCGGCATTATCGCAGCGGCAGCCGTGGTTATGGTCCTGGCCTTCACGCTGCCGCGTCCAGGCACTAGTCTGGCCCGGCGCACACGGTGGCTAGCGATCGGATGTATCCTGGCTGGGTTGCTCGTCCCCCTCGTTGTGCCCACCATCCGCGTGCGCATCTTCAGTGCCTTTACCACCCAGCGGCGCTCGGCGGCATTTCGCTACTACACGTGGATAGGCACCGGAGCGATGATCAAGGAGCGGCCGCTGCTCGGCTTTGGCCCCGGCAGCTACCCGTATGCTCATCCCCAATTCGCCATCGCTGGCTTCACGCGTACCGCACATCAGACCTTTCTTCAAATCGCAGCGGAGACCGGCCTGCCGTCATTGGCAGTGCTATTGCTCGCCCTAGTCGTGATCGTAGTCAGCTTGGGCGGCCAGCTGCGGCGGGCGCCGCCGGAGGAGCATGCGCTTGCCGCAGCGGCATTGGCCGCTCTCGTCGGCTTTTGGGTCCACAACCTGGTGGATTATTCCTGGTACGTACCCGCGGTCGGCGCGACGATGTGGGCGCTTACTGGAATGATGATTGCCGGCCAGCAATCGCCGCCGCAGGGTTCGGTCAGTTCCGCACGGCTCAGTGTCGCTCGTGTGGCCGGTGTGGTGGTGCTTGTGGTGGGTGTATGTCTGCTCGCCGTAGGGCTACGTAGCCAGGTGCTGCTGCAGAGGGCGCGCGTACTGAACAGGCAAGGGATACCCACTGCTGCGGTAGCCCAGGTCGGGCGGGCCATTGCGCTGGCCCCTTTGAATGCCGAGCTGTACGAGGCCCTGGCAGATTTCCGGGCTGGCCTGGGCCTCAGCGACGACAGCTCTGTGCTGGGCCAGGCCATCCAGGCGCAGAAGCGTGCAATAGTATTGGCTCCGACCAAGCCCAGTTTGCACCGCCAGTTGGCTCACTTCTATGCGCAGCAGGACAATTTGCCGGCGGCAGTCGCTGCAGCTCAGCAAGCCGTGGCGGTCTACCCAAACTACGACAAGGGCTGGATAACTCTGGCCCGATTGCAGGAGCTAAACGGCGATGTTGAGATGGCGCTGGCGAGCTACCGGCAAGTGAGCGAGATGTACTTCATGCCGGTACGCAAGTACGCAGCGATTGAAGAGATGGCCGAGCCCGGGTATGCCTACGCCTGGCACGCGGTAGGGCTTCACGCGCTGGCGCAGGGTAAGATCACGGAGGCAAGCTTCGCGTTGGGCCTGGCTGCCAAGGTGCTCAAGACGTATTTCGAGCAAGTCCCGCTGCGCCGCGAGATACTCAAGTTGTTCGGTGAATGGGACGAGTCACAACATCAGGATCTACGGCTTATGGCTGCGGCAACGACGGAGCGGCTAGTGTCCCTGGGCCGGCCCCTGGGGCTGATGCGTGCGGGCGAACTGTACATGGCACTTGACGAGCCTGAGGGCGCGCGGCCCGTGCTGGCAGACCTGTGCGACTCGTTATTGCCGGATCGCTCACTCGCACCGCTGGAGCAGTTAATTGTGGGGCGAAGCTGCATTGACCTGGCGGCGGTGCTGGCAGCTGCAGGTGAGCCGGCGGATGCTGAGCGGGCTCGGAAGCACGGCGTATGGCTGCTGGACCTCGGCCTTTCACGCGTGGACAGCCAGATGGTGCCACCCGATTGGGAAGAAGACGACACGTACGTGGTTCGCCATATCCTCCGGCACGGCGCAGCTCCGCCAGTGTCGGAGAGTATTTCTCTGGTTACAGGAGGCAGACGATGAAAGTACTGGTGCTGCACGGACCGAACCTGAACATGCTCGGCCAGCGCGAGCCGGACACCTACGGCGCGCAGACCCTTGAGCAGATTGACGAGATGATTACGGAGGCGGCCTGGGATCTGGACATCGAAGTTGAAATTGTCCAGTCCAACCACGAGGGTGAATTGGTCGAGGCTATTCACCAGGCGCTGGGATCAGCCGATGTCATCATCATTAATCCCGCTGCCTACACGCACACTTCCGTGGCAATTCGCGATGCGCTTGCCGCCGTGGGCCTGCCGGCGATTGAGGTGCATCTGACCAACATCCACGCTCGCGAACAGTTCCGTCGCCGCTCGTTGACCGCTCCGGTCTGCCACGGGCAGATCTGTGGCTTCGGCGGATGGGGCTACGTCCTGGCGCTGCATGCCGCACGCGAGATTGTCGAGGAGGAGGCCAGTTGACTTCTTATAAGAGCCGGCGCGCTGGCCTCGTCGAGTGGGCGGGCGAGAACAACCTTGAGGCCTTTATCATCACCTCGGAAGTGAATCTGCGCTATCTCACTGGCTTCACTGGCGAGGGCCTGGGTGCTATCAGCGCGGACCAAGCGATGGTGGTCACCGACCGCCGCTACGAGGTCGAGGCCGCCGGCCAGCTTTCCGACTGCGAGGTCCTCTTCGCCGAAGAAGGCTATCTGCAGGAGCTTGCGCTCTACCTGGGCAAGCTCGGCAAGTCCCGAGTTGGCTTCGAGAGTCGGCACTTGACCTACGCCAGTTTTCAGAAGCTTGGCGAGTTGGCTGGCGATGTGGAGCTGGTCCCTACCGAGCAAGTCATCGAAAAGTGTCGGGCGGTAAAGGACGAGAGAGAAATAACAGCGATTCGCCAGGCTGCCGAGGCCATTGATCAGGCGCTTCAGGCAGTGCTGGGTGAGCTGGTGGTGGGTGTCAGCGAGCGGGAGTTGGCCCTGCGGCTGCGTGAGGAGGTAATGCAGGCGGGGGGCGATGACGTCAGTTTCGATCCGGTCGTTGCCTTCGCAGAGCACTCCGCCGCTGCCCATGCCGTGGCAAGCGCCCGAGAGTTGGCGCCGGGCGACATCGTGCTAATTGACGCCGGCGCCAAGGTTGAGGATTACTGCTCGGACATGACCCGCACGGTGATAGCCGGCGAGCCCGACGAGAAGTTTGCGGAGGTTTACCAGATCGTACGCGGGGCCCAGCAGGCAGCGATGGCGGCGATCGGGCCGGGCGTGCAGGCGGCGGAGGTAGATGCAATAGCTCGGGAGGTGATTGACGCTAGCCCATATCGGGGCAGGTTCGGACACAGTCTGGGCCATGGCGTGGGGCTGGAGGTGCACGAGTTGCCCCGCCTGGGCAAACGTTCGGAGGACGTACTTGCGGCTGGACAGGTAGTAACCAACGAACCGGGGATCTATCTGTCGGATTGGGGAGGCGTGCGGCTGGAAGAGCTACTCGTGATAACAGAAGGTGGCGCGGAGCCACTGACCAAGACACCGTATCTAGAACTGTAGCTATTCCCGGGGACGCAGCTCATTGCTGGATGTGGAAACGGTAGCCTACGCCCCAGACTGTGGCGATGCGCCACGGCACATCGAAGCTTTCCTCCAGCTTAGTGCGCAGACGCTTGACGTGGGTATCCACGGTGCGCAGGTCATTGCTGACCGACTCGTAACCCCACACCTGCAGGATGATATCTTCGCGGGTGAAGACCGTCTCTGGCTCACTGGCTAGGAAATAAAGCAGGTCGAACTCCTTGGGAGTGAGGTGTACCTGCTCGTCGGTTACCTCGATGGTGCGTGTCGGCAGGTCTATCTCGAGGCCAGGGAAACTAAGGTGTTGCTCGTGCGGCGCGCGGCGCTCAGTGAGTACCGCACGGCGCAGAATGGCGCGGACCCGGGCGACCAGCTCACGGATACTGAACGGCTTAGTTATGTAGTCGTCTGCGCCCAGCTCCAGCCCGACCACCAGGTCTACCTCATCATCTTTAGCCGTGAGCATCATCACGGGCAGGTCGCGCATCCCGCGAATCTGCCGGCACACTTCCAGACCGTCAATGCCCGGCAGAATAAGGTCGAGCAGGACCAGGTCCGGCTCTTGCTCCTGGAGCACCTCCAGTCCTGCCTCGCCGCTTTCAGCGATCTCGACGACGTAGCCTTCGTTTTCCAGAGCTGCCTTCACAATGGTCTGGTCCTGAGAATCATCTTCAATCAGGAGTATTGTTGGCTTGTCCATAGCAGGAGTCTCCCAGCATAGCCTTGATGAGTGTGACGAGAGCAGTGCTTCCTACTGCTCGGCCTGCAAAGGAACAAAGGATTGGTGGCGTTCCCGATGATTGTTTGCCCTAGTATATCATCTTCGTCACAAATGAGCAATAGAATTCACCAGATTTCCCAGGGTAACTGTACTCTGACGATGGCCATCCACGTTGATAGATTCATTCCTCTCAAGCAGTTCCGGCGCCAGGTTGATGACCTGCTCCGGGAGCTCAAGAAAGTGCCTACTGATTCGCAGACTAGCGAAATACTGTACCCAGGCGAACTTGCGTTCGGAGCTCGGACCGTAAGAGAACGGAGGGGCATCGACATTCCTGTAACTACCTGTCGCCGCGTGGCCGCGTTGGCTTCGGAACTCGGCCTGGGCAAGTGCTATACAGAGGAAAGCGGGTGCGACGGCGAGTCATAGAAAGACCCGCCACCATCTGGGCTCGCCGCCAGCCCGCAGTGAATCAACCTAGCAAGTATGAGTTGCCCAGGGCTTGCGTGGCAATAGCTTAATCGAACGCCGGTGCAGACCTCTCTTCCGCCTACCAGCCCCGCGCTGGGCAGGAGAGGGCAAGTGCTCCAATGAATTCCGTCCAGCAAGCCTTCGCCGCGAACCGGGCTACCGGGCGCGGTACGCTGATCATATATATAACTGCCGGCGACCCGGACCTGGCCGCCACAGTGGACATCGTT
>JAUVXR010000038.1 GCA_030603495.1 bacterium
GGGCATCCTGCCCCTGGGTTTTTTCCGTGGCACCTGCTGGCCTCCGCAGGAGGGTTACTCCGGCGCGTGTCGAAACAGTCCTGTGGACAGCAGCCAGCTTCACTTCAGTTCCCAAAGGGAGCGATCCACTGTGGCTATCAAGCAGCTATTTGATCTTAGGGGTAGGGCAGCACTGGTAACAGGTGGCGCGCGGGGTATCGGTCGCGCCTGTGCCGAGGGACTGGCGGAGTTCGGCGCGGATGTGGCTATCGCCGACATCCACGAGGAGAACGTCAATAAGACCGTCGCTCAGATGACCGAGATTTACGATGTGCACATCGAGGGCGTAGTATGCGACGTGACTGACGGGGAGGCCGTCGCGGCTATGATCGAGCAGGTGGTAACTGCCTTCGGCAAGCTGGATATTCTGGTCAATAGCGTTGGCATCGTCATCTGGAAGGCCGCCGAGGAGGTTACCGAGGAAGAGTGGCGCAAGGTGATGGATACTAACCTGACCGGCACTTTTCTGTGCTGCCGGGATGCGGCCAAGCAGATGATTGCCGCCGGTGGTGGGGCGATGGTCAATATTGCCTCTATGTCGGGCAGTATCGTCAATACGCCCCAGGATCAGGCCTCGTACAACACCTCCAAGGCGGGCATGATCCACATGACCCGGAGCATGGCGGCCGAGTGGGCCGAGCACAACATCCGGGTGAACACAATTAGCCCGGGCTATACGCTTACCGAGATGACCCAAACGGTGCCCGAGTATCACGAGGGATGGAGCGAGTTGACTCCGATGAAGCGGCTGTGCGAGCCGGAAGAGCTGGTCGGTGGGGTGATCTATCTGGTTTCAGAGGCAGCCAGCTTCACGACCGGCCACGACCTGGTCATTGACGGCGGGTATATGCTCTGGTAGCTGACCCCTCTGACGCCTGCGCTGTCCGGTACTGTGGGAGGGGCTTCTGCGGATGCGAGTGGCCGCTTGGCCCCGACCATGCTATACCGTAGGAGCGACATTCTTGTCGCGACTACATTGGACAAAGGCCGACAGGCGAGACGCCTGTCGTACCGAACGGCAGCGGCAGTCGCGACAAGAATGTCGCTCCTACCACCGTATAGTTTGTCGCATCTTCGCTCCCTACTCGAAGTCGTACAAGTGCCCTTCGGCTTCCGGCCAGTCGCCGCCAACGCTGGCCACCAGCCACCGCTTCTTCTGTTGCTCCAACTCCACCCGCAGCGCCAGATGCAGGGGGGATTCCGCCGGCCCTGCATCGAGCCACACGTCCACCTCTAGTTGTGCCCTGGCCCTATCGCCGGTGATCTGCAGGTCACGGAGCACCGGCGTGACTCTGATGGTTCTGAATTGACGAAAGGCAGCAACTGCCTGCCGCTTCAGCTCCCCCTTGGTGTAAACGCCGTCGTCGTAGTCATCGGCCACGAGCCGCAGTAGCCGGCCGGGGCTTTTCTCCTCCATTGCTCGTTCGGCTTGTATGAAAAGCTCTTGAATCTGCTGCCTATCGGACTTCTCCGGCCGCATCAGCCACCATGCTCCCACGATGACCCCGACGAGTGCGGCGACACCTACTGACAAGGCCAGACCAGTGCGCGAAAGTCTCATGATGTCCCCTGCTTTGTGAAGAATCTACACTCGGCGATGTTGCGGCCTCGGTTGACATCCCTAGCTGGCGTTCGCTCAGTAGCCCAATTGCAGGCGCAGTTGCACCAGCCTCAACAGCTCCTGCTGGCTGAGGATGCCCACAAAACGGTCATCTTCCACGACCACGAGCAGACCTCCGCCGTGTCGGGTCAGCTTGCCCAGAGCCGTGGCAACCGCGTCATTAGGCGCGACGATGTGGTCGGGATCTATGGGGCGCACCAGGCTGGCTACAGTGTGGTCATATCTGGCATCCCGGTCAATGTTGCGAATTTCTTCGACACTGATGATGCCCAAGAAGCTATCGCCTTCTACGACCGGAAAGATGTTGGCGGGGTACTGTACGAAGTAGTTATCAATCGCCTCCTGCACGCTGATACTCCCGGGAATAATTGGCGGTGTAGCGCTCATAATCTCTCCCACCTTCACTCCGGCAATACTCTCGCGTACCAGGAGTTGCTGGTAGCCGGCTTGGGCGGCCTGAAGCAGGAACCAACCGATGAAAGCCATCCAGATGCCGCCAGCACTACTCAGGACTAACAGTTCGGCAATGCCCAGAAAGATGAGCGCGTAGCCCACAAATTGACCAACATTAGTCGCGATGCGCGTGGCCAGGCGCAGGTTACCGGTCCGGTACCAGATGATCGAGCGCAGCACCCTTCCGCCATCCAGCGGGAAGCCGGGGACCAGATTAAAGGCGCCGAGGAGGAAGTTGAGCCAGGCCAAGTATCCGGCCGCCACCGCTAGTGGTGGTATTGTCGGCCGCAGCACTACCCACAGAGCCAGGAAGATCGCGGCCAAGAGGAAGCTGGCCAGTGGCCCAACGATTGCCATCACAAACTCCTGGCCCGAAGTACGCGGCTCTTCATCCAGCTTGGCCACCCCGCCGAAGATGAACAGGTCTATACCCTCGACGGGCATCCCGTTGAGTCGGGCCACTATTGAGTGGGCTAGCTCGTGCGCGAGTACCGACGCGAAGAACAGCAGCGTCGTCAGCAGCGCCAGCACCCAGATCACTGTCCGCGGTATGGTGGGCAGTGAGTGGGGCAAGTAGCCGGTGCCCATGGCCAGTAGCACTAGCGCGAAGATGATAAACCAGCTATAGTCCAGGCCAATTTCGACACCGGCAACTCGGCCCAGGCGAATCCGTCCCGGCCGGCCCGCGGCTGCGGCAACTGAGGCCGAGCCGGTCCTGCGCGTGCGATTGACATGCGGTGACTTAGCTGCTGGTGGCTCTTGCATTTGCAGTCCTCCCTGTCAGCCGTCTGTCGGTTGTCCTCGATAAGCGACTGCCGTCTGGTGTTCCCGTATGCTCTTTCCTGTGGTTGTGCTGTCTCTGTGCTACTGTTGGGCTGCGGTTGCTAGGCCACGGCCTCAGCAAGCGGTTTCGGGGCGGCGACTGGTTGCTCAGCTGCTTCCGTCGCCGCCGCCCATAAATACAGGCAGGTGTAGTAGGCGGTGCGTAGGTAACTGGTGAAGATCATTATGAAGCTGATAATCGCCGCTGCGATGACGATCGCAAGCGGCAGTAGCGCCGGGCTGGTCAGATAGAGCAGTATGCCCTGGCCGATGGCCGCAAGCAACGCCAGCGTGCTCAGAAGCCTATTGACTAGAGTTACCCCGATCTCGGCCACCACTACGTCCGTCAGCCGACCGCGGTGAAGCTGCCATGCCCGCGACATCGCCTGGCGCAGCGGTATATCTTCAATGATAATGATAGGCAGCATCAGGTAGGTGGCTGCTTGCCACGTCTTGTCAATGGCTTCCGAGGCTAGCGCGCGGGCCCGGCTGCCCTTCCCCCGGACAGCCGACGATAGCGCGGCGACGATGGTGCTGAGCACAGCCAGCGATACCAGGGCGCCGACGTTCTTCAGTGCATCCTGGAGCGCTTCCCCCAGCCGCGCGTCGCGACCCTTGAGGTGAGTGTCAATGAGGTTGACGGTCATGGCCGTGTAGAAGTAGGTGATTACGTAAGCGAGCAAGGAGATGGGAATAGCTATCGCCCAGAACAGCAGGTTCGATTCGTCGCTATTGCTGACAAATCGCCCCCAGAGCCCCGTGCCCACCAGAATCCAGTAGCACAAGCCGAAGAACACCGCCAGGTTGAGCAGGGAGAGGAATGAGGGTACGAGCAAGTCCTTGTCATTCAGCCACATCGTCATCGCCTGCTTGAGAAAGATCCAACCCCGCTCCAGCTTCACCCAGAAGCCGCCGCCCGTGGGCATCTGGCTGGGGTCCCAGGGCTGCCTGTGCTGGGGCGAGATCTCATACTCGGGCTGGGGTGACTCTAGCTCCACCTCCAGCGTATCAGCCGCCGTAGCTGGCGCGTCGGCCAGGCCGCCCTCGTCCAGCCGGACTCCGCAGGAGAGGCACTGCGCATCAGTGTAGAGGATATTCGCGCTGCAGCGGGGACAAGTCAACCTCTGGTTATCCGCCATCGTTGCCACTTCCCTGCGCCAGGGCCACGCCCTTACAGAGCTGGCCGCTGCTTGTGCCAGTTGTTGGCCTGCTCGTAGGCGTAGGCCACCTGGAGGATCTTCTCTTCGGCGAATGGCCCGGCCATTATCTGCAGGCCCACCGGCAGGCCCTCGACAAAACCGCAGGGGATGCTGATCGCGGGAATCCCGGCCAGGTTCACCGGGATGGTGCAGATATCGGCCAATTTCATTGCTAGCGGGTCGTCGGCCCGCTCGCCGATCTTGAAGGCCACCGTCGGCGAGGTGGGGGAGAGCAGTACGTCATATTTCGCGAAGGCCTGGTCGAAGTCACGCTTAATCAGCGTGCGGACCTTGAGTGCCTTGAGATAATATGCGTCATAGTACCCGGCGCTGAGTGTATAGGTGCCCAGCATAATCCGCAGTCGCACCTCTGGCCCGAAGCCTTCGGCGCGCGTGTGCGAGAACAGCTCGTTGATATCGTCAGTCTCGGTCGGGGTGCGGTAGCCGTACCGTACACCGTCGAAGCGCGCCAGGTTGGAGGAGCACTCCGCCGGCGCAATAATGTAATAGACCGGCAGGCTGTAGTCAATGTGCGGCATCTGGACCTCTTCGCACTCCAGGCCCATATCCTGCAACTGGTCAATCGCTGCCTGGACGCAGTCGCGCACCTGCGGGTCAATGCCCTCGCCCAGAAGTTGTACCGGTACACCGGCCTTCAGCCCGTCTACGGAGCCGGTCAGGTGCTGCGTATAGTCCGGGACCGGCACCTCCGCGGAAGTCGCATCGAGCGGATCGTGCCCCGATATCAGGTTCATCACCAGCGCGCAATCGGTGACATCCTTGGTCAGGGGGCCGATCTGATCCAGCGAGGAAGCGTAAGCAATCAGCCCGTAGCGCGAGACGCGCCCGTAGGTCGGCTTCAGGCCCACGATGCCGCAGAGGGCTGCGGGCTGGCGGATCGAGCCGCCGGTATCTGACCCCAACGCCACGAAGGCCTCGCCAGCCGCTACCGCAGCGGCGCTGCCCCCGCTTGAACCTCCAGGCACGCAGTCCAGATTCCAAGGATTGCGCGTCACCTGAAAAGCTGAGTTCTCGGTGGAAGAGCCCATTGCGAACTCGTCCATGTTCGTCTTGCCCACCATCGGCAGCAGTGCGTCCCTCGAGCACTCCACCACTGTCGCGTCGTACGGCGGCACGAAGCTCTCCAACATCTTCGAGCTGCACGTGCTGGGCAGGCCCTCCGTGCACATTACCTCCTTGATGCCAATGGCTACACCGGTCAGCGTATTGCTCGCCTCGCCTGCCGCTATCTTCTGATCAGCCTGCGCCGCCTGCTCTCGAGCATGTTGGGGGGTAACGGTGACAAACGAGTTGACCTGGCCTTCTACGGCCTCAATTCGCGATAGGCAGGCTTCCGTAGCCTCCTGCGCCGATAGCTGACCGGCAGCAATCTGCTCGGTTACTTCGTGCGCGGTCATTTCATAAAGCTCCACGACAAACCTCCGTCAATATCAAGCTTACACAGCTTACTTGTCCACGATTCGGGGTACGCGGAAGAACACCTCAGCGCTGTCGGGGGCGTTGGCGATGACCTCTTCGACCGGCAGGGAGGGCCGCGAGCTGTCCTCGCGGTAGACGTTCTCCATCGCGACAGCGTGCGAGGTTATCGCCACGTCATCAGTGTTGAGTTCCTGAAGCTCCTGGAAGTAGACCAGAATGCGATTGAGCTCGCGCCCAACGCGTGCCAATTCCTCGGGCGGCAGCGCCAGACGTGCTAAGTCCGCAACATGCTGTACTTCTTCGGGGGATATCTCAGCCATTTGAATGGCCCTCCTGGTACCCATTGCGTTTCAGTGGCATGGGCTTCCAGCCCGTGTGTCTTGTGGTACGATGCGCGTCTCGCGTGTAGTGAGTTTGTCGAACTGCCTGTCGGCACTGCTGTTGCCGTTTGTAGGGGCGAATGTTCTAACGAACATTCGCCCGCCCCTGCTACTGCTTCTTAGTGCAGCGCCCGCTCATAATCTCATACTGCAGCGTGTGGACTTTCCTTGTGGCCGTAGCGCACCTTATTGGTACAACCTCGGCACCAGCAGCACGACCACACCGGCCAGAGCGGCTGCTATTAGGAGCTGTCCCACGTAGAGGGCTGCCTTGCTGCGCCGGGCGCGGATCCCAAAGATGGATAGTACCACCGCAACCAGGCACTGAACGAGGCCCAGAACAAAGGCGAAGTTCACCGCCATGTCAGGTGGGTGCGTGCGGATATAGTTGGCGATGGCTGCCCAACCACCAAGCATCAGCAGACAGCCGATGAATAGAAGCACGGAGGCGCTGTTCAGCAGCCTCGCCGAGGCTCCTTGTTTGTCATTGCCCTGCGCATCATGTGTCATAATTCTCCCTCCCTAATCAAGTGTCAGTCCTCGCCTGCTGATTATCTTATACTGCAGCGCGTGGATTTTGGTGGCCGGGCCGCTGTCCTGCTGGACGAATTCGGTCGTGGCCAGCGAGCGCAGCTCCGGCGCGAATAGGCCGCTGTCCGACTCCCGCTCCAGGATATCAATGTTGCCCTTGTAGAGCTGCACTTTGTACTTGCCGTTGACCGCCCACTGGGAGCTTTGCAGGAAGGCATCGCAATCCTGCTTGACCGGGTGGAACCAGCCGCCGTGGTAGACCATATACGCCCAGCGCTGCTCGACGAGCGGCTTAAACTGCACCTGCTCCTTGGTCAGGCAGAGCTGCTCGAGGTCGCGGTGCAGCGTGAGGATAACCTGTGCAGCCGGCGCTTCGTAGGCCTCGCGCGACTTCAGCCCAATCAGCCCGTCTTCGAACATATCAATCTTCCCGATACCGTGCTGGCCGGCGACGCGGTTGAGGTAGTGGATGATGTCGCGCAGGCCGGTCTGGTCATCGCAGCGTACCGGTAGTCCCGCCTCGAACTCAATCTCGATAATCTGCGGCTCGTCCGGTGCATTCTCCGGGAACTGATACCAGATGTAGTCTTCCTGGGGGATGCGCATCCGCAGGTTGTCCACCTCGCCGGAGCCGATCGACCGGCACCACATCGTCCGGTCGTCACCGATGCCCGGGTTATAGGGAATGTCGTACTGCTCGCTGAGCTGCTTTTCCTCCTCGCGGGTAAAGTTGAAATCGCGCACCGGCAGAATCACGGTCAGCTCCGGCGCGAAGATAGAGAAGACATTTTTCATCCGGTACTGGTCGTTGCCCTTGCCGGTGGATCCCTCGCAGATGGCGTCGCAGCCCTGCTCCAGTGCAAATTCGGCGACCTTGCGGGCGATGAGCTGGCGGGTCATCGAGGTGGCCACCGGATAGCCCTCGTAGTCGGAGTTCGCGTAGATGGCTCTGGTGATGTAGTCGTCCACGAACTCGTCGGTCGCCTCGAGCAAGAAGAAAGGAGTATCGGCGGCCTCGGCTTTCATCTCGGCGTCGGCGATCTCCTCGTCCATCAGCCCGACGTTGACGGTCACCGCCAGCACCTCTTCGGCGCCGTAGTATTCGGGCAGCAGCTTCAGCGCCAGCGCCGAGTCCAGCCCCCCGGAATAGGCCACCGCCACTTTCTTCACTTGCGGAATTTCAATAGTGTACTTCCCACTCATGTCCATATCTGTATCCTCCAATTCGGTACGACAGGCGTCTCGCCCGTAGTGAGCTTGCCGAACTGCCTATCGGGTCCCACTTGTGTTGTACGAGGGACAGGAGGGCCGACCCACTCGGGGCCGGCCTGAATTGCTTCTTGAGCTACTATTATGCCTGCTGGGCGTTTGTCCGTCAACAGTTTGGACGCTCAGCTTGCTTCCGGCTTGATGAATCTGACAGTGTAAGCCCAGAAGTTCCCATACGCCTGATCCAGTATGAAACCAGCCTGCTGCCCTTCCCTGACGGTGGTAGACTTCAGGCGATAGTCCGGGTCCATAAACATCTCAGTAACAGCCAGATAGCCGCCGACTCGTAGCACTCTCTTGATCTCGTGGAGAGCCTGCTGGGGGTCAGGGATTTCATACAGAACGCTCGTCACCCCGACGACATCAAGCGAATTCGCTGCAAAGGGCAACTGGTGGGCGCTGGCCCGTATCAGTCCGACATTCGCTGGTGGCTCTTGTATCCTCAATGATGCTGTGGGAGGGGCACCCTTGCCCCGACCATGCTCGTTGCTAGCCTCGTTCTCCAGCCGGGCCAGCTTGCGGGCAAGTAGGTCGAGCATCGCCGGCTGAATATCTAGCGCACATACCCGACCGTTCTCGCCGACCGCTCGGGCATAGGGAATAGTAAGCGTGCCGCTGCCGCAGCCCAGGTCGAGGACCGTCAGCCCCTCGGCAATGCCGCTCCACTCTATCAGCTTCTCCGGCGGCTGGACTCGTCTTCTCAGCTTGCTATCCAGAACGTGGCTGATAAAGGCCGGCGCGGGAAAGTGCCAGAACCGCCGGACAACCCGCGCCAGCACCTGGTGGAGGAGGATAATGCATCCGACAATTACCAGCAGGAGCTTGATAGCTGTCATACTCAGTCCTCTTGTGGGGTGGTGCCTCGATATTCAAAGGATACAGCCTCCGGCTGGCACGAATCAGCTTTCAGCTTCTCCCTTATCACCGGCTCGAAGTCGGGGTTGATTTCGTAGCCAATCGAGTTGCGGCCTTCCAGTTCGGCGGCCCGGCAGGTCGTGCCGCTGCCCAGGAACGGGTCGAGCACTGTCTCGCCGGAGAAGGTGTACATCTTTATCAGCCGCCGGGGCAGCTCCACCGGAAACATCGCCACGTGTCCATCCTGCCGCTCGGGCGCGAGCCGCCAGATACCCCGGAACCACTCGCTGCGCTGCTGCTTGGTCAGCTTGCTCTGCTCTTTCTGCGCGGGGGTCGGGCGGGGCCAGTCGCCCGGCTTGCGCAGCAGGATGATATACTCGTGCTCGTAGGTGACGTGCCCGTCGCGGGGGTAGTAGATCGAGCCCATCCACTGCCCGCCGCCGGTGGTGTTGGTCGTCGAAATCTTCTCCCAGATGATATTGCCCATAAAGTCGAAGCCCAGCCCGCGGCCCATGCTGATGATGTCAGCGGGAATGGGCTGGACGCGGTAGCGGCCGTGCTCACTGGCGCGCAGGTACTGATCGCCGATATTGATCGCCGCCCGGCAGCCCGGATGTAGCACGCGGTAGCACTCCGCCAGCACCTGCCCCAGGTCGGCGAGGTACTCCTCGTAGGATTGGTCGTAGCCGATCTGGCCGGGGTGGGCGTAGTCTTTGATGCACCAGTACGGCGGCGAGGTGACCACCAGGTGCACCTTCTGGTCGCCCACCTCTCTCATATGCCGACTGTCACCAAAGATTATGCGATGTTGCTCGATGAGTAGTCCTCCCTGATTGCCCAGCTTGCCTAGTCAGAACATTCGTGCCAAGCAAATGGCGATGAGCGCAAATCCCAGTAGTATCCAGAACAGCATTAGTGGGAGCTTCCAACGCTGTGACCTGCGCATCTGCTGTTCGAGAATCTGGCCCAGCGAACCCGGCAGCGCGGATTTGCGTAATGCTCTGCGTGCCCTCCCCACTGCAATGACCGCGAAGGGGCCTTGGCCTACCCATGATGTGAATGTAATTTGCACCGCCGCTATCATTACCAGGCAGAAAACCACGCCCCATAATCCAATCCACCACTTCTCCCACGCGAAAATCCAAGGCACACGTGGCAAGGTGAAGCGTAGCACTAGCTTCACCACGATTTCGGCCACCACTGGAAGTAATATGAGAGCGCTCCAGACCCACGGCATCAGCCATGCTCCCACCACCATGGCACGCTTTTGCCGAAACTCTGGCTGTCTGCGCAAATACGCCAGAGAAACGCCACTTACGATGAAGAGCAGGACTACTATGAGCAAAGGCATTATGAAGTCCCTGTGCCACAGATAGTAGACCCAGCTATGCACTGGATTATTAATCGGGTCAAAGCGCATCTTTATCACTCCTCTATACCGAAATTGCCGCTCTCGTTCTTCTACGGCTCAACCAGCCCCGAGTGCTTGCCTGACTGCGTTTCTTCAACGATTCCCAGCAGCAGGGCGATGAGGGCCATGCGCACGGGCACGCCGCCGCGGGCCTGCTCGAAGTAGACGGCGCGCGGGTCGTCGTCAATCTCCAGGGCGATCTCGTCCACTCGGGGCAGCGGATGCAGTACAATCATATCCTCCGGCGCTTTCTTCATCAGCTTCTCGTCCAGCACGTAGACGCCCTGGTACTTCTTATATTCAGCGGGGTCGGCGAAGCGCTCCTGCTGGATGCGCGTCATATAGAGCATATCCAGCCCGTCTAGCGCTGCGGGCAGATCATCGGTCACCTCCGGCTCCGCGCCGCCCAGCTCCTGCACTTTCGCGGTGACTTCCTCCGGCATCACCAGCGCCGGTGGCGAGATGAAAATGATTTCGCAGCCGAGGCGGGCCAGCGCCGGGGCCAGCGAGTGGACCGTCCGCCCGTACCTCAGATCGCCGCATAGGCCCGCCCGCAACCCTTCCAGCGTGCCCTTATGGCGGCGCAGGCAGAAGAGGTCGGTGAGTGTCTGGGTGGGGTGTTCGTTGTGCCCGTCGCCGGCGTTGATGACCGGCACCGACGCCGCCTCGGCGAGCGCCTGGGCCGAACCGGTCTCCGGGTGGCGGCAGACGATGATGTCGCAGTAAGCGCTGACGATGCGGGCGGTATCGGCCAGACTCTCGCCCTTGGCCGCCGAGCTGGCCTTGGCATCGGCCATGCTGATGACGCTGCCCCCGAGCCGCAGCATCGCCGACTCAAACGACATCCGCGTCCGCGTGGACGGCTCGAAGAAGAGCGTCGCGAGAATGCGATCCAGCGGCGCCAGCGGTTGCTGTTCGGTGCTCTCTTCCCAGCCCAGGGCTGTGGCCATCTGCTCCGCGGTATCCAGCACCAGCGTAATCTCGTCATTGGAAACATCGAGTATTGAAACCAGGTCTCTTCCGGTCAGCGCCATGGGCCGACCTCCTTTAACTTGCATTCTGCTCTAGAGCTGAATTGATTTGGCTTTTCATCTCTACGGTTGCGGCCTGGGCCGCCTGAGCAAATTCGGTGGGCGGCAGATTCCTCTTCTGGTAGGCGAAGATGATTCCGCGCGAAGAGTTAACAATAGCGCCCAGACCACGGTCATCAAACGCCGCGGCCACGTCTTCGGCGGTGGCGCCCTGCGCGCCGTAGCCCGGTACCAGCAACAGTGTTTGGGACATTCGCTCGCGCAATTCGGCAAGCTCCTGCGGGTGGGTCGCGCCGACCACCGCTCCCACCGACGAATAGCCGTGCGCGCCGACCAGCTCGTGGCCCCAGTCGGCCACCAGGTCAGCCATCTGCTGGTAGACCAGCTTGTCGGTATCCTGAAGCGAGAGGTCTTGCAGCTCGCCGGACGAGGGGTTGGAGGTCTTGGTCAGTACAAAGAGCCCACGCGCTTCTGCCGCGGCGGTCTTGACGAACGGAATCACCCCGTTGCTGCCCAGGTAAGGATTGACGGTGATGGCGTCTACCGGCGCGTCGTCGCGCAGGTAGGCCTGAGCGTAGGCATCGGCGGTCGAGCCGATGTCGTTGCGCTTGGCATCGAGTATAACCAGCAGGCCGGCCTGCTTTGCGTAGCGCATCACTGACCAAAGCACGGAGGATGCATCCTCGCGCAGCATCTCAAAGTAAGCCGCCTGGGGCTTTACCGCCACACAATGCTCAGCGGCCGCGTCAATGATCTCGCAGCAGAAGCGCTCCACTGCTTCGCCTTCCGTGTTGCCTTCGAGCAGATGCTTGGGCAGGCGCTCGAGATCGGGGTCCAATCCGACGCAGACACGGCTGTCCTTGTCCAGGACAGCCGCGCACAGTCTATCGGCAAAGTTGTCTACTTTCACCGTTGCCTCCTGGAGCCAGTCTCGGGTCGATTATATCCTGCATCGCAGCGGCCTGTCAAAGCTGAACAGGTTGGTGGCATCGGATGTTCAATCCGGCCTTAGCGCCAGGAATGCCCCCATCTCTGGGCAGCCCGGTCCCAGGCGACGATACGAGAAGAACAGGTCGGGCCGGCAGTGCGTGCACAGTTCGCTCACTTCGATGTCACCTGGACTCAGCCCTGTCTGCTTGAGTTGCCGCCGGTTGATGCCCTTTAGGTCCAGATGCCATTTATCGCCTATCTTTGACAGAAAACCTTCCGCGGCGGGCAGTCTGGCAGCGGCTTCCGCCACCTCGGGACCTACTTCGTAGCAATGGGCGCAGATTGCCGGGCCGATTGCTGCGTGCATCTGTTCCGGCTTGGCATTGGTAGCTGCGGCAAGCTCGCGGACAGTATCACCAGCAACATCCGCTAGCGTCCCGCGCCAGCCGGCGTGCGCCAGCCCGATGCCCGTGCCCTCCGGCACCCATAGGAATACCGGCACGCAGTCGGCATGACACGTGCTCAAAACAATCCCCGGTTCTGTCGTGACCAGGGCATCAGCCTGTGGCACTAGATAGCGTCCGTCGTCGCGCAACAGCCCGGGCAGGCCCGCCGCGGTGACGTGGTGGACGGCATTGCCGTGGACCTGCTGGGCCTCGACCAGCGGAAAGCGGGTCAGCCCCAGGTCCTGGAGCACTCCCCGGCGATTTGCACCGACGTCTTCCGGCGTTCCGGTGGGATAGTGGAGGTTCCCGGCCACTTGGTTGGTAAAGCCACCAACGACTGCCCCCTCTTCGATGCGCAACTCCCACAGCGAACCCATAGTCATCACGCTATCCATTTACCACTCGTAAAGCTCATGGCACTCCTCCTGCATTTGGCGCACTGTCATCCTACCCACGCGGCAGTCTGCCAGGCACGGCATCACATAGGGACCTTCGGGAATGACCGCGATCTTGGCACCCCGGCCATATTCCGCCAGCGCCTGCTCCAGCCCCTCTTCAACGCTGCTGATCGGCTCGACAAACAGCTTCTTCTTCTGCTCGGGGGGAATACCGGTCGAATAGTTGTAGACCTTCCGCTCGCGCAGCACTTTCTCGAGCTGATGCAAGGCCCACTGGTCAATATGGTTCTCGCTGGTGGCCAGCGCTCGGCGGACGTACTCGTGCGGGTCGTCCACGCTTAGCATCAGTTCAGTATACTCCTCGTTGCCGATGCCCTCGGCGTTCTCCTGGCAGATGATGATCGTCCCCCCGGGCCGGGTGATCTGTGCCCCGGCGGTCGCCGCCTTGATTCCCTGGTAGAAGGTCAGGTCCAGCGGGTAGCCGGCGTTGGAGGTGATCGTGATGTCCGCCGGCCCGTCGAGCACCACCTTGGCCTGGCGCTCGGCCAGTGCCATTGCGGCCAGCGGCGCATCACGCAAGTGCCCGCAGAAGATGCCCGTAATCTGGCGCTGTTCATCCAGTGTACAGTTGACGGTGAAGTCGGCGCCGCCAGCCTGGCGGGCTACCGCCCAGGCCTCGATGTCGGAGGGGTTGGTGCCAATGTTGCCCGTAATTGCGGCAGCCGACTCGATGAGCGCGGGGCTGTGGAAGCCGAAGATTGTCTCAGTGGCCGCCAGCCCCGGGCAGATCGTCTTGCGCCCGCCCGAGTAGCCGGTGAACAGGTGTGGCTCGACCAGTGATACCAGAATCTTCAGATCCGCCTCCACATAGCGTCGGTCGATCAACACGCGCGTGCCGGCGGGCGTTGTACCCAGTTCCACGTGCGAGTCGAGATCGCGTGCCTGGTGGCTCTCGATCCGGTAGTTGCTGGCGATCTCTGGCCCCAGCATCTCCACCAGTTCCGCTTTGGTCGCTTCCCGGTGCAGGCCGGTCGCCACCAGGATAAGAATATCCTCCCGCTTCAAGTCCGCGTCTTCCAGCACCTCCAGTACCGGACCCACGAGCAATTCATTCGGCACCGGCCGGGTGATGTCAGATATCACGACGCAGGCATCCCGTCGCCCCCGCGCCAGTTCCACGAGCGGTGCGGTGGCCAGAGGGGCTGCTAAGCTCTCTCGCATCGTTTGCTCGGGGCTGGCTAGCTGAGGAACTCTGTTGAGGTGCAGAACCTGGATATTCGCCTCATCGGGCACCTCCACTTCCAGACCCTGCCTGCCGTAACGCATCTCGACGATCATAGACGACTCCTCTTGGGGACTCTTGAGTGGCTCCTTCTATTCTAGTAGCGACAGCCGATACTGTCAAATCCCTGATCATAGATCCGACCGGTGATTGACTTTTGCCTGCGCCGCCCCTACACTCCGCGCTGGGGGCCATCGGGCTGGATATTCTCTTGGCCGACGGTACAACGCATCAATTGCTCTGGGCTGAGCAGGCTGGGGTGCGGCGGCAGATCAATGGCATCGATACGCGGGATGCCGTGCTGTTCCGAGCGTTCGGTGCCAGCGGTACGGAGGTTAAGCGCTTCTGCGTGGAGTAGTAGTGGTTGCCGCGATCAGGCTCCTAGGCATCTGCTTGCATGATTCTTTCTACTAGCTCGCCAGCGATATCCACGAAACCATCTTTCTTCTCGATGAATAGGCCGTCGTATTCGGCAACCCGGGCAATGTCCTGATCGGACGTGGCAGTACCAGTGAGCACCACAACGTTGATATGTCGCCACAGCGGGTTGTTCTTGAGCGCGTGCAGGACGTCCCAACCGTCCACCAGCGGCATCATTATGTCCAGAATGACCGCATCGTAGAGGTTGTCCTCCACTGTGCGCGCACAGACCTTGCGCAGGGCCTGGTCACCGTTGATGGCTGTGTCAGTCGCCAGACCGTGCTGGGCCAGGACGGCACTCATCACCGCCAATATAGCAGCGTCGTCGTCTACAACTAGCACCTCGCCCATTCTTCGGCTCCCCTCCTATCTGTTTATCTCCGCTGATGATCGCGCAGGTCACGTTCGGCTCGTCGCTTGAAGTCGCGTTCCTTGATTGTCTCACGCTTGTCGTACTGCCGTTTGCCTCTGCCCAGGCCCAGTTGGACCTTGGCGTGGCCGCGGCTGGTGAAGTATATCTTCAAGGGGATTAGTGTATATCCCTTCTGCTGGACCGCCCGATTTAGGCGCCGGATCTCGGACTTGCGCAGCAGCAGCTTGCGCCGTCGGTAAGGATCGAGACCCTCCTGACGTGCTGGCTTGTACGGTGCAATGTGCATATTATGGACCCAAACCTCGCCGCCTTCCACCGTTGCATAGGCCTCCTGAATACTGACGTGGCGCTCGCGTAGGGACTTGACCTCCGGCCCCTCAAGCGCCAGCCCGGCCTCGAAGGTGTCTTCGATGAAGTAGTCGTGCCAGGCTCTTCGATTTGTCGCTACCGTACTGTCTGCCATGGGTACACTTCGATTATTGGCCTTCCCGGACAGGGCTCTCCGGCTATGAGCCTTGTTGCCATCTTTTGAGCTGCTGGTAAACTGCGTTTCGGTTTTGATCTGAGACTATCGTTTCGTTGAAGAAAAGGATACCTACCAGATTATCGCCGGGATATTCCGCCACCCAATTCATAACCTCTGCTATGATCTCTGGTGTCTTGATCCATATTGGATAATTCCGGGGAGCTTTGTCGCGGACGCAGAAATGGAGCACGCATGGCTTGGGAGCGAGACGGTCCAGCATATTGTATAATTCATGCTGCTTCGTCGGGAATTGAATAGTGTGCGGCAGCAGGTAGTCTAGGTCCAGCTTTCTGAGATTATTGGGGTTCTGTCCGGATTCGGGGTTACCTCGGGAATGTAGCCAGACTTGCATATCTGGTCTCAGGCCTTTGATATGCTCGATATACGCTTTGATGCGGCCATATATGTTTTTCGATTTCCAATCAAATAAGCAAGCATCATCAGCCTCAAAGATGTTAGACCCAGTGTCCTGTAGGAACTTTTTCTGAGTGTATTCACAAAAGCAAGCACCGTAATCTATGCATTCAAATACGTAGCTGGTAACATTAGGATGATCATAATAGGAGAGAAGATCTGTCACCTCGTCCAGACCCTTCTGCCAAACATCCGGACAATCAGGGCAGTGGCGCCAGCTATACGGGTGGTAGTCGCATTGGCGGTCTTTTTGCCGCGTGGCAGATGGATAGGATTCTATTACTCTGGCTGGGTTCCACAATCCCCAGTTCATGAAAAGCTGGACTTCTATGCCTCTTTGTGCAGCGGTACAGATCACTTCGCGAACGAATTCAGTAGACTCTGAGCCGTTAATCGCGGTAGAGTCCCAGAAATTCCTCAATCTGGGGTTCTGGACTGGCCAACAATAACCGTCGTGGTTGGGATCGTAGTTGGCATAGCTTATCATCATGAGACTGAGTAGATTCATCTCGTTTTCAGCCATCTCATCCAGCAAGCGCATAAGGTGCTCCCGGTCCACACCACCGGGTGCCTCACTCTGGTAGGTGATGCCAACTTGCCATCCTAATAATCTCGGTCTTTCTGGTATTATACTGCTTTTCTCGTTCATTGGTTCTCATTAACAGGTCTGGGAGTTCATCCTATTGATGCGCTGCCTCCAGCATCGCCACCACGTTCTGGGGTGGGACGTCGCTTAGGATATTGTGCACCTGAGTGAAGACGTACCCGCCGCCGGCACCGAATACTTCCACTCGCCGTTTGACTTCCTCGATAACTTGTGCAGGTGTGCCGTGGACGAGTGTGGATTGCGTCTCGCAGCCGCCGCCCCAGAAGCACAAATCTCGACCGAACTCGCGCTTGAGTCGCTCCGGCTCCATATTCCTCGCCGAGGTCTGTACGGGATTGAGGATCTCAACGCCCGCTTCAATCAGCATCGGGATCAGCTCGTATACACCCCCGCAGTTGTGCATGAACACGAAAGCGTCGCTATGCTGTTTCACTGCGGTGTATATCTGCTTGTGTCGCGGTAGGAAGAACTCGCGGTACATCTGGGGGGAGAATTGGGGCCCGGTCTGAGTCCCCAGGTCGTCGCCCATCTGGATGATGTCAATATATGGTCCCAGCGCAGTTAGGAATCGCTCCAGGTTCGCCAGGTGTACTTCGGTCAGCTGGTCGAGTAACCTGTGTGCGCTACGGGGATCGCCGGCTAGGTCCATCAGAAACCGGTCGAAGCCCCGCAAGAACTGCGCGTTCTCATTCAGGTTCCCGCCGAAAGCGACCATAATGGCGTAGTCAGTCTCCTCACGAAGCTTCCGGGCCACGTGGGCTATTTCTGCGAGCCACTCGTCGGTCATCGGTTGGTGGTGGGGAGCGCACGCGATCTTCGCCCACATGCTCTGGCTCATCTGGTAGGGCAAGTCGGCCAGCTTCTCCTCAGTTATCCCGTCCCCCAAGGGCCAGTAGGTCTGCGAGAAGAAGTCTTGGTGGAGCGGGCAGGTCGCGATAACCTGGCCCTCGTCGCCCCGGATCAGCCAACCGCCGTTGCCATCAGGCTCCAGCATCGCCTCAATTCCCGCTGGGATCGTCACCGGTGTGCCGTCTTTGAGTTGAAAAGGGCGACGCTCCTCAGGGCGGGTAAAGAAAGCCCTACCCAGGTCAATTACGTCAATATCAAAGCGCTCCAGAATTGCATCCTCCGGCTGAGCTAAGCACTGGGTTGCGTCGTAGACAAAGGTTTCCGAGTCGCTAAGGCCGAGGTAGTCGGTCAGGCGGTTGTAGGCTTTGGCCATTATGTTCGTCGAGCGCATTCCGCCCAGGTCAATCGGCACCCGGTCCGGCTCCTGATGCGTAATAGCAGCGCGCACTCGTTCGCGTGAGGTCACAGCTTGTTCATCCCTTAGCTCTGTGCTGCTATCTCGCCTAAAAAGCCCCACAGGTAGGCCTCTTGGGTCTGCACCTGGACCAGTTTGCCGATGAGTCGCTCCTGGCCAGGGAATATCACCAATCTATTCGTGCGCGTGCGCCCTCGGACCTTCCCGGGCGACTTGGCGTCGGCTCCTGCCACGAGCACCTCGAAGCTCTTGCCGACGAGCTTCTGATTGATCTGGCGGGCTGTTTCATTCTGCAGCGCCACCAGTTGCTCCAGGCGGGCTTGCTTGACCGCTTCGGGGACCTTATCCGGCATCTCCGCGGCGCGGGTGCCGGGGCGGTCGCTGTATTTGAACATAAAGGCCTGATCGAAGCGGATTTCCTCGAATGCCCGCAGCGTATTGTGAAACTGCTCTTCGGTCTCGCCGGGGAAGCCGACCATCACGTCGGTAGTGATGCTGAGGCCGGGGATGCGCTCGCGGGCAGCTTCGACAAGATGGCGATACTGCTCATAGGTATAGCCCCGGCCCATCCGCGCCAGCACCTCGTCGTCGCCAGCCTGGATGGGCAGGTGCAGGTGCTCGCAGACATTGGGGAGTCCGGCTATTGCTGCGAGGAGGCTAACCGAGATGTCCTTGGGATGCGAGGTGGTAAAGCGGATACGCTCGAGTTCTTCAACCCTGCTCACCTCTGCCAACAAATCGGCAAACCCGTAGCCCTCCTCCTGACTCATCACAGTGGGGGAGGGGCACCCTTGCCCCGCTCCCGAGCCGTATGAATTAACGTTTTGCCCCAGCAGCGTGACCTCCTTGTATCCCTCGGCCACCGCCTGCTCGACCTCGGCCACAATCTCCTGCACAGGTCGGCTCTGTTCCCGGCCGCGGGCGTAGGGCACGACGCAGTAGGTACAGAAGTTGTTGCAGCCGTAAGTGACGTTCACGAACGCGGAAACTGGTGTTGTGCGCCGCACGGGCAAGGCCTCGGGGATCGTCTTGTGGCTGTCGGTCACGATGACAGGGTCGTTGGGTGCCGAAGTGCGCTGGACAGTCTTGATCGCCTGGGCCAGTTGCGCATAGTTGCGGGGGCCGATGATGATATCCACATAGGGCGCGCGGCGGGCAATCTCTTGAGCCGCGACCTGGGCGACGCAGCCGAGTACTGCGATGATGGTCTGGGGTCGCTCTTGCTTGATCCGGCGCAGCTCCCCGAGCTTGGAGAAGACCTTATGCTCGGGCTTAGCCCGCACTGCGCAAGTATTGAGCGCGATGAAATCCGCCTCTGCAGGGGTCTGCGCCGGCTGGTAGCCTAGACAGTGCAGGATTCCGGCGACCGTCTCCGAGTCGCGCTCGTTCATCTGGCAGCCCATAGTGTCTATAGTATATCGTCGCGGCATGATAGCTTGAGTATAGCATCTCCGGCGGGACCTGGGCAACCCGAAGCCGAGCGCGGAACGCCAATTCAGGAGGTGGGGCAGAGGGGATAGGAACGATGGCGTGGCCGCTGTGGTGCTTCGATTGACACTGCCGGTTCGGCTCTGTTATACTGCCGACTAGTCTATCACTGTCGGCAGGAGTCGCTTTGTGTGGCCTTTTGGTAGAAAAAAACTGCGCACAATCGCGTCGAAACTGCGCGCCGGTACCAAAGCAATAGCGCGGGGCGACTACGTGATGACAGTGCAGTGGCTGGGCGAGGTTGTGGCCGAGGAACCTGAGCATATTACGGCACTGCTGAACCTGGGCGCTGCGTACCATCATCTCGAGCAGCACAGTCGAGCCATTGAGTATTTCGAGCGCGTTACGGCGTTGCGACCCGGGCATGCCAAGGCTTGGCTCAACATGGCAGCCGCACGCAGTGCGCTGGGACATCTGGAGCTGGCTGAACAGGCTCTTGATCAAGTTATGGAGATTGATCCTCATTTCCCCGACGTTCACTATAATCTGGCTGTCGTAAAGCTTCGCCTGGCTCGTCCCTTTGAGGCTTTAGCGGAGGTGGAGCTGCAGCTGGCGGACAATCCCGGCCATGTGGCCGCCCGGGAGCTACTGGAGAAGCTGCGCGCAGAAGTGATCTAGTGGGCAGGTAGACCGAAGCAGCAACCGGAGGTGCTACGTAGTTATGCTTGAAAGCCAGAGCGAAATCAGCAATTCCGAATTGGCGGCCCTTTGTCGGCAGTTTTCCAGTCTGTTGCATGCTGAGATCAATATCCTCGACATCTTCGATACCCTGCGCGAGCAAAGTGATGACGTCTTCCTGCGCGAGGTCGTTGATTCGGTTCGCGAGGATGTAGAGATGGGACGGACAATGGCCACGGCCTTCAGCCGCTATCCGCAGACCTTCTCGCCGTTCTTCATTAGTATGGTCCGGCAGGGCGAGCTCGAAGGGGAGCTGGACCAGGCCTTTGCTGACTTGGCGGATCATTTCGAAAGCCGTCTCGAGGACAGTGTTGATGCCCTCCGTCGGCGGGAGGCTAGCGCCTTTGACCTCGAAACTGTGGCCTCCGCCTTCCAGTGGCTGTTCATCTGGGTTGCTGTGCTGGCCGCCTCTTGCGCGCTGGGGGCGGGCCTGATCTGGTATGCTACGGAAGTGGGCGGGCTACCTGGCGCGGCGCTGCCTAACGTGCTCCTGCTGGTCGGCGTGATTACGCTGCTGGGAGTCCTCGTCTTTTCCCGCGGTCGCAAGCGCAGGTAGAATAGCGGCTGAGGGAGATGGTCGCGGGAGGACGATAAACAACCAGGTGGTGCCCGTGACATGTCGCTTAGAAAGCGCCTCAACCACAACTAAAGCGAAAAACTGGATATCGTACCCTCTCAATTGTGAGAGGTAGCTCTTACAACAATCTATGCATAGCTACGATCACCGTTATTGAATAGTCCTGCCGCTATCAACCATATCCATTATAGCACATTTACTGCTTGACTTGTACCCTCCCATGCTATACTATAGCATGAGCGTGGCTTTTACACCAGTCTCTACTAAAAAGGAGGCAGTATTATGAAGACGGCCAGTCTTGTCGGTTTGATGATGCTCATTGTGGCAGTTAGCCTCGTGAGTACGCAATGCAAGGAGAGTCCAATGTCTGACGACTTCACGAAGCCGTTCGAGCCGGATGAGCACACGGTGGTTTTGTATCATTTCGACGAGGGTGAGGGGGGCGAGGCGCATGACGCCTGTGGTGATCCTGAGCTGACGCTGCGAGTCCACGAAGAGGCGTTGTGGGGCAGTCGGCCGGGCTTCGGGGCCACGGCCCGCTTCGAGCAGATCGAGGACGACGCCAACGTATTTGTCGGGCCGGTTAACAACCCCAAATTGATGTTGAAGCCCTGTACCCGGGAATGGACCATCGAAGCCTGGGTGCGTTACACCGGACCATGGGGTGGGTGGGCGTCGGCGAACATTACGTACGCATACATTGCCGGATCGTCGGAAGAGGGCTATTATCTGTCGCACACTGGGGTCCGGGCCGGATTTCAATTACGGCTGCAGGGCGGCAGCACTCCAGAAGCAGAGCATGGACTTCTGCCGACAGCCAGGTATGAAGGCAATTTTGCTGGCAAGGATCCCAATAACGATGTACAGCTGAAGGGCGGCTACACGGATAAAGAGCCGGCCGGGATAAGAGACGAGCAGTGGCATCATGTGGCCTGGCAGTTTCGCTACCGCGACCAGATGCATTTCCTTTTTGTGGACGGGAATCTGGTCAGGCGCATTCAGCCTCCCCGGAAAATTGTCAACGATACGGACGAGAATGTCGGCGTACCGTTTATGGTGGGCGGATTTTTGTGTTGGAATGACCCACCTTGGTCGGGCCGGGGTAATTTTGTAGGGGAAATGGATGAACTCCGGATATCCGATGTCATGAGGTACCCGGTTGCCGACCAGCTCTCCATTATCGGTGGTCCCGGCAATACGCCCTTTGCCGGTTACCTGTGCGAATCGCTGCGGGCCGCCCATAGGTTCGGCGGGGAAGCACTGCTGTCTGCCGCCCTGAACATTCCCTATCGGGTGGAACTTGGTGTTGACGCTCCGGATGGAGCGGTGAAATGGGAGCAGACCGACGGCGAGCTTCCCGAAGGCCTGGCCCTGCAGGAAGACGGAGTTGTGCACGGAGTTGTAACCAAGGTGGACCGACCTGAATATCGTTTCACGGTCAGGGCCGTTGATGAGGGTGGCCATACCGATAGCCATACCTTTACCATCGGCATCGAAGAAGGCAAGATAGCAACCGATGTTCTGCCGCCGTCATTTGTCGGGAAACACTATCAATATGAGCTGGAAACAGAGTACATGGTGAACCCGGTGAAATGGGAGGTAGCTTCCGGGAGACTGCCAGCGGGCATGGCTCTTGACGAAACCTCGGGAGAATTGACGGGTGTACCAGTTGACCCCGGCACAGGCGAATTCCGGGTAACGGCAACGGATGCCAACAACCTGAGCGCGACTCAAGATCTCGCGATTCGGGTTCTTCCCGCGGAACTGGAGCGGATCAATGCCGACAACAATACCGTACTCCTGTACGACTGGCAGGACAAGGAGGATGTCCTGTATGCCAAGGATGCGATGGGAGATGAGGCCTTAACCCTGACCTGCACCGGCCGGCATTCCGACAGAAGAGTGGCGTGGCCGGGACGTGAAGGTCGTTTTCCGCAGGATACCGGGCATGGTGAGCACGGCTCGGTTAGTTTGGAAACCAACAACGACAAACATAACCTGCGAAGCTGCAAGAAGGAATGGACTGTTGAAGTATGGATAAGGCCCGGCGGTCCTGTGCAGGCTTTCGGTGTCACCAAACCTTTCGATTTCGGACATATTTGCGGTACGTATGACACGTCGGAGCGAGGCGTATGGGAATTGTATATATCCGACCACGATTCCCCCGATGGCAGCTGGGCGCCCGGAGTGCATTTTCAGAGTGCCGACTACACCTGGAAGGACCTGCATCCGTGGAAACGGATAGAGGGCATTGTGGGCAACAAAGAAGATGCCGGAATAAGGGACAATCAGTGGCACCATGTGGCCTGGCAATACAGTTACGAAGAAGACCTGCACCAGTTGTTCCTTGATGGCCGGTTGATATGGCAGATGCATAACCCTGATGGAAGAAAGCTGGTCAACAACCGGCAGCACAAGGCGCAGTTCAGC
>JAUVXR010000019.1 GCA_030603495.1 bacterium
GAAAAGACAGTCTTCTTGCCACTGAACGTGTCAACGTTCTAAACTCCTAGTGTCGTCTTCGGTGCCTGCGGACGAGGGGTCTCTTTTCTGGGCCGTCTTGCGACGTATCTCTTCCATAAGGGCATGAGCTCTGTCAAGCGCAACGATGACTACTGCTGGCTCGACAGAAAGTACCTGAGTTCCTCAATGGTCATCGCATCGTCCTCGGTGGCAACTTTCGCGCCTTCCGGCAGATTAGGCACCATGAGTTGGTGGGCTCGTTTAGTAGCCCACTTGACGGCCGCAAGACCACCCTCGCCTGCGAAGGCCTTCGGACTTGTCAAGTAGGACATAGAGATCCCGGTAACCCCAGGGCTCTGCTTACCGCCGGCCTGGTTGGCTAGAATTGACCAGTTGAGGCCGCCTGGCGCAGTGCCTTCGTAACCTCGCTCCATGACACCAATCCAATTGGTTTCTGGTATCTGGAATGCCAGGGCGCCGAAGCACCCGCACGAGCTGTGTGGAGCAATGGCGACAGAGTGGAGCCTCACGCGCTCGAGTGTGCCTCCGGTCAGCTGGGCCACCGCCTCGTTGACACCGGTCCATTCGCCAGCGGCAGCATCAATGGGCTCACCCTTTTCGATCACGTACTGGAGATCATCATTCGCTTTGTCGCGCCGGGTCCATGGCCGGTAGTCAGTCCCCCAGAGAGCGGCTGCCTTGATCTGCCCGCGGCTCTTGCCGCACATGGGTGGACGGGCCGGTGTGACGATACATACATGGCTGTGACTAAATGGCTGACAGTCAATGCAAGCGTGGAATTCCCCGACGCTCTCCTCACTTTCCCTCAGGATCGCCTGGTCACGGGTCCGGTTAAACTCAGCAGCCGTGGCCATCTCGCGCCGGACAGCATCTTCGCTGAAGTTCAGGTGGACCTTGATGCTACCAAGCCTGGGAAAGGCGCGCTTCAGCCCAGAACGGATTACCTCTCCAAGGAGACATCCATCCAGCTCAACACCCTCGGCCAACTCAATGACGAAATCGCCACTGTCGTTCCGCCGTGTCTTGACCCCGCAGAGATACGATCCATAGCTAATGGCCTGTGTCTCAAGGTGCGCCGAGACGGGCAGATCTAACTTTTGGTCGGCTATCTCCACGATTATCGCAACGTGATCACAGGATTCGTTGCCCGCCATGACAACTCCGGGTTCGCAGTCAGCCGGTCGAAGCTGAAGAATGCCCTTGATCTGGCGAGCCGGCTCCACCTGCTCGTGGAGGTAAGCAAGGTCCGCACCATCCGGAAGGGTGAACTCCTCTCCGGCGATGACCCGGACACGCATGTTGGGGAATTGTGCAAGGGCGCGGAGGACCTCGTCCTCGCTCTGAGCCACAGCACGCGGACCTATGTCGTACGGAAACGCGGAATCCACCACGGCGGGACAGCCCATCTTCATGAGTGCGAGCAGAACCAGTCCCTCGATAGAACCGACCGAGCCCATGACAACGATAGCGCCGGGCATATCACGCTCGAGGAAGTGAGCCATTTCATGGTCCTCACCGGGCGCTATCCGGCCCCAGATCATCGCATATCGTACCATCAACTGAAGAAAGTGAACGGCGCCAGTCTCCCTGGTCGGCAAGGCGTGGTCGCATGTCAGGTCGTGCTGTGAGGAGAAAACCATATACTCGTTGTCCTGGAGCTGCTCAATCAGAGACGCATTGATCGCGTCGCCAGCGACCAGGACCCAGCCGGCTCGCCACTTGGCACCACTGAAAACGTAGCTTCGGACCTGCTCATCGTCCATATAAAACTCGTTCCGGTCGCCGGCATTTGATTCGATGATCTCAGCCGCGATGGCGACGGGCTCCAACATATCCTTCAGTTCGCCCCGGGCCGATTCAATCAACCACCCGCGCAGGCGCTCGATGCAAGGCTCCTCGCCCAGTATTGCCTGCGCGACGGGCATAGGGTACTCGGTCCGCGGAAAGGGCTTGTAAGCGCGCGGCAGAAGCTCCAGAATGGTCTCAATATCTGTGTTCACTTCAATTCTCCCTTCTCAGATGGTCAGCTACCAAGTCCCTGGTAGGTTTCATCCCCGAGCCTGATGCACGAGTCGACAGGGACTGCTGAATGGATTACCATATTTGTCCTGCAAGAAACGGGGCCAGCACCGCAAAGATGATAACTTATCGTCGGCTTCCGGTCAATCTTAGTGGTCGCTGCGTGGTCAGGCAGACCATAGTCAGCCCGCAAATATATTCGGGATAGCCGCGCAGGAAAACGATCGCCAGCAGAAGCATCAGGATCGGACCGATGAGCCAGTTCTGCACCAGCGAGAGGGTCAAGACCTTGCTGTTGCGAAAAACGTCCCCCATCTCTTCGTACCGCACCTTCGCCAGGGGGGGTACATCATCAGGATAAGGCCGATGGCCAACGGCACCGAGGTCGTGCCGATCTGCGAGAGTTTGTTGAGCCTGGTAATCAGGTCAGGAAGTAGGTAACACAGGCCAACCCCCGCGATCATTGCCAGGAAAATCCAGCCCGTCAGGTAGCGGTCCAGAAACGAGAGCCTCCGGGCGACTGACTGTGGCATTTCAGCAGTCACTCCTTGGTCTGTGCACCAAGGATCAGCATCAGCACCATAGTGCCGACGTATGCTACCGACATTCGACTTAAGGAGCGGTATAGATCAGGTATAGACCACCCAGTATTACCAGCACGCCGCAGACCTGTTTTATCAGGACAGCGCCCCGCGACTCTTCGCTCCAGTTTAGATAACGCTGCACCAACTCCGTCGAAGTACCCGCAGCCACAATTACTGTGCAGTGGCCCACACCATAAGTCAACAATAGTAGGATACCGTAGGTGAGCTTAGTCGCCGCGACCTGTATTGTGATGGCGAGGATAGGAGCCATATAAGCGAAGGTACAGGGCCCCATAGCAATACCGAATACCAAGCCGAGGACCAAAGCAGCCAGTAGGCCCTTGCGCTGGATTGCCCCGGGACTGGCTCCACTGAAAGAAAGAGGTATCACCCCAAGTAGGTGCAGCCCCACTATCAAGAACACTGCTGCGACCAGATAGTTACCCCATGCGCCGATGTCGCCCATCATGCGCCCAAGCGAGGCCGTGATGACACCGATGACGGCGATAGTAAGTAGTATTCCGCTGGCAAACAGCGTCGAGAGCCAGAACGCGTGGCGCGTGGAGGTACGCCCGTGCTTGTCAATGAAGCCCACGATAAGCGGTATGCTGGCCAGATGACAGGGGCTGAGCAGAATGCTGAGGACTCCCCAAGCAAAAGCCGCTCCCAGCGCCACCGCTGCAGTCCCCTCAACTGCCTGAGTCAGCGTAGCAAACAGTTCCTGCAGTTCATTTCACCCCTATCTCGGCAAGTTTCGTCACTATCTGTTCTTTGGAGAAGAACCCCTCGTGGCGGAAGACTTCCTGGCCGCCCTTGTCAAAGAAGACCTGAACAGGAATTGGTTCGATGTTGTATCTGGCGGCAAGAATCTGCTGCTCACGCACTGACACAAACAGTATGTTGCAGCGGTCGGCGTACTCCTGGCGTAGTTCCGCCAGGATCGGCGTCATCATGTCACACGGGCCACAGCCTTGTGCCCCGAAATCCACAAGGGTAGGCATCCCTGACCGTCGTGCCTTACCCACAGGATTGTCCAAGGCGGCGGGCGCGTGTGTCTTTACCCATTGTGCGGCCAGCTCGACCGGATGCCGCTTGCTCAGCGTGTTGATATGAGCCGCCACGGCCTCGTCTCGTTTCTGGCCGAGCACGTACGGCCTGATCATTGGGGCCACCTGCTCGAAGCTCGCGCCTCCAAACATATCCTTGTTGTCCTCAAAGAAGACTTGAATCTCTTCGTCGGAAACGCCTACCTTTCCAGCAATGCTCTGCAGGTACGCTTCGATTAGACTGGGTGACGTTTCTTCAGTGGTACTGATTTGCTGGGTTCGTGCCCATTCCTGCGTCTCATCCAGGAGCAGTGCTCGAACTGTCACCTGTTCTAACACGAAGAATCGATTCTTGTCCAACTGCGGGCGGACTTGCTCAGCGGCGCGGGTAATTTGGCCTGTCACTTGCGCCTCTGTAACCGTTATCAAGCTGGCGCGAAGCAGCGTGCCAGCAGGCAGGTCCACCAGCTTGGCTTGACGAAGTGGTCCGCTGCTCAGTCCCAGATAGCTTCGCTCCAAGGTGGGTGGGCTTTCCTCCTCCGCTGCAGGTACGCCCGGGGCGGATACTACCAGGACAACCAACCATGCTGCACAGAGCTTCCATCGCATTTCGAACCTCCAAGAGCTATTCAAGATCAATCCCCAGTTCCTTGAACTTAGCGAGTATTTCGTCTTTTGGATAGAAGCCGATGTGCCGGAAGACTTCCTTACCGCTGCTGTCGTAGATTACCTGCGTCGGTATGGTTTGTATGCCATACTTGCCTGACTGCTCGGGATGCTTCCACACGTCAACAAAGTCAACCTGTAGCTTGTCGGCATACTCGCCCCGAAGCTCGTCCAGAATCGGCTGCATCATCTTGCAGGGAATGCACTTGTCTGCGCCGATCTCCACAAATCGGGGCAGATGCGTGGGCTTCGATTCCTCCGAGGGAGCTGCTTCTTGCACTGTCTCAAGCCTGGCGGAATGCTCAGGTTTCCCCATCGCTGGAGTAGCACCGGTCTGAGACTGAGACGTGGGCGGGGACTGTGCACCCGGCTTGTCCGGCTGCGCTACTGGTTCTGTGGGGGGCTGTTCCGCCAAAGTCGGCTCAGACGGTGTAGGAGCCGGCGTCGTTGGTAGCGGCTTGTTGGTCTTGGCCGCGATCACCACTAGTATCGCAAAGACCACGAGCGCTGCTATCAGCGCCCTCTTCTGTTGTGACATCATTATCACCTCATCCGTTCACAGTTTCACACTTAGCGAACCGCGCAGCAGCCTTGGTCTTCATGCACAGGTCTCCTTTGAAAGCAGCTCTCTTCCCCTGGTCACGACCTTCTCGACTGCCTCGTCCGTGACCGGCGATTCGCCCTTCTCGAACCCCAGGTCGGTCAGCCGCAGGTGCTCGAACGCCGTAATGCCAGCCTGCTCGAGGCAGTTCCTCACGCAATCCAGGGCGCAGCCGTCGATGGCGAGGATCGTGGCAGCGGACTCCGTGGTCTTCATAATGCTGCTCACCCGGCCGCCCACGCCGGCGAGGCAGAACATCTTGCCCGCACCCTCCCTCGCGAGCTTCCGCGCCGCCTGGTCGGACATGGCTCCTACGTCCGCGGCTCCAGAGCAGGCGAAGATCAGCTTGGGGGCCGCACTGCATGCGCATTCGTTCGACATGGCTCTTCCTCCTAATCAGCTAAGAAGCTTCTTGATATCGTCGGCCGGCAACGCCTTCCCCGCCGACTTCACATCACCGTCCACGACGAGCGCGGGCGTCATCATGACGCCCGCCTTCATGATCTCATTGATGTCGGTGACCTTCTCGATCTCGTACTCGATGCCGAGAGCCTGGGCCGCTGCCTCGGCGTTCTCGGCCAGTTTCTTGCACTTGGGACACCCCGTACCCAGGATTTGTATCTTCATCGAAATCGCCTCCCTTGAATCAGGCTAACGCTCCATAGATCATTCCAGTTATAGTCGCCATGATCGCGACGAGGGCGACGAACACCGTTGTCTTCTTGGCACCGATGACGCTAGCGATGACCAACATGTTCGGCAGCGAAAGCGCCGGCCCAGCCAGTAGCAATGCTAGCGCCGGTCCTTTGCCCATGCCACTACCCAGTAGGCTCTGGAGAATCGGCACCTCAGTGAGGGTGGCGAAGTACATAAAGGCGCCCAGAATTGACGCGAAGAGATTAGCGCCCAGCGAGTTGCCACCGACAAGCCTGGCTATGAAGGTATTGGGAATGATTCCATGATCCGTGCCCGGCATTCCCAGCAGGAACCCGGCCACCAGCACCCCAGCGAATAGCAGCGGCATTATTTGTAGCGTGAAACCCCAGGTCGAGTCTAGCCAATCTTGCATTTCATCACGGTTGAACCACCGCCGCAACATCACTGCCAGCACGACCAGTAACGGCACAACAATGTACCAGTGTATCCTGTAAACCTCCCACCACAACCCAGATTCTTCTGCGGGTCTTGCCCAGGCGGCGAAGATGAGAATCAGGACCATCACTCCAACAAACGACGCCGTCTGGAACAGGGGCCGCTCTTCGTCCTCGGCTAAGCCCGTGAAGGCCGCCTCGGTCTCGGCGGCTCGCTCGACTTCCTCTTTGCGGAAGATGAGAGCCATGAGCAGGCCAATCACGATCGCAAAGACCACCGCCCCCACCGCCCGCGCCAGGCCCATCTGCCAGCCCAGGACCCGAGCGGTGAGGATTATAGCCAGGATATTGATAGCGGGGCCCGAATACAGAAAGGCACAGGCTGGTCCTAAGCCGGCCCCCCGGGTGTAAATCCCGGCAAACAGTGGCAGCACCGTGCAGGAGCACACTGCCAGGATGGTGCCAGACACTGAGGCCACACTGTAGGCCAGCATCTTGTTCGCCTTGGGCCCGAAGTATTTCATCACCGATGCCCGGCTGATGAACACTGCAATGGCCCCAGCAATGAAAAAAGCGGGTACCAGACAGAAAAGGACGTGTTTCTGCGCGTAGTCTTGCAGCATAACGAGCATGTCCGCCAGGGCAGACTGCACGCGGGGATGCTGCAGCGGTATGAAATACGCGGCCAGAAACACTGCTACTATGATCAAGAACTTCGTGCGTTCGGACATATCAAGTCCTCTTAGAGCTTGCAGGAAATCGCCTACGCTGGTACAGGTGTGCGTGCCATGTGAGAAGTCAGGCCCGCTCTGTGCCCAGCGCTTCGTCAATACATGGGAATACGTTCATAACGCAGGGCACCAGCAGGCGGTAGTAGATCTTGTTACCCTCCCGCCGAGCGGCAATAATACCTGCGCTTTTCATCTGTGCCAGATGCCGGGAGACTGTTGGCATTGCCGAGCCGACCAACTGCTGCAAGTCACAGACACACTTTTCGCCTCCAGCAAGTGCGTCAACGATGATCAGCCTGGTCGGATGTGCCATCGCTTTGAGCACTTCCGCCCGCAGTTCATACACTGTAGTGTCCATGTTGTCCTCACTCGCTTCTGCCAATTAGCCCGTGCTCCTATTGTTAGCAGTTTAGCTAAATGGCTAACTTGTGTCAAGTGCAGGCTCCCGCGCCGCCGGTTCCTGGCGGGTGCCTCAACTGGGTGCAGCGCTTGAGCGGGCCGGGCCAAGGTGGTACAATGCGGTGTGTAGTGAGGAGGGCAAGCGATGCACCGACGTGAATTCCTGGCTACAATTGCCGGCGGTGAGAGGCAAGGGGGTGAGCGCTCCATCTTCGTCATCCAGAAGCACGCTGCCCGCACGCTGCACTACGACTTCCGCCTGGAGGTGGACGGGGTGCTCAAGTCGTGGGCGGTGCCCAAGGGGCCCTCGACCGACCCCCGGGTGAAGCGTCTCGCTGTGCCCACGGAGGACCATCCGCTGGAGTACGCCCAGTTTGAGGGGGCAATCCCCGGAGGGCAGTATGGCGCGGGGACGGTGCTGGTCTGGGACACCGGCACGTACCGCAACCTCAAGGAAGAAGATCCTGACTACGAGCCGATGTCAATGGCTGACGCGTTGGCCAGCGGCCTCGTGGCGGTGTGGCTGGAGGGTCACAAGCTGCGTGGGGGCTACGCACTGGTCCGCACGGGTAGGGGAGAGGATAACCGCTGGCTGCTCATCAAGATGAAAGATGAGGGCGCCGATGCCCGCCGCAATCCCGTCAGCACGCAGCCGGAGTCAGTCCTTACCGGGCAGACGACCGAGGAGATAGCGGCGGAGCCGAGCTAGCGGTAGCAGTTGTTGAGCGCTTGTGCTGCGACAGCTACTTGACCATATTGGTTGTCCACAGCCCCGACTCGGGCGCCAGAGGATCGCCTCCTACCCCGGGCAAGTGGTACTGGATGAACCGGCCGTTGATAGAGTAGGGCTTCTTCATACTGTTAATTGACTCGATGTAGAATGCGCCGAATGCATGGATCGCGAACTCGGCGCCAGCCCCCGAGCCGCCCAAGTACTCGCACAACGGCACGATGACTAAGCGAGGGTTACTGCTCTGGAAGTCATCAAACGTGTCATCCGTCCATGGCTCCCCCAGAGCCCGATCCATGCGCGCCAGCCCGTCCGGAGCCGCATCCAGGGCCTTTCGCCATTGCCCCACAGCGAGACCAGGATAAGCCGTGCAAATGTCGTCTATGGTCACGTAGTTGTCTGTTACCTGCTCAGGGGTCAGATTGTAGCCGCGCAACAGTTCCAGGAAGATGCTGCTGTCCCCCGAAGGTGGTTCCAGCCAGCCGAAGGAGCCGGGGATGTTCTCATAGTGGGGGCCATCAGCCATGAGCAACTGCTGCACCTGACCATATTGATAGTCGGTTTGGTAGTTGATCCACATAGGGGTGATCGGCACTCCGCCGACGGGCATTCGCACCACCGTGCAACTGCGGCTGACCGTAGCCCCCTCCAGCCCCAGGACACGCCCGAATGTGTAGCTCACTGGCAGGTGCACGGTAACCCGTATGGCCCAGGCCGCAGCACCGAGTGGGCCGAAGGCGGGTACCTCCTCATTCGGGCCCCAGAAGGCGATATCTCCGTCGTCAGCCGAGCAAGTCACCTGGAACGCCTGCTGGGCTGATTCGTTGTTTCCGTTGACCAGGCGGAGTGCCTCCGGCTCCGCGTCCACATAGTTCGGCAACGCCACACCGCCAGCCAGGGCAGCGGCATCGGCAACGTCCTGTGTTATCTGGGCTGCGATGGCTAGACGGCCGATGTCAACCGTCAGAGCCACCGCCCCTAGCAGTACCACAAGTATCAGCGCAACCAGGGGGATGATTACCCCGCGGTTTCCCCGATTTCTGTATTCTCCATTTGTCATTGGCCTCAACCTCTCCGGTGCCGGCTGTGCCGGCCTCTGTTCCCTCCCTGCTAGCAGCTAAGCCTACCCTCCGTATTGACAGGCTGGCAAGCCATCTATGCACTACTAGTATCGGTAGAACCAACGCACATCTTTACGAATTGTCGGCTGTGGACGATGCTTCGGTACGGCCGACCCCGGCATAGTGCACGGTGACTGGCTTGGGTGATGGTATGTACGCAGGGAGGAACTGCTGGGTGCTTCGGGGAAATAGCTTGGTGGTAATGGGCAGGTGATGGATCTTGATTGAGGCAATCAAGTTCGCGCGGGCGATTGCCAAGATTGTGGCGGGTAGGCCGTGCTCACCTTGTGCCTGTTCACTTAGCCTCTGGAGGATGTGGAATGAAGAGACTGCTTTTGGTATATTGTACGGCTGTAGCGGTACTCCTGATGGCCGCAAACGCGTGTGGTGCCGCACTCACCCCGGATACAGTGGCTCGGGTCAAAGATGCTGTGGTCCTGATCGAAGTTGATCTGGAGGTGACCGCCACTGGTGATGCTGCTGGCGGATCAGGCAGTGGCTTCGTTGTCAGCGAGGATGGTCTGATTGTCACCAATGCTCATGTGGTAGCACCGGAAATCGAAGCAGATGATGGACGAACCTTAGTCGCTGACCAGCGAATAGTTACGGTCACCTTTCATCCCAACACTCCCCGGGAGCGGAGTGTTGAGGGCCAGGTGCTTCGCGAGAATGCGGATCTCGACTTAGCGCTGCTTAGGATCAGAATAGCTACGCCCACATATCTGGAATTGGCTGATTCGGAGATGGCCTACGAGACGCAGCCCGTCTATGTATGCGGGCATCCGCTGGGACTACGAGAGATCTCGATTCGCTCCGGTGCGGTGGCGGCTCGCCGTACCTGGGGAGGGCATAAGTACATCGAACACGATGCAGCGGCAGAGTCCGGCAACAGCGGTGGTCCGTTGATAGACGAGCAGAGCCGAGTGCTTGGGGTCCACTCCTTGACCTTGGCTGCGTCCGCGATGCTGACTAAGTTCGCCATCCCCTCCAATGTTGTGGACATCTGGCTGCGCAGCGCAGCGGCAGAAGACCCAGCGCGCCAGGCGCCGGGCAGCCGCATAGAAGAGATCCTGGCTGCGTCTGGCCTGCATTACCGAGACGAGGGCGATGGGCTATTCGCCCTGGTCTACGACGCTGGCGTGATAGTGTACCTGCATCAGTTTGAAGACTTCCTGCGTGGGTACGTGGACCTGGGATACTTGCCGGGGGATAGTCTGGCTGAGCAGGGTGAGGTGGCGCTGGCGGCCTTGGAGCTTAATTTCACCGACCTGGCTGGCCGGTTCAGCGTCTACGACAATGATGACGGTGAGTACGAGCTCTACTGGGAGTTCCAGGCGCCGCTGTCCGCAGCCACACCGGTTTTCACCTTCTTTATGGCCCAACTTGGGGCTCAGCGTGCCGCCTATTGGGAAGCGTTCAGGGACGACCCTACCGCCGACCTACCGCAGGGGCTGCAACTGCCTGGCGATGAGACCGAGCTGTTCGAGTTACTGGGCGAACTGCTGGATAACACCGACTTGATCTATGAATTGGACGAAGAGAGTGAATGCTACGTCCTGCCCTATGAGAACGGTGAGGAGTTAGACATCTCCACGAGAATCTGGAGCGGCACGGCCTGGACCTACACTTGGCTGGGCGGCATGCCGGGCGACGACGAGCACGAACAGGGCCAGATCGCCATTGAACTGTTGAAGCGTAACTGGGAGGACCCCTTCGGGCGGCTGAGCCTCGACCCAGACTTCGATCTGCTCTGGGAGAGCCAGGTCCCCGTGACATTTCTGACGCCGGACTATCTGGCGATCATTGCCAACACTGGATCTGGCCAGGCCGGCAGTTTCTGGGAGGAGTACGGCCATACACCACCTAATGGCTAAAAGCGGTGGTGTCCGCGTCGGCATAAGAGAGCTTAGCAGCGGCTATTCGTGCTCATTTCTCACCGCAGGATAGGAAGTAAGATCGCGCACCGCCGGGGAGGCTCCTCATTGTGAAGGGCACAATTGTCCAGCAGATACTCCGCGAGCACCTGGTCAGCGGGGAAGTTGAGCCGGGCCGGGAGATCGGCATCCGCATAGACCAGACGCTGACCCAGGATGCTACCGGAACGACGGCCTACTTGCAGTTCGAAGCGTTGGGGTTAGACCGGGTATGCGCCGAGTTGTCAGTGAGCTACGTAGACCACAACACCCTCCAGACCGGGTACGAGAACGCTGACGATCACCGGTTCCTTCAGAGCATAGCCGCCAAGCGCGGCAGCTACTTCTCCCGTCCGGGCAACGGCATCTGCCACCAGGTGCACCTCGAGCGCTTCGGGCAGCCGGGCAAGACGCTGCTGGGCTCCGATAGCCATACGCCCACTGCTGGTGGGCTGGGTATGCTTGCCATCGGCGCCGGTGGGTTGGACGTGGCGCTGGCCACGGCGGGGATGCCCTTCTACTTGCGGGTGCCGGAGGTACTGGGCGTAGAGCTAGTCGGCAAGCTGCCGGACTGGGTCTCTGCGCACGATGTCATCTTGTACCTGCTTGAGCAACTCTCGGTCAGTGGGGGAGTGGGCAAGGTCCTGGAGTACCACGGCCCGGGTGTGGCTACGCTTGACGTGCCCCAGCGGGCGACGATAACGAACATGGGTGCCGAGCTGGGTGCTACTACGTCCGTCTTTCCTTCTGACGAGGTGACGCGCGGATTCCTGCGCGCGCAAGGGCGTGAGGAAGACTGGATATCCGTCGTCGCCGAGGACAATGCTGAGTACGAACAGGAAATGACGGTTGACCTGGGCCAGTTGGAACCGATGATCGCCCAGCCGCACAGCCCTGACAATGTCGTGCCGGTTGCAAAGCTGGTGGGGATGCCAGTTGACCAGGTCTGCATCGGGAGCTGTACCAACTCCTCGCTGCAAGAGATGATGACAGTTGCCGCCATTCTGCGCGGCCACAAGGTGGCGGACAAGGTGAATCTGACCATCTCGCCGGGCTCGCGCCAGGTTCTGACGATGCTCGCGCGCAACGGCGCGCTGGGGGATATGGTTGCGGCGGGGGCGCGAGTTCTTGAGTCAGCGTGCGGGCCGTGCATTGGCATGGGTCAGGCTCCGGCCGGCAACGCGGTCTCGGTGCGTTCATTCAACCGCAACTTCCCGGGGCGCAGTGGCACGCGGTCTGCGGAAATCTTTTTGGCCAGTCCCGCCGTCTGCGCGGCGACTGCTGTGGCCGGCGAATTGACCGACCCGCGAACGCTGGGACGCCCGCCTATTATTGAGATTCCAGAGCACTTCAGCTTTGACGATGCGATGATAATTCCGCCGGATAGTGAACCACAGAGAGTTGAGATTATCTACGGGCCTAATATCAAGCCGGTCCCGCGCCAGGAGCCACTTGCCGATACGGTGGAGGGGCAGATTCTGCTAAAGGTGGGCGACAATGTCAGCACCGACGACGTAGTGCCTGCCGGGGCGGCGATCCTGCGGCTGCGCAGCAACATTCCGGCAATTAGCAGGCATGTCTTCGAGGGGATTGACGAGACATTTGCTGCCCGCGCCCAGGCTCAGGGCGGCGGGGTGATTCTGGGCGGTGACAACTATGGACAGGGCTCCAGCCGCGAGCATGCCGCCCTCGCGCCGGCGTACCTGGGGGTTAAGGCGGTCCTGGCCGTCTCGTTCGCCCGCATCCATTGCGCCAACCTCATCAACTTCGGAATCCTGCCGATCGAGATCTCTGAACAAGACTATGAGAGGTGTGAGCAGGGCGATGAGATCCGCATTGACGATGTCCGCGCCAGCATCAAGGCGAGCCGTCCCCTGACAATGACCAACTTGACGAAGGACTTTGAGTTCACCGGTAGTTGTGCGTTGGCTGAGCGTGAGGCGGAGGTAGTACTGGCGGGCGGGGCTCTGAACCGAGCGCGGCAGGATCTATCGGCGCGCTCGAATTGACCTGGAGAAACAGCTATCCTGGCCAATTCCTAACAACTATTACCGCCTGGGCAGCAAGTGAAGAGGCTTACTCTGTTAGCACCTGGTCAATAAGTGCCGCCAGGTAGTCCTCGGTCTGAACGCCGGTGATGCGCTCGACCACCTCACCGCTGTTGAAGATGAATATCGCCGGAATGCTGCGGATGCCGTACTCCGAGGCCAGCATGGGATGTTCGTCCAGGTTGACCTTCCCCACTTTGATCTTTCCTGTATACTTCTCTGCGAGGCTTTCGAGAATAGGCGCAATCATCTGGCAAGGCCCACACCACGGCGCCCAGAAGTCTACCAGCACAGGCTCATTAGCCTGGACGACTTCACTCTCGAAGTTGTCTTCGGTCACTTCTATTGCTACAGCCAATTGTCTTTCCTCCTAACGATTCTCATCAACGGGTCGGGTCCCGCTGGTGCTGCGAGTATTGTCCCAACATAGCAGAATCAGGAGTGCCAGGGCAATCCCCAAGCAGTTGGCGACGACGTCGGACCACTGAAAGTCACGCCCGGGCACGCTAATCTGGTACAACTCAAGAGCCAGTCCGTATAGGGCCCCGAAGAGTCCCACCCGCCAAGCGTAGTCGGCAAACGGTCGCACTTTGCGGCTGGTCAGCAGGAAGCGGTAGGCCAACACTGCCAGAATTGCGTACGCCAGGAGATGCCCAATCTTGTCTATCCCGCCGCCGCTAAACGGACGATCTTCGCCCGGCCAGGCAGTGCCGATGAAGATCAATAACATCCACAACAAGAGGGGTGCCCACCGATTCAGCCACTTACCCGTCCTGTGGCCGCTACCTGCTCGCTCGCGAGACGTATCCCGACTGCTCATTGAGCCACTTGGAGATCAGCCAGGGGCAGACTGAGAGTGGTCTGCTGCGAGGCGAGGACCGTGCCGTATTCATCACAGATGTCAGCCGCAATGTGGTGCTGCTTGAGCGTCAACGTGTCCGCGTCCAGTAGGTAGCGGCCTTTGCGTTGGTTAGTCAATGCTTTGGTGACACCGTTGACCCTGACCGTGACGAACCCGAAGCTGCCCTCTCCCTCAACTTCGGTGCAGACTACTACTTGTGCGCCGTCGGCGCTGGTATGGGGCTCCAGCCGCAGGCTCAGTTGAAGAGGACGACACAGAGGCTGAGGGGAGCCAGCCGGGGTCTCCTCCGCAATGGCAACCGCAACAGGGGCTGGGCCTAACTGCTGCCGCCCCAGATAGTTGATTATTCCCAGGATAGCTAGCACGTGGAAGCCCGCCCGCTGCTGCAGGCTGCGCGCCCCGCCGGTCTTGGACTCGCACAAAAACGACGGCAGTCCCTGGCTCAGCCCCCAGTAGCGGTGGCACATTGTCAGCGAGTCGCCCGGATAATCGTAGTAGACACTTAGTGGATAACTGTACTTGCTCATCCAGTGGGCGATGTTCCGCGAGGACGCCACGGTATTGTCACACAAGATCTGGGACAGGCTGTCGTGGGCGCCGATGGTCTCGACAAAGTTCTCCCTATAGGAGCGCTTGCTACTGTTGGCAGGCAACTCGTGCAGGTCAACAACGGCGTGGGGCCTGCGAGCGCAAATGGCCGCCTGGATAGCCCTGGTCTCCGGCTGGCTGAACTTGCCCCAGTCGCGGTTGAGGTCCACATGCTTGCCGTTAGTGCGTCGTCCGCCCACGGCGCCGTCGGGATTAGCGATGGACACCACGCTTATCTCGAAGTGCCGCAGGAGTTCCCGCTCGACACCAGCCGGTGCTCGGGCCAGGTGCTCCAGCAGGCCCAGCGCAGCAGTGGTACCGGCGTACTCGGTGCCGTGCTGGCGGGCGATAATGAACAGCCGGATCTTTCCATCAGACGGATAGTTAGGATCGGTGACGGTCGCCAGCCAGATATCGCGGCCCTGGTGTGATTGGCCGAGTGACTCGCGGGATAGTAGAGCACTCGCGGAATCAATATCACGCAGGAGCTCGCTGGCCTGAGCGTAGCTGCGTGGGCTGGCGGGAAACAGACGAGCAATCTCGGCGAGAACATCAGCCCTCGCCTCGCCTCCGGTCCCCGCGGCACCCACCAGCATCCAGACCCACAGCCCCGTCAATAGCATCCGCTTGGTGTGCAACAACTGAGGCATAGCAACCCTATCATTGCCGGCCAGGTGATAAGAAGTAGTAGTGGGAAGATGATAGCAGAAAACGCCGGCAAAGTAAAGTGGGTGTAGGGGGCCTCGTTGCCTGTGCTGTGGGCTTCTGCTATAATGACCGCGAAGCATAGAGCCTTGTCTGGCGCTCCAGGGACTAATATGACCACTGCTGGCATTATTGCCTCGGCTGTTTTTGTGCTCGCCTACATCGTTATTGCCTCGGAGCGCGTGCATCGGACCAAGGCGGCGCTGCTGGGTGCAGTGGCGATGTTGCTGGTGCGCCTCGTTGACCAGCACACCGTCTTCCACGGCACCCACGACGTGCTGGGCATAGACTGGAATACCGTCTTCCTGCTCATTGGTATGATGACCATCGCCAGCACCACCGGTCGCACTGGCGCCTTTCAATGGGTGGCGATAAAGGCCGCCAAGCTGGCCCGGGGTCATCCTTTCTGGATTATCGTGCTGCTCTCCATCGGCACGGCGGTGCTTTCGGCGGGGCTAGACAACGCTACTACCGTAGTGCTGATGGCGCCGGTGACTATACTCATCTGCGAGGCGCTCGAGGTTGACCCCATTCCGTACTTGATCTTCGTGGTGCTGTCTTCAAACATCGGCGGCACCGCCACGTTGATTGGCGATCCGCCCAACATCATGATCGCCTCGCAGGCTCATCTGACCTTCCTGGATTTCCTGAAGGTTGATGCCCCCATCGCTCTGGTGGCTCTCTTCGCCCTCTTTGGCCTGGCCTGGCTGTTCGTCCACCGCTTCGTGCGGGTCTCCCTGCGCCAGCGTGCCCGACTGCGACGCTTCGACGAGAGTCTGGCCATCACCGACCCCCGCCTGCTCCGCAAGTGCGTAATCGTCGGGCTAGCCACGCTAGGCGCCTTCTGCATCCACGATCGGATTCACCTCGAGCCGGCGACTATCGCATTGGCTGGCGCGACGCTGCTCCTGCTCCTGCAAAAAGGTGATGTGGAAGAGGCCTTTCGCGGCGTTGAGTGGGGCACCATCTTCTTCATCATCGGCCTGTTCATTATGGTCGCGGCGCTCGTGGATACCGGCGTCATTGGGCTGTTCAGCGGCTACTTGCTCGCGGTCACCGGGGACAATGTGCTGCTGCTGACGATGGGCGTGCTGGTCATCTCGGCGGTTGTCTCCGGTCTGATTGGTAATATCGCTTATGTCGCGGCGATGAACGCGGTGCTGATCACACTTGCCGGAACAAAGCATCCGGAACTGGGCGAGATTGCCAGGCTCCACACCCCCGACATGATTCCGGTATGGTGGGCACTTTCGATTGGGGCCTGCTTCGGCGGCAACTCTACGCTCCTGGGCACCGCAGCCAATGTCGCAGTGGCCGGAATCTCAGAAAGATCTGGATATCCCATGGGTTTTGGCCGATTCCTTAAGTACGGTGTCCCGGTAACCGCGGTGACGATCGCGCTGGGGGCGATATACTTGTGGATTCTGTTCTTTTGAGAGTAGGCCAATGTGACGCTTGCCGCCGGAGTTGATATCGGCAGCTTAACCGCCAAGGCGGTGATTGTGGATGCCGCCAATACCGAGGTATTGGCCAGTCTTGTTCAGCCAACCGGCTGGCAGCCGGCGCGGGCTGGCGCGGAAGTCCTGGCGCGAGCCTTGCAGCAGGCTACTGTCGAGCGAACGGACCTTGATAAAGTCGTCGCGACCGGATATGGGCGCGTCTCCCTGGCAGACGCCGACGAGCGGCTCACCGAGATCTCCTGCCTGGCGCGTGGGATTCATCACCTGCTGCCCGAAGTACGCACAGCCATTGACATCGGCGGCCAGGACAGCAAGATAATCACGCTGGATGAGGCGGGCAATGCCGGCGATTTCGCCCTGAATGACCGCTGTGCAGCGGGTACGGGCCGGTTCCTGGAAGTAATGGCGCGGGCGTTGGGCATAGAAATCTCCAATTTGGGTAAACTATCGCTAAAGGCGGATCAGCCGGCTCGGTTCAGTAGTGTCTGCACGGTATTTGCTGAGTCGGAACTGGTAGGTATGTTGGCGGTGGGCGAGTCGCGTGAGAATATCGCAGCGGGCTTGAGCGGGGTGATAGCCCACCAGATTGCTGTTCTGCTGGGGCAGGTGCGGCTCCAGCCGCCGGTTGCGCTCGTCGGCGGGGTAGCGCAGAACCGAGGCGTCTGCGTTGCGCTGGAGAAACTATTGGAGATGCCGATGCACGTACCGGACCAACCGCAGACGGTCTGCGCACTGGGCGCAGCCCTGTGGGCGATGGAGACGATGCAAAAGGGCAGGAGCGATGGCGAGAGCTAATGGTCTGAAACTTGTTTGCCTGGTTGTGCTTGTGCTGCTGGTAGCTAGGTCGTCTTCCGCTGCACCGGCGATTGGCGATGTGGTACACGCGGCTGTGCTGCTGGAGGAGGGCAAGCAGGCGTTCACGGAGCAGCAAGCCGGCGAAGCCGTCAAGTGCCTAGCGGAAGCAACCCGGGTGCGCCCGGGGTGGCTGCCGCCCCAGCCGTGGCTGGCTCTGGCTTATCAGGTAACAGGTAACAAGGACGCCGCACTGGCCGCCTACCAGCAGGTGGCGCGCGAATCGCTGGTAACTACCAGCTTCCGCCGCGCCAATCCGCCCGACCAGCTCGAGGCGATAGTTGAGTGCGAGGCGCTGACCGCTTGGCTGATCAACCAGACGCGCTGGGAGTCGGGCCTGCAGTGGCTGCTCCCTGACCTGAGACTCGCCCAGATAGCCCGCCAGCACAGCCTGGAGATGCGCGATATGGGCTATTTCAGCCACCAATCGCCGGTCAAGGGGCGGGAGACTTCGCTGGACCGGTTTGAGAGCTTGTTCGGCTTCCAGCCGCAGTGGCTTGTCGAGAACGTGGCCCGGCGCTGGGGCACAGGATATCTCTTGAATCCTGAGAAAATAACCGAGACCCATCGCAACTTCCTCAAGAAGCCCGGTCATCGTGATAACCTGTTCTCAGACCAAGTGGAGCGGATGGGCGTAGGCATAGCGACTAATGACAGCGGCGACTACTGGCTGACCGAGGTCCTAGTGACATACCAGAGCGAGTGAGCAATGCAGGACAGAATCGCCGAGATACTGAGGGACAGCGCACGCGTGCACGAAGAGGCTGCCGCCACCCTCACCGAAACAATCGAGCAGGCGGCGCAGATGATTATCCAGGCTCTGCGGCAGGGCGGCAAGGTGGCATTTTGCGGCAACGGGGGCAGTGCGGCGGACGCTCAGCACCTCGCCAGTGAATTGGTCGGCCAGTTCCAGATTGACGAGCGTCGCCCGCTGCCGGCGATTGCTCTGACCACCGATACCTCGATATTGACCTCCCTGAGCAACGACTTTGGCTATATCCACGTCTTCAGCAAGCAGGTCGAGGCGCTGCTGCAGCCCGGTGATGTGCTGGTTGCCCTTACCACCAGCGGGAACTCGCCTAACTGCCTGGAGGCGGTGAAGACAGCGCAGGAGCGCGATGTGCGTACGATTGCGCTGACTGGCACCGGCGGCGGGGCAATTGCCGATATGGCTGATCTGTGCATCGCCGTGCCCGCCGAGCAAACCGCCCGCATCCAGGAAACCCACATCACCATTGGCCACGCCCTCTGTGAGCTGATCGAAGAGGCGCTCTGTGGCGTCCACAGGCCGCAGGGATGATCCGGGAAAGGACCAGGGAAGTGCGGGACCGGGCCAGAATGGCCGCCAGCGAACACAGAACAGGCTTACCCTGGGGCCACAAACCCAGGCGAGTCGTCCACTCTACCGGGAGGTGATCGCGTCAGCGCACGACGGTTGTGGCTCTCAGAGCTACACCTCGTCGCTCAGATGGGCTCGAGCCTCTGGCAACAGACGGTTAACCGCTTTCCTATAACGTCTATTCGTCTTCCTCACCAGCGCCACGAGGTTTCTCAGTTCCACGACGCGCTGGTGGTATCGGCGCTCTTGCTCCTGTGTTACGTTGGGTGAGAACTTTGGGTTCAAATGGGGGTGCAGGCGGAGTCTCTCGGACGCACGAGGGGAGGAGAAGTGCCGCCATACGAAACGGTCTAGGTTGCGGAGGGCACCAGTAAGGCGCGAACTCGGGCGCGGCAGTCCGTCAAGCATGTACTGACTCCCTTCTTCCCTGAAAAAGCGTAGAAATCCTGAGACTCGAGCGCCGATAGCATCGTCATAGGAATGATCATGGTCTAGCTGGTCCAAGAAGTTCAGCAAATGGCGCTCGCTAAGCACGCGATCAGAATATGCGGAGATCCTCGTATCGCCGGCTCGATGCTCAGGCATCAGCACCAGTGACTTCAATTTCTCGCGACAATACCAGGAAAGCACGATAGCGCTCCACCCCACCAACGCAAAGATGCGCCAGAATAGGAGTGACTCCCGCCACAATAGCACGAGGGGGCCAAGGACCAGCACCCAGAGTTTCGCGAGCCACGCGATGACCCTACCGTTCATGCAACCAAACCTCTCCCCAGGCAAGAGACTGCGAGTCGTCCCTGCTCGGCGCTCTGGCACCAAGCTTTCAAGTTGAGTAGCCATCGCCGTCCCCATCGAGATTCCCCGCTGCACCAGCAGAATCCTCCTTGCAGAACGGCACCCTCGGGCGGTCAGCGCTGCCGCAAGGAGGGGGCACAGCCATCACCCCATGCGGGCAGGTAGCCCCACTCTGTTCTCCAGCCATCGGGAGAATACTTGGGTGCTATCTGCCTTCGACGCGCAAACGGTGGATGTCACTTGCGCCCGGTGTCGCAAGGCCATCCCTTGACTTGACACATACCACGTGGTGTGAGAGAATGTTCGTGAACATGATGCCGCATCGTCTTGTCAGCTATGAGCGAGTGGCCTCTGGATTGCCGCACCCAAAGATGGCGGCCACCATCCTGGCTTGGGTCAGCGGAGCGCGGTATTGCTTAGCGCGCGGCTAAAGGGGTGCTTGCCCCGATTCGACGAAGCATGGCATACTATACGATGATATTGGTAAGATTGTGAGACGGTTGGGAGGATTTCTGTCGGCGATGAGCGAATTATGCGATAGCAGATAGTATGCAACCGGATGCAGAGCGACAATGCAGGAGACCGTGCAACAGCGTAAACCGAACGGAGTATTCCGAAGGTGGGAGAACAAGCATGACCAGTGCTGGACAGGATGGTCTATTAGAACCCACCACCTCGCAAGCCATTGAGGGCCACGCAGCGAGGTTCCTCGGGGATCTTGGCCACGCTTTTTCGACGATGGTCAAGAATCGCGCCTGGGAACTGATTGACCGGAGCGGGAGTATTGCTGAGGATGATGCGCGGTCGGCGTGGCTGGAATTGGTGAGTGCCGAGGATCGCCGCTACTCGCTCTCTGTCTACGAGTTGGCGCGGCATGTGGATTACGAGTCTCCCGTGTCTATCCAGAACAGGACACTCGACTATCTGTGTCCGGCACGGCGACAGCTTCAGCTACTCGTCCTTGAGAAGGCTGCGGCGGTTGCATCCGCGGGTGGCCGGAGTGTGGTTGAGTGGCATGATGTGGTTCGGGGCTGGCACGAACTTATCGAGGGTGATACCTCTCGCCTGGACCCAGACGTCCTGGCCGAGAGTTTTCGCAGAGCTGAAGCCGTGCTTTGACACCCAGGCAAAGGGGGACTCTTGTGACTGGCGATGTTGGTCCAGATCGCCCAAATGATTCTGAGCCGGGCGCCGACGGGTATTTTGGACAATACCTCGCGGAAGGTGCTTACCATCACTACGAACGCTTCCTGCAGCGTCTTGTCCAGTTGTTGCGCAATCGGATTAGTGCTGTGGCCTATGTGCGTGAGCCTGGTTCCTTCGAAATCCGCATTGAGGATATCGAAGTCGCCTACGAAGAGTTCGAGGAAACGCTGTTGTCGCCAGAGCTCAAGGCGCGACAGGCTCGAGGCTTTCTGAGTGGGTTGTTCATGGTTCTAGCGAGCAGCGGCCTCAGCGTTTTACTGACCTTGTTTGCCACTGACAAGTGGCAAAACAACTGGACCTTCCTGTTCGGGGCTCTCTTTGTCGTCGGTATTGTCGGGTTCTTGTTCCAACAGTTCAAGACTGAATAGCCCGTAGCGGCCTGTGCCGCTGAAACTCTTCCGGGGGCTATGGTACAGCACAAGCCTTGACAACCCCCGCCTGGTTTGTTACCTTTAGTTCCTCCATTCTACGGATATAAAGGGGGCACCGGGGTGTCAGATAGGGTTCGAGGCGAGGCGCTGTCGTTCGATGATGTGCTGTTGATTCCGGCCAGGTCCGATGTGCTGCCGGCGCAGGTCGGTGTGGCCGCGCGATTCTCCCGTCGTATTCCCCTGAATATTCCTCTGGTCAGTGCGGCGATGGATATGGTCACCGAGGGGCGCCTGGCGATTGCCATGGCTCGCGAAGGCGGCATCGGTGTCATTCACAAGAGCATGTCCATTGAGGATCAGGCCGTGGAGGTGGACAGGGTCAAGCGGTCGGAAAGCGGGATGATCATTGACCCGGTCACGCTGGGGCCGGATGAGCTGGTGGGACATGCGCAGGAATTGATGAGCCACTATCACATCTCGGGTCTGCCCGTCGTCGAGAATGGCAAGCTGGTGGGGATTCTCACCAACCGTGACCTGCGCTTCGAGACAGATATGAGCAAACGGGTCCGTGACGCGATGACCCACGAGAATCTGGTGACCACTGGATCGGGTACTACTCTCGATGAGGCCAGGCAGATTCTCCACCAGCACCGCATTGAGAAGCTGCCCGTCGTGGATGAACAGATGACCCTGCTTGGGTTGATTACCATCAAGGATATCGAGAAGCTTGAGCAGTTTCCGCACGCCTGCAAAGATGATCTGGGCCGGCTGCGCGTTGCCGCGGCTGTGGGAGTCAGCGCTGATGTCGGCGACCGGGCCCAGGCGCTCGTCGAGCGTGGTGCAGATGCCCTGGTAGTGGACACGGCTCACGGCCATTCGCAGGGCGTGCTCGATACCGTTGAGAAGCTCAAGGAGCAGTTCCCGGATGTAGACGTAGTCGGGGGTAACGTCGGCACGGCTGAAGGCTACGCGGATATGGTCAAGGCGGGTGCGGATGCGGTTAAGGTGGGGATGGGCCCCGGCTCAATCTGCACCACCCGGGTGGTGACCGGTGCAGGCGTGCCCCAGATAACGGCGATAACCCAGGCTGCCCAGCTCGCCGTCGAAGCCGATGCGCCCATCATCGCGGACGGGGGCGTGAAGTTTGCCGGGGATATCACCAAGGCTCTGGCGGCCGGAGCCGAGTCGGTAATGATCGGTGCGTTGCTCGCCGGTACCGAGGAGAGTCCCGGTGAGACGGTATTGTACCGGGGACGGACATACAAGGAGTATCGGGGGATGGGCTCGCTGGCGGCGATGGCGCTGGGCCGTGGCAGCCGTGATCGCTATGCCCAGGAAGGCGTTGATGCTGAGAAGATCGTCCCCGAGGGTCTGGAGGGCCGCGTGCCGTTCAAGGGGCCGCTATCCGGTGTGGTTCATCAGCTCATCGGCGGCCTGCGCGCGGGTATGGGCTACTGCGGCGTGCGCAATATCGAAGAGCTGCGGACGAAGACGTCCTTCTACCGCATCAGTGCCGCCGGCCTACGCGAGAGCCATCCCCACGATATTACGATCACCGAAGAAGCACCCAATTACCAGGTCATTGAGTGAATCACCAGCGCCCTAAGCCGCTGGATCTAGAAAGTGCTCGGTGCGGCCTACGCGGATGGGGGAGAGGGTTAGATGGTATGGCTGACATAAAGATTGCTGGACTGACGAAACACTTTGGTGACGCGCTCGGTGTTGAGGATGTCAATCTGACTATCGGCGACGGCGAACTGTTTGTTGTAGCCGGGCCGACCGGGTCGGGCAAGAGTATCCTCGTGCGCTTGCTAGCGGGGTTGGAGGAACCCACTGAAGGTGACATTTGGATCGGCGGTAGGTCGGTCAACGGCCTGCCGGCCAAGGACCGGGATGTCGCTCTCCTCTTCCAGAATTACGCACTGACGCCGCAGGCCACTGTCTTTGACAATATCACGATTACTCTCCAATTGCAGCAGACTCCTTCTGACGAGACTCGTCAGCGGGTGGAAGCAGTTGCCCAGATGTTGGGGATCCAGTCTCTTCTGGAGCGCACTACGGCCGGCCTGTCGGCCACTCATTCGTACCTGGTTGGCCTGGCGCGGGCGTTCGCCAGCGCTCCCCAGGTATTGCTGATGGACGGGCCGCTGGCGAATCTGCCTCCGGGCAAGCGCCCCGGTGCGTTGGAGCAGTTGACCGAATGGCAGCGTCAGTTGGATATCACTGTCGTCTACACCACTCAGAATCAGGGCGAAGCGATGCAAATTGCTGACCGGCTGGCTGTGTTACGCGCCGGCCGTATTCAGCAGATCGGGACTCCCCAGCAGCTGCATGACCGGCCGGCCAATTGCTCCGTTGCCACTTTCGTAGGCTTGCCCCAGATGAATCTGCTGGGGGCCAGCGTGGTGGCCCAGGACGAGAAGCTCTACCTCGACATCGGAGTGGCCAGGGTGGCGGTGCCCGAGGAACTAGCTCCGGCCTTATCTGCGTATGAGGGAAAGCCGGTGGTCCTGGGCATACGTCCGGGCGACATATTCGGCGCGCGGGCGGCGCCGGCCCGGCCGACCATCTCGCAAAACAGCGTCAAGGTCCAGGTCGAGCAGGTCACCGAGCTTGAAGACCGGACTCTGCTGACACTCAATACCGGCCAAGATACCTTCACCGCGGTTGCGTCGAGTGAGTCGGTGCCCTTGCCGGGCACGAGCCTCGACGTGGTCTTTGACCTCGCCAAGATTCACCTGTTCGATGACGATACCCGCGAACGGATAGTCTAGTCTGAGCGGCCCCTTACTGACTGCTCAAGCGGGACGCACTTCGATGACCGAGTCTACCCGTAAGCCTAAGCTGCTGCTGCACGTCTGCTGTGGGCCGTGCGCTAGTGCGGTTATTGAGCAGCTCCGCGCCCGCTTTGAGACGCATTGCTTCTGGTACAATCCCAACATTGAGCCTGCAGCCGAATACCAGCGGCGGCTGGTGAGTGTGCGCAGAGTCGCCGATGCGATGGGGGTGCCTCTCATCGAGGGCCCTCGAGATAGTGCGGGTTGGCAAGAGGCAGTGAAAGGCTGGGAAGATGAGCCCGAAGGCGGTCAGCGCTGCCGGCTGTGCTTCGAATATCGGTTGCGAGAGGCGGTCGAGTATGCGTGTGGGCACGGCATAGGCCTTCTGGGGACGACGCTGACCATAAGTCCCCATAAGGACTTAGAGCTGATCAATTCCCTGGGCCAACTGCTGACAGAGACTGCCGGCATCGAGTTCCTGGCTGAGAACTGGCGGCAGCAGGGCGGCTTCCAGCGCGGCCTCGTGCTGAGCAGGGAACTGTCTCTTTATCGGCAGCATTATTGTGGATGCATCTTCAGTCTGCGGTCTATGATGGCGAGTGGCTCTGCTGCGGACAACGGGTGAGGATAGGGCAAAAGTTCGGGGTCTAGGAACATTCTGGGGGTGAGACGGCGTTGAAACCATTAGCGGTACTTCCCAATCCAACTTGGAGGAACTAGACTTTGAAAACACTGAGACCTGCACTGGTTGCGGCGTTTGCCCTCGTGCTGGTGGGGTGGCTAGTCAGTGGGTGTAAGGAAGCCGTCGAACCGATTACGCCGAAAGGCATCCACGACCGTGCCGACACCGACGAGGAGGAGAGCAAACTGCCGGAGGATACGACGGCCGAGGACGTGGCGGAGGCGCCTATTCCCAAGCCCCCACCTGAAGAGCCGCCGCCGGACTTCCAGGAAGCAGTCACCAATGCACAAAGCTCTGATGAGCAGAAGGAACGCAGCGGCGTGATGGATCTGGCGCGGTTCTTATTTGAGGGCAGTCCCGCCCAACGGCAGGTGGCCGAACAGATATTGGTTGGCAAACTGCTTGACCGCACAGCGGAGACCAAACGGCGTCAGCGGGCAGCTATGTCACTGGGAGCCCGAATACAGGAAACCTATCCCCTACTGCTCCAGGTCATGGACGAAGAAATAGAAAACACTGAGCTGGTCGTAGCGCTGCTCCCGATCCTGCTGCGGCCGGGCTACCCGGCTGTTACCCAGTGGACTCTAGGGCTGCTCGAGCACCCTAGCGAGGAGCTACGTAAGGCTGTGGCGCCGGCATTGCTCAATGCTTACCTCGCGACGGAAGACTTCGATGGATTGGTCAGTCTACTGGGTAGGTACGATACTGACCTGTCGGCCAGAGCCGCCATTGGGTTGACCCTGATAGGACGTGAGACCGTTCCCGACCTCATCCGGGTACTGGAGACCAGCCCCAATCCTGCTCAACGTCACGGCACGGCTCTGGTGTTGGCAATGGTGTGTGCGGGGACGAGCCCCCAGCAGGAGAGATTCGCGGAATTGGCGATGACCAAGGTCTATGTCAGCCCCGATCCGGGTGGAGCACTCCTGTCGGCTGACCGTCGTGCTGTCAAGCCGCTGATGGAAGCGCTGCTGACTGACGAATCCGCAAAAGTCAGAGAGATGGCTGCGCAGGGCCTCGGCTACCTCGGTGACCAGCGTGCCGCCCGGCCCCTGGCCCAGGCTCTGGGGAATGATCCCGCGGAAGCCGTGCGACGCCGAGCCGCCGCCGCCCTGATAATTGTGCCGGCAGAGCCCGCGCAAGCTGCTCTGGAACAGGCGGTACGCACGGACGAATCCGAGCACGTCCGCCGGTATGCGGCGGAGGCCTTAGGCTGGATTGGCGGCGCTACCGTCGTCCCAGCTCTAGTTGATGCCGCCGGGGATGAAGCGGCTGAAGTACGTCGCTACGCGGCCATCGAGTTAGGTGCGATCGCCGAAGAGGAAGAACTAAGCGAGCGCCTCCGCAGTCTCGCTTTGGTCGCCCTGGTCAGGTTGTTTGACGACAGCGACTCAGACGTGCGGTGGGCGGCGGTGATGGCAGTGGGCAAGCTGCGCGACCGCACAGCGGCCCAACATCTCATTGATGCCCTCGGCGATCCGGTGAGCATGGTCTCTCATGCCGCCGAGCGCGGCCTCCAGAAGATCGGCATCGCCCAGCGTAGAGCGGCAGAGTTTGAGCATGAAGCCGAGTAGATGGCTGGTTGGCATCGGGGGAGTATGTAGCTAGATATGTTGCCCGGCGCCACCGGCACAAGTCTGCCGGTGGCGTTGTTCTAGTGGGGCAGGAGTGAGCCGAGGCCAGGGCGAATAGTGGGTTGTTGTATTGCCACTACCCTGGTCTTGTCGTCTGGTCTCTTGGAGTTGTCGTAGTTGAGGTGCGCCAGTGGCCGTAGCGCTAACCATACTCTCATACCTGGGCTTTGCGCTTTTCGGGATCGTTCTACTGCTGGGCATACTGGCCACTCTGGTCGGCCTACCTGGCACGGTTCTCATCCTGGCAAACGCAGTGATCTTCTCCGCTATCCACGGCTTCGACAAGCCGCCCTGGCCGGTGTTGGTCATCCTCCTGACTATCTCAATAGTAGCGGAAACTGCCGACAACATCTTCTCGGCTCTGGGCACAAAGACAGGCGGGGGAAGCAATAGAACCAGTCTTTGGGCGCTGATCGGCGGCGTGGCTGGGGCGATCGTCGGGGCTAACTTCTCAGCGATTCTGGGAGCACTGGGCTTGGCCGGTGGGGTAGCTGGCATCATATTTGGTGTAGTGCTACCTCCACTTCTCCTGGCTATGGCTGGAGGCTTTCTGGCGGCTTACGTCTACGAACTGCGCACAGGTAAGGAGTCGGTTGAGGCCCGGAAAGCCGGCTGGGGCGCGCTGGTCGGGCGACTGGCTGGTGTGCTTTCTAAGGCGGTGCTGGCTACCATAATGGTTGCTATCATCCTTGTCTCCATCTTCTGATGCCCCCTCTCATCGTTGCTCAGAGCTCCTATTCAGACCTCTGTGGGCGAACATTTGGCAGATTACGGTGTCTAAACAGTTAGACCGATCACCAAGACCGTTAAGTAGTTGACAAAGCAGAACGGACGGTTGATCTCTATGTTGGGTCCAAAGAAACGCCGGTCAATTTTGGCAATGACTCTCGTTGCCTTGGTTGCCACCACGGCAATGTTGGCCTATGCGACGGTAACTGTCGAGGGTGTCCGCAACCGGATCTCCCAAAAGATTCGCCTGAAGTTCAAGGTCGAGAACCTGGTCATCAAGGTGGTTCCATTCGAGTCGGATTCCTGGACCCAACAGGGTCGCTTCCAGTCGATTGTGGTCGCGGCCGATAAGATTCACCGCAAAGGCATCGCCATCCGCAACATTCACATCAAAGCGTTCGATGTCGTACTGGACATCAAAGAGCTTTATGGAGATGGTGACATCAAGACCAAGTCACGCCAGAAGACGGTCTTCTCCGGGCGGGCGTACAAGGATGATCTCAATAAGATGCTGGCGCTCAAGAAGTCGCCCATTGAGAATCTCAGAGTGGACTTCGAGAACAACAAGCTGGTGTTCACGGGTAAGTTCCGTTTTGCTTTCGGCCATAATCTGCGTATGGTGGGCGAGCTGAGGGTGGAAGATCACCGCAAGATCAATTTTGTGCCGACCGCGGTCTCGGTCAACGGCATACCCTTACCCGCTGGACCTCTCCGCAGCATGCTCAGCAAGCTCAACCCCCTCATTGACTTCGCCAATATCCCGCTCCAACCCAAGGTTGATGAGATCAAGGTCGAGAAAGACTACATTCTAATCAAGAGCAAGTAGCTGACCAAAGACTGAACGGCGTCCGCCCCGAGCCTGGAAGGATATCGTCGGCCCGGAAGTGAAATATAGCCCGGTATGGTTTGGGCCCGTGCCGGGCTTTATTGTGGCTGTGGCTTGGCCCGGTCACCGTCGTTGGGGCCCCCCGGCCGACAGACACGGAGATGCTAGTTGGACTTGGGGTAACAGTACTGCGTTATGAGAGAATCTTACTGCTCGAATCGGGGGGGCGTTATCCTGGGCTGTCTTACCAGACGCCAGGAAGTCTGGCTGATTGTTGTGCTGGCGCTGGCGGTGCGCCTGGTGGCCGTCAACGCGCCCTATACCAGCGTCCACTGGATCAAGCAGCTTCAGATCGCGCCCATCGCCCAGAACCTCTACGAAGACGGCTATAATATCCTATGGCCCGAGACCGACTACAGTGCCGACCAGCGCGGCTATATCGAGATTGAGTTCCAGCTCGTCACCTTCCTCACGGCTCTGCTCTACCCCATCTTCGGTATGCACGAGTGGGTCGGCCGCGCCGTGACCATCGCCTTCAGCCTCGGCTCAATGGTCTTGCTCTATGCACTGTTACGCCGCTACCTCGGCGACCGGCCTGCTGTCTTCGGTCTATTGTTCTTCGCCTTTGCCCCGTCCAACTGGTACTTCAGCCGCGTACTGATGAGCGAGCCGCTGATGATCTTCTTTTCGGTAGCCTTGGTCTACTACTTTTCGTTATGGCTTGGTGTCCCCGGTGGCCAGGTATCGCGCAATCCGGGCCGGTATCTGGTGCTGGCGGTGTTGTGCGGCGCGCTAGCCTTTCTGGTCAAGCTGCCCACTTTGATGCTTGTCTTCCCGCTGGTGTTCATCGCGCACCAGCGCTACGGCTGGGGCCTGTTCAAGCAGCCGCTGTTGTATCTGTTTGCGCTTCTTACAGTCCTGCCGGCGGTGGCCTACTATTACCACGCCAGGGTCAACATCGGTGCGCACTACTTCACTGTCGGTGTTGGCTTCGGGGGAGGAATGTGGGGTTCAGTGGAGCATTTTCTGCGGCCCGGGAACTACTCCTTGATGCTCAATCGCCTGCTCAAGGATCATCTGACTGCGGTGGGAATAGTGCTGCTGCCACTGGGCTTTCTAGCGTATGGTAACGGGCGGTTCCGCTGGAATCTGTTCCATGTGTGGCTGGGTGCGGTGCTGCTGTATTTTGTAGCAGTCTCTGGCGGCAATCTCAGGCAGACCTATTACCAGCTCCCGCTGCTAATTCCGGCGGCGGGGTTGATTGGGATAGGCTGGGATCGAGTCAGTCGCATGGCTGGCCTTTCGCGACTGGCCGTGCCGACGTTGGTTGCGGTATTCCTGACCCTGGCCGCGTGGGGTGTCCAGCCGTTCTATGAAGAGCACGAGCCGATTATCGAGGCAGCCGCCCAACTTGATGTGCTTGATGCCAGCAAGCAGCAGCGAGTCATAATCTTCCCGCCGGGCTACGGCTGCCTGTATTACTTCGAGCGGCCGGGCTGGGTCGGTCGTGAAGGCTTCGGCAAGCCAGCCAGCGAGGTGGCAGCCCACGATGTGCCCGGACCGCAGTACGTTGAGAACCGCATCAAGCGGGGTGCCCGGTGGGCCGTCTACTTCGACGCGACGGGGCCCGGCGCTCGGCCTGACCTGCAACAATACTTGGCGCAGAACTACCGCGTAGCCTTGGCGGGCGGGGGCTACACGATCTATGACCTGGCTCCACCCCGGTGAGCGGACCTGAGAGGCATGCTTTGTCCAATAGCAAGGTTGTAATAATCGGCGGCGGGGTATCGGGGCTGACGGCCGCGTGGGAACTCACCAGACGTGGCCACGAGGTCATGCTCTTAGAACGACGTGATGTCCTCGGCGGTCTAGCGCGGTCCACGCGGCTCAATGGCAAGTTCATGGAGGTTTACTACCACTTCATCTGCGGGGGCGACCGGCATTTGATTGAACTGGTTGACGAGCTGGGGCTGGCGGACAAGCTGCACTGGCAGCCTGGCCTCACCAGTTACTTCGTTGGTGACCGGCTCTACCCGTTCTCGACCGCCGGTGACCTGCTGCGCTTTTCGCCCATCAGTATGCTGAGCCGGATACGCCTGGGGCTGCACGGACTGCGTTGCCGGCGGATGACCGACTGGCAGCAGATTGAGCATCTGACCGCAGAAGACTGGCTGGTTGCTAGCGTTGGCTCCGAGGCGTACGAAGTTGTGTGGAAGCCGCTGCTGGAGGTCAAATTCGGGCGTTACTATCAGCGGATCTCGGCGCCGTGGATCTGGCATCGCCTTCACCGGTTCTCGCGGTCCCGGCGCAGCGCATTGCGTCCCGAGAGATTCGGCTACCTGCAGGGCGGAAGCCACACGCTGTTGATGGCTCTGTCCGACGAGATTGCTGCCCAGGGCGGTGTCATTCGCACTGGCCTGGAGGCGACTAGCTTGGCCTTTGCGGGTGAGCAGATAGCGGGAGTCAGGACCACCGAGGGGTACCTGGAGGCAGATGCGGTTGTGGCGGCGGTACCCCTGCCCGAGCTGGTGACGATGCTGCCCACGGACAGTCCCTACCGGCATGAGCTGGCCGCGATTGACTTCTCCAATGTCGGCTGCGTCCGCCTGGCTCTGCGCCGCTGCCTCACTGATAGCTTCTGGGTCAACATCAACTCCCCGCGAGTGCCGTTCAATGGTCTTGTCGAGTACTCTAACCTGAATCCGTGGCGGGACTACGGCGGCAGCGAGATCCTCTACGTGCCCTTTTATCTACATCCGGACGATCAGCGTTGGCAGTGGTCGGAGGCACATTTCATTGAGGCGACTATAGCCGGCTTGAATGTGGTTGAGCCGGAGTTTGATGAGTCGTGGGTGGTGGAGGCAACGGTCAGCCGAGATTGGTATGCTCAGGCGATCTGTCCCCCACACTTCAGCAAGCAGATCCCCACGCTCCACGCTCCGGTCCGGGGGCTCTTCGTGCTGGATTCGACTCAGCTCTATCCCGCTGACCGTAACCTCAGCGGCATGATCGGCCTGGCCCGGTCACTAGCTCGGATGATGGGAGAGGACGACGGGGCTCCTAGTCCTCGGCTTCACCCTCATACAGCGGCAAAGCGAAAGTGAAGGTGCTGCCCTCGCCAAGCTGGCTCTCCACAGTCAGTTGCCCCCCGTGCAACTCGACCAGATCGCGGCTCAGCGGCAGACCGAGTCCACCGGAGCCTTGCAGCTCAGTGCCGTCGTCGCCGAACTGAGTAAATTCTTCGAAGATTCTCTCTTGATGCTGTGGGGAGATGCCCGGGCCCTGGTCGGTGACGGAGATCACCGCCTGCCCGGCAGCCTTACGGGCCTGGACGAGTATCTCCTGCCCCTGGCCGCTGGCATTGACCGCGTTCGACAGCAGATTGTATAGGATCTGCTTGATCCGCCGCTCATCGGCCTCGACCATGATGTGCTCTGGCTGGACGGATATGCGGATGTCTATCCCCTTCTCCCAGGATAGCCCGTGGATGACCCGATGAGTGGCCTCTATCACGTTTTCCAGTGCTACCGGGGAGATATCGAGCTGGAGTGCGCCCGCCTCGGCCTTGCAGATGTCAATGACGTCGTTGAGTAGCTTCATCAGGTGATCCCCAGCCTGGCCGATGTCCTGCACGGCGCTCTGTTGCTTCTCGCTGAGTGGGCCGAAAATCCCCTGGCCCAAGAGGTCCGCGAATCCGATGATCGCGTTCATCGGCGTACGGATCTCGTGGCTCATATTGGCAAGGAACTGAGTTTTGGCTTCGTTGCCGGCAGTCAACTGCTCGTTGGCTCGCTCCAGCTCGAGCTTCTGCATGCGCAGCTCATCTTCGAGTAGTCTCTGTTCGGTGAGATCGTGCAGAAACATTATGGCCTCGGTCTCGTCGCCGGCGGCCTGCTTAGCTGCCGTGTCCAGCCACATGATCGAGCCGTCGGCGCGCAGCCAGGCCCCCGCATCGTCGTGCCCAGTGCCCTGAGAGACGATATTCTGAAGTAGCCGAGTCAGCCTCGCCCGAGCCCATTCCGGGCGTAACTGCTGCACTCGCAGGCCGTTGAGTTCGGCCGCAGGATACCCTAGTAGCTTGGCCGCCTCGGTGTTGGCCTGCAGAATAATCCCCTCGGGAAGCGCTACCACCAAGGCGGGTTCCAGCCCCTCTGCCATAAGCACGTCCCACCGTGAACGCAGCGCCACGCGCTCTTTTTCCAGTTCCCCCTGCAGGTGGTGCCAGAATAGGAACAGCCCCAAGGCCAGGACCACGGGAATCCCGACCAGGATGAAGAGCAGGTTCCAGTTGAGCAACGGGGGCAGTCGTTCCTGAACCCACCCATAATCAATCACGGCAACGGCCAGCAGGGACTGGCCCTCTGCCGGTACTGCTGAGACAAGATACCGCTGGCCCCACGCTGCGGGGTCGGTTAGCCCCCGCACCTGATGACGCTCAGTGAGAGCCCTCCCCAGCGTCGTAGCCGACTCGGAGTCGAGCGAGGTTACGCTGACTTCGGCGACGGAGCCATCTCGGGTAGCGGGGAACTTGTCGGTGACCGCCACGATTGTGCCGTCTTGGCCCACGAGTGCCGTACCTATCGGCCAGGTGCCAATAACCTGCTCGTGCATGCGCATGAGCAAGTCGGGAGCGGCTTGGGGATCTGGTGTGTGGGCTGCCGCGCTTGCCAGGTTACTGGCGATCCCGTCCAGCCGGTTGACAGCCTGGTCAATGATAGCGCGGCGGACGTTCTGCTTACTCGCCAGGTCCAGGCGTACCATTCCCGCCAGAATAATGAGCCCCAGAATAACTATGGGGATGATGCGCGCCCATTGACCAGCCTGACTCGCTTTGTTGCTGGGGTCGTCTGGAGTCGTAAGCTCTGTCCTGACTGTACCGGTCATGGCTCTTCCACCCGTTTGTCGCAGGTTATTGCGGCAGTGCGCCCGGCAGCTTCAGCGCCGGGTAGACGTGAGCGGCGCAAGATGTCCCAGTATGCGCCTCGAGCACCAGCAACGATCTCCTGGACCAGTACGGCGTTGTCGTCGTAGTCATTAGTTATTGTCTTCGTCGCCGCCCCCGAAGAAGAAGCGTTCGTCAGTGGCGGTAAGTTTACCCAGACAGTCTACGACTTCATCCGCTGTGCCTGCCTCGGCAGAGAGATAGAAGACCGGCTCTACGAATGGCATGCTGGCCGCCACGTACTCCAGGCCTAGCGGAGCCACAGCCGGCTTGACCGTGTTGGGATTGACCAGCGTCAGGTCGTAATACATTGGCGAGAGTGGGCGGGCGACCTAGTCAATTTGGTAACGTACTCATGATAGATCATACACTGGCGATAAGAATGTGGCAAGTCTTATACACACCTTCGTCACATAAGCAAACATTCCTTCCTGGCGAAGAAAAGATTTATCGGGCAATCTGGGAGAGGTTCTCCGGCTAGCGGCGGCGGCGTAGTAGGACCAAGCCCAGCATGATCATGCCCAGCGAGGCAAGCACTGGCATCCACACTGGCGCATACCACGGCTGTGGAATCAGAAACAGACAGTCCTGCGTGGCCAGCGAGGCTGGCCAGTTGATGAGGGCCTTCAGGCTCACGTAGTAGAAGATGTCCCAGACGCCGAAGGTAAACAGAAAGGTGCCTAGCTTCTGAGCGCCGGTGCGGCCTACCAGCAAGGCCAGTGCTACGAGCATAATTATGGTGGCGGCCTCGCGTGTCTGCTCGGTAGACATCAACCAGTCGGGAACCTGCTCGAGATACTCGGTGGTCAGGTCCTCAGGAGCGGGCACGATATCTAGAATCTTGCGGATGTAGACTACCACCACGGCCTCGAGATAGCCCATGGCGATGGCGAAGGCGCTGAGGAGCGCCAGCAGGTTGGGATCCCACTTGGCAGATTGCTTGCGTACCATGTTTCTGGATGCTCGCTGAGCTTTATGGGCTGTGGCACCTTGTCCAGAGATCACCGGGCTGCGCTGCGCAGCAACTCAATTCGTGCGCGCAGCTTCTCCAGGTCCTGGTCAAACCCGGCCAGCTTGTCGCGCTCCTTGTTGACCACGGCCTCTGGTGCCTTGTTCAGGAAATCGGGATTCTGCAGCTTGCCGGTGCTGCGTTCCCGGTCCTGTTCCAGCTCAGCAATGTCCTTTTGAATGCGCGCGATCTCCTTCTCGACATCAATTGCATCGCCGAGGTGCAGGGAGGTGATGATGCCGTCTGTTACCGCTGAAATAGCGTTGGCCGGCGGCTGGGCTGGAGCTGTTGCGAGATTCAGTTCGCCCACCTTGGCCAGCTCAGCCGTTACCCGGCGCAAGCCATCGAGAAGCGAAGCGGTCTCCGCATCCGGCGCGACGACGCTGACGAGAACCCACTCGCTAGGTCTGACCCTGACTTCCGCGCGTAGGCCTCGGATGTCCGTGACCAACGCCTGCTCTCGTCTCCAGTCGGCCTCCGCGTTCTCGTCCTGCCATCGTTCCTCAGCCTGTGGGTAAGGCTGGCGGCTGATGCTGCCTTTATCCAGCGCGAATCCTTGCCAGATTTGCTCGGTGATGAAGGGCATAAACGGGTGGATGGTGCGCAGTATCTCGCTGAGCAGCTTGTGCAGGATCGTCTGCACCGTGGCCTTGCGTGCAGCATCGTCCCCGTACAGGTCAATTTTGGCGACCTCCACGTACCAGTCGCAGAACTCGCTCCAGACGTACTCGTAGATTGCGCCGGCGGCTTGAGCCAGGTTGTAGTCGGCAAGCTGGCGGTCCACCTCGGCGAGCATGCGGCTCTGCCGTGACAATATCCATCGGTCGGCCAGCGAGAGTTCGGCCGTATCCAGGTCCACCGGCTCGAGGTCGGTCAGATTCATGATGACGAACCGGGAGGCATTCCACAGTTTGTTGCAGAAATTGCGCGCGCCGACCAGGCGATCGGGGGCGTAGGTGACATCCTGCCCGTGAGTGATGAGCTGGGCCAGGGCAAAGCGCATCGCGTCGGCGCCGTACTCGTCCATCAGTCTGATCGGGTCAACTGCGTTGCCCCGGCTCTTGCTCATTTTCTGGCCATGTTCATCGCGCACCAGACCGTGCAGGAAAACCTCGCCAAAGGGCTCCCGGCCCACCAGGTGCATCCCCATCATTATCATCCGCGCCACCCAGAAGTAGATGATGTCGTAGCCGGTCACCAGCACCGAGGTGGGGTAGAAGTAGTTCAGCTCCGGCGTCTCGTCCGGCCACCCCAGCGTCGAGAACGGCCATAGCGCCGAGCTAAACCAGGTGTCGAGCACGTCGGGATCCTGGCGAAGGCTCTGGCTGTCGCAGTGAGCACACTCGGTCGGGTCGCTGCGGGTACAGGTCTGCTCGCCGCAGTCGTCGCAGTACCAGACCGGAATCGGATGCCCCCACCACAGTTGCCGGGAGATGCACCAGTCCTGGACGTTTGCCAGCCAGTCGCGATAGACCTTGGTCCAGCGCTCGGGGATGAAACTGACCTTCCCACTCTCTACCGCCTCCAACCCCTTTGTGGCCAGCGGCGCCATCTTCACGAACCACTGCGTGGACACCAGCGGCTCGACCACCGTATCGCAGCGCTGACACTGCCCAGGCGTGTGCGGGTAGTCCTCAGTGCGCTCGAGCAGCCCCAGTTTCTCCAAGTCCGCCACGACCTTCTGCCGGCATTCGTACCGGTCCAGCCCCGTATACGGCCCGGTCTCACTGGTCATCTTCCCCTCGCGATCAATGACTACAACTGAGGGCAGATGGTGGCGCTGGGCGATTTCCAGGTCGTTGGGATCGTGCGCCGGCGTCACCTTCAGCGCCCCGGTTCCGAACTCCACATCAATGTAGTCGTCGGCAATAACCGGAATCTCTCGCTCCATCAGCGGGAGAATGACCGTCTTGCCGATCATGTCCGCGTAGCGCTCATCCTGGGGATGGACAGCCACCGCGGTATCACCCAGCATGGTCTCGGGGCGGGTAGTGGCCACCACAACACCCGGCCCACCGTCAGGCTCGGGGTAGCGGATATACCACAGGTGCCCCGGGGTCTCTTCGTGCTCTACCTCCAGGTCGGAGAGGCTAGTGCCGCAGCGCGGGCACCAGTTGATCATCCGCGCGCCCCGGTAGATCAGCCCCTGCTCGTAGAGGGTGACGAACGTCTCCCGCACCGCGCGCGAGAGGCCTTCGTCGAGCGTGAAGCGCTCACGCCGCCAGTCCACGGAGACGCCGATGCGCTGGAGTTGCTCGGTGATGACGCCGTGGTGCTCTTCCTTTACCTCCCAGACTCGCTTGACGAATTGCTTCCGGCCCAGGTCGTCGCGCGTGAGGCCCTCTTCGGCGAGTTGCGCTTCGACCACGTTCTGCGTGGCGATGCCGGCGTGGTCGGTGCCGGGCACCCACAGCGCTTCAAAGCCCTTCATCCGGTGCCAGCGAATCAGCAGGTCCTGGATCGTCTCGTCCAGCGCGTGGCCCATATGCAAGACGCCGGTGACATTTGGTGGCGGGATAACGATGCAGTACGGCTCCTTGTCCGGATTGACCTCGGCATCAAACACGCCGCTGTCCAGCCAGTATTGATAGATCTTCCCCTCTACTTTCTGGGGCTCGTACGCCTTGTCCATCTCGCTTGCGTCCGCCATTCGTACACCTCTGCACTGTGTTTACCTTGTGGTAGGAGCGACATTCTTGTCGCGACCTTGGGGGCCGTTTTCATAAAACAAAAACCTCTCATCCCGAATTGGGACGAGAGGCTCATGATATGCTTCTCCCGCGGTACCACCCAAGTTCCGCCGGCCAGCCGGCGACTCTCTGTGCTGCGCGCTAACGGGCGCATCCCGGTGCCGCCTACTTGATTTCAGCGGTACAACTCGAGGGCGACGTTCCGCGGACTGCAGGCGCCGGCACTTTCACCTTACCACCGGCTCGCTATAGCCTCCGCTCCCCGCGTACTCCTCCCCGTCATAGCTTCTATCGTCTGGATTTGTCCAGAGTATACCGAAGCTGGCCGGGTATGTCAACAGCCGGTAGCCTTCCAACCCCACTTGAACGGTAGGACAGGCGTCTCGCCTGTCCCTGAGAAGCGACCGGCGGGATGCCTGGCGCACCGGAGGTGCGCTACGCCGTCTTTTGCTGGTCGCTGCGCTTTATGAGCTCAGGCTTCTTGCCGCTCTTGACTGTCTCTTGGCTTATCACGCACTGGGCGATGTCGGGCTGAGAGGGGATGTCGAACATTACGTCGAGCATAACTTCCTCGAAGATGGTACGCAGGGCGCGTGCGCCGGTATTGCGCTCCAGGGCCGCTTCAGCTATGGCCTCGAGGGCGTCGTCTTCGGTGACCAACTCGACGTTGTCCAGCAGCCGGAGCAACGCCTGGTACTGACGAACCAGGGCGTTCTTCGGCTCCGTAAGGATGCGACGCAGCGCCTGCTTATCCAGCGAGTGCAGCGGGGCGATGGTCGGCAGCCGACCAATGAATTCCGGAATCAGGCCGTAGTTGACTAGGTCTTCGGGAACAACCTGGGCGACTATTTCGTCGTCGCTCATATCCGCAGCACCGGAGGCAACAGCGCCAAAACCCATAGCTCTATTGCCGGTGCGGTCGCGGACGATATCGGCCAAGCCGCCGAAGATGCCGCCGCAGACGAAGAGGATGTTGGTGGTGTCTATGGGGATATACTCCTGCTGGGGGTGTTTGCGGCCGCCCTGCGGGGGCACGTTGGCGACCGTCCCTTCCAGAATCTTCAGAAGCGCCTGCTGGACGCCTTCGCCGGAGACGTCGCGGGTTATCGAGGGCCCTTGTTCTTTGCGGCCGATCTTATCAATCTCGTCAATATAGATGATGCCCCGCTCGGCCCGGTCAATATCCCCGTCGGCGGCGATGATGAGCTTGAGCAGGATATTCTCCACGTCCTCGCCGACGTACCCGGCCTCGGTGAGCGAGGTGGCGTCGGCGATGGCGAAGGGTACATCCAGCATCTGGGCCAACGTCCGGGCCAGCAGGGTCTTGCCGCACCCGGTCGGCCCAATGAGTAGGACATTGGTCTTCTCCAGCTCTACCTCGTCATCTCGGGCGGCCAGCCGCACCCTCTTGTAGTGGTTATAGACCGCCACCGACAGGATACGTTGGGCTTGCTCCTGACCGATCACGTATTGGTTAAGGTAGTCGTATATCTCCTGCGGTGTGGGGATAGGCTCTGTTTCGCCGGCAACTTCCTGTTCGTGGCGGCTGCGCAGAATCTCATTGCACAGATCCACGCACTGTGGGCAGATGTAAACGCCTGGGCCGGCGATCAGCTCCCGGATCTGGTTGGGGTGGTCGCCCTTGTCCCGACCACAGAAGCTGCATCTGAGTTTTTGTCCGTCTGACGCAGAATCAGTTGGTTCCATTGGTTGAGCTGCTCCTGCTCTGGGGCTGCCCCCCGCTGAGTTCTCGTACCCCGTTTTCTATTGGCCTTCTTCTTCGGGTTGCTTGCTGGCCACGGAGTCAACGATGCCGTACTCCTGGGCCTCCTCAGCGTTCATGTAGTAGTCCCGCTCGGTATCCTGTTCAATCTTTTCCAGTGGCTGGCCGGTATGCCCAGTGAGTATCTTATTGACCCAACTCCGCAAGCGCAGCATCTCTTCAGCCTGGATTTGGATATCGGTGGCCTGACCTGCCATCTGTCCCCAGGGCTGGTGAATGAGCACCCGGGAATAGGGTAAGGCATAGCGGTGGCCGGGCGCACCCGCGGCCAGCAGCACCGCGGCCATGCTCGCAGCCTGGCCGATACACCAGGTATGCACCTCCGGCTGGATGTACTGCATCGTATCGTAGACGGCCAGCCCGGCGGTCACTGCCCCGCCCGGCGCATTGATATACATTGAGATTGGCTCCAGCGGATCTTCGCCCTGGAGATACAGCATCTGGGCGATGAGCAGGCTCGCTATGTTGTCATCAATCGGCATCCCGATGAAGACTATGCGTTCGCGCAGCAGCCGCGAGTAGATGTCGTAAGAGCGCTCGCCTCGCGGGGTTTGCTCCACTACCATTGGTATCAACATTATGGTCTAATCCTCCTCGGATTGCTCGTTGACTGGTTCCTCCGGTACAACGGGTGGGTCGCCCTCGGGCACAAAAGCGGCCTCCCCCTCGGCTGCCTCGCTTTTATCAGACGCCTTGGCGGCTGGGCCGGTTCCCCGCAGTTCCTCTACATATTGCTCCATATGCCGGCGGGCGCGCAGTGGATAAGCCTCCCAGGCCACCTCTTCTATCTCGGCACCGTCTATTAGAATCTGTATTATTCTGTTGTGCAGCACGAAACTCCGCAGCCGGCCCTCCGTCTCTTCGTGGACCTGAACAGCATCTCTTAGCATCTGTTCGTCGAGGTTGTTATCCGCGGCATACTCAGGGATTGCTGCCTGGACCTCTTCGTCGCTAATCTCGATGTCCTCATCTTCGGCAATGGTCGTGAAAACGTAGTGTAGCTTCAGCGCGTCAACCACCTCGCTGGTGACCGTCTCCTGCTCGCCGTGCAGGGCCTCCACGGACTGCTCGGTGCTCAGGCCCTGGCCCTGGAGGTACTGCATATATGACTCGACCTGCGAAGCCGCCACATTGGCCACCAACTCCGGGGGCAGGTCAATGTCGGCTGCCTGCATCACCAACGTGATGGCCATATTGCGCAGAGCCCGCTCTGAAGCACGGACCTTCGCGGCCTCGAGCTGCTCGCGGATCCTCCCGCGCAGCGCCTCGAGGTCCGCGAGTTCCTCATCCAGATCGCGGGCAAAATCGTCGTCCAAGTCGGGAAGCGTGCGCTCCTTGAGGCTCGCGATGGTCGCTTCGATCTGCACCTTCTGGCCGGCGAGCCGCTTGTCCTCGAAGTTCTCGGAGATACTTGTCTCATCAGTAACCACTTGGCCGATTACGTGACCGCTGAGCTTGCGGGCCACTGGCTGGTCGCTGTTGCGGTCAGCAATGAACTGCGACTCGCTCTCCTCCAGGACCTCGCCGTCGGGCGAGAGGACCTTCATGGCCACGTGCACCGAGTCGCCCTCAGCCACGGTATCACGGTCCACTTCCAGCTCCTCCGCATAGCTCTCCCGCAGCTCTTCGAGTTGCTGGTCAATCTCTTCGTCGGTAGCTTCCGGCAGGGACTTTAGCAGGCGTAACGACCGATAGTCAGGCAGCTTGGTCTCGGGGTGAACGGTGACGGTAGTCTCGATCTGCACCGCTTGTCCCTCGGCGAAATCCTCGGCGTCCTCTAACTTCGGGATTTCCGGGTGGAAGATCATCTGCAGGTCGCTCTCGTCCAGCGCCGGCAGGAAGACGTCTTCCAGGAAGGTGCTCCAGGCCATCTCCCGGATGAGGTCTTCGCCGTAGTGGCGCTTGATCAGCGTCGCTGGTGCCTTGCCCGGTCGAAACCCGGGAATACGGCCCTGCTGGCTGATGCGACTATAGGTCTTGGCAAAGACATTATCAACGTCTTCGGGTTCCGCGGTTAGGACGACTTTTACTTTGCTGTCGGCCAGCGCTTCAGTATCTATCTTCACTGCTATCGCTTCCTAACTATTCAAGTAGCGCCGCTGCGTGCTGTCCGGGCGACGCACCAGGTCTCGATATTGGAGTGGTGGGCGCGGGGAGATTCGAACTCCCATGGGTTGCCCCACATGATCCTAAATCATGCATGTCTACCAATTCCATCACGCGCCCTGAATCATCGTGAGCAGTTCGACCACTTGCCGGGCGCCTTCGAGCATCAGCCAGCGGGAACCCCAGTGCTCGACGCTCGCGGAGCCCTCGTAGCCGTCGGCAATAAGCGTTTGCAACACCTTCTCGTAGCTCACGTCCTCCCAGTCGCCGACGGTCTCGATATTCATGTACCGGTTGGGCTTGACATGGACGTGTCGCACCCGCCCTCTGATCTGAGGGTAGCCCTCGCGCAGGGGGTGTTCACCGTGCGAGGCGCCGTTGTTGACATCCCAGGCTGCGCCCAGGTGTTCGCTTCCGCCGGCAGCCTCGATTATTCGTGCGATCTCGTGACATGAGCCCGAGCACGTCGAGACCTCTGACTCGAAGCAGAAATAGACATCCTCCTGTTCGGCGCGGCGGACAATCGGTGTCAGCTTCTCGGCGATCAGCGGCAGTACCTCACCGAAATCCGGCCGCGGTACGCTCTCGTCATAGCGCGCCTCCCGCTTGGTATTCGGATTCCAGAAGGGAAAGCCCCGAATGACTTGCGTGCCGAAAGCATGCGCCAGTTCGCACATCCGCTCGAACCAGCGCAGGTGCTGCTGGTACTCGTCTTCGTCGTACAGATCGCATTTGCCCACGGGCGAGCCGATGCAGGTCACCCGGGTGCCGTAGCGATCCATTACCTCTTTCATCCGGGCGACGTCGTTATCGGTGGCGTCCTGGACCTGCTTGCCCCAGATGCCGCCGCGCAGCTCGATGCAATGAACGCCGGCGCGGCTACTCAGGTCTACAGCCTCTTCAAAATCGCTGGATACCTCGTCAAAGAACATACACGCATCAATCATGGATGGTGACTCCTGCCAGTTGGACGTGCCGCCCAGAGGGTTTTGGTCGTTGTGTTGTTCCCTGTCCTAACCCAGATTATTCATGAACAGCTTGTGGGAAACCCGCTTTTTAGGCAAAAAAAGCCGGTTTCCCACACCCTTCCGGCAAAAACTTTGAAAGTTGAGTAGCGCAGTTGATAGTTGCATCGTGTCGCTGCTACCACTAACCACTATCTGTTTGGTGGGCCGTGCAGGATTCGAACCTGCGACCTGAGGATTAAGAATCCCCTGCTCTGCCAACTGAGCTAACGACCCACGCGGCTGATTGTGCCGTTGCCTGCCGTTGAACCTGTCGTTGTACCTGCCGTTGTACCTGTCGTTACATCTGGCGCGCCGGGAGGGATTCGAACCCCCGACACCCGGATCCGAAGTCCGGTGCTCTAATCCACTGAGCTACCGGCGCGCTGCCCCGCTGCTGGGAGGTCGCAGATGATGGGGTGGACGATGGGATTTGAACCCACAACCACCTGAGCCACAGTCAGGTGCTCTACCATTGAGCTACGCCCACCACCAAGACAACAAGATGTGGCGCGCCCGGCCCGATTCGAACGGGCGACCGGCGGCTTAGAAGGCCGCTGCTCTATCCCCTGAGCTACGGGCGCCCTACTAGCTCGGCGCGAAAGGGTCCTTCGCCTCAACTATCTCAGATCAAGCTGGAGCGGGAGACGAGATTCGAACTCGCGACATTCAGCTTGGAAGGCTGATGCTCTACCAACTGAGCTACTCCCGCTCTCAGATGGCCTTATGGTCGGGGCGGCCGGATTCGAACCGGCGACCTTCGGCTCCCAAAGCCGACGCGCTAGCCAAGCTGCGCCACGCCCCGTGACCATATTTAGTATACCCAATACCTCTTCCCCAGTCAACTGTCCACCGGCCTGGGCCGGCGGGTCGCGCTGACAGCCCGGGAGCCCTATCCTGGTTGACAATTGTCCTCTCCTGCACTATGCTGCGAGTGGACCCATGGGAGTTCAGATCCTTCATAATCCCACCTAACGGGCACGGCTACGGCGCAGATTCGCTCTTCGGGCAATGCTGCACTGGCCAGTCCGGGCCCTGCCTATTCCGTCATGACTGAATTGTCTGCACCACAGGTAACAGTAATTGGCGCGGGCCTAGCTGGCGCGGAGGCGGCCTGGCAGGCCGCTCAGGCCGGGGCCGAGGTTATCCTCTACGAGATGCGCCCCGCCTCTACCACCCTGCTTCACCGGACCGATCTGCCTGGTGAGCTGGTGGGCACTAATTCGCTGGGCGTAGGTGTCCCCGAGAAGGCTAGCGGGCTGCTCAAGCAGGAGCTGCGCCAGCTAGACTCACTGGTTCTACGGTGCGCCGATGATAGTGTGGTCTCCAGCACGCACGAGCTGCTGGTAGACCGCACGGCTATGGCAGGCGCGATAACCGATAGCATCGCTGCTCATCCCCGAATTGAGCTGCGCCGCGAAGAAGTCACCGAACTGCCCGACACCGAGCCATTGATTGTCGCCACCGGCCCGCTCACCTCCCAACCGCTGGCTCGCTCCGTGTACCGGCGACTCCGCGAGCCCTACCGCTTCTTCTACCAAGCCAGTGCGCCTGTCGTCTCGCTCAGCAGCATCTGCGAGCGGGGGCTGCTACCGGGTTCCCCACGTGATCCCGAGGATGAGACCGGTCTCAATTGCCTGCTGGATGAGAGCGCTTTCGACGCCTTCTGCGCCGCTGTTGCTGCGGCCCAGACGACCCTTCCTGCGGAACATGCCCGCGAGGAGATGGTCGACCGCCATCTCCCCATCGAGGCGATGGTGCATGATCCCCATCTGCTGCGGCGTGGTCCGATGAATCCCGGACGGCTGATGGACCCCGACAGCGGGCAGCGCCCGGCGGCAATCGTGCGGCTCCTACCGGAGGATGCCGAGAGCGAGTTATGGCGGTTGTCCGAAATGGCCACTGGCCTGCTGCCTGAGGAGCAAGAGCAGGTATTCGGGATGATCCCGGGTCTGGAGGGCCTCGAAATCGTTCGCCCCGGGCAGATCGCCCGCAGCGTCTGTCTCTGTGCTCCTGCCTTCCTGGCGCGCAGCGGTCGCGTACGCAATGGCGAAGGCCTGTTTCTGGTCGGGGGGTTGATCGGCACGGCGGACTACGTCGAGGCGGCGGCCACTGGCTGGCTGGCGGGAGTCAATGCTGCCCGCTGGGCTCAAGGCCAACAGCCGGTGCTCTTCCCTCGAGAAACGATGCTCGCAGCGCTGATGAATCGCCTCACCGGAAGCAATCCTGACACCTTCGCACCCCAGCTGGTCAACTTCGGGATGCTGGCCGCGGTGCCTGGCGACTCGGACCTGAGTAAGGAAGAGCGGCGCCAGGTACAGATAGAGCGCTCCCGAGCCGCCGTAGCGGAGTTCGTCGCCGAGCCGGGGCCGGAGCCGTCCGGTTAACAGTCCGTACATCGAAAGGGAGGTGGGGTCGCATGTTGTACGTAGGAGTGGACGTCGCTGTCGCCAAACCGATGGACATCGTAGTGCTGGGGGATGATCGGGGCATCAAGGAAGTGGAGCAGAGACGAGGTCACGATAAGGTTGCCGAGTTTATTGAGTCTCTGGGAGAAGAGATATGGGTCGCAGTTGATGCCCCCAGATGGCTCAACACCGGCAGAATGGCAAATGAGAGTTTCCGTAGTAGCCTCTCGCATCCACCGCGAAAGGGGAAGTATCTTAATTGTCGGTTTGTGGAGTATGAGTTGGGACGACGCCGGTTGCCCTGCTACTTCACCCCGGCTGGCGAACTAACCTCTGGCAAGAAGTGGATGCAGGAGGGTTTCGATCTGTATGACACGCTAGAAGATGCACGCTTCGAGGACTTTGTCAACCAGCTAGACCTCCCCGACCGCCTCATGATGGAGTACTACCCCCACGCCTCGTTCACGGCACTATCGGCCCGCTACCCCGGCAAGAAGGGCACCTCGGAGGGGCGTGAAACCCGTTTGGATACGCTTGCAGACTATGGCGTTCCTCTGGAAGATTTGGCGTATCTTACGACCGACGGCCTCGACGCTCTAGCTGGAGCCGTAACCGCGCACGCGCTGCGCCACAGCAAGCAGCGTCACATCCTGGGTGACGAAGAAGAGGGTTATATGGTGCTGCCCAAGGGGTTGCCCGAGGACTGCTCGTCGTAGCTACTCCGCGATCGCTCCCCTGGCGCAGTGAGGCTACGAGCCGGGTGTGATAACGCCGTATTCGATCCGGCTGCTGCCGCCTGCGACAATCTCCGCCTCGAAAGGCAGCGTCTGCCAGTAGTCGCTGCCACGGCGCTGTTTGATGACCACGGCACGGGTAGCTACCCGGCGGGCCTGTTCCAGCGCCCCAATAGCTACCGGCCGGTCATTGGCTATCGCGCGCAGCGGCGCCATCGCTCGGGAAGCCTCGATCGGCTGATCGAAGATCGGGTCGAAATAGACCACGTCGAAGCTGCGGTGGGAAGATTCGCGCAGGAAGTCTTGATAGTCGGCGTGGTGGACCTCGATGCGCCGCATTGCGGCGGCGATGTCGTGGGGACTGATCTCGTAGGTCGCCAGGCCGTGAGCGCTGAGCTCGGCCAGCACAGGCATCTGCTCAACCCCCACCACTTTGCCCGGCTCCTCGACCACCCAACTGGCGACGATGGCATCGCTGCCCCGCCCCAGCGTACAGTCCAGAACACTATCACCCCGCCCTAGCTTCATCGCCGTAATCATCGGGTCGCCGCGGTCTGTCTTGAGATTGTGGATGCGGACCTTAGCCATATTGGGATGAAAGAAGTACTCGAGGCTTCTGGCCGGCTCGTAGTAGACCGGCTGCTGCTTGCCGGCAACCACCAGGACACCGCTGACCTGCTCGTCAGCTACCAGGGCGGCCAGGCTGCGCTGACGGCGGGGGACATCCCGGCAATCCAGGCGCTGTGCCCAGTTCTGGGCCTGGCCGCGCGCCTGGGCATCCGGGTTGCGGGAGGTAGTCACCACCAGGCTGCTCATCATACTACCCTCAGGTGGATTGGTCCCCAAGGTGGCGGGCCAGGCCGTAGATGATGCTGTCTACTAATGCCTGCCAACTGGCCTCGATGATATTCTGGTGCGCTCCGACGGTGGCCCAGGTCCGCTCGCCGTCGGTGGCCTCGATCAGTACCCGTACGCTCGTGGCCGTTCCGCGTGTGGCATCCAGTACGCGCACTTTGTAGTCGGTCAGGTGAATCCTGGCCACATCGGGATATTTTTCGGTCAAGGCCTTGCGCAAAGCGAGGTCGAGGGCATGAACCGGTCCATCACCCTCCGCCGCGGTGTGAAACTGCTGTCCGTTGACGTCAATCCTTATCGTCGCCTCGGCGTACGGCTCAGCGTCGTGCTCGTGCTTTTCGACGATAACGCGGAAGCCGTGAAGCTCAAATAGCTTGGGCGCATCCCCACGCAGCCGCTGTGCCAGCAGCTCTAGTGAGGCCTCCGCCGCCTCAAACTCGTAGCCCTCGTACTCCCGCTGTTTTACCGCCTGGAGCACCTCAGCGACCAGGGGATCGTCTCGGGCCAGGTCCGGCCACAGGCTCCTGAGCTTATGCACGACGGTGCTGCGTCCCGAATAGTCGGAGACCAGCAGCCGCCGCTCGTTCCCCACCGTCTCGGGGTCAGTATGCTCAAAAGAGTCCGGGCGCTTGAGCACAGCGTCAACGTGCATCCCGCCTTTGTGCGCGAAGGCCGTTGGTCCCACATACGGGGCACGGTCATCCGGCGGAAGATTAGCAATCTCATTAACGTACACCGAGACGGCCGTCATCTGCTTGAGCCTACCCTCGGGCAGGCAGCGCCGCCCTAACTTGAGCTCCAGGTTGGGGATAAGCGTACACAGGTTGGCGTTGCCGGTGCGCTCCCCGTAGCCGTTGATGGTGCCCTGCACCTGCGTAGCGCCAGCCTCCACCGCGATTATGCTGTTGGCGACGGCCACACCGGTATCGTTGTGGGCGTGGACGCCCAGAGGGAGGTTAAACTCGGCGACAACTGCCGCCATTATCTCCTGAATTGCCCGAGGCATTGTGCCACCGTTGGTGTCGCATGGCACCAGCCAGTCGGCGCCGCCGCGCGCCGCCGCATGCAGCGTGGACATGGCGTAGTCAGCATCGGCGTGGTAGCCATCGAAGAAGTGCTCGGCGTCGAATATTACCTCGCGCCCCTGGCTCTTGAGAAAGGCCACTGAATCCTCGATCATCGCCAGGTTCTCCTCCCGCGAGACACACAGGACGTCGGTTACGTGTAGGTCCCACGCCTTGCCGAATATGGTAACCACCGGGGCCCCGGAAGCAATGAGATACTTGAAGCTGGTGTCATCTTCCGCGTTGATGGCCTTGCGGCGAGTGCTGCCGAAAGCGGCCAGCTTGGTCTGGCCCCAGTCCAGGTCCTGGGCCTGGGCGAAGAACTTCTGGTCAGAGGGGGTCGTTTCATTGGGAAAGCCCCCCTCGACGTAGGCTACTCCCAGGTCAATGAGACGCTGGGCAATGCGCAGCTTGTCTTTCACGCTGAAAGAGATCTGCTCGGCCTGACAGCCGTCGCGCAGAGTCGTGTCGTAAACTTTCACGTCCACTTCTTTCATCACACTTACCCCCATCTGTGGCCCGCGGTCCGAGCCACCAAAAAGCCCGCCTCCGATTGCTCAGAGACGGACATTCTAATCCGCGGTACCACTCTGATTGACGAGTCTAAGAACTCGCCCACTCTGACAGATACGGGCGCGATCTCTATCAGCGCCGATATCCTCTCCGGATAACGGTAGAGTACCGGCCCAGCTTACTCAGCTCGCTGCTTTTCAGCCGGCGGCTCCGGGGTGATTTTCAGGTTGGGTTATCCTACCGGGCTTGCACCGTCCCCGGCTCGCTTACAGGTCCACCAGCCCTACTCGTCCCCATCATCGCCTTTGTGTTAGTATAGTATACCACAACGCTCGGGTCTTATGCAACTTGTGTACTTGTCTCAGAGGATGGTTGCGCAGGAGTGCCGCTTTGTCTGGGCGGTGTCAGAAGTACTGCCCGGGTAGGTTCTGGAAACGCGCGTACCCCTGACCACCGACTACCAGGCCGCATTCATGTCGTTCGCCGGATTGTTGGTAATGTTGGTCTGATTGCTACCATTGGCCTCCATAGCGTAGATTTCCCAGTTGCCATCGCGGCCGCTTTGAAACGCAATTTGGCTGCCATCGGGCGACCAGGCCGGGTAGGCATCGTTCGCCGGATTGTTGGTAATGTTGGTCTGGTTACTGCCGTCGGAATCCATCACGTACACGTCCCGGTTGCCAGCGCGGTCGCTGGTAAACGCGATTTGGCTGCCATCGGGCGACCAGGCTGGCGCGTAGTCGCGTGCCGAATTGCTGGTCAGGTTGGTTGGAGTGCTACCGTCGGCATCCATCACGTACACTTCGTAGTTGCCATCGCGGTTGCTCTCAAACGCGATCTGGCTGCCATCGGGCGACCAGGCCGGGGAGCAGTCGCCGGCCGAATGGTTGGTCAGGTTGGTCTGGTTGCTGCCATCGGCCTCCATCACGTAGATTTCATCGTTGCCATCGCGGTAGCTGAAAAACGCAATTTGACTGCCATCGGGCGACCAGGCCGGGTCGAGATCGGACACCGAATTGTTTGTCAGGTTGGTCGGGTTGCTACCGTCGGAATCCATCACGTACACTTCCGCGTTGGCATCGCGGTTGCTTTGGAACGCAATCTGGCTGCCGTCGGGCGACCAGGCCGCGTCTTCGTCAGCCGCCGAATTGTTGGTCAGGTTGGTCGGGTTGCTACCGTCGGTTTCCATCACGTAGATTTCCCAGTTGCTATCGCGGTTGCTCTCGAAAGCAATATTGTTCGGGGCCAGCCCGGCCCCCGTCCCGCCACATCCTCCTATGAGCACTACCAACGTGACAATTAACCACACTGCTACTGTCTGACGCATCACCATCAATTCCTTTGTTGAGATATAAGCCCGGACGCAACTTGGCTCCTGGCCTACTGGTTAGGTACTTTCGCCATCGTCAGCACAAATCCTGCCCCGCTGCGGAGCCGGATCAGAAGTACTGCCCGGGCAGGCTTTCGAAGCGTGCGCCGGTACGGCCAATGCCCAGGAGACGCTCAGGCGCGGGGAAGGCCTTGATGCCCAGGTTCAGCCGGAATTCATTCAACTGCTTGCTGTAGGCCACCGAGGCAATCAAGCAGTGCAAATCACGGGTAAGCTCGACGTCCAGTGTCGTAAGTTCATTGCGGTAGCCGCTGTAACCCGCGAGTAGCTCCACTCGCCAGAAGCGATGCCACGCCCAGTCCAGTTCCATCGTGGCCCGCGTCATTTCGGAGCGCCGCAGGTCGTATTCACTGCCTAGTGCCAGATAGAGGCGGTCCGGCTTCACCTGCCGCCAGCGCAGGCTTAGTGGCCGCCAGCGGGCCTGGTCGAGACTGTAACCCGACTGTAGCTCGAGCTTCGAGGAGGCGCTGGGCATATACTCAGTGCGCAGCAGAGCATCGCGCCAGCGATCGCGGATGAAATCGTAACCGGTAGACAGGAAAATGCGCGAGTGATTCGGCATCAGTCGCACCGTCTCCCAGTATACGTCGTGGCGCCGCCCGCCGTAATCCAGACGTATAGGCGCGAAGCCTTTGCGTGCCTGGTGGCCGTAGCGTACCTGACTGGCCCAGTGACCACCCCAGTCTTGCCGGAGGGTAGTGTTGAAGCGGGTGGTGTACAGGGCCGAACCCTCGTCATAGAAGGCTTGCAGGTAGCGCCCTCTCACATCGAGTCGCGTCCGCCGGCCCAGACGCCGCTCGCCCCCGCCCAGGTCAATGTCTAGAGCCGTGCGCCCTACCGTCATTCCCTCGGGGTCCTGGACATACCTACCCAGCTCCAGGGAAGTGCGAAAGGGCACGCGGCCCAGCAGTTTGTAGTCGCCCAGGCGCCGGCTTTCTGTGCTGATGGTTATCTCAGGCAAGCGGTTGAGGGCATAGTATCCGTCGCCGGTGTAGGCGCTCCCGTCCAGGTCGTAGCGGTTGTCGGCGAGCAACTGCCAATCGAACCAGCCAAGATTGCGGTAGTATGCGAACCGCGCATCCATCTCGTCGTCGGGCTCTTGGCTGTCTGTGCTGGTGCTACGGCTGCGCCGGCGGGCGTTAGTGTACAGGCTCCACCGTGTCCGCTGCCCGGGCCGCTGCTGGTGATTCAAGCTCATGTTATACTGCCGGCTAGTGCTCCACCCGGAGGCGGTCACTGAGCGGCGTAGGCCGAGTTCCGACTGCGTTTTTGCCGTATTGCGGTACAGCCGCCAATCCAGCCAGTCAGAGGTACTTGTGCCGAAATAGCCGCTGTTGTGCTGGTAGCTGCCCCGGATGTCCGAACGCAGATTGTCGCTTAATAGGTATTCGTGGTGAATTCGTCCGGTTAGAGAACCCACGTCGGGCTCGAAGAACAGTGAACCCTCGGCGCGGTGGCCGTCAGTGTCCAAATAGTGTTCCAGGCCCCAGCCGGTGCCCCGTTCCTCAGTGACGTGCGCCTTGGCTATCCCCCAGCCGGCGTATCCGGCCAGGTAGAGGTAGGCAAACTTCGCGTAGCCGCCTTCGACCTCATTTACACCCAGTTCCGGCACGATGCGGTTCCGGTCCTCTTCCAGGGACATTACCACATTAAAGGGATAGCGAAACAGCCGCATACCCAATAGATACAGAGTTGGTTTTTCGATGACGACCTTGTTGCCCGGGCGCAATTCGGCGTGATGCGAACGCAGCGCGTAGTGGGCGTGCTCCAGTTCGCAGGAGGTAAGCTGCCCGTTGAAGAGTTCGACGAGATTGCGGTCAGGATCGGCTTTTACCTGGCGCCCCTCGACATAGAGCGGCTCGTAGACCTGCTCCGGCCCGAAGAAATCCGGTTCAATGCGGGAACGGCCCATATGCAGTTCCCAGCATTCCGTCTCGAGGTTGATCAGCAGTTTCTCGCCCTGACTATCCTGGTTGGGCGTCTCGACGCGCAGATTGCCGTGCACCATCACCTGTTCGCCCTCTTCGTCAATCTCCACCACATCGGCGTAGATGGTCATGTCCTCCATGCGCACCACGACGTTGCCCTTGTAGACGATGACGCCCGCCTCATAGTACACCTCGTCAGCGTGTACCAGATTGATCTGATCGCCAGTGGGTTCGGTCGGGAAGGGCTGCACCTCGATAGGTTCGCCAGCGGGTGGTGGGGCGGGTGTCACCGCGGGTTCCGGGGGAGCAGCGGGGATATCCGGCGGCTGGCGCAGACTACCCGGGGGTTGACCGGGCGCGTCTGCGGTCTCCTGGTGCTCGAGTGGCTCGGCCTGGGGAACGGCCGGCGGCTCCGGAATGTCGGGCGGCTGTTTAAGGCCGGCGCTTGGTTCGTCGGGGGTGGGGGGAGGCTTGGCGGCATCAGCAAGCATTGTCCACCAGTACCGGGGAGCAGAGGACTCGCTGATTGCCGTCCTGCGCTTCGACAGTGGCGCTCTGGGGATAGTAGACACTTAC
>JAUVXR010000049.1 GCA_030603495.1 bacterium
ATTTCTGTGGTTGCCACTAATATCCCTCATCATTGCAGGCGCGATGCTTTCACGCGCCTGCCCTCCGCCGTGGCCTCTGGGCCTGTTGTTAGACTGCCTTTATCTGCTGTTGTCTGCCGTCATCTGCCTCTATCTGCCGTCCCTTGCTGTCAATCGCCCGGCCCCCCTCTTGTCCGCCGTAGCCTTCCTGTCCGCCGTAGCTTTCCCGTCCGCCATAGCATTGGCGAAGGAGGAAGCGGAGGAGGAGGCGAAGGTGGATGGCCTGTCCCCACCCGTAGGGGCGCTGCTCGCCGCGCCCGCCCCAAACCCCATCGGGACAAGAATGTCCCTCCTACCGGTGTGGGGGTTGACGCGCCCACCGCTCTCTGCCGTTGTCTGCCTCTGTCTGCTGTTATCTGCCTCTATCTGCCGCCCTCCTCCCTATCCTCTCCGTGGTTGCCACTAAATCCCCTATCATTGCAGGCGCGATGTCTTTTCGCGCCTGCCCTCCGCCGCCAGCCGTTCAGTTGCCGTACTACTACATACTGCTGTTCCACTGTCTCTCTCTGCTGTTATCTGTCGTCGTCTGCCTCTGCCTGCCGCTGAGGATTTCATCACACCGCTTGCTGACAGCCGCGCTCTGATTCTGGCCTCCGACTTGGTGATAGCCGCCTCGGGCACCGCCACTCTGGAGTGTGCGGCGGCGCTACGTCCGCTCATCATGGTCTATCACAGAAGCTGGGGCTTGTTGCTCCAGGCCAGGCTCACGGACGCGGGCACTGACTACTTTGCGATGCCCAATATTGTTGCTCAGCGTCGGATAGTCCCTGAGCTACTCCACAAAGACTGCAATCCCCGACGAATCTCCCGGGAGGTACTGGCTCTGCACAGCGACGAGTCGCGCCGCAGCGAGATGGTGCAGGACTTGGCCCAAGGTCGGGCGGCGTTGAGCCCGCCGGGCGCTTCGCGCCGCGCGGCCGAGATAGCGGCGGCTCTAATCTCCGGGGACCTTGACCAGTTGCCCGACCAGCTAGTCTAGCCCTCGCCGCCTCATCCCGGCCTTCTGTCGTTCTCTGCCTCTATCTGTCTTCCTCACGCCGAGAGCCCGCCACCGGGTGACCAAGCTCTGTCCCCCACACTCAGAAGCCACCAATTAGCCTTGCTCGGCCCGAGCCCAGCAACCTGTCTTTCCCCCCGGGGCGGGGCGACTCCCCTCGCCATGCGTAGATGTCCTCACGCGAAAAGGCCCACGGAAGCATCCGTTTCTTCGCGCTATCAGTGCTGTATCGCCTCGTACGCTTTCCAACCGGATGGCGGTACGACCGCTCTACCGCCCAGCGGGGCAGCGGCAGACGTGGACGAGCGACAGTCGAACAGCACGGCCGCTCGGCGGGCCAGCCGCACAGCGGCTCCCGCCCAATAGATTAGCCGAATCTCGGCACACGCGGGTTCATAAAGTATATGGAGGGGGTGTGGGTAGCGGCGAGACGGTGGAGCGGCAGGGCGGCGCAGCGGCGAGGGATAGAGAGAACGATGGCGGCGAGGCGGTAAGGCGGCGAGGCGGGTTGACAGGAAAGCGGACTTGCGGTATAACAGGCCTAATAAGAGGAGAGGTACGGGTGTTGGGGAGGGGAGAGAGAAGGGGGGTGAAAGAGTGAGGGTGGGGGGGCGAAGTGATAGTTCAATGAGAAAGGAAGAGCAATGGGCCGAGTGATTGCCGTTGCAAACCAAAAGGGCGGAGTGGGGAAGACAACCACCGCGGCGAACCTCGGCGGGGCCCTGGCGGAGGTGGGGCAGAGGGTGCTGCTGGTGGATCTGGACCCTCGGGCGGACCTGACATCGTACTTCGCAGTGAATACGGAAGAACTCGAGGGGATGGTCTATGAGGCGATTTTTGGCGAGGAGGGAGGGATAGCGGAGGTGGTCGTGGAGCTGGGGGAGATGGGGGGCTCCGGGGAGGAGAGCCAGGGATGGCTGTGGCTGGCGCCGGCGGATATTGATTTGGCGGGCGCGGGGCTCTTGCTGAGCGAGATGGGCTTTGGCGAGCGGCAGGAAGTGGTGCGAGGGGCGATAGAGGCGGTGGCGGGGGATTACGATTTTGTGCTCATAGACCTGGCACCCGGGCTGGAACTGCTCTCAGTAGCGGGGCTAGCAGCAGCGGAGGAAGTGATCGTGCCGCAGCAGTGCTCGTTTCTGGCGCTGCATGGCCTGAGACAGATCGAGACGAGCATCGAGCGGCTGCAAGAGGTCAATCCGGCGCTGAAGATGTGCGGGGTGCTACTGACGATGCATGACCGGCGGACGATTCACCATCGGGAGGTAATCGAGCTGGTGCGGGAGGCGTTTGGGGACGTGGTGTTCAAGGCGGTGATCCCGCAGACGATACGAGTCCAGGAGGCGGCAATAGCGCATCAGCCGATCACAGAGTATGATCCGCGTAGCGAAGTGGCGCAACTGTATCGAGCAGTAGTCCAGGAGGTGCTTGACCGTGGCTAGGAAGACCAAACTACCGAGAGCAGCAGACTTTTTCGGGGGGGAAGAGGCGGAGGAGAAAAAGGCCCCGGAAGCAGAAACGGTAGAGGAAGACGACGAGGTGGTGAGGTTGACCAAGGAGGCGATAGAGGAGGGGAGACGGCTAGCGCAGGAGATAGAAGGGTTGAGTGATGAGGACGATGAGCAGGCAGCGGCGATGATAGAAGCGGCCAATAAGGCGGAAAAGGCAGTGGAGCGGCTGCGTGCGGTGGAAGAAGCGACGCGGCACCGGCCACGAGTCGTACCGAGTATCCCCGGAGAGAAAGTGACGTTCTACCTGCCGCTGGATATGGTCAAGCAGCTCGAAGTCATCAAGGTGCGCCTGCTGGTAGAGTATAACCTGAAGGCCACGCGATCGCAGATCGTCGAAGTGCTGCTCGAAGGAATGGGGGAGAAGGCGGAGCAGGTTGCGGAGACATTGGGAGGGGCAGGAGAATGAAGGCGATTACGGCGGAGAACGGCATTGCGGGGGAACCCCTTTCTGAAGAAAGTGGCTTCCCCCGCACCCCCTCCCCAAAGACTTCTAGTAGCGCGCAGACCGCTGCGGTCATAAGGCCGACCACACCGGCCTGCGCTTCCACTTTAAGAGAGAAGGCAGAAGCTAACAGCTTGCGCGGGACACCCTCAGGGGACGGCAGATAACGTCAGATAGGGGCAGACAACAACAGATAAAGGCAGAAACGACTCGTTTTCGGCGGCATCGGTCTGCGCTATCACCCGTACCCTTCCCGCCTGTGCTCCACAAGTGTAGCTACGGCGGACGAGCCGGTAAGAACTTGTAATAGGACGCAGACAGTAACACCAGTTGCATTGTTGTAGCCAGATGCTGCAGCTTACTCGAAAAGGAGAGGTGATTGGTTGTGCCAATGATTCAATGTACCACTACAAATGTAGGGCCGACGTTGTTCTGTGCCGATGTGGAGGGATTGAAGCTGTTCGCGGATGTCCCAGGGGCCTACGGGGGGAAGGAGGCGGCAATGACTCCCCCGCAGGCACTGGTGGCAACACTGGCGAACTGCGTGGGATTGATCGTAGCGATGGCCTGCAAGAACAAGGGTATCGCCTACGAGGGCATGTCCGTGGCAGCAACAGCGACAATGGATCCGGCGAGCCACTGCCTGGGCGACTTCAAGGTGGAGGTAAGTATGCCGGGAGAGCTCACTGACGAGGTGCGGCGGACCGTGGAAGCCGCTCAGGAGATGTGCGTCATCGGCAATACAATGTGTGCCGTTAATACCGTTGACGTCTCACTGGCAGAGTAGAAGAAAGAGGGGAGAGGGTAACGGCTTTGCGGGGGGAACCGCTTTCTGAAGAAAGTGGCTTCCCCCGCACCCCCTCCGCAAAGACTTTTAATGGGGGAGAGGCTAACGGCTTTTGCGGGGAACCCGCTTTTTGAAAAAAGCCGGTTCCCCGCACCCCTCCGGCAAAAACTTCCAAAAGTAAAGGGAGCGAGGAGGCTGCCGGTAGGAGGGACATTCTTGTCCCGATGGGGTTTGGGGCCGGCCCTTCGAGAACTCCCTACGGCATGGCTCAGGGCAGGCAGGACAAGGGCGGGGCGATTGACAGCAACCGGCGGATGAAAGTAGACTTAGGTAAAAGGTGTGAGGAGGTGGCCTATGCCAGATTTCATCGTAACGGAATTGGAGATCAAGGAGCTGTGGGGACGCAAGACAGTGGGAATCAAGTTCAAGCCCGATGTCAATATCCTCGTGGGCAGGAACGGCACCGGAAAGACCACTGTGCTCAACCTGTTGAATGCGGTATTGATGTGTGACATCGCCGTGCTCGGCGAGATTGACTTTGAGGAGGTGAGGGTCCGTCTCGAGCACGGGAAACAGCGGAAAACGATAAATGTGAGAAAGGGGGCTGGCGAGGAATCTATGGAATACAGGTTCGGGAGAGAGAAGGGGATGCCTGTGCCCCTATGGGCGGAACGGGGGCCCTATCGCACCTCACCGTATTCTACACGTTCTGCCCGGCTGAGGATGGAGAGAGCAAGTGAGGCTGTGCGTGGAAAGCTGGCGGGAATCGTGCACGTGCGCAGCATCTCGGTTCACCGTACCCCCGAGCGGGAGAGGGAAAGGGAAGAGCAGTCGTTTAAATATGACAAAGAGCGGATGCCAGCAGTGGATGCTAGGCTCGATGATTTGCTGGGGGAGTTTATCGAGTATCAGGCGCTGTTGGGGACGCAGCTCGATAAAGTGTCCCAGAAATTCCAGGAGGACGTAAGCCTATCGATGCTTTACGACCCCGGTTTGGACACCTTCAGCGCCGAAGCACTCCAGTTGGACCTGAAGTCTGAGGAGAAAAGACTGCATAACGCGTTTACGGAATTGGACATAGATCCATCGACATTCACAAAGCGGCTGCATACTCACATCAGGCGACTGTCCGGGTCCGTGGAAGCATTGAGAGATTTCGCTAACAAAGAACCCAAAGGCCGGGTCAATGTGGACGACCTATTCGTCTGGGGGCTGATAAAGCGGACCGAGCATATCATCAACCTTGCGGACAATGCACGACACGAGAAACTGACGATCACGGGCCAGCGCGACAAGTTCGTAGAGCTGTGCAACGACTTTTTCGAAGACAAATCGGTGGGTCTGGACTCTGATGGAAAACTGTTCTGTAGCCTCCATGATCACAATGAAGCGGGCGAAGACAACACGCGCTTGGTGCCAATGGTGGAGAAGCTCTCATCGGGTGAGAAGCAACTGTTGATAATGCTGATAGAGACGTTGGTTCAGCGTAACGAGCCATGCGTGTTTATGACGGACGAGCCAGAAATCTCTCTGCACGTAGCTTGGCAAGAAAAAGTGCTCTCGTCGATCCGCCTGCTGAACCCGAATTCCCAGCTGATCGTTGCAACTCACTCGCCGGACATCATTTCGGAGTTTGGAGAGCATACGATCGGCATGCAAGGCGTGATGGAGGCTTCAGACAATGCCAATGCCTAGCCGGACTCCTCAGGGCATCAATAACTACCCGCACTTGTTCAAGGGGAAGATACTCGTATGGATAGAGGGGCCGCAGGATGAACCGTTCTGGGGTATGATCTTTCCGGGCGAATGGTATGGCAAAGACGTTAGGTTCAAACGCGCCTACGGTCGTGACGAAATAGACAAGATTATCAAGTGGGTGATGGAGGGCGAGACCGATGCACTGGCAACGCGGGACAGCGAATATGATGATATCTTCCCGCCGGAGGAGGAAAGGCACCCACGGGTGGTAACCACGGGTCGTCACAGCATCGAGAACTACTTCTTCGTACCCGAGGTAATTGACGACATCGCGGCCACGCTAAGCAATTTAGCGCCGAACGCGATCCAAGTTGGGAAAGTATGGGAGGACGAGATTACCGAGAGATTCCAGGAACTCCTATACCTCGATTGCACCGCGGTACGCCTTGGCACAGGGGATAAAGTGATGGGTGACAAGTGTGCGAGGTTCCTTAAGAATCGAAGTTGGCGCCCGTGCGCGCAGAAGATCTCGAAGTGTATCGGGAAGCTCGACCTTCCGGAAGATGACGTGGTAGAGACCCGAGAAGCATTTCAGGGGAGGCGTCTGTTGTTCTACATGAGGGGGCATTTCTTGGCCCTGTCGGTGTTGCACCTGGTGAAGAACGAGGTCAGGAATCAAAAGGGCTCCAGTCCGTCGCTAAGTCACGATGCGCTCACCGGAATGTGCCTGACGGCTTGTAGGACACGGCTTGCCAGTGACCCGGACTTGCTGATGCTTCAGAGCGCTGCGGAGGATGCCCTGTCTCACCTTGTCGGCCCCGCGGGCTCGTAGCGCCCCTACGGTTGACGACAGATGGAGGCAGATAAGAACAGACAGGAGCAGACAACGGCATCCGCCTTCGCCAAGGCTACGGCGGACAGGGAGCAGCGCCCCTACGGTTGACGACGGATAGAGGCAGACAAAGGCAGGGTCGGGGCAAGGGTGCCCCTCCCACAGAGGAGGACAAATAGGGAAGACAGGCGAGACGCCTGTCCTACCATAAGGCCGAGGATCCGCCGTCGCCGCACCTGCGCGGCTATGGCGGACAAGGAGCAGCGGCCCTACGAGTGAGGCAGATGAACGCAATGCAGAAGAATGATCTCGCGGGGGAAACCCTGTTAGATGGCAGCGCACAGGCAGCACCTAGCAGCGCAGCGGTAGCCTAGATGCACTTCACCGACAGCACGAGTAGCTGCTTTTAGTCTAATGGGGCCGCGGCTGGCGCTTGACTAGCTGACGGGGGGCGCACTTGTACGGGTGTTGCGGCAACGTAGAGGTGTGGCTGTTGCTGCGAGATCGTGGCGGCATCCCGTCATCAGCCTGCAAGGCAACCCAGTAGCGGCGAATCTCCTTCATCCACCGGGGGGTGGACATAGCTCTTAGCCCCCAACACCACTTCTGGCAGACCAGTAACGACTATTATACTGATAAAGCCTTTGTTGGTCAAGCCCAGGAGTAGAAAGTAGCGCGCCTGCAATTATAGGGGGATTTAGTGGCAACCACGGAGATAATGGGGGAGAGGCTAACACCTTCTGCGGGGGAACCCCTTTCTGGAGAAAGTGGCTTCCCCCGTTCGACCAGGCTCACGACAGGCCACACCCCCTCCCCAAAGACTCTTATTAGCGCGCAGACTGGTGCGGTCATAGGGACGACCGCACCAGTCTGCGCTTGAATGTAGGGGGAGAGGGCCCTTCGACCATTCGGCCCTATACGGCGGGCTCAGGACCTGCGGCAGGCTTACTTCAACAGCGTCGGGGCAAGGGTGCCCCTCCCACAACTTTGGGCGAATCAGATTCTTGTTCCGTAGGGGGGCCTTGGTGAATCAGGCCCCTCCCACAACATTTGGGCGAATCAGATTATTGTTCTGTAGGGGGGCCTTGGTGAGTCAGGCCATTCCTCCGTGGGAGGGGCACCCTTGCCCCGACCAGCACCCGGCTCAGCAAGTCAATGATAAGGGGGCGGTCGCGGGGTGCGGGGCGATTGACAGCAAACGACGGACAGGCGCAGACTGGGGGCGAAAAATGTTGGTGAAGTGGCATAGGCAAAGGAGGCAATAAGATGGCAAGACCAGAAGGGACGGTCTCATTTTGGCTGGGCCGCGATCAGGGTGATTGGTGGACGGACGACAAGGGGTACAACTTTCCCGAGATTCATGCAGAGGGAGTTCATGTCGCTGCAACCAAACATCCAGACGGGACAATCGAATTAGCATTGGCGCGACCCTCGCATGACGTGCTGGTGTTCCGACATCCCGTTCCAACCTGCGGCCCGCGCGGTCTCATGGTAGCGATCACGTGGACGCCGAAGGAGACTATCCTGTATCTGAATGGGCAAGCCATTGAAACTCGCCTAGCCTAGGGCTAATCTTCGTGACAGGCGAGACGCCTGTCGTACCGTACGGTCGGGGCAAGGGTGCCCCTCCCACAGAGGAGGGTAACTAACAGCGACAGACGGGAGCGGGAAGCGGCGGCCGGAGGGTCGGCGTTTTTTGGTGTCTGCGCGTAAAGCGCCAAAATAGGCGCCAGGCGCGGAGGTCGGGATGTAGGCGAACAATAAGCGCAGCGCAGGTGTCTAAGATGATGAGGCCGCGTAGCTAACTAAGAAAAGCGAGGTGAGTCAAATGTCAGGTACCGTCGGATTCAGAAGTGTAGGACTTATCATAGCCGTTGCGCTGGCCGGTATGGTCTATACCGCCCGGCCAGCCTACGCCGGAGGGGACCTGGGCAAGGTTCTCGCCGGCGCAGCAGTAGGCTACCTGGTCTACAAAGCCCTGGATCATGACGAGGGCCCAGGCCACCGGCACCACCAACGGTGCTACAAACCCCCGCCGCCGCGCCATCACCACGGGCGAGTCGGCTACGGATGGGGCCAGTACAGGTGGGATAGGAAGTGTGACCACCGGGGCTGCGAGCGCGACCGATACCGGGATCGCGACCGGGGCCGGGACCGTGGGCGCGGCTGGGGCAATGGGCACGAGCAGGGCCGGGACCGGGACCATAGAGGCGGCTGGGATAGAGGGCACGACCGGGACCAGGACCGGGATCAAAGGGGCGACAGGGATAGAGAGCACGAGCAGAGCGGAGACCGGGACCATAGGGGCGGCGGGCGTGGAGGTGGTGGCCGTCACTGAGAAGTAGACCGGGCTAGAAGCTGTTAGTCGAGAAGAGTAGCAATGTAATCGAGCAGGACAACTCCGTAAGCGGCGCTGTCGGGATGAGCAGCCAATGCGGGGTTGTCCTGCTCGAGTTGGCGCCGGGCAGTAGACTCAATCTGCGCGCGCTCGGTAGGGGAGAGGCGGGCAAGGACTTCCCGAGAGGCCTGGGCCGCCACCTGCCGCTCCTGGGCCTCGCGCTGGCGCTGCTCGTGGCGCTCAAGCTCAGCCTCGGCCTCGCGCTGAGCCTGGCCCTGCTCGGCCTGAGCCTTCAAATGGCTGGCCGGAGCAGCCCACTGTCCGCGAATAGCCTCGACAAGCATCGCCGGTGGGTCGTTGGGGCTGCGGTAAGGTAGATAATCAAGCTGGCGGGCAACCTCGTCACCGTAGCGAGTAACAAGCTGGCGGGCTACGGCATTAGTAACACCAATCGCAGCAAGCCGGTCGAGAAGATCAGTGTGCTGCTGAGTCACCACCGACTGAGGCGGGGCGCTGTCAGTAAACCAGTAGATGACCTGCTCGTCAGCGTTGCGGGCAGGGCGATGGTACCTGAACCCGCCCAGAAAACCGTTGGCACGAAGCTCGACGTGGGCGCGCTCAAGCTCCTGCTTGATGTGGCTGGGATAATAGTTGCGGCTCATGCCGAGCTTCTCAAAACCAAGCTTGCGGAGGCCAATGCGAAAAGCAGACTTGCCATCGAGGCGCTTCTTGTCGAGATAGCGGAAAAGCCGGCGCGATACGGCGCTGCGCAAAGCGAAGTAGAAGGCGGTGTCGAGCTGCTTGATGTTGCCAGCCTCGAAAGATTTGAAGATAATCTCGTTCCAGGCGACGTAGCTCAAAGGCAAAGGACGCTGGGGCCCAGCAGGCTTGCGGCCGCGAGGCTCGCTGTAAAGAGCATAGTCGTCAATGATGTGAAAGCCGACGTCTACGTAGGACTGCTGAGCCTTGTCCCAGAAGGCGCGCTTGGTGGTGATGGTCACCCCTAAGAGACGATCGAGCGCGCCCTTGAGGCGCTTGTAGCTGCCGCCCTTGTCGGGCCAGCCAAGGCGTTTTATTAGATCGTAACGGGTTAGATGGACGACGCGGGAGGAGTAGCCCTGTTCGCGGGTCACTTCCATGAGCGCGACGTAGACCTGCTCGTCACTGGCAACGGGGAGGCCGAACTCCTCACTGGCAGTGACGATCCAGGTGCGCTCGACCTGGCCACCACCCTTGCCGCGGATGACGTCGGAGAACTCGATGGTATCAAGGCCGGGGAGCTGACGATCAGATAACAAGGCAAACGGGAACTCAGCGAGGTTCATCTCGTCGCCGCCCACACGTGGGGGCTGCAAGATGACCTGCTCCGAGATTTGGTCAAGCGAGAGCGACGCGAAGATGTCACTGTCTTCGGGCACAAGCATAAGGCGGGCCGTCCCCTCGGCGATAACACAGCGGTTGATAGTTTCGCGGTGGGCCGATGAAATTCCTTCCCCGACTGAATATAGTCGAGGAAACTAGAAGTGGGGGACCAGATGCTCGTGACCGACTAGCAGCACGTCGAGCGGGGCGGACTGCCCCTGCCGATGAGCTCGCGTGTCGGGTGGTAAGGAAAGACAGGCCCAGATGGTGTCCTTCTAGCGGTGACATTCCTTTGCTGATGATTCGAGACTGCTCGCAGGGGCGGCTTCTCTTGTGTTTTGGCACCATTTCTGCTATACTTTTTGCTGGTCGGTGACGAACAGTGTTCATCTGCTCATTCACTGGCTCTCTCAGCACCTAGTCGCACTGCCAGTCAAAACCTGGCCAAGAAGGGAGGGTACCTCGCTTAGCCAGACAGGCAGTTTGGTCAGCGGTTAGGAAGCCAGACACGCCAAAGTCACACCCGAGCCTCCGAGCCAGGAAACAAAGGACACTGCGCTCACGACTCGGCTTTATGAAGCGATCTGTTTGGGTGAAGTGAGGCTAATTGGCTTTGCTTCCTGAGAGTTAATGCGAGGATAAATCAAATGACCAAGTATATCGTAGTTCTGTGTCTAGTCGTAGCCCTGGCGGTTCCGGCTAGCGCACAGATCAACCCCGCGCAGACCGTTCCCTTCGACCACTGGGCCTATGATGCCGTCCAGCAGCTAGTGGACATGGGGATACTCATTGGGTATCCCGATGGCACGATCCGCGGCAACCGCGCCATGACTCGCTACGAGTTCGCTATGGCGCTGAGCCGGATGCTGGATGCCATCGAGCAGACGCCGGGCCTGGCTGGTCCCAAGGGGGCCACGGGAGCTAGGGGCGCTGCAGGCCCCCAGGGAGCCAAGGGCGCTACCGGTGCAGTTGGGCCGGC
>JAUVXR010000042.1 GCA_030603495.1 bacterium
GGATAGAGCACTGGCCTGCGGAGCCAGGGGTCGGGGGTTCGAATCCCCCCGGGCGCGCCATTTGACAGCAGACAACAGCAGATAGGGGCAGGTAACGGCAGATAGAGGCAGACAACAGTAGACAACGACAGAAATACGGCGAGGTTGCTTATTCTCGACTCTCGCATCTCGCCTCCAAGTCCGGTGCCCCCGTAGCTCAGCTTGGATAGAGCAGCAACCTCCTAAGTTGCGGGTCGCCCGTTCGAATCGGGCCGGGGGCGCCATTTGGACGACAGGTAAAACGGCAGGAGTAGCGGCAGGCAACTCGACAGCAGACAACGGCAGATCGCAGGCCGCGCGGAGAGGTGGCAGAGTCCGGTTGATCGCGCACGACTCGAAATCGTGTAATGGGTTCATCCCCATTCGTGGGTTCGAATCCCACCCTCTCCGCCATTGGACGACAGGTATAACGACAGGTGAAACGACAGGTACAACGGCAGGTACAACAACAGGCAACGACCACCGCACGGCAGAAACAACGACAACGATAACGGCATCCCAAGGCACTAAGACAGTAGTCGGGCAACATGGAGAGGTGACCGAGTGGACGAAGGTGCACGCCTGGAGAGCGTGTTGTCGCGCAAGCGGCACGTGGGTTCGAATCCCACCCTCTCCGCCATTGGACGACAGGTATAACGACAGGTGAAACGACAGGTACAACGGCAGGTATAACGACAGGCAATGACCACGGCACGGCGGGGATAACGGCAGGCGCGGCGGCAGGTACAGCGACAGGCGGAACGAAAGCGGGCAAGGAATGCCAGCGTTTGAATCTCTGGTCGTATGGCAGAAGGCTCATGAGTTGGCCCTCGAGATATACGGGCTTGCCGAGCACCTGCCCCAGGAAGAGCGCTACGGACTGGTCTCTCAACTAAGGCGCGCGGCAGTATCGGTAGCTGCCAATATTGTGGAGGGTCATGCTCGGGCCACACCGGCTGAATTCGGTCATTTTCTTAGTATAGCGATAGGCTCTCTGGCAGAGGTTCAATATCTTCTTCTGCTATGCCGTGATATAGGCTATCTATCTGGGGAGCAGGTCCAAAGGGGGGAAGTCTTAGCCGCGGGGTTAGTTCGAATGATGCACAAGTTCAAGGATACTATTGCTGACCAGGATGGTTGAGGACGAGTCGCCGCCGCCTAGTCCCAACCTGTCGTTAAGCTTGTTGTTGAACCTGCCGTTCAACGTGCCGTTAAGCGTGTCGTTCCAACCTGTTGTTGAACTTGCCGTTAAACCTGCTGTTAAGCCTGTCGTTGAACCTGTCGTCCAATGGCCGTGCTAGGCGGGGGACTGGCGGCACCCTGAACCGGCAATCCGCCATAGCCGGGCTGAATTCCCTGCTCGAGGTGTACGGTTGTGGGGTCTGACCTCAGTAAGCGGTGATGAAGGCCGGGTCCCGCGCAAGCAGACGTTGCTGAACCCCGTCAGATCCGGAAGGAAGCAGCGGTAGGCAATCAGTCTGCTGTGCCGCGGTCAACCTGGCTGGAGCAGGCTGCCGGGGTAACGCCCGGAACCGTCCATCGACAGCGGGGTGCACGGCCATTTGACGGCAGGTACAACGGCAGGCGCAGGGGCAGGTACGACGGCAGGAGTAACGACAGGACAACGGCAGACGGATAAAAAGGCGCATCGGAGGTGAACAAGATGCCAGTTATTACCGTCGAAGGACCGGCCATTTCCACTGACTTGAAGCGGACTTTGGTGGAGAGGTTTACCAAGACCGCTCGCGAAGTCTATCAGATACAGGAAATTGTCGTGCTGATCAAAGAGAACCCGCTGGAGAATATCGGGGTCAACGGCGAGCTGGTCGCCGAGCGGCAGCGAGGCGCCTAATCTCGTAGGAGCGACATTCCTGTCGCGACTGGAGGCCTGTCGGAACAACCAGGGGTGCGGAGATATGTCTTCCGCACTACGCGAGGATGTGAGGCTAGATGGCGAACACGACTCCAGACATGCCCACCACGAAAGACTTGGAGGATGCTCACGAGATATACCTGGAAAATGAGCCGAGGGACCTATTTTACCACGCTGCGAGTGAGCTGGTGCGCCTAAGTCGCACAAATGCCACTGATATCAACCTGGCGGAGGCTCTTGCCGTCCTTCTTCTGACTTGGAATCAGAGTTTCTATCGGTTCCATCCTGATCTATATAGCGAGGAACACTTCAAAGACATCGAGGGGCTGCTTGAAGCACATGAAGCAACAATAGCAAAGTTTGGCAGAGGCTCGATCTTCACATTGCGAGACGAAGATAGGGAGACAGTCCAAACCATTTTCACGGCATTTAGGAAGATTTTGAGGCCGACAGGTGCTGCTAAGGCGCTTCACCTGTTGGCGCCCACGTTCTTCCCGATATGGGACTTTGCCATTAGACAGGCCTATGGTAAGCGTGGTGGTGTGCCGTATGCGGACCGTGGCGAGGCTCCCGGTTATTGGGCCTTCATGAAGGCAACAAGGCGACAGTATGAGAATGTGGAACCTGAATGGCGCCTCGACGTCGGGATACTCAAGGCGCTGGATGACTACAACTACTGCAAGTACAAGCTGCATGTCATCTGATGACCTACCAACCTTTCGCGTTAAAATACAGCCCGCAGCGGTTTGAGGAGATTGTCGGGCAGCCCCGCTGTGTCCGGAAGAAATGGTGAAGTAACCAGGAATTGTGAGATAGGTCTCTAATTGGGGGAGAAACGATTATGGAGAATGACCTCGTGCAAAGGCTTAGCAATGACGATGAGTTTCTGCGCCTCCTGGTCCTGGAACAGTATAGGCAGGCTGCCGAAGAGTACAGAGCTGAGGACCGCCTCACGTGGCAGACGTTCGCGACAGTTATTGCCATCAATGGAGTATTGGTTGCCCTGTTGAATCTTGGGAGCGCCTCTGGGTTCTCCGTGCCACTCGTGCTGTCAGGCGTTGTAGGAGTGGTGTCTGTATTGGCAGGAATACGCATCATTGGAAGGAATAGGCTGTACCAGAAGCAGCGTTTGATAACTGCATCACAGATCGAGGATTTCGCCCCGTTTACCCTCTATCTCAGATCGCCAATTGAGGACTACATGCGCCAGAGTGGAGTCAAGATCGAATGGGATGAGCGCGGATCTGGCAGGAAAACCATACAGGTCATGCTCTTTGTAATCGGCCTCATGTGGATAACGGTGATGTCAATCGCTTTTTACACCGTCCTTAGCTGAGGTCCGTCTCGGACTGGAGGCCATGGCTTACCAACCTTTCGCGTTAAAATACAGGCCGCAGAGGTTTGAGGAGATCGTCGGGCAGCCGCACGTCAGCCAGACGCTGCAGAATGCGGTGGCCCAGGGGCGGATCGTCCACGGCTACCTCTTCGCCGGCCCGCGAGGGACGGGGAAGACCTCCACTGCGCGCGTGCTGGCCAAGGCGCTCAACTGCGAGAGCGGCCCGACGCCCCAGCCCTGCGGCGAGTGCAGCAACTGCGTGGCGATCCAGGAGGGACGCTCGCTGGACGTCATCGAGATTGACGCCGCCTCTAACCGCGGCATTGACGAGATCCGCGTGCTGCGCGAGCGTGTGGCCTACGCACCGGCGGAGTCGCGGTACAAGATATATATCCTCGACGAGGCCCATATGCTCACCCGCGATGCGGCCAACGCCTTCCTGAAGACGCTGGAAGAGCCACCACCGCAGACCTACTTCATCCTGGCGACGACCGAGCCGCACCGGATCATCCCCACGATAATGTCGCGCTGCCAGCGGTTCGACTTCCGGGCGATACCGATTGGCCTGATCAGCGAGCGGCTGCGGGAGATTGCGGCGGATGAAGAGGTGCAGGTTGACGAGGCGGCGCTGACCGCGATTGCGATTGCCGCGGACGGCGCGATGCGCGACGCCGAGAGTATTCTTGACCAGGTGGTTGCTTATCGGGGGCAGGATGAGCCGGTTGATATCGGCGTGGTACGGACGGTGCTGGGCATCACCGAAGAGTCGCTGCTCGCCCGCACGGCTGACCTGATTACCCAGGGCGATGTGCCTGGGCTGTTTGGCGTTGTGGACGATCTGGTTAGCGGCGGGAAGGACCTGGTGCAGTTCGTCGCCGACCTGACTGAGTATTTCCGCAACTTGCTGCGGATGAGTATGCAGGCTCAGGTCGCAGCCTGGGCAAGTGTGGATGAGGCGGAGTTGGAACAACGCCGCGCGCAGGCCAATACGCTGGGCAGCAAGCGAATTCTCGAGGTCATCCACAGCCTGGCCGAGACCCGAGAGAAGCTCCGGTGGTCGAGCCAGCAGCCGCTGCTGGTGGAGGTGACGCTGGCGCAACTGGCGCCAGAGAGCAGTACGCCAGGCGTCGCGCCTGTCGAGGCGGGGGATAGGCGAGACGCCCGTCCTACTGAGCCTGTCCCGTCAGAGGAGCCGGTGCCGGAGCCGCCTCCCCCGGTGGTGGCGGCTGACGGGCCGTTGACCCTGGAAGTAGTGCAGGCCCACTGGGCGACGCTGCCGAACGAGTTGAAGAGATCGGGCAACATGCCGGTCGCGCCGATTGCTATGGCGGGCAGTCCCGTGGCGCTGAACGATGATACTGTCGTGCTGAGTTTTGGCGAGGACTACCAGTTTCATTACAACAAGACCCGAGCCGACTACCGGCAGGTCATCGAGGGAGCTCTGGAGAAGCTATTCGGTCAGCCGCTGCGGATAGAGTGTCGTTTGGGCGGGGAGGAAGCGGCCGTTCCGGACGACGCGCCTCAGCCGACTCCGCCAACCGGGAAAGCGCCACCGGATGCGGCAGATGAGGCGGTAGCCCGGACGCTGCAATTATTCGAAGGAAGCACAGAGATAACCGAGGAATAAGCTATGAGAAATCCGATACAGGCAATGCTTGAGAGTCAAGTAACCAAGTTTCAAGAGAGTCTGGCTGGTGCTATGGAGGAGCTGCAGCAGTCGGAGATAACCGGCTCCGCCGGCGGGGGTGCGGTGAGGGCCCGTATGACTGGTGACGGGAAGCTGCTGGATGTAGAGATCGCCGCGGAGGTCGTTGATCCGCAGGATGTTGAACTGCTCCAGGACCTGGTCTGCGCGGCGTTGCGCGATGCCCTGGCTAAGACTGCCGAGCTTAAGCGAGAGAAGATAATGTCCGCGACCCCCCTGGGCGCTATGGGTATTGATGTGCCCGATATCTTCTGACGGTTATTCCAAGCCGAGTCAGCCGAAATGCTCAAATACGCCCTACCCCTACAGAAACTTATCGGTGAGCTGGAAAAGCTCCCCGGCATAGGCCCCAAGAGTGCCCAGCGTCTGGCCTTTTTTTTGCTTAGTCGCTCCGATGACGAGGTTGGGGAGCTAGGCCTGGCGGTACTGGCACTCAAAGCGGAGATCGGGCTTTGCTCGCGGTGTCATAACTATACCACCGGCGACCTGTGCCCCATCTGCGAGGATCCCGGCCGGGATATCAGCGTCATCTGCGTGGTCGAGCAGGCCAGTGATCTGATGGCGCTGGAGCGCTCCGGAGAGTATGAGGGCGTCTATCACGTTCTGGGCGGCGCGCTGTCGCCGGTCGCGGATATCAAGCCTTCCGACCTGTATATCGCTGAGCTGCTGGAGCGCATCCGGGAGATGCGTCTGCGGGAGGTAATCATCGCCACCAGCCCGACCGTCGAGGGTGATGCAACTGGGGAGTACTTGCGGCAGCTCATTGCCCAGCTTCCCGAGCCGCCGCAGGTCACGCGGATTGCGCTGGGGCTGCCGGTGGGCGGCGACCTCGATTACGCCGACCAGGTGACGCTGGCCCGGTCCCTGCGTGGCCGGACTAAGATGGAGGGGTAAGGAGTTTGGATGCCTAGACTGAACGAGAACATAACGAAGTCGCCCATAGTCATTTTCGCAGGCGGGGGAGCTTCAGACCACCTGGGGTATCCGGTAGGGTCCCGCTTTCTCGCGATGCTGAGAGAGCAATTCGCGGGGTCCACAGCACAGGATGCCTTGTTCCGTGCTCTGGACTCTGACCAGCATCCGAACTTCGAGTACATATACGACTACGTGGATCGTCTTTGTGAGCTAGCTAATGTGGTACATGTTCCCGTCCAGCCCGACCTAATAGAGCAAATCACAGCCCCAGCGACCGACTACTTAGGGCCTCTCCCTGTGATGGTGGACACTTGGGCGAAAGACACAGCGGGGATCAGCAGGATTGCTCAAGAACTCCGAAACCGTTTAAGTAGTGTGCTCATTGAGCAATACGGCAACCTAAAGAAACCAACAGTGCTTGAAGGAAGCTGTTGGCCTGCCTTCCTGCGCTTGCTGCATCCGGGGCCTCGTCACGTACTGCCGGTGTTCACTACGAATTACGACCTTGCTTTCGAAGACCTTGATCGTCAGTTCGCGAAGCGGGAGCTGACGCCACATGATGCGATCGATCGCAGCTTTCGTGGGCCAAAATGGGTGATTCCCGCCATCTATGATGCGATAAGTGCCGATGGGTCCGACCTGGGGATTGTGATATTCAGGCTGCACGGCTGCGTGGCCTGGCAGGAGCTTGCGCCTGAGTCGCAATCCCCGGACGGTGCTGTCGCAGAAGTCGTCTTCGACGGAAACGGTCGTCCCGTCGTCGACCCTGAAAAGGCCGCACTGGTTTGGCCGTCGCCCACCAAGCTGCCTTTCACGGAGCCGTTCTGGCAAGCGCACATGTACTTGGTTGACTGCTTGCAGTCCGCGCGACTTGCCGTGTTTATCGGCTACGGTTTCGCGGACACTGCGATTGCAGGGCTGCTGCAGTACGCCACGCAGAAGAACCATGATCTACGGATCGTGCTGATGGACTCTGATAGCAAAGTAGTCGACAGAGCGCGAGAAGCAGGCTTGCCCGTGGAGGAGAAGGATTTCCTCGAATACTCCTTCAAGAAGCATACGCGAGAGATTGCGGAGGAATTGCTGTCACGGGACCCTGGCGTCGGAGCCGGCGAAGACGCCTTCAAAGCGTTCGAAGGAGAAATCCAACATCGCGAACACCCTAAGGAGGATGCGGTCCAAGAGCCTGAGGGGTACTCAAACGAACGCCTTCTTCTATTACTGAGGAACGGTGTACATGAGCACATTGTGGCTGCAGACAACCCAGGCTGGAGTGTGCAGGGCTCTTCCCTGATCGCGAGGCGTGACCAAACAGCCGACGAATTCCACGCGTTCGTCCTACCGTTTAGCACGGACGGCAACTGGGACGTGTCACTCGAATTCCGATTGGAGCCATCGTCTGGGTGGGGGGCAGTCGCCCTTTGGTGGCGTGGCATGGGACAACCCTTCGTCGCGATAATGAAGGAGTACGGACGGATACGTGTCAAGCAGATGTCCGGCTACGCGAGGATGCCCGACAGAGACCGGCTTCTCCAGGAAGTCGAGGCGGGGGCACACCATTGGCACAGGATTACGATCCACCGGCTCGGCGCCAATATTCGGATGCGAGTTTTTGAAGAAGGGGGTGCGGAGATAATAGACTACCAATGCGCCTTTGGGCCAGACATCTGGCACGGTGACGTGGCATTGGTAACTACCGAACTCCCACACAATGTGCAGTACCGGAACATCAATTACTCTGAATGAGTCGCCTCCGGCTCAGGAATGTGCCTCTCTTGGCACGAGTCAAAGGTGTGAGTTGCTATGGGACTAGCACGGGCCAAGGCGCTGGTAGTGGCCGGACTTATTCTGGTTGTGCTGCTGAGCGCGGCAGCGACAAGCCTGGTTGAGCAGCCGGACGTCCAGGTTTTCTTCTCGCGCGTTGATGACCCGCAGGCGGCGATCATCCACGTGCTCGACGGGGCCAGCAAAACGCTGCACATTGCTGTCTACTACTTCACGGACCCGGAGCTGGCGGCGGCAGTAGTGCGGGCGCAGCAGCGGGGTGTGCAGACTTACGTCTATCTGGACAGATCGCAGGTGAAGCACAAGCACTCGCAGGCCCGCTACCTGGCGGCCCAGGATGTGCCGGTGCGCATCAGTAGCAACCGCGCGATAATGCACAACAAGTTCGCGATCGTAGACAGCACGATTGTAGTAACCGGTTCGTATAATTGGAGCCGGGCGGCGTACCAGCGCAATGACGAGAATGTGTTGGTTATTCGCCGCCTGGACGTTGCGACGCGCTACAAGCAGCGGTTCGCCGGCTTCTGGACCAAGGAGTTCGATTTGGCCGCCACCCAGGCGGTGCGAGGCAATTGACGCGCCTAAGGAGGACCTAGATGGCAACACTAACTGAAGTTCGTTGGCACGGGCGGGGTGGTCAGGGGGCGAAGACCGCCGGCTACATCCTGGCGGTGGCTGCCGCCGAGCAGGGCTGGCAGGTGCAGGCCTTCCCCGAGTACGGCGCCGAGCGGCGCGGGGCGCCAATGCGCTCGTACGTGCGGATCTCGGATAGTCCAATCCGGCTGCGCTCGGGTATCACCAATCCGGAGATCGTGGTCGTGCTGGACCCCAGTCTGCTGGAGAGCGAGAATCCGGCCGAAGGTATTGCCGAAGATGGCATCATCATCGTGAACACGTCTGACTCGCCCGCGGAAATCCGCGAGCGACTGGGCAACCCGTCGGCTCAGGTCTGGACCGTGGACGCCAGCCAGATATCGGTGGACACGATTGGTCGCAGTATCCCCAACACGCCGATGCTGGGGGCGCTGGCCAAGGTCAGCGACGTGCTCGAATTGGAGGGCGCGAAGACCTCCATCCGTAAGCAGTTGGGAGGGAAGCTGTCCGAGGCGATCATCGAAGCGAATTTCGAAGCAGTCGAACGAGCTTACGAAGAGGTGCGTAGCGAATGAGAGTATACAAGCCAGATGCCAAGTGGCACGAGATGGTCTCCGGCGGCTATATTCCCCAGGCCGGTAATGCTGTCGAATATGATGTCTCCGGCTGGCGGACTGACCGGCCGGTGCGCGACGACGAGTGCTGCATTGATTGTCTGTTCTGCTGGGTCTACTGCCCGGATAACGCTATCTTCTGCAAGGATGGCTCGGTAGTTGGGCAGAGCATTGACCTGGTGCACTGCAAGGGCTGCGGCATCTGCGCCGCAGTCTGTCCCAAGGACTGTATTGAGATGGTGCCTGAATCGGAGTTGAGTGGCGATGACAACGAATAAGCAACCCCGGCATCCGCAGTTGCTGCATTGCCTGCTGTTGCCCATACTTGTTGCCGCGGGGACCCTCTGTTGCCCCAGTTATGCCCAGGAGGCAGATGAAGTGACTGTGCAGGTGCTAGGCCCCAGCGAATATCAAGTCGTCCAACGGGACGCGGCGAACCAGGGCAGCATTTCGGTAGCTGTGCATATTGACGGACAATTGCCCACAGTCGAGGTGCGTCTGGTATTGATGCCCGGTCCCTATAAGGGCACCACTACGGATTGGACAGCTCTGACGGCCAGTGACGAGACCGGCGAGTACACCGGTGAGCTGACCGCAGCGGCCGGAGGCTGGTATGAGCTGCAAGTGCGAATCCCGGCGACCCCGGATAGCCCGGTCATAGCCACAGTACCGCATATCGGCATCGGCGAGGTTTTTATTACCGCCGGGCAGTCGAACACTGCCAACCGCGGCAACTGTAACGTCCCTGCTGATGACAGAGTGGTGACTTTTGATGGTCAGGACTGGCGAGTTGCCTACGACCCCCAGCCCGGTAATGGCGGTAAGGGCGGCACACCGTGGCCCTTCCTGGGGGATCTGCTGGCCCGGTCGCTGCAGATGCCGATTGGTTTTGCGTGCCGGGCGGTGGGTGGCACTCCTACCAGGTTCTGGCTGCCGGGAGCCGAAGGTTACCAGCGCATCAAAACGGTTGCCAGGCAGCTTGGTATGGGCGGAGTGCGCGCCGTGCTGTGGCACCAGGGGGAAAGCGATGCTGGCGCAGGTACCAGTGCGGAAACCTATGCCGCGAATCTAACCAGGACTATCAATCAACTCAACGAGGACGCGGGGTACGCGATTCCCTGGGTGGTGGCGCTTGTTTCCTTTCACACCAGGGCCACGCCCGAGGCTATGCAGCAGGTAGCCGACGGCCAGCGTCTGCTATGGCAAAGGGGAATTGCGCTACCCGGCCCCACTACTGATGACCTGCTGGGGCCATTATACCGCGAACCCGACCAGGTTCACCTGAATGATCTGGGCAAGCAGGTCTACGCCGAGCGATTGTACGCCATGCTCTGGGTACAGTTCTATGCGAGTGTGCCTTTGGTAGTGCTGAAAGAAGAGCCGTAAGTCTGAGGAGAGGGAAGGCAAAGATATCGGTTTGAGTTGGAGGGATTAGGGGAGAAGAATGATGCGAACGTGGTGGTGGATTATAGCTGTTGTGGCGTGCGTGTCCCTGGGTGCCTGCACCAGCCAAGAGAAGCAGGCACCCGCGTCGGCCATTACGGAGGAGCGACTGGCACGGGACATCGCAGACTACACTGCCGCTATCAACGCTAATGGGCAAGACGCCGAAGCCTACTACGGTCGCGGGACCGCCTATACTTACAGAGGTGAATACCACCGGGCGATTGAGGACTACACCGAGGCCCTCCAAATCAATCCACAATATGCTGAAGCCTATTACGGTCGTGGGATCGCCTATGCTTATGAAGATGAATATGATCGGGCCATTGAGGACTACACCAAGGCCCTGCAAATCGACCCCGAATACGGTGAAGCCTACTGCGCTCGCGGAAGAGCCTATCGTCACAAAGGCGAATATGACCAGGCGATTCATGACTACACCAAGGCTGTCCAAATCAATCCACAATATGCTGACGCCTATTACAGTCGCGGGAACGCGTACGGTCACGGAGGCCAATACGACCGGGCGATTGAAGACTTGAACAAGGCCCTGCAAATCAATCCCCAATATGCTGATGCTTATTGCAGTCGTGGGGGCGTACATACTTCCGAAGGCGAATACGACCTAGCCATTGAGGACTTCAACAAGGCTCTCCAAATCGACCCGCAATTCGCGACGGCCTACTGCGAGCGGGGCACCGCCTATACTTGCAGAGGTGACTACGACCGAGCCATTGAGGACTACAGCAAGGCCCTGCAAATCGACCCGCAATTCGCCAGGGCCTACTGCGAGCGCGGGACCGCCTACAGTCACCGAGGCGAATACGACCGAGCCATTGAGGACTACACCAAGGCTCTAGAAATCAGCCCTGAGCACGGTGAAGCCCTGTACGGCCGCGGGAACGCCTACGGTCACAAAGGGGAATACGACCGAGCTATTGAGGACTTCAATAGGGCCGTGGAAATCAATCCGCAATTCGCGAGGGTCTACTGCCAGCGCGGCTCCGCCTATACTCACAGAGGCGAATACGACCGAGCCATCGAGGACTACACCAAGGCCCTGCAAATCAACGCGCAATTCGCGAGGGCTTACTATGGCCGGGGCCGCACTTATTTCGAGCAAGAGAAATGGGCGGAGGCGCGCAGCGACTGGGAGAAGGCTGTGGAGTTAGACCCTAACGGGGAGACAGGTCAAAATGCGCGCAACAATCTGGGCATTCTGACGGAGGAGGGTCATTAGAGGGATAGTTTCATCTTCACGAATAGTCAGTTACGTTAAGGAGGACCAATATGCCCCAGGTAGAACCGATGGAGGGGAATCAGGCGGTAGCCGAGGCGATGCGGCAGATTAATCCCGACGTCGTCGCCGCCTACCCCATTACCCCCTCTACTGAAGTCGTCCAGACCTTCGCCCAGTTCGTCGCCGACGGCGAGGTGGATACCAACTTCGTGGCCGTGGAGAGTGAGCATTCAGCGATGAGCGCCTGCACCTCAGCGGCCGCTGCCGGCGGACGGGTGATGAATGCCACCTCGTCCGCGGGCCTGGCGCTGATGTGGGAAATCCTGTATATCACCGCCTCGCTGCGTATGCCGGTGATTCTGACGGTGGTCAACCGGGCGCTGTCAGGCAATATCAACATCCACTGCGACCATTCCGATACGATGGGCGCGCGCGACGCCGGCTGGATTCAGATCTACGCCGAGAATGTCCAGGAGTCCTACGATAACCTCATCCAGGCGGTGGCCATTGGCGAGCAGGCGGACGTGCGGCTGCCGGTGATGTCGTGTCTGGACGGATTTCTGGTTAGTCACTCCTACGAGCTGCTGCAAGTCGAAGATGATGACGCGGTAAAGGACTTCGTGGGGCCGTATGTGCCGCGCTACCCGCTGCTGGATGTCGAGAATCCGCTAACGATGGGGCCGCTGGACCTGTACGACTTCTACTTCGAGCACAAGCGCGACCAGTGGGCCGCATACGAGCCAGCCAAGCAGGCGGTCATCGAGGTGGGCCAGCGCTTCGGCGAGACCTTCGGGCGCAGCTACGGGCTGTTCGAGAAGTACCAGCTCGACGATGCTGAGGTCGCCATAGTGGCCCTCGGCTCAATGGCGGGCACCGCCAAGGATGCGGTGGAGTCGCTGCGCGCGGAAGGTGTCAAGGCGGGGCTACTGAAGCTGCGCCTGTTCCGGCCCTTCCCGGCGGAGGAGTTGGCCGAGGCCCTGGCGGGTCTCAAAGCGGTGGCCGTCTGCGATCGAGCGGCGTCCTTCGGCGCGCAGGCCGGGCCGCTGTATGCGGAGATAACTTCGGCGCTGTACACTGCCGGGGTGAGTGTGCCGACGGTGAACTACATCTACGGCTTGGGTGGCCGACAGATTGCGCCCGACGAGATCATCAGCATCTACCGTGACCTAGAGCAGGTTGCGGCAGAGGGCCAGCCTGACCAGCCATTGCAGTTCATCGGCGTGCGCGCCTTCAGCAAAGAAGAACACGCGGACATGTATGCGTTTTAACGGGAGGATTTGACAATGGCACGACTGCAAGAGCTAGCTGAGCGCCGCACCGCCCTTACGGGTGGACACCGCCTCTGTCCGGGCTGTGGCGAACCGATCGTCGTCCGACAGGTCCTAATGAGCACCGACGATCCGGTCATCGCGGCTTCCTGCACGGGCTGTCTGGAGGTATCCACCACCATCTTCCCGTATACCGCCTGGGCAATCCCGTGGATACACATCGCCTTCGAGAACGCGGCAGCGACCATCGCCGGTATCGAGGCGATGTACAAGGCACTCAAGACGAAGGCGGCAAAGGGCGAACCGTTACCCGATTACATTGACCCCGACGCCAACTACAAGTTCGTGGCGTTTGCTGGTGACGGCGGGACCTATGACATCGGCATTCAGTCACTGTCGGGGGCGGTTGAGCGCGGGCACCAGTTCCTCTATGTCTGTCTCAATAACGAGGCGTATATGAACACCGGCATCCAGCGTTCCTCGGCTACGCCGATGGGCAGCCATACGACTACTAGCCCGGCCGGGAGCGTCCTGCCCGGCAAGACTATGCACCGCAAAGACCTAACCGCAATAATTGCGGCTCACGATATCCCCTACGCGGCCCAGAGCATCCCCGGGCGCTGGCGCGACCTGACCACCAAGGCGGCCAAAGCCTTGGAGATTGATGGGCCCACCTTCATCAACGTGCTCACGCCTTGCCCGCTGGGCTGGCGCTGCGAGCCGGCTATCACGCCCGAGATCTCCCAGCTCGCCGTGGATACCTGTATGTGGCCACTCTATGAAGTCGAGTACGGCGAGTGGAAGCTCAACTACACGCCCAAGGAGAAGAAGCCGCTGGACGAGTACCTTGAGCCGCAGGGGCGCTTCCGCCATCTATTCCGCGATGAGAAGGGCGCGGATGTCCGCAAACGGATGCAGGAATTCGTGGATTACAAGTGGGAGCAACTCCGGGCGCGCTGCGGGGAAGAATAGGGCCCGCCCTCGACCGCCAATTGAGCGGGTCCATTCCGCTGGGTCAGGGCAAACTCATGCACGTGGCAGCTCCCCGTGCATTCCGTGCAAGCTGATAGCACAGAACCTCGGAGAACGTAGTGTTCTGAATCCACTGATGCGTCTCGAGCATGTCGGCCAGAGCCTCGTCAGGGCTTGTGCCCTCGCCGAAGCCTACAACCTGCAAATTCGCGACGTCGGGCTCGCTTGTTTCGGAGCCTGGCTGAAATGTGAAGCCTTCCGTGGTTAGGAAAATGTAAGTATTCAACTTCGGACTTTCGTCGTTCTGCTCGCGCGACCGCTCGTAATACCAGTGGCTATTGTACTCGTCTTCTCCCCACGCTTCGAAATGTGAAGGCGGAAGCACATTCCAGCATGCCTCACAGACTCCGGCTTTGTTCAATGGTCGCAGATTGTCGCATTCAACGCAGTAGCCGGGTGCCTCACGCCACTTCTCATCTTTGTAGCCCATATCTATGCTCTCGCGTGTCTTTCCAGGATGCCGAAATCATCGCGTTCAAGATTGTGTGTCGTCGCAGCGTTGTAGACAGCCTCTAGCTGGCTGTACACCCGAAATGCGAATCTGTCCCGATAGCTGCGAAAGGGTGTTTGACTTACAAGCTGATCGAACAGACCCCGCTTGTCTTCACTGGGACACACGACAAAGAGACCTACCGAAAACCTCTTAGGGATCTTCAGCAGTCTGTCCAGACCATCTCTCACCTTCGTGGTGTGCTCCACTTCGAAAGCATAGGCGGGGAAAAGACCATAGTCATCCTCGTCAAACCACAAGACGTCTATCTCCCTGATCTTCCGTAGGTTGGGGCCCTGGAAGACGTCGGAGCAGTCTCCGACAGTTGCCAGATCCCCGAGGCTTGCCCCCTGGAACTGCCTGGTAGACTGGTCGCGGGCGGAGACAAACGTTTCGTACCCGTAGAGACGCCCCAGAGAAACCAGCATTCCTTGGGCAGTTCCATGATTTATCTCGGGGTCTTCAGAGTCAATATCTTGAGATTGAGGCAGCGGAGTTTCAAAGTCGACCAGCCTGTATACTCCGCTGCGGTCGGGCGGAACAGGCTCAAACACCTTGTACTGCCGCACCACACGCCTTATGGTATCCTGCCAGGTAGGATTCGTTGCTGTTTTCGGATCGTCTTCGACGTGGCTGTAGATTTCGGAGAGGTGTGCTTGTCCGCCTAGATCTGCCAGAGCTTCAGCAACGACGTCCTTCCAAGTTGGCTGTTTGCGTTTCATCTGTCGGACGCTCCCCAAACGTAACTTCCTCAAGACACCAAGTCGCTACGCGCCGCCTTACAGCCACAGGATAGGTGCCGGTCTCGTATATAGATTCTACAAGAGTCTGCGGCTTTCGTCAACGAAGTGCCGATAACTGATAGCAGTCGCCCTCGGACCACTCCCCACGGTTGTCAGTCAAGCTGATTAGATGTATAATTGTGATGAGGGTTGAGACAAGTTGCGAGGAGATGAGCAGCAGTGAGTGAGAAGTCCACGTGGCGTAATAAAGTAGGATTAGGCGAGATGCTGCGCGGCGGCGTGATAATGGATGTGACTAATGCCGAGCAGGCCAAAATCGCCGAGGACGCCGGCGCGGTCTCCGTGATGGCGCTGGAGCGCGTACCAGCCGACATTCGCGCTGAGGGCGGCGTGGCGCGCATGGCCGATCTTAAGATCATCGAGCAGATAATGGAGACGGTGACCATCCCGGTCATGGCCAAGTGCCGCATCGGGCATTTCGCCGAAGCCCAGGTGCTCGAAGCGCTGGGCGTTGACTTCGTTGACGAGAGCGAAGTGCTCACCCCCGCCGACGAGAGCTTTCATGTCTGGAAGCACGACTTCAAGGTGCCGTTTGTGTGCGGCTGCACGAACCTGGCCGAGGCGCTGCGGCGGATTGGGGAGGGCGCAGCGATGATCCGTACCAAGGGCGAGGCCGGCTCGGGCAATATCGTCGAGGCCACTCGGCACATGCGCGCGGTAAGGACCGGTATTGAGCACCTCAAGGGCCTGCGCACCGAGGAGCTTATGACTGAAACCAAGAATATGGGCGCGCCCTTTGAGCTGGTCAAAGAGATCAGTGAGACAGGCAAGCTGCCCGTGCCCAACTTCTCGGCGGGTGGTATCGCTACACCGGCCGATGCCGCGCTGATGATGCAGCTTGGTGCCGAGTCCGTCTTTGTCGGCTCGGGTATCTTCAAGTCCGAAGACCCCGATGCCCGCGCGCTGGCGATCGTCCACGCCACCACCTACTATGAGGACCCGGCGGAAGTCGTCCGCGCCTGCAAGGGCCTCAAAGGGGCGGCGATGCCAGGGATAGACGTCGCCAGCCTGCCCGACGAAGAGCGCCTGGCCACCCGGGGCTGGTAGGAACAGTAGTCTGGGTCCGCGAGGCTGGTCTGCCCAATCGCTCTGGCACGCGTATCCTTGTGCTTGTGTCCGCCGCCTGGCCGGGCGGCTTTTCTTTTCGCTTGGTGATATGATATACTCAGGCGCAAAGCGATGAGATTCCCCGTCAAGCTCTTTCTGGCTGTCTTGCTGGCGTATGCGCTGTTCGCGCAGGGTACGGTGCGCTCGTGGGACGGTGCGACGATGCTGGCCGTGACCCGCAGTGTCGTACTGGAAGGGACCGTAGCTGTTCCCGAGACGACCGCGTGCATGGAGGGGACAGACGGCAGGTGCTACTCCCGGTACGGACTCGCGCAGTCGCTTGCTGCGATCCCCTGGTTTGTCGCTGGGCAACTGGTAGCGAACTTGGTCAGCAACGAAGTTGCGGAAGATGACATAATCACCGAGTTTGCCGTCTCCTGGTTTAACCCTGTAATCACTGCGTTGGGCTGTGTGGTGTTGTATCTGCTCGCCGTTGAGGTAGGGCTGTCAGCCCCGGTGGCGGCTGGCTGCGCCCTGATCTACGCCTTCGGCACGGGCGCCTTCGTGCAGATGAAGGATTTCAATAGCGAGCCGCTGGCAGCGTTGCTGCTTGTGGCTGCTGTTTACAACTTGCTGCGGCTAGGCCGAACGCAAAGCTGGCAACAGGCGGCGGTGGTGGGACTGTGTGCGGGCGGGCTCCTGCTAGTGCGCATAGCGTCAATAGTTGTAGTGCCGATCCTTGCCATAGGGCTGGTATGGGAAGCTCTCAGGATAAGCGACCGCCGGCGACTGACGGTGTGGTTGACTGCCTTTTTCGTTCCCGTGAGCGTTTCATTGGTCATTACAGGGGTATACAACTACCTGCGCTTCGGTTCACCTACCCAGTTCGGCTACCCCCCGGGCGCCTTTGTGTTCCGGTTTTGGTGGGGGCTGGGTGTTCAACTGTTCAGTCCTGAAGCCGGGCGACAAAGCTACGCGGCGCAGGACGAGAGGCTGCGCGGGGAAGTAGCCCAGGCGTTGGCGACGATGCAGGAGTTGCCCGTGGCCGAGCTTCTCCAGGGGTTGCGGACCTATCCCGACCAGCTCAAGCCCTGGGTCGCGGGGATTCTGGCGGCGATTG